>NZ_VRUU01000052.1 GCF_008039875.1 Methylobacterium sp. WL119 | reverse complement strand
CTGGGGCAGTGGAGGGGAGGGCGCTGAGCGAGCCGGCTCAACGATCGCGGCGGCGCGGGCGTCAACCTCGCGGAGCATGATGGCGTCGAGCTTGGCGCTGTCCTCAACGCGGTCGCCGTCGTACCGACGCTCCGTCGCGAAGGCGGCCGCCGCCATGGCTCGCAGCGTTTCCGTTTGAGCCAGCGCCAGGTTCACCGATGTCGGCGGTGCGTTTTGATGGGTCAAAAGGGTTTCGAGACGTTGCCGAGGCATGCGATGCGCGCCCTGCGTAATCATCGCGGCGAGCGTGGCCACGACCTCGGCGATGTCTTCCGGACTCAAGCCTTGCTCGGCCATCTTGGCGGCCGTCCCCGCATCCACCTTCGCAGCCGCGCCCCGGCCCGCAAGCAGGCGAAACACCCAGCCCATGCGGCGATCGCAGCGCCGGCTGTCATCGGGGTCGAAATCCGGGTCGGCGCGCTCGGCCGCCGCGACCGGGTCGAGCTTGTCGAGGTGGACGAGCAGGCTCTCGCGAAAAACTCCGTCGAGCTGGCGGCGGGTCATGACGATCTCGGGGTCGGCGTCTGCCATGGCGCGGTGAAAAAGTTCGTCGGAATACGCCGTAAGCTGGCCGGCGAGGAAGCGGGCGCGGCGCGGATCGCACGTGCCGAGGCTCACGATAAGCGCGTCGCCCTTACAAAATCGGCACAGGGACCGCGGGATTCGGCGGCGCCAGGTATAGGTCGCGCCGCGGCGGTAGGCATGGGCAATGGCCGGCATAGGACACACTCTGTGCTACAGTCATGTGCAACAGGGATGTGCGCAAACTCCGAATCCGCAGGGCGAATACAGAGCATTATCAACGACTTGCGTGAAGAATGGCTGGGGCGCCAGGATTCGAACCTGGGAATGGCGGTACCAAAAACCGCTGCCTTACCACTTGGCGACGCCCCACCAGAGGACGGCGCTGTCTAGACGCGGATGCGCGGACAGGCAACTGGTTTGACGGGGGCGGTGGAGAGGCGCGCGATGGGCGGCAGGGTGGCTTTGGTGACGGGGGCGGCGTCCGGCCTCGGGCGGGTCGTGGCGTTGGCGCTCGGGCGGGCCGGCTATGCCGTCGTGCTGGCCGGGCGGCGGCGCGCGGCTCTGGACGCGGTGGCGGGCGAGATCGGCGCCGCGCTCGTCGTCGAGGCCGACGTCACCGATCCGGCCTCGGTGGATCGGCTGTTTTCCCGCGTGGCGGCGGCGCATGGCCGGCTCGACCTCTTGTTCAACAATGCCGGCATCTTCACGCCGGCCGCCGCCATCGACGCGGTTTCGCTCGAGGATTGGCGCGCCAGCGTCGACACCAACCTCACCGGCGCGTTCCTGTGCACGCAGGGCGCGTTCCGGATGATGAAGCGGCAGGATCCCCGCGGCGGCCGGATCATCAACAACGGCTCCGTCTCGGCCCACGTGCCGCGGCCGCACTCGGCGCCCTACGCGGCCACCAAGCACGCGGTCACCGGGCTGACGCGCGCGACCTCGCTCGACGGGCGGCCCTACGACATCGCCTGCGGCCAGATCGACATCGGCAACGCCGCCACCGAGATGACCGACGGGTTCGCCGCCGGCGTCCGGCAGGCCGACGGGTCGATCCGGCAGGAGCCGGTGATGGATGCGCGGCACGTCGCCGAGGCCGTTCTCTACATGGCCGGGTTGCCGCTTTCGGCCAACGTCCAGTTCATGACGCTGACCGCCACAGCGATGCCGTTCATCGGCCGCGGCTGAGCCGGTCGCTTCGCCCGCCCGTCTTTGCCAAGCGGCGGCCGGGCGCCTAGAGGAGGGCGCAAAGGTCGGTCGCCCCGTTCGAAGGGTGTGCAGGCCCGCCCGAAACTCCACGACACCGACCCCGGATGCGGGTCCGAGAGCCGTTTTGACGATGCTGATGCAGCCGCAGACCAAGACCGAGGCGAGGCCGCCCGCCGATCCGGTGGCGCGGCGGCGCACCTTCGCGATCATCTCGCACCCGGATGCCGGCAAGACCACGCTGACGGAGAAGCTGCTGCTGTTCGGCGGCGCGATCCAGCTCGCGGGCGAGGTCAAGGCCAAGCGCAACCGCGTCTCGACCCGCTCGGACTGGATGGGCATCGAGAAGGAGCGCGGCATCTCGGTCGTCACCTCGGTGATGACCTTCGAGTACGGCGACTGCGTCTTCAACTTGCTCGACACGCCGGGCCACGAGGATTTTTCCGAGGACACCTATCGCACCCTCACGGCGGTCGATTCCGCGGTGATGGTCATCGACGCCGCAAAAGGCATCGAGGCGCGGACGCGAAAACTGTTCGAGGTGTGCCGGCTGCGGGACATCCCGATCGTCACCTTCGTGAACAAGCTCGACCGCGAGGCGCGCGAGCCCTTCGAGCTGCTCGACGAGATCGAGAAGACGCTGGCGCTCGACGTCGCGCCGATCACCTGGCCGATCGGCCGCGGCCGCAACTTCGCCGGCACCTACGAGCTCGGCGGCAACCGGGTCCGTCGCTTCGACGCGGCCGACGACGCCGGGACGGAAGCGGTCGCCGGCTTCGCCGATCCGCTGTTCGACCGGCTGCTCACCGAGAACGGCGAGGCCGATGCCTGGCGCGAGGAGGTCGAGCTCGCCGAGGGCGGGCTGAAGGCCTTCGATCTCGAGGCGTTCCGCGAGGGCCATCTCTCGCCCGTCTTCTTCGGCTCGGCCCTGCGCAATTTCGGCGTGCGCGACCTCATCGACGGGCTCGCCCGCTTCGCGCCGCCGCCGCGCGGGCAGGATTGCGACAAGCGTACCGTCGCCCCGACCGAGCCGAAGATGACCGGCTTCGTCTTCAAGATCCAGGCGAACATGGATCCGAACCACCGCGACCGCATCGCCTTCATGCGGGTCTGCTCCGGCCAACTCCGGCGCGGGATGAAGGCGAAGCTCGTGCGCACCGGCAAGCCGATGTCGCTCTCGGCCCCGCAATTCTTCTTCGCGCAGGACCGCGCCATCGCCGACGAGGCCTTCGCCGGCGATGTGGTCGGCATCCCGAACCACGGCACGTTGCGCATCGGCGACACGCTGACCGAGGGCGAGGACATCGTCTTCCGCGGCGTGCCGAGCTTCGCCCCCGAATTGCTGCGCCGGATCAAGCTCACCGACGCGATGAAGGCGAAGAAGCTGCGCGAGGCGTTGCAGCAGATGGGCGAGGAGGGCGTCGTCCAGGTCTTCGTGCCGCAGGACGGCTCGGGCGCGATCGTCGGCGTGGTCGGCGCGCTGCAGCTCGACGTGCTGAAGGAGCGGCTCCAGGGCGAGTACGGCCTGCCGATCGACTACGACGCGACGCGCTTCTCGGTCTGCCGCTGGGTCGCGTCGGATTCGGAGGCCGAGCTCGACAAGTTCATCGATTCGCACGGCTCGGCCATGGCGAAGGACCTCGACGGCGCCCCGGTGTTCATGGCGACCACCGCCTTCTCGCTGCGCTACGAGGAGGAGCGCTACCCGGCGGTGCGCTTCACCGACATCAAGGACTACCAGAAGCGCCAGGCCTGAGCGCCGGCGCGGATCGGCCGCCGGCGCGGGATCAGTACTTGCCCAGCATCGGGAAATCGACGCTGAGCGTCGATTCCGAGGCCATCGGCGCCTCGCGCTTGCGCGGCTTGCGGTTGAGGACCTGCTTCAGCTTGGTCTTCAGCACCGCCATGTCGAACGGCTTGAGGATGAAGGCGTCGGCCCCGGCCTGGTGGGCGACGTTGATGTCCTCGAAGTTGAACGACGTCTCGGTCAGGATGAAGGGTGTGTTCATCAGCGCGTCGTCGGCGCGGATCTCGCGCAGCAGGCTGATGCCGTCCATCGGCTCCATGTCGAGGTCGGAGATGACGAGGGCGTATTTCCGCTCGCGCAGCCGCTCCAGCGCCACGACGCCGTCGGTCACGCCCTCGACATCCGGGAAGCCGATGCGATTCATCAGCATCACGATGAGGCGGAGGAGCTTTTCCTGGTCGTCAATGATGAGGATCGGTGGCGTCTCGGTCATGACATCGTCTGCGGCATGGAGCGGGCCGTGGGTTCAAGGTCCGATCGCGAGATTGGGTGAAAGGGATGAAAAAACTGCTCTCTTCCATCCCGGAGATTGCACCGGAATGAAATGACCCGCCTTAGATGAAGAGGTGGTCGATGCCCTGCTTGGACATCTCCTCGGCCTGAAGCGCGAGCGCCAGCGCGTGGATCGAGCTCGCCTTGGGCGTGCCGCGCTGGAACATCGGCAGCAGGTTCGCCTTGGCGAAGTGCGGGTCGGTCGTCGACGAGCGGATGCTGCTGCGGCAGGAATTGACGAACTCGCGCTTGGTGATCTCGCGCCATTCGCAGATCTGCACGTCGCGGTGGCGGTCGTCGGCGAAGATGCGGTTGAAGGTCTCGTGCACCGAGGTGCGCTCGCCCTCGATCACCTGCGCGGCGAAGTTCTGCTCCACCAGCAGGAAGCTGGTGATCACCGAGAACTCGTTCTTCTTCTGCGCGTGCCGGGTGATCTCGCCGACCTGGCCGGTGCGGACCTGCACGTCCGACGACAGGGTCAGGCGCGAGAAGTAGATCAGGTGGACGAGGCTCGTTCGCTTGGCACGCATGTGGGTCCCGAGTCCCGCGGACGACGTCGGGTTCTACCGCGCCAACGATAAGGGCCGGTAAACGCTGCCGTTGCCGGCAGAAGCTGCCGGGTCGCCGGACCGGAACGGCGGGTTTCTGCCGGGTTCGGCGACAGCGCCTCAACGATATCAAGGGCTTGGGCCTGGCACGGCGGTTGCGCGCCGATTCCCGATCAGGCGACCGCCACATGCGCGTCGCCGACCCGGGAAAGACGGCGCGCCATGGACATCTTCACCGCGTTGCAGACGGCGGTCTCGGGCCTGAAGGCCCAGTCCTACGCCATCGACAACATCTCCGGGAACATCGCGAACTCGCAGACCACCGGGTACAAGCGCATCGAAACGAGCTTCGTCGACCTGCTCGCCGAGCAGACGCCGAAGCATGAGGTCGCCGGCACGGTGCTGGCCCAGTCGCAGCTGACCAACAGCCTCCAGGGCAACATCGCCTCGTCGACCGTCGCGACCAACATGGCGGTCAACGGCGACGGGTTCTTCACCGTCCAGGCCAAGACCGGGGACGCCAACG
This sequence comes from Methylobacterium sp. WL119, assembly GCF_008039875.1. GTDB lineage: Bacteria > Pseudomonadota > Alphaproteobacteria > Rhizobiales > Beijerinckiaceae > Methylobacterium. The sequence goes on along the minus strand of NZ_VRUU01000052.1, from coordinate 30,918 downwards.
GGCAGGCCGCCTTCTCCGGCACGCCGGTCTATACCCGGCGCGGCGACTTCGCCCCGGACAAGGACGGCTTCCTCGTCAACGGCGCCGGGAGCTACCTGCAGGGCCAGAACTACGATGCGGTGACGGGCCAGGTCTCGAGTTCCGGCCCGATCAAGATCGCCAACCAGACACTGGCGGCGAAGCCGACCACCACGATCACCTACGGCGCGAACCTGCCGGCGACGCCGGCCACGACCAACGCGTCCAAGGCCGGCGGATCCGCGCTCTACACGCCGGAGGACGCCAACGGGCTCCCGGACACCAGCGCGCTCGTCACCGCGACCGACGGCACCGCCACGGCGAACAAGCAGGTCAGCGCCGGAAACGCTCCCGCGTTCGTCAACAGCAGCATCGCCGGCCCGTCGCTGACCGCCTACACCACGACCGGCGCACCGGTTCAGGTCACCACCCGCTGGGCGAAGATCCAAGACGCCAAACTCGCGGATGCGACCACGACGCCGGCGACCGCGGCCCAGCCGGCGATCTGGAACCTGTTCTACGCCGCCGACAGCTCGGCCGACCAAACCAAGAGCGCCTGGACCAACGCGGGCAGCGGCTTTACCTTCGACAGCAGCGGACAGCTGATCCAGCCCTCCGGCGGCGACGCGACGATCACCGACATGACGGTGAACGGGACCAATCTCGGCAGCATCAACATCGCCTTCGACAAGACCACGCTGACCCAGTACGCCGCCGCGTCCGGCGCGGTGACCACGAACGCCCTGACGCAGGACGGGTACGCAGCCGGAACCCTGAACTCCGTCTCGGTCGGGACCGACGGCAGCATCATGGGCGCCTTCTCGAACGGCTCCTCGGTGAAGCTCGCCTCGGTCGGCATCGCGCGCTTCATCAATCCGGACGGGCTCAAGCCGCTGTCGAACGGAACCTACGCGCAGACGCTCGATTCAGGCGTGCCGCTGGCGGGCCTCGACGGGTCCACGATCGTGGGCGCCAGCGTCGAATCGTCGAACACGGACATTGCAAGCGAATTTTCAAAGATGATCGTTACCCAACAGGCGTACTCGGCCAACACGAAGGTGATGTCGACCGCGCAGACGATGATGTCGGACCTGCTCAACATCATCCGCTGAGGTCATGTCATCCGCACGCGGCAGTGAGAGAGGACCTCCGGCGCCATGGCTCTGAACGCCCTCCAGACGGCCACCGCCGGCCTCAAGGCGACGCAGACCGCCATCGGTCTGGTCTCGCAGAACGTCGCCAACGCGAGCACCGCCGGCTACGTCAAGCGGACGATCACCACAATCTCGTCCGGCGTCGGCAATTCCGGCGTGTCGACCGGGACGATCACGCGCAGCTTCGACGCCGCCGCCCTGAAGCAGCTCCGCCTCGAGACCGCCGGCTCCGCCTATACCAGCACCAGGGCCGACATCGCGGGGCAGGTCGACACGCTGTTCGGCACGCCGGGCAGCGCGACCGCGCTCGACGGTTTGGTCAACACCTTCACCGGCTCGCTTCAGACCTTGGCCGCGAACCCGACCTCGGCCGCCGCCCGCACGACGGTGCTCAACGCCGCCTCGGGCCTCGCCGGCAGCATCAACGGCATCGCGACGAGCGTCCAGGCCCTGCGCAGCGGCATCGAGGCGAGCCTCGGCACCCAGACCGCCAGCGCCAGCACGCTGCTGAGCGGCATCGCCGCCCTCAACGTGAAGATCCAATCGACCACGGACGATTCCACCCTGGCCGACCTGCAGGACCAGCGCGACCAGAAGATCACCGAGCTGTCCGGCTACCTCGACATCCAGACCGCCGACCAGCGCGACGGCACCGTCTCGATCTCGACCAGCTCCGGCGTGAACCTCGTCGCCGGCGGCACGGCGGCGACGCTCAGCTTCGACGGCCGCACCACCCTCGGGCCCAACGCGGCCTATTCGACCGATCCATCGAAGCGCAGCGTCGGCACCATTACGGCGACGACGCCCGGCGGCGGCAAGATCGACCTCGGCGAGCCGGGCGTGCTGCGCTCCGGATCGATCGCCGCCAACCTCGAGCTGCGCGACACGACGCTGCCGCAGGTGCAGCGCCAGCTCGACGACCTCGCCTCCGGGATGGCGAGCGCGCTCACCGACACCAGCACGACCAGCACCGCCAGCGGGGCGGGCACGGCGATCGACCTCACTGGGATGCAGCCCGGCAACACGCTGACCCTCACGGTGAAGGCCGCGAACGGGTCGATGCGCAACGTCATCCTGATCGCGTCGAAGGGCGACTCGACGTCGGTCGACCCGAGCCTGACCGACGACGGGACAGCGCTAGCGCAGACCTTCGACATCACAAAAGGCCTCACCGGCGTCCAGCTTGCGCTGGGCAAGCTCGGCGGCGGCTATGGCTCGGCGCTGTCCGCGACCGCCAGCGGCGCGACCGTCACGGTGTCGGGCAGCGGCGGCCTCAGCGTGGTGGCCGCCACGGCGACGAAGACCGCGCCGACGAGCGCGACCGACTTCTCCACCGCCTACCCGCAGATCGCGCTGTTCGTCGACGGATCGGGCAAGGGCCTGTTCACCGGGTCGTTCGATGCCGGCTCGCAGCTCACCGGCTTCGCGCAGCGCATCACCGTCAACCCGGCCCTCGGCGCCAACACCGCGGCGCTGACGGCGCCGGGACCGGCGAACACCGGGTCGAGCGCCACGCGGGCGCAGTTCGCCTACGACGCGCTGACCACCGCGCAGCAGACCTTCTCGTCGTCGAGCGGGATCGGCGGGGTCGCCGCGCCCTACGCGACCAGCGTGACCAGCTTCGCGCAGGACATCATCGCCGCGCAGGGAGCGGCGGCCGCCAACGCGTCCAGCCTCGATTCGGGCCAGAGCGTCGCGCTCTCGACCGCTCAGGGCCGGTTCGCGAAGTCGGCCGGCATCAGCGTGGACGAGGAGATGTCGAACCTCATCGCCCTGCAGACCGCCTATTCCGCGAACGCTCGGGTACTCACCGCCGCCCGCGACATGCTCGACACCCTCCTGCGGATCTGAGGGACAGCCCATGACGACGATCAGCCCCTTCGCCGCCGGCAGCTACCTGACGACGCGGTCGACCTCGCAGCTCCTCGCGATGAAGAGCCAGCTCGACGCCCTGACGACGCAGCTCTCCACCGGGCGCACGGCGGAGACCTATGGCGGCCTCGGCGCGGGGCGGAGCAGCAGTCTCACGGCGCGCGCCACGCTGAGCGCGCTCGACGGCTACGATGCCGGGATCGACGCCGCGCAGACGCGGGTCCAGCTGGCCTCCACCAGCCTGCAGCAGATCACGACGTTGACGAGCGACCTGCGCCGCGGCATCGCCACGAACCCGCAGGGCGTCGGCACCACCGTCACCGCCCAGCTCGGCCGGGCCGACCTCGACGGCGCCATCGACGCCCTGAGCCAGAGCTCGGCCGGGCAGTACCTGTTCGGCGGCCGGACCACCGACACCGCGCCGGTGAAGTCGACCGACATCATCCTCAACGGCGACAGCACGACGACGCCGAAGCAGGACGGCCTCGCGACCCTGGTCGCGCAACAGAAGGCGGCCGACCTGGGAGCCGACGGCCTCGGCCGGCTCCAGCTCGGCGCGACCAGCGCCGGCAACACGTTCCAGCTGTCGGAGGACCAAGCCGACACCACCGGCGAGACGCGCGCGAATTTCGGGTTCCGCCTCGTTTCGGCGGCCGCCACCGGCGCGATCACGGCCGCCGCGACGAACACCGCCACGCCCGCGACGGTGACCGGGCTCGATCATGCGCCGGTCGCCGGAGAGAGCTTCCGCGTCACGGTCAATCTCGCCGACGGTAGCCAGAAGTCCTTCAACCTCACGGCGTCCGCATCCGTCCCGGCGGGTTCGACCACCGCGTTCGGCCTGTTCGGATCGCCTGCGGCCGCCGCCGCCGGGCTGAACGCTTTCGCCGCAACGCAGGGCGGCACCGTCGCCAGCGTTCAGAGCGGCAACACGCCGGCCCTGAATGCGACCTTCGGCGGCGGCGCCTATGCGGCCTACGACATCGGCCTGTCGGGCCAGCCCAAGGTCGGCGACAGCATCACGATCGAGCTGGCGCTGCACGACGGTACCAAGACCAGCGTGACGCTCACCGCGGCGGCGAGCGGCACCACGGCCACGACCGGCACCTTCGCCATCGGCGCGGACGCGGCAACCACCGCGGCCAACATGAAGGCGGCGCTGACCACCGCTTTGGGGGCTGCCGCCGCCGGCCCGCTCTCGGCCAGCTCGACCACCCGCGCCGCGGAGGACTTCTTCTCGGCCTCGACCGCCTCCGGCCAGACGCCCAAGCGCATCGATACGTCCGGCGCGACGCCGACCTACAAGGACGCCGCCTCGACCGACACCGTGATCTGGTACCAGGGCGACGCCGCGAGCACCGATCCGCGCGCCACCGCCTCGGTCCGTGCCGGCGCCAATCTCGACGTCCCGGTCGGCGCGCGCGCCGACGAGGTGCCGATCCAGAAGGCGCTCGCAGGGTTCGCCGCGCTCGCCGTCGACGGCATGGCCGATCCGAGCGGCAGCACCGCCACCGGCCGGTACGCGGCCCTGACGAGCCGGACCTCCACCCTCCTGGGCAAGGCCTCGGACGATCCGAGCCTCGAATCGATCGCCGTCGATTTCGGCTTGGCCGCCAGCACCCTGACCTCGGCGAAATCCCAGAACGCAGCGACGCGGCTGACGCTGCAGAACACCGTCGACGGCGTCGAGAGCGCGCCGATCGAGGAGGTCGCCTCCAAGCTGCTCGAGATGCAGAACCGGCTCCAGGCGAGCTACCAGATCACCTCGTCGCTCTCGAAGCTGTCGCTGGTGAACTACATGAGCTGACGCCGGCGCAGCGGAACGGATTGATCGTCCTCGATCCGGCGGGCTATCCTGCTTCGGCATGGCGCGGGCACCCGCCCGCCCGCCATCGGATCGCGCACGCCCCCGCATGGCCCGACGCGCCGGGCAGGGGGACGTGCGGGCCGATCGAACCGCCCAGGGGCCGCGATGCGTGAACAGGGAAGGCCGGCGGCGGGGCAAGGCGTCGTCGGGCAATCGCATCGCATGGCCGGCGTCATCCTGATCGCTGCGATCGGGCTGTCGCCGTGCGAGGCCCGCGAATGGGAGAAGGCGCCGCCCAAGGCGACGTCTCAGCCGTGCCCGGGATACGGCACCGGTTTCGTGCGCGCACCGGGCAGCGCGACCTGCATGCGCCTGTCGGGCCGCGTCCGCGCCGGCGCCGACCTGAGCGCCGGCCGCGAGGTCGCCGTCGCCCCGATGGCGGCGGGGCGCTTCGCGATCGACACTCGCACCGAATCCGATCTCGGGCCGGTCCGCACCTTCGTCCGGATCGGCAACGGACGGCCGTGAGAGATCTACAGGGTGCGTGAGAACGAAAGCGGCCCGCTGGCGTTGCCGCGGCCGTAGGGGGAGGGCGCCCGCGACGGCTGGCCGTAGACGCTCGGGGTGTTGGCGCGGCCGAGGTCGGCGGCGAGCGACTTGATCAGCCCCTCGGAGACCGTCCGCGCCGTGCCGAGCACCGCCTGGTTGGCCTCGACGGCCTGCGCGAAGCGACGATGGGCGCCCTTCAGCAATTCGACGCCCGCCGGCGCGAAGCGCGCCAGCGCGACCGCGTTGGCCTTGGCCACCTCGAGCCCCTGAAGGTAGGCGCCGGCCAGGGCCGCCTTGGCCTCCGCCTCGGCCAGACCCTCGCGCAGGCGGCCGACGCGGACATGGCCGGTCTCGGCGGCGAGCACGGATTCCAGCGCCTGCATGGTGGACATCACCTCGGCGACGAGGGCGTCGGCGCCGGCACGGTCGGAGACGCGGAAGGCGGGATTAAGCGGCATGGGCCGCCCCCGCGCCGGCACCGGCGCCGCCCTGCATCTTCATCATCTCGGAAAACACCTGGTTGGCGATGCCGACGCCGCCGCTCTTCATGATCTGGCCGGCATATTCCTTGGTCAGCATCGAGCGGTAGACGCCGCCGCCGGTGCCGTTCTCGCCGAGGGGCCCGTCGGTCCCCTCCGACTGGGTCAGCCGGTCGAGGGACGATTCCAGGAACATCGACTCGAAGTCGTTCGCGGTCTTGCGCGCCTTCTTCGTGGCGGCCTCCGTCGAGGCCTGGGCGGTCTTCGAGGTCGTGTCGGCCACGGCGCCGGTGATGGCCTTGCCGACGCCGATGGCGGCGGAGACCGCGAAGGTTGCGAGCGGTAGCATCGTCTAGTGTCTCCGGAGCTTGGGGGAGGGGGGCATCACATCAGCTCGATGTCGGCCTGCAGCGCGCCCGCGGCCTTGATCGCCTGCAGGATCGAGATCAGGTCGCGCGGGCCGACGCCGAGGGCGTTGAGGCCGTCGACGAGGTCGCGCAGGGTCACGCCCTCCTTGACCAGGGCGAGCTTGTTGCCGTCGCCGGTGTCGACCTTCACGCCGGTGCGCGGCACCACCGTGGTGCGCCCGTTCGAGAGCGGGGCCGGCTGGCTCACCTGCGGCTGCTCGGTGATCGTGACGGTGAGGTTGCCCTGAGCGATCGCCACCGTGGAGACGCGCACGTCGCGGCCCATCACGATGATGCCTGAGCGCTCGTCGACCACCACCCGGGCGGTCTGGTCCGGCTCGACCTTGAGCTGCTCGATCTCGGTGATCAGGCGGATCATGTTGCCGTTGTACTTGGCCGGGATCTGGATCGTGACCGTGGCCGGGTCGGTCGGCTCGGCGGTGTCGGAGCCCATGAAGTCGTTGATCGCGGCGGCGATCCGCTTCGAGGTGGTGAAGTCGGGGTTGCGCAGCGACAGCCGCAGCGAGCGGGCGTCGGTGAGCTTGAACGCGATCTCGCGCTCGATGTTGGCGCCGTTGGCGATGCGCCCGTTGGTGGGCACGCCGCGGGTGATCTTGGCGGCATCGCCCTCCGCCGAGAAGCCGGCGATGGCGACGGAGCCCTGCGCCAGCGCGTAGACCTCGCCGTCGGCGCCGAGCAGCGGCGTCACCAGCAGGGTGCCGCCCTGGAGCGACTTCGCGTCGCCGAGCGACGAGACGGTGACGTCGATGCGGGTGCCCTGCGCCGCGAAGGGCGGCAGGCTCGCCGTCACCATCACCGCGGCGAGGTTCTGCGTGCGCATCGTCGCGCCGCGGGTGTTGACGCCGAGGCGCTCCAGCATCGCCTGCAGCGACTGCTTGGTGAAGGGGATGTTGTTCAGGGTGTCGCCGGTGCCGTTGAGGCCGACGACGATGCCGTAGCCAACGAGCTGGTTGGCGCGGACCCCCTCGATCTGCGCGAGGTCCTTCACCCGCGACAGCGCCATCGCCGCCGTGCCGCCGAGCACGAGCAGGGCGGCCGCCAGGACGAGGCGCAGGAGATCGCGAATCTGGGCGTGGCGCTGGGGCATGCCGGGCTTTTCGGGGTTGCGGACCCGCACTCTCCTGCCAGCGCCGTGCCAGGCGGCCGAAAAGCGCAACCCGCTGAAAACGCTGGCCTCTCTTCGGACGCGGCGCCTTCGGGACCGATCGTGAGCCGCGCGTTCCCTGCCGACCCGGCAGCTTCTGCCGGGGCTTTTACCGCTCGTTAACCGTGTCGAACCGACACTCGGCACGGGCCCCTCCGGCCCGTCGGGAGCGATCGAAGCGATGCGTGTCGAGAATCGTCCGGGACTTCTCGGGACGACCTCCGTCGGAGGCACGCGCAGGGCCGAGTCCGGCCCGAGCTTCCAGGTCGGCTCCGGGCCGGGTGCCCAGCGCACCGCCGGCACGGGCGCGACGACCACGCTCGCCGGCCTCGATGCGATGCTGATGCTGCAGGGCGAGCCGGACACCCCGCACGAGCGCCGCCGCCGTTCGGCGCGGCGCGGTCACGACCTGCTCGACGGGCTCGACCGGCTGAAGGCCTCCCTCCTGTCCGGCCGCATCGCCACCCACGAACTGCTGGTCATCGCCGGGCGCCTCTCCGAGCGCGCCGAGACCTGCGGCGATCCCCGCCTCGACGGCCTGATCGCCGACATCGAGCTGCGCGCCGCCGTCGAGCTGGCCAAGGTCGAAGCCGCGCGCGGCGTCTGACGCAAACCATCGGGGCTCGCGTCGAGCGCAAGACGCGACCCGACCGCGGCGCAGCACGGCGCGTTCGCTCCGGCGCGACCTGAGAACCGGTGACGCCCAGGGTTGACCGCAGGATGGACCCATGGCTCATACCGTCGTCGGCACCCCTGACTCCGTAGCTCAGCTGGATAGAGCAGCCGCCTTCTAAGCGGCAGGTCCCTGGTTCGAGCCCAGGCGGGGTCGCCACAAAATAACCCGTCAAGTCAATGGCTTGGCGGGTTTTTTATGACCGTATCAGGCCCGATCCGTGTTGCATTGGCCTGCAACACGAGCCTAACGTTTACAACGGTTTACGGCGGGGCGTAGGCTGGTCCGTGCAACACGGATGGAACACGAAGGATGTCTCAACAGCGCGCAGGTGGATGCGTTCTGGGGAGGTAGAACCTACATCTGCCAGGGAGCAAACATGGAGCCGACAGGATGGCAGCTATCGGACAAGGGCCACCCGCCGCCACCACCGCCGCCGAAGAAGCCGGCCCCGACACGGGACTCACCGCCAAAGCCGCCGCCTCGCAAGCCGTTGAACGAGGAGTACGGGAATGTCCCGGGCAAGCGGATGCCGCCAGATCCGAAACCCCCGTCTATCCGCCGATGACGCCGCAACTCGCCCTGGCAATGCGAGCATTCCGAAACGCTCGCTATCACGAGGACCGAGAGGGATTTTATAGCGCACTTGGACGGTGGTCGAATTTCACCGGGATTATCTTAGGGAGCGCAGCTTTCGCCGGTGGCGTTGCCAGTTCACCCGTGCTTGCAATAATCGGCGGATCACTTGCTGCCATTATCTCAGCTGGTAGGCTGGTGTTTGACTTTAGCGGCAAGGCAAAAAATCACCTTGATTTACGGAAATCATTTCTTGATATCCTGGCCGCGGCTCAAATAAAATCAGCTAATGTCGAACAATTAGAAATAGATATGATAAAGCTATATAAAAACGAAGCTGAAGTCTATTATGCAGTCAATGCTCTAGCTTACAATGATAGTCAAATGCCTTTGGCCGCCCCAGTGGCTTATATGACATAACCCCGGCCCAGGCTTTTTTTAGACATATGTATCGCTTTAAGCCGTCTGATTTTCGCGAGAAAGATAATCAACCCGTAGGTGCTAGGAGATCAGCATGAATCTGCCTAAATATTTGGGTTAAGGCATTCCACCTAAACCAGTACCGCCACCGGCGCCACCCGATACTAAACCGCCGACGTCGCCGCTTCCTAAACCCGAGATTAGCGGGAGGTAATATAGCTAGTTAATAATCAAGGCCCCAAACCAAACCTCACTGCTTCCGCGCAGCCAGACTGGCGCTTCGTGATATAATCCAACCAGGGAACTGGCAACGCGCTGCTTTTGGCGCTCGTTCACGTCGGTATCGAGCCAGGACCTTTGACGATACCGTGCGCCACGCCGGAGGGACCGCGCTAGCGATCCTGCAGGCTATGCTGAGGGCGAAGTCAGGAGTGCGGTGAACGCGCCGCGGACCTCCATTTTATAGCCCCTCTTACGTATGCAGTCCGTGCGCCATGGATAGACCGCGACAATTATGAATTGCTCGTTTGAAGTTTCTCTCGCGCGATGGAAAAATCCGGCGCCAGATGGGCGATAATTGATTCGTCGGGGTGCGACCGCCGTTGCTCGCCGTTTAGCGGCGCCGAGCGCATCGCGACGCGAGAACATGATGAACCGGCGCTGGCGCTTCACGGTCCCAGGAACAGCCTAAGGAACGTCAATAGTGGCCGAACCTGTCTCTCCAATCATGGGGGCCAAATCCTTCAATTGCCCCCATTGCAATGCACTGGCTCATCAGAAATGGTTCGATGCCTATGCACTATATACCAGTGATCCACCCTCGCTTCCGGACGATCAAGCCCTTATAAAATTTATTGACGAGAACAAATTAAATCATGAATATGAAAACACTGTAAATTGGGCCAAAAAGTACCTAGCGGGCAGGCCTTTCGGGCACAGAAACGATAATTTTAGTTCTGATGTCCACTTGGAAATGTTTTATTTTACTCAGTGCTTTAGCTGCGAACAGTTTTCAATTTGGGTAAAAGACAAACTAGTATTTCCGTTTTTTGGTCTAGATACCACGCCAAATGAGGATATGCCCGCGGACGCCAGGGAATCATTTATCGAAGCTAGTTTGATATTTAAGGCTTCACCGAGAGGGGCTGCTGCATTGTTGCGACTCGCTCTACAGCAGATACTTATTTTTCTCGGTCAACCTGGAAAATTCATAGACAAAGATATTGGCGCACTTGTTGCCCTTGGCATGCCCATTCAAATTCAGCAGGCTTTAGATGTCGTCCGGGTCATTGGCAACAATGCGGTGCATCCAGGGCAAATCGTCATCGACGACAACAGGGATGTAGCACTAAAATTGTTTAGTCTTTTGAATATCATTACAGAGGCAATGATTACGCAACCTCGACAAATTGGAAAATTGTTTGAAGGCCTGCCGCCGGGCGCCCGGGAAGCTATCGAGAAGCGCGATAAGCCAAAACCTTAAAGCGCTGGCCGGGCTGGAAACAGCGTTTCAAGATTTCAGAACGCCATCACGCAGGCTAAGCGCCTCGGATTGGTCAAGGTGGTCGAGCGCCAGCGGCCGGGCGCCAAGAGCCTCCCAACCTGGTCACGGTGGTAGACCGCGAGTGGTAGGCCTGGATCCGCCACCGTGAGTTCAAAAAGCCGAACACCACGAAGAGCACGACAGACAAAGAGGCTTTTCGAAAAGGGGAGTCGGGCGGCCGACGCATAGCAGGAATTCGCGTCGCGCGGCGCTTGTCTGTCCCTATTCCTGTCTCGATGTCGGGGAATTCAAGCTCTTTGCAGGGATTCCGAGAGCCCGACCCCGCAAATTCGAATTGCGGTCGGAATGTGATCCAAGGGTCTAGACTGTGAAAGCCGCAATTACGCCTTAACCAAAAGCGCGCGCCGTGCTTATAGTCGGTTGCCGTCCACGGAGTGTACCGAAGTGGTAGAGCGACGGTTTTGTAAAAAGGACTGTACGATGAATTTGCTTCCGTTAATCAAGGTGAAATTCAAGCGAACGCCGAAGGAGACTTCAATCGAAATCTCCCTCGGCTTCTATTTGATGCCTGTCTAACATCAACAGAGCCATAGCGTCCCGGCTGCGGCTCTAACCAGATCCTACTTGAAAATGCGCTTTTGAAAAGGCGGCCCCTACGCGAGCCTCGCGTGCGCGCGAAGGGGCCGCCCCATTGTGTTCCATAGAATCTGATGCGCGATCGGATTCGGGGCCTCCGGCAAATGCTCGGAAGGTGAAATTCGGAATCGCCGGTAATTCGGAGTCCAGCCGCTGCAGAGGCCTGTAATTCCCGCTCCCCGGCGCCGTGCGGTTATTTGAAATGGGCGATCGGTCCTATCCGGATTTCCGGCCCTTAGAGGCCGGCCCGCCGCCGGTATTCCGCTCGCTCCTCGTGCGTCCGATCCTGCTCCGCGTTGTTCGCGGCAATCGCTTTGGTCAGGGCCGCCGACACCTCTTCCCTTGTGAGGGTCGAGCCTCGCAGGTCGATGTTGTAATTCCTGGCGTCAGTGTTGCTCTGCGAGTTCGAGTTCGCGGGGCCCGCCATCGCGACCGGGATCCGCTTCCCGTCCGGGAGGGGCACATAGGCCTCGTTCATCCGGCCCTCTCCGAAGATCGCCATCTGCGGCGAGTTCGCGACCCCGCCATTCGCATAAGCGTTCAACGGGACCGGGCCGCGGCTCGTCATGACGCCGCCCATAGCGAAGGGGGAGAAGCTGAGGTTCGGCAAGCCCGAGTCCTTGCTGCCTCCGAATAGGCCCGACAGGAACCCACCCCCGCCCTTGGCCGCCGATCCGAACAGGCTCGACGTGATGCTGTCCGTGAAGGTGGAAATCAGCTTGTCCGACAGCTTGCCGAGGGCGTTACTCGCCGCCTGCGCCGCGCTCGTCCCACGCCGGAGATCCTGAGCGAACCCGCCGAAGGCATCCGAGAAGCTCGCCCTAGCATCCGTGAGCACCGCCGTCTGACGGGATTGGTCGATCACGAATCGGGCCTGCGTGGAGTCGGTATCGCCGACGGTCGCCCGGGCCTTCGCATAGGCGCCCTGGTCGTATCGATCGCGGCCGAGCTGGTCCCGCTCGAATCCCGTGTCGCTGGCGAACTGCGTGATTTTGAGCTGCCGAGCGGCGGTGGCGGTCTGTGTGGCAAGGCCGTGGATCGAGGCCGAGAGCGCGTCGCTCGCCGGCACGCCGGCATCCAGGAGCGCGTTATAGCGCCGGGCCGCCTCCGAATTCGCATCAAGGGCGAGGCCGTTTTTCCCGTAATTCTGCGTGGCGTTCTGAAGGGCCTGCTGCTGGTCCCGTAGGGCCCGCGTGTAGGCGTCCTGGTCCTTCGCCTGCGCACCCACGGAAGCGTCGCCCATCTCGCCGGCACGACGCTTCACGTCGGCCAAATAGGACTGGTTCACCCGCGGATCGCTCGAGCCGCGGTAGGCCATGATCGCCCGGTCCAGACTCCCGCCGTTCTGGTCCATCTTCATGGACAGCACGCCGGCGATGCCCTGCGCCATCGTCGCCGGGTCGGTGCGATCGTAGCCCTGGGGGAGGTAGCCGCCGCGCACCGCCTCTTCCGCCGTCCCCTTGGTGATCTGGCCGAGGCCATAGGCTGATGACGGCCGGCCGTTCTCGCCGAGGATCTTGGAATAGCCGACGTTCGGGTTGCTCCCGGACTCGTGGCCGCCGATGCCGGCGATGATGCCCGCCGGGATCCGGCCGGAGGCGTTGGCTGCCGCGATGATCTGCTGTTGCAGGCTCTGGGCCATCCGAGAGAAGGCACCGCCGACGGCGTTGAGGTCGAGGGTCGATTGCTGATCGAGGGTCTTGAGCCGCGTGGTGCGCTCGAGCTCCAGGGTCTGAAGCGCCGCAAGCTGCTGGTCCCGCGGGCCGCTGGCTTGCGCTTGGCGCCCGCGCTCCGCGATGTCGTTCTCGATCTGCGCGGCGCTCAGACCCTGCGGCGTGAACCCAACGGTTCGCTGCCCAAATTGCGCCTGCCGTAGGCTCGCGGCGTACTGCTCCCCACCGGCCGCCATGTTTTCCTTCAGGATCCGCGACTGCGCGACGAGGCCTTCCATTGCGCTCCTGGCCGCGCCCTGCTCATCGAACGGCAGGCGGCTCAGGTTTTTGCCGATGTCGCTCGCCTGGTCGGAGATTTTCTTGATCGCCTCCGCGGCCGGATCGAGCCCGCGCACGATGTCGCCAATCCGAAGGGAAACCTGCGCCTGCTGTGCCTGCCGGCTTGCCGCGTCCCGCTTGTCGACCTGGGCCTGCAGCCGGGCCACCTCGTCGCGCGCTGCCGTCACGTCGCTGCCGGCGAGACTCGGGAGGATGGTCCCGAACACTCCTGCGGCCCGGTTCCTGGAATTCTCCAAGACCTTTTGCGCGGTGGCGAGGCGGGTCTCTAGGTCGCCGCCGGTGACAACCCGATCGATCGCCTCGCCCGCGGCGTCCCATGTGTTCGAGATGATGGTGCCGACGGCCGCCGTTGCCCGGCCCCACCCGGAGGTCAATTCGGTCGCGCTGGTCAGACCGGTCCGGTAGGCGTCCAACAGCACCTTTTGCGCGCCGAGACGGTCGCCCTGCGCCTGCAACCGCTGGACGTTCTCCCGGGTCGTGTCGTTCAGGAACCCAAGCTGCGCATTGAGCGTGTCCGCACCCTTGGCGGGATCCGCGAAGGCAGCGGCGAGCGCCTTGGTCGCGTCGGGCAATTCCTGGCCCGTGGTCGCCGCGTAATCCTTCGCCGTCCCGATCAGCCCGGCATACATCTCCGATCCGATCTGGCCCGTGGCTGCGAACTGGCCCGCCATCTCGCGGGCTGATCGAACCGAGACGTTGCCAGCGACCGCGGCGGCGGGTGCCAATGCGTTAATCTGGCCCGCGGTGGTGCCCGATGCGCGGCCGATGCCGGTGAGGGATTTCTCCAACTCGGCCTGCGCGCTCCTGTACGACGAGAAGGCCGCCACGCCGGCGAGCGTGATGGTCGCCAACCCTGCGACGGCGCCGCCGACGACGCCCAACCGGGCCGCCAGTCCGGTCGCCGCCTCGCTGGCCTGAGCGAAAGCGCCTTTGACGCTCGCGCCCCCGGGCCCGCCGAACACCTGAGCGATTTGCGGGCCCTGCTGAAAGGCCACCGTCGACAGGTTGCTGCCGCTCCCGAGCGACGAGAGGATGTCGGACCCCTGAAAGGCTAGGTTTTGCACCTGGTCGGCGCGAAGGCGGCCGTTCGAATTGGCCGCCGTCAGCGCCCCGGTGCCGAGCGAGCCGAGCTTCCGTGACGCCTCAATGTTTTCGAGCACCTTCGATCCGGCGGCACCGACGTCGCTCCAAGCCCGCCGTTGCGCCGTTGCAGCCTCCTGTGCCGCCCGCGCAACGGCCCCGTACCGGCTTTCGATCAGGCCCAGCACTCGGGCCTGTTCCTCGCCCGCAACGACGCCTTGCCCTGCGGCACGGTTCAAGGTGCTCAAGGCGCGCTCGTAGGCGTTCGCCGATCGCGCGTTCGCGTCGACCTGCTGCAGAACGCGCTGGTAGGCGGTGGCGGCCGATAGCTGCCGGCGCGAAGCGGTTTCTGTGACGACAGAGGTTGCCTCGGTGGCGGCGGCCACCTTGCCCTGTGCGTCGACCAAGCCCTGCAGGTCACGGCGGACGGTATCGGCGCCCTCGGAAACCTGCTGGACCCGGATCCGGCGGATGGTGTCGATCGAGGCCATGACGCGATCCGATCAAGCGGTGCCGGCGACGGGCCGGAGGGTTAGGCTCAGGGCCTGGCATTCCGCGGCGACGGTGCGGCGGAAGCTCAGGAGGAATCTGCGGATCCAGTCCTCGGGAATGCCGGCGGTCCGGTATTCGCTGGCGACCGCATCGGCGGCGCCCAGCATGCGACGGGTCAGGCGCTCGACGTGCTCGACGTCGTCCATCTCCGCCTGGCTGAGCGAGTTCATGTGCAGCCGGAAGGCTTCCATCGCCTCGACAGCCATCGCGTGCCCGGCATTCTTCAGGTCGCGGCGGGTGCGGAGCGGGATGGCCATGGTGGCACCACGAGAGAAGAAGATGCCAGCCACGCCCCGCGAGTAACAGGGCCGCCGGCGCTCGGTGTTTCAGCCACCGCCGAGTGGGCGCAGGCCGCGGGAAATGCGCACCCCGACAAGCTCGATCAGGCTGGCATGGCCGGCCGGATGTAGCCAATCGCGCGGCTACTGACGCGATTTAGAAGCGCGTCACCCCTAAGCACGTAGGGGACTTGCTCCGCTGTCACCTCGCACTCAATTTGCCGACCTTGCTTCATGAAAGCTAGTTCGTCCGCATTCATCCCAAACTGCGCCACCACAGAGCCGCCGTGATATTGCTCGCCATCAACGAACCATTTGTAAGACAGTTTTGGAACTGGAAAGCCAGCGTAAGTGCCGGGCAAGCAAGTCACTTTGGATCCCATGCGGGGCACATCGGCGAACCGCGGATCCGACTGTATGAATGGCCACGTAGTAACTGAGTTTTGTTCTTGCGTAATCCAATGGTCTGCAGACCACTGCAGCAACTGGCCTTCGACAAGATCGTAGATCAACCCCTTGTCTGTCGCTCCCAGTTTAGGCCGGGCTTCTTCTGAGGGGCAAAACGGGATCGATAACGACGGATCATAACGGAACGCGCCGAAAATGTAGGCCTGGAGTGCCATTTCACCGACTCCGGACATTTGAGTCTCCCTCAGCGTAATTTCGGAGGCCGACCGCGGCGGCGCGGGGCGGCCAGATCGGCGGATGGCTCGGGCGCGGCCGGGATCTCGATAACCGGAGCGGGCAGGGCCTCCGGCTCCGGGCTGGCGGGCGCCGCCGGGGCGCGTTCGCCCTCGACGTGCTCCACCAGGCCGTTGCCGTGGAGCTCCAGCATTCGGGATCGCGAGACCGGGTAGGCCTCACTCTCCGGGTGCTTCAGGTCCGACCCCTCCAGGAAGGTCCGGACCGGCTGCACCATCACGGTATCGTCCGACATCGCGATGGATCCGATCAGCCTGCCAGCGACGCGGTGAGATCGCCCGTTACGAACGAGGCTGGCCGACGGCAGGTGAAGGCGAGACGCTCCTCCGCGCGCAGCGTGATCAGGTTGCGCCGGAAGTTGTCCGAGTCCTCGCTCGACGCGACCACCTCGACGCCGAGGCGGTCGAAGATCTGCGCCTGCGTCCGGAACGGGCCGATCAAAAACTTGCCCATCGGCATCCGGTTCGTCGCGACCACCGGTGTGTTCCAGATGCGCTGAGCGATCTCAGCCTCGAAGGGCGAGTTGCCGACGTAGCGGCCGGTCGAGTCTCGGATGCTCTGCAGACGCCGCCAGTCGACGGCGTTAAGCACCATGCCGTCGACCTTCCAGTTCAGAGCCTCCACCTGCGCGATGGCCTGGATCAGCACGTCGAGCGGCGTCGCGTTGCTGGTCGCCCACTGCTTCACGAAGGCGGACGCCTGCGGCACCAGGCCAAGCAGGTTCTGGCCGGTGCCGTCGCCGAAGAGGAGCTGAGCGTCCTCCTGGTCGGCGAGGCCGGCGCGCGCCTCGGCGTCGATCGTGGCCGCCAGGGCCGGCGCGTCGTCCATGATCTGCCGGGTCGCGAGAAAGAAGTGCGCGATCGTCCGTACCGGGGCGACCACCTCCTCGAAGTTCGCGTCGCTCTGAGGCTTCAGCGCGCCCTCGGCGACGGACGCCGCGTTGTTTGTGCGTCCGGTCATCCGCGGGTAGCTGACGGCATTACTCGAGGTCGTGCCGGGGGCGACAAGATCGCGAACCGAAGGCTGGACCCAGGGGAGCAGCGCCGGGTTGTCGACGCGCCGATCCACCGGGACGAGCGAAGCCCCTGAACCGCTGACACTGGTCAGGTTCTTGTGCTCGATCTCCGTCGCGGCGACGACGGCGTGATAACGCCGGCCCTGCCGATCGCGGGAGCCCTCGGCGCTCTTGTATTCCTCGCTCTCGACGAAGCGCTGCCCCCAACTCTTGAGCACGGCCGGGCCGCCGGCGCCGCCGCGGCGAGCAGCCATTTGCTCGACCTCGGCTAGGCGACTGTCGAAGCCGGCGAGCCGCTGGCGAGACTCGTCGCCGAAGGATTTGACCTCGACCAGCTTGTCCTTGAGGGCGGCGGCCGCGGCCTTGAACTCGGCCACGCCGATCTCAGTGTGAGCATCGAAGGCGACGCGGATGCCGCCGATCTCACAGGCGAGGAAGGAGGCGTGGAAGGCGCCGAAGCGCGGGGGGAGGGCTCGGTTCATAGGTACGCTCACAACGGGCCCGGCGCGCGGCTCGGGCTGGGATGGTGCCGCTGTGACGTGATTCAGGACGTGCACGGAGCGGCGCGGAAACGAGGCTTGCGCCTCCAGCTTCCCCAGTCGCCCACTCGTCCCGAGTGGCTGCTACCTGAGTCTTCCCGCTTCCCCTCATCGTCCCGATGAGCTGTTCCGCGAGGCGTGGGGGCCTATGCTGACCCGCCTCGTCCCGAGGCGCTGGCCAGCTCTTCCACCACACCCGCTAAGTAGGGGCACCGGGCCGGCAAAGCAACTGTTTGCCGAGCCTGTGGATAACTTGCTCAGTTCATCGGCTTCGATCGCTTTGCAGCGCGCTCCGGCGAGGCGTCGACCAATCCCTCGCCAACGATCGTCAGCCGCGAGCCGAATTTGAATTCTCCCTCGATCTGAATTCCAAGGCTGCCGACCGCCATTATTCCGGTCTCGATCGCTTGGACTGGCGACATGCCATTTTCCATAGCGCGCTGCAGTGCCGACAGAATCTCATTGCCGAGGGCGTGGGCGTTCGCGTCGTCGCTCATCTGGTCTGCTCCATTTTTTCGCGCTGGGTGGATTTAATTAAATTGGAAAAGAAGGGCGGCCCAGAATTCCGAGTGACGGAATCTCGTTTCGTTTAATCGGCGGCCACTAGGGTTACTCCCTCAACCCGCCTTCAAAAGCGAAAGCCACCCCTGGGGTCCGATTTTCTGGGCTGGGCCTGCAAAATGTAAAACCTCTCGGTGGCTACCCGTGTGATGGGTGCCCCTCCTCGACCGGCAAGAATCGACCCCACCCCTCCCATCATGACCGGAGCCGTTCGCCGCGGACTCGCCCCGTCTTCGTGGTGTGGCACGAGGGGCAGAGGACGCGCAGGTTGCTGCGGTCGAGCGGCGCGCCGCCGTCCTTCAACTCCACCACATGGTCGACGTAGACGCGGCCAGGCTGGGCGCCGCAGTCCTCGCATTGCCGACCACGCTCAGCGACGACGGCCTTGCGGAGATCCTGCCATGCTGTGGAGCCGTAGAACGGATCCTGCTGACGGATGGCGCGGCCCGTTCGGATGTCGGTGGGCGGCGGGCATGTTCGGAACTCTGCAGTCGGGACCAGCGG
The DNA here is from genome assembly GCF_008039875.1 of Methylobacterium sp. WL119. Lineage (GTDB taxonomy): Bacteria > Pseudomonadota > Alphaproteobacteria > Rhizobiales > Beijerinckiaceae > Methylobacterium. The sequence continues at coordinate 12,415 of NZ_VRUU01000052.1, read as the reverse complement.
CTTCAGCTTGCCGAGACGGGCCATGGGTATCCCTCCTTATTGGATTGGCGAAGGCAATTGAGCAGCGGAAGGCAGCGCGGGGTGCACTAGCCCGGAATCAGGCGCAGCAACGCGGATGCGGTCGCAGTCCGGGCGTAGGCGTCAGGCTCATTGGTGGCGGGCTGGTGCGCTTCAGTGAGCGCTAGTGCGGCCTCTGCCTGCCACGCCTGGACTGCCCGGCCATATGCGAGACGGTCGGCATCGCCAGCCTTCTCAGCTTCTCGGGTGTCGACGTGTAGGATCGGAGCACGCCGAATGAGGTCTGCGAGCCAAGAAAGATCAGGCATGGCAATTCACCTCCTCGAGTGGACGCTGTGCGAGCTCGTCGACAAGCCGGCTGATTTCCTGATCGCTCATGCCGATATCGCCAGCGGTGCAGATGACGCCGAGAGATGTCGGTCGGACGCCCGCCGCGGTCAGGTCTGCGAGTATGTGGGCAAGGGCTGGCGATGGCTCAGTGGTTGGCATGTCGGGTACTCCGAATGTAGGCGCAGGCATGCAGCCCGCGGCAATGCCGGGTGGCGCTAGTGGTGCAGATATTGTGGGCGTGCTGGTCGGCTCGAGGCACGACTTCGACTGTGCTGGAACGATGCCTTTCGTCCCGCCGGATCGCAACCTCGACTTCCGGAAGTCAGCTAATTCAACTTCCCGGCAATCGGCGCCGAAGCCGTTGCCTTGATTTGGCTAAGTGACCATCACTCACTGCATCAGTCAATTTTTCTTGGTTTGTGCGGCTTGCCAGTTAATTTTTCTTGAGAATACGGCTTTTAGGCTCGAGGCGTAATCCGCTGTGTCAGCGCTGCCACTCTGTTCTGGCAATTGAGGCAGAGGTCATTGCAGTAGCCATCACGGCCTTGAAAGCCGAAAATCAGAATGCGAATAATTCCTTGGGAAATGGCCAGGAAATCACATGCGACGTTCAATTATCCGCCTTAGCCTAGGCATGGCCGGGCTATTCATTGCCTCTCAAGCTCAAGCCAACTGTGTTGCATTTGAGCAAGACGGCAACAATTGGTTTTTGGTGAGCAGTTGTAGTCATAGAGTGACTGTTAAGTGGCACGATCAGGGCAACTGTTCTAGCGGGTGCGGGGCGGTCGTAGGAGGATTTCAGCGTCAAACGATCAACCGTCCGAAAGGGCGATATACTTATAGCGAATGCGACGGATACTGCTAACTATATTTTATAAAATTGAATATCTGATTTCCATTTATGCAAGCATTTCAATATTCAATATTTTGGTAACTCCATCGAATAGCAGGCCGCCGCTTTGCGGCGGCCTGTCGTGTCTCACTCGTATTTAATGGAGCAACGCGAGGTATGGGGCGACGGCCTGGAATGAATACGCGTAGGCCGCAGGATAGGACGCATTGAGGTCTGAGTCCTCGCCGTAAAGGTGCCCCCAGAACTCAGCGAGGTTCATCCCCGGCTCGGCGTCAGGACCCGTCGCATACTCGGTCTGCCGCATTCGACGTGCGAGCTCGAGCGGGCCGCGATGCGCCGCCTCGGCGAGAGCGAGCAATTCGGATCGATCGCTGATTGCCTCGAAAGCGCGGACCGCTTCGAATTGCGCAACCGCCCATTCCTGCTCGGGTGAGCCGTCCGACATCCAGGGGTGCATGTGCTTTCGCACTGTCATGACGCACGCCCTCCGATCGCAGGGCGGCGCTTGGTGCGGCGCTCGACGACTACAGGGGGGTGAGGTGCTGGCACCTGCACGGCAGGCGGTGGGGACGGCTCGGCTTCAATGATGGGTTCGGCGGCCACCACCTCGACAGGTGGAGGCAGCACAGCGTCGACCTCGCAGAACACCGCGAACTCGCTACCGAGCCGCTCGGCCATAACCACGGCCTGAGCTTTTGCCTCGGCGCACGTCCCGTGCTCGTAAGGTGTCTTGCCGAGGGTGATCAGGCGTCCCGTCCGGTCATCACGCCGGACGATGAGAAAGCCACCTCGGATCGTCGCCGGTGGCTTATTGGGGTTGGGCGTCGGCACGTTTGTGGCGAAAGCCCTCTTTGCATCAGCGCTCATCAAGCCTGCCCCCCGACTTCGAGACGGTCGCCGATGTCCTGCAGGCGTTCGAGCTGCGCCAGGTCATCGGCAATTCGAGACAGGAGCGAAGCACGGAGCGTCTGAAGTGCCGACCGCTCGGGATCAGCGTCGCGCATCGCGGCGATCGCGACCGTGACAGGGCCACGCTGAAGTGCGTGCGGGTCGGCCGGAGCCGTGATATCGATATTCATGATCGGATTTCCTGCTGTGGGGGTTTGGTCGAGGCTCGGGGGCGCTGGCCGGCGCTTCCCGAGCCGCTTCGTTCAGCGTCGGGCCGTTGCCGCAAGCTGATTGGCGAGATTGCCGAGTTCGACGATCATCCCCGCCGTGACCGCACCATGGGCGTAGGATTGCGTTTCGACAGCCTCGAGAGCTGCTCGGGTCGCCAGAGGGCAGACGGTCTGCTCAACCCAAATCCCGAACTGCAGCGCGGCCATCATCATCAGCACGAGCGTCCGGTGATCTACGGGGGGATTATTCCAGTCGTCGCCGATGCAGACGGAATCCAGCAGTTGCTCGAATTCGGTGCCGCTGAAATCACGGCGGCCCGCATTGGCGTAACTCTTCTGCGCCATCACAACGGCCATCGTGACCGCCGGGTGGATCAGAGGCGAGACGCGGTGAACGTCCTTTTCTTTTTCTGACATAGCTTTCTCCTGTCCTCGATAGCGCGAGGTCGCACAGCCGCGGTGACGGCCGATCTGGGAATGGTGCTGGATGCTTGTCGCGTGAGGCGCTCGGCGCTCTACGGACTGGCATATTAGATGTGTACCTGAGGGCGGACCGTGAGAATGCCAAAACCGGGCTTCACAGTCCGCGCTGAGATACCGTTTTAGGAATTGATGACCTCAGCGGTCCGCCCTGAGGTACCGACTGTCCGCCCTCAGGTACCGACTGTACCCCAGCGCGGACCGTCAAATCCTTTCCAGGCGTCCAACTCATGAAGCGCTTGGTCGGCAATTCACCGGACACATTCCATTCGTGTTCGGTCAGCCGCCATTCGGTTGCTCGGCCGTCCTTCCGCCCATCGAAGCTGCCGCGAATAACGATCTCGATAAAGCCGTGCACCTCCAATTCCTGAAAGGCTTTGGCCGCGGTCGTTTTTCCAATCTGCAGATTTTCGCAGGCCTGCCGCACCGAGAGGATGATCCGGCCATTGTTGATACCGCGGTATTTCTGCTTCAGCAGAATGTAGAGGGCCCGTGCGTCCGTGCTGAGATCCGTCCAGGCCTTAGAGTCGGTAAGCCATTCGTAGAGGCGCAGGTGAGGCTTTTCCTTTTTCGGATTGCCCTTCGTGTCCGCGTGCTTCACGCCGCGCCCCCCTGGCTGATCAGGAGGCGCCACAGATGCGCTCGGATGGCGCCCTCGTAGGATCCAACCTCGGACCGAATAAGCGGCTCCGCAACGCCTTTCTTCCGAAGCCCGTCCTCGAGCCGGCGGAGCTGTTCGCGAAGGTGTCCCTCGGCATGGTTGGCCGGGACCGAGACCATGTAGCGGGCCGTTTTCCTGATCTGCGGCAGCCGCCGAGCGAACCGGAAGGGCAGGACGATCGCGGTCACGCTGCGCTCTCCTGGGCTTCGATCCACCGAAGGATCGTGCTGCGCCGCGCGCAAAGGGTCCCGCCGAGTCGGAAGGTCGGAAGACCTAGCTTGTCGGCGGCATGGTAGACCCGGCGCTTGTTCGTCTCGGTCGCATCGCCAAACATGAACTTGGCGATTGCCTCAGCACCGGTCATCATATCCTCGGCGAGAGGCAAGCCGGTATCGTTCGCGCCGGATGGGCGCGTTGTGACATTGGTCATCCTGTGCTCCTGCTAGTTGGTCAATATTGATCCGACAGCGAGAATAGTTCTGAAGGAAATCCTCACCCGCTCATCGCGGTCTCCACTCACCGGCCATTTTGCTCGATGATCCCAAAATTCTACCGTTGCTATCGGCTCAGCTTCATCTGCGATGACACTACCTTTCACACCCTGTGATGCCTGGTCTTGTATCAAGACGGAAACATTGCGGTAAGGCCGACTAAAAGTAATCTCTGAATAAATAATTTCATCAATTTTGGCGCGGTGGATTTCACATAATTGCTGAAATTCACCTGAAATTACGCCCTCGAAATAATGAGATGATCGAAACAACTCTTCCTCAAGCCGACTGAGCTCATTATCTTTGTGCCGCCCCAGCTCTATAAGCGCCTCAAGGGACTCACCGAAGGTAGTTCCTTTCGAAAACGCCAAAGCCATCTTGTCTGCGCGTCGGAGATCAGCCTTCCCGCACGGTAGAGATCGATAGGCTAGCACTGAGACGGATCCGTCCTTCGCACTTGTCGCAGCGTTGACTCCGATCAGCAGGTTGGCAGCGTCAGCGTTGCTCATATGAGCCGCTCCACGTCCTCTTCCCGCTTGGGTGATCAAGCCGGCCTCTCGGAGATGTCGGGCGACCCACCCGACCTGAACCTCATCAATCCCTTCGACATCGGCGACCGCCTTCACGAGGGCGCTAAGCAGTGCCATGCGCTGCTGTCCTTTTATATGAGCCATGCTCTGATGAAGCGTCAAGCGGTTTTATGAGTGACACTCCGATAAAATCCATTACGCTCTAAACGGGGTGGTTGGAACTGCCTTTTTGGAGGGCCGGAATGGCGACGATTCGAAAGCGGACACTACCGAGCGGCAAGACCGCTTGGTTGGCGAGCTACAACGACAGCGGCGGCGAGCGACGGTTCAAGCAATTCCCGACCAGGAAGGAGGCCGACGCCTTCCTGGTCCGCGTGCGAGGCGAGGTGGCCACCGGGAGCCACGTTCCGGATCGGGCGGCGAGTTCGGTGGATCAGGCCTACGGGCTGCTCATTACGGCCCTGGAGGCGGACCAGGCGGCCGGGGCAACGCTCCATAACTACCGGGTCTATTACCGGAACCACGTCGGACCGTTTCTCGGCACGCGGCTGCTGCCGAAGCTCCACCCGGCCGACATCGGCGACTGGCTCGAGAGGCTGAAGGCCGAGGGTCGGACGGATGACACCTGCCGACGGGCCCGGATCGTCCTCGGCGCCATCTACGATGAGGCCATTCGGCGCCGGTTGGCCTACGTGAACCCGGTCCGGTCGCTGCGCAGCCGCCGGAAGACGCGGCGCGCGGAGATCCGCCAAGCCGAGGGCACGGTGCGCATCCCCGAGCGTGACGTCGTGCGGGCCCTGCTGGCGACAGCGGCCGACACCGATGCCCTGTTCCTCATCGCGCGTGAGCGGACGGCTTCCGGGCTTCGCACAATCGAAGTTCTTCGTACCGACGCGGCTCATCCGATCCGGGCCCTACGTGCATTCCGCGCCGAGCATCCCGACGCGCTGGTGGACAGCTTCCACGCGACGCCCTGGCTTCGGCCGTTCCTCGCGACGATGGCGCTTGCCGGCCTGCGGATCGGAGAGGCGAGGGGGCTCGACTGGCGCCGCGTCCGTCCGGAGGATCTCCAGGTGCGCGAGGCCGTCGACCGCTACAACGCCCTCGACGCAGTGAAGACGGTGGCGGCCCTGCGCAGCGTCCCGGTCGGCCCGCAGCTCGCCGCGATCCTCTCCAACTGGAAGGCCAAGAGCGGCCGCGCTGGCGGACTGGTCTACCCTTCGGAGAAGGGCACGCCGATCGGCTATCCGAACATCGTGAACCGCCAGCTTGCGCCGCTGCAAATCGCCCTCGGCATTGTCGCCGCCGACGGCACGCCGCGGTGGACGGCGCACAGCTTCCGGCATTTCGCCGTCAGCCTCTGGATTGATGAGGGCGCCGCGATCAAGCAAGTGTCCGAATGGGCCGGGCACGAGTCGCCCGAGTTCACGCAGCGGGTCTACGGTCACCTGTTCGATGCCGGCCGGACAGACCGCCGGGCGATCACAGCGGGCGAGCTTTCGGTGCTCGGCGCGGCTGTAACTGCAACATCGACGCAACACGGCAACGACAACGCTTCCGAAACCCAAGCCTCAGCAATAGCTTAGTTCTGCGCCTTGGCCGCCTTCTAAGCGGCAGGTCGTTGGTTCGAGCCCAACCGGGGTCGCCACCGCTCCGTGCGGCCGCAGACGGCGCGAGACGCTGTCGGCATCGGCACCCAATCATCGTCCGGTTCTTCGATTCGGCATCGCGTCTGCTGCCGCCTCTGCCCCGCACCGCATCGTCGACCAGGGCATCTCCGATACCTCCTTCGGACGATCGGGACTGTTGGAAGGGTTCCGCGTGAGGAAGCCCCGCGGGACTTGGCACCCAATCGCAGGATCGACAATCATCAAAAATTAAGACAAGTCCGCCGCGATTGCGTTACTTGGGTCTCGTCAACTCAGTTCAAACTTGGAGGCACCAATGATCCCTTATCGCGTGAGCGTGCTGGCACCCAACGCCGACGACGACCGAAGCCATAAGGTGATGGTGTTCGGCACCTATGCCGACACCGATGGCGAGGCCTTGCGGACCGTGTCCGGCGCGATGCCGGACGGGTGGCGGGTGGATCGCATTGCCGGTCTTCTGTCTCGGGCCGAGGTCGAACAGCTGCGCCTCGCTCACGGCGAGGTCCGCGAAGTCTCGTCCTTCACCATCGATGGCTTGCTGACGCCCGAGGATGCGCTCTATGCCAGCCAAGAGCGTTCGCGGCCCGAAGCGCCGTGAGTGCCCGGTGAGCCGGATGGCGGGCTCATCGCGGGGCGAACACGGTGATGTTGCTGTTGAGCTGATACGTTCCGGTCGGCGGCGTGTTCACGAAGCGCAGGTAGATCGGGCTCTCGCCGAGGATCGCGCCGAAGGACGGCGTGACCGGCATCGGAAAGCACTTGGCGAGGGCCGCGTCGGCCGCCTCCTGATAGTGCCGCTGCGCCTCGGCATCGCCCTTGAGCTGGCGCGCGATGATGCGCGGCGTGCCGCGGATCGCCCCCGTCTTGTCGAGGCCGAAGCGGTAGGCGAGGAGCGAGCCGTCCGTGCCAGCCGGCACCGTCCAGCACGTCGCGAGGGCGGACCGCATGTCCGCCCAGTTGTTGGCTCGCGCTCGCGCTTCGGGTTCCGCCCCGGCCGGCCCGGCGATGCCGCAGAGCACCGCCGCGGCGGCGGCGAGACGGGCGGGGACGGTTCGCATCGGCGAGCGCTCCTGTGGGAACGGCGCCCCTTCGCGCCATCCGCGTCAACGTGCCGAAGGCCGCTCGGGCTTCACGTCCGTCGCGTTCCGCGCGCCTCACCGCTTTCCCCCTCGGATCAGCCGGAGACCGCCCATGCCCGGCGGCAGGTCGGGCGGACCCGCCCGGTCGAGGTCCGGAAAGTGGGCCTGGCACCTTGGCACGTACTGGTTGCCCCTTCGCGCGCCCGGTCGTTCCCGCCAGGGGCAATCGAGGGCGATGCGCTCCAGCACGTCCGCCAGCGGGGTCTCCGGGCCGAACTTCGCCGCAAGGCGCGCGAGGCGGTAGCTCCCGCTCCGGTGCGGGCAAAGGGTGCAGGCCACCCGGACGACGATGAAGGGGTAGGCCGCGAGGCATGGGACCTCTGGCCGTCTCGGTGGCACCGCATCGACTCCCTGGCTCAACCCACGGTGAGAACGAACAAGGAACGAGGCATGCCACCATTGGTTCGGTCAAGCTCGCTCCCGACATGCCTCCGGGATCTGTCCCGGGCTTGGCCGCAGGGCGGGGCGGCGACCGGGTGGCGAACTGGTCCGGCGGATGCTTAGAGACCCGCCCGCCACCGCAGGGATGCCGATGCACTGGCCCGCCGCCTACGCCGACTTCAACGTCTTCCGTCGCCGCCGGAGGCCCGAGCTGCGCTGCGCCGTCCGGCAGGATCGTCCGGTCCCGCGCTTCATCGACGGCGCGATCTGGGAGTTCAGCGGCACCGTGGTGGGCGAGCGGCCGCCGGCCGGCTTCCAGTCGCTGGAGGCCCATGAGGCGATGCTTTCGGCCGGCTACTACCTGTTCCGGTCGCCCGGCGCGCGGAACTGATGGCGGCCCTTCACACCGCGTCCACCTCCTCGAGATCGAGCGTGAGGGTGGCCCGCATGACGACCTTGCCGTTCTGGTCCCGGACGATGGCGAGGTAGTCCTGTCGGTCCGAGACGGCGTCGAGCAGCTGGGCCACCCGCCGCATCACCTGCACCAGCCGCGCCTGCGCGGCCGCGATGTCGGGGAGGTCGAAGCCCTGGGTGTCGCGGACGAAGTTCGTTCCGTCGTGAAGGTCGATGTAGAACAGCGGCATCGCGCGCACCTGCCGTCGGCAAGCCCGCTCCGTACTACGCAGGGGGCGGCGTCCGGTACGGATACGTGGTCGCAGGTCGCACCCGGACCGTGGCGTCGTCGGCCGCGGTGAAACCTCCGCAGGATGCTTCGCATCGCGTGCACGGGAGCCGCTTGGCTGATAGGGTGCGCGCCATGGATGATGCACGCCTCGAAGAGGCTCGCGCCCGGCTCCTCACGATCTCGTCGCTGCCCGACCTGGTGGCCGCCCTGCGGGACACCGCCCGTACGATCGCCGGCGCCGACGGCATCTCGGTGGTGCTGCGGGACGGCGAGTTCTGCCACTACGTCGCCGAGGACGCGATCCGACCGCTGTGGAAGGGGCGCCGCTTCCGGCTGCAGGACTGCATCTCCGGCTGGGTCATGCTGAACAAGCGCCCGGCCGTCGTTCCCTACATTGAAGGCGATCGTCGCCTGCCCGTCGAAGCGTATCTGGCGACGGCGATGTGCAGCCTGGTGATGATCCCGATCGGCGTGCCGGAGCCCGTGGCGGCGCTCGGCGCCTACTGGAGCGCCTGGGTCGAGCCCGACGACGCCACGGTCTCGCGCCTGCAATCGCTCGCCGACATGGCGACGGCAGCGCTCGCGCGCATGCGCCCGGTGGCAGGCGGCGCCCTCCTGGAGCCAGCACTCAGCGCCTGAGCAGGCCCACCCGCATCGGCGTCCCGACGCGTCGCGCAGGATCGAAGCTATGGGCTGCCGGGACGATCCCCGAAGAACGCCCGCGCTGTGCCGGAACGTCGCACCCCGACCCTGGGTTAGCAAACGCGTGGTTCACGCCGAAACCAGGGAGAAACGCCATGAAGATCCTCACGCTGGCTCTCGCCGGCACGCTGATGCTCGGGTCCGCCGCCATTGCGGCGGAGGGCGGCTCGGGCACTACCAAGTCCGGGACCATGAACAGCACCGGCCCGAACGACGCCGGTGCCGGGTCGTCCCCGGGGGCGGCCGGAAGCGGCCCGACAACGGGCGACAAGAGCCGCTCCGGAACGTCCAACAGCACCGGGGCCAACGATGCCGGGGCCGGCTCGACGCCCGGCGCATCCGGGAAGGGCACCGCCGCACCGACCCGCTGAGTCGCGGCCGACCTGAATCGGGTGCCGGGCTCCAGCCCCGGCATCCGCCTGCGATGAGACGCGCCGCCGGTGCGGACTCGACGAACGGTCGAACCTTCGCCCCCCCCGCGCGCGATCGCGAAAGCCCGATCCGCCCCCGGAAGACCGGCCGGCGCGGTGGGCGCCGGGGAACGCACCGCAGCAGCCGACGTTCTAGCCGGGAAGCGCGGCTGTTCGCGCCCGGGTTCTCTCAGAATGTCTACGCCCAACCCCGGTCCGAGGAGCCCGTCGTCGGAGGACGGCTCGGTCGTCTGGATCCTGATGCTGGGATCGGCGCTGATCGCCCTCGTGGCGGCGCAGACCCGGAAAGGCACGCCGGCGGTCCAGCCCGCGGCCGAGCGGGTGGTCGAGCGGCGTCCGCCGCAGCGGGTGGCGCCGAGCGGGCAGGCGGGAGCGCGCTCGCATTCCGGCCGGGCGGCCCAGCGCATCGCCGAGACCCAGCCCGAGCGCGGCCGCGCCGCGACCAACCCGACCGAGATCACCGCCGCCGGCTGGAAGGACGTCGCCGTGCGCACCCTCCTCGAGTTCAACAAGGACCGGGTCCTGTCGGTGGCGGCGGGCGTCACCTTCTACACCCTGCTCTCTCTGTTTCCGGCGGTTGCGGCGCTCGTGTCCTGCTACGGCCTGTTCGCCGACGTGAACGTGATCAACGATCACCTCGTCAGCCTCCAGGGCGTGCTGCCGTCCGGGGCGATCGAGATCATCGGCGACCAGGTCAAGCGCATCGCCGCCAAGGGCGGCGGCACCCTCGGGCTGACGTTCTTCACCAGCCTGGTGCTGTCGCTGTGGAGCGCCAACGCCGCGATGAAGGCGATGTTCGACGCGCTCAACGTCGTCTACGAGGAGGAGGAGAAGCGCAGCTTCGTCATGCTGAACCTGCGCTCGCTCACCTTCACCGTCGGCGCCCTGGTGTTCACGATCTTCGCACTCGCCTCGATCGTGGTGCTGCCGGTGGTGTTCAACTTCATCGGCATCAGCGCCGGCGCCTGGTACGTCGCGGCCCTGCGCTGGCCGGCCCTGGTCCTCGTGCTGCTCGGTGGCCTGTCGCTGCTCTACCGCTACGGCCCAAGCCGCGAGCGGGCGCGTTGGCGCTGGGTCGGCGTCGGCAGCGTGGTCGCCGGCCTGCTCTGGCTCGTCGCCTCGCTGCTGTTCTCCTGGTACGTGGCGAGCTTCGGCAACTACAACGAGACCTACGGGTCGCTCGGCGCGGTGATCGGCTTCATGACCTGGATCTGGATCTCCTCGACGATCGTGCTGCTCGGCGGCGAGATCAATGCCGAGATCGAGCATCAGACCGGGCAGGACACCACGACGGGCGCGGCGCTCCCGCTCGGCGAGCGCGAGGCGCGCATGGCGGACACCGTCGGCGCGGCGGCGTGACGGGCTCGCAGCGTCAGCCCTCCGGCCCCATATCGGGCGGATCATGCATGCGGAGGACGCGATGAGCGGATCGGACACGATGTCGGCGCCGGAGACCCGGACCGAGGCCGAGTGGCGGGCGGTGCTCTCGCCCGAGCAGTATCGGGTGCTGCGCGAGCATGGCACCGAGCGCGCCGGAACGAGCTGCCTGCTGGCCGAGAAGCGTCCCGGCACCTTCACCTGCGCCGGCTGCGGCACGCCACTCTTTGTCAACGAGACCAAGTTCGAGTCCGGCACCGGCTGGCCGAGCTTCTTCGAGCCGCTGCCCGGCGCGGTGGAGACCCAGGTCGACCGCAGCCACTGGATGGTACGCACCGAGGCGCATTGCGCGCGCTGCAAGGGGCATCTCGGCCACGTCTTCGACGACGGCCCGGCGCCGACCGGCCTTCGATACTGCATGAACGGAGCATCCCTGGCGTTCACGCCGAAGGAGCCCGGGCCGGACTCGGTTTGAGGCAGGATAGTAAACGCTATCCAAGGTCCTGCGCCGCCGCGGTCTTGATTTCGGCGGCTTTTTGCTTAGTCCCTGAGTGATCGATGGGCAGCGAAGGCCCTGTCCGAAGCGGACGTGACGCGTGCGCCGCCAGGATCGACCCGCGGGACGGCCTCGCGCTCTGCGTGTGGCGCGGCCTTTCCAGCGGTCTTCGTCGCACGGAGCAGAACGGGCCGAACGGCCGGCGGTCACCGACCGCCGGAGCGTCCTTGAGCGGAGGTTGAGTATGAGCGTCGTCCGGCGGTTTCTCGTGGCACCGGCCCTGGTGCGTCTGATCCGCAAGGAGCGCGGCGGCGCCCGTATCACCGAAGGCTACTTCGCGCCGCAGGGCGGGCGGACCTCGTTCGTCCGGGTCGACGGGCAGCAATGCCATCTCGTCCTGATCACCAAGGATGCGGAGGGCGCCTCCGCCGAGGAACGCACGGACGTGCCCCGCGCGCACGGCGACGCGCTGCTCGACGTCTGCTCCGGCAAGGCCGCCTACGACCGTACGGCGGTGTCGCTCGGGACGAAGGAGGCGGTGATCGACCGCTACGTCAGCCCGGGCAGCCTGGATCTCGTCAGCGTCACCTTCGACGAGGCCGGCGAGGCGTCGGCCTTCACCGCGCCGACCTGGTTCGGTCGCGACGTGACCGAGGATGCCGCCTATGACCGCCAGGCGCTGGCGCTCCAGGGCATTCCCTCCACCGGCGAGATCGGCCTGAGCAACGCCGCCCTCGATGCCGTCCTCGACCTGATCGAGCCGCGCTTCGGCTTCGGCCGCTACGGTGCCAACACGCGCTCGGGCGAGAAGCCCGCCGAGAAGGACGGCGTCGTCGACGCGCTGCGCCGGATCGCGGGCACCGGTGCGCCGGCCGCCGCTCCGGTGGCCGCCGCCGTCGCCGCGGCTCCCCCCCCCCCCCCCCCCCCCCCCCCCCCCCCCCCCCCCCCCCCCCCCCCCCCCCCCCCCCCCCCCCCCCGCCCCCCCCCCCCCCCCCCCCCCCCCCCCCCCCCCCCCCCCCCCCCCCCCCCCCCCCCCCCCCCCCCCCCCCCCCCCCCCCCCCCCCCCCCCCCCCC
>NZ_VRUU01000051.1 GCF_008039875.1 Methylobacterium sp. WL119 | reverse complement strand
CGCCGCCGCCGCCCGGCCCGCCGGCACCGCCGCCGGGGCCGCCCTGGCCGAAGGCCGTGGCCGTGCCCAGCACCAGCACGGCGGCCGTCACCGTTCCGCGAAAGATCTTGTTCATGGCGCTCGATCCCGTCCCGTTATTGTTGAAAGGCCACGTCCGTCGCCGACCGACGAAGTCACCGCCCCGAAACGGTACAGTCCCGAAAAGCGTTCCGTCGGCGCGTGCCTCTCGGAGACGACGTGACACGGGCGGTGGGCATCCTCGTTCGCGCGCCCACGCGGCCTAGGCGGTCCCGGTCCCCGCCTGTAACGTCGCCCGTATCAAGAATGCACCGTCCGAACGACGGAGACAGGGAGCCAGCATGTCCGACTCGATCGGGATCGCGCCAACCGCCGAAGACGTGGCGGCCGACCGCAGCCGCCGCATCCGGGCGATCGTCGCCTCGTCGTCCGGCAACCTGGTCGAGTGGTACGATTTCTACTGCTACGCCTTCTTCGCGATCTACTTCGCGTCGTCGTTCTTCCCGAAGGGCGATTCCACCAGCCAGCTTCTCCAGACCGCCGGCATCTTCGCCGTGGGCTTTTTCATGCGGCCGATCGGCGGCTGGCTGTTCGGGCGCATCGCCGACCGCGTCGGGCGCCGGACCTCGATGGTCATCTCGGTCCTGATGATGTGCATTGGCTCGCTGTTCATCGGCCTGCTGCCCACCTACGAGACCGTGGGCGCCGCAGCCCCCGTGCTGCTGCTGCTGGCGCGCATGCTCCAGGGCCTCTCGGTCGGCGGCGAGTACGGCACCAGCGCCACCTACATGAGCGAGGTCGCGCTGAAGGGTCAGCGCGGATTCTTCGCCTCGTTCCAGTACGTGACGCTGATCGGCGGCCAGCTCCTGGCCTCGCTGGTGCTGATCGTGCTGCAGTTTGCGCTCACCGAGGCGCAGCTGCACAGCTTCGGCTGGCGAATCCCGTTCTTCCTCGGGGCGGTGGCCGCCATCGTCGCCCTCTACCTGCGGCGCTCGCTCGCCGAGACCGCGGGCTCCGACAAGGAGAACGCCGGCACCTTCTCCGAGCTTGCCAAGCATTGGCGCGCGTTCTGCGTGGTCCTGGCCTACACCGCCGGCGGCTCGCTGGTGTTCTACACCTTCACCACGTACATGCAGAAGTATCTCGTCAACACCGCGCATTTCGACAAGGGCACGGCCTCGCGCACGATGACCGCGGTGCTGCTGGTCTACATGATGGTCCAGCCGCTGTTCGGTGCGCTGTCAGACCGGATCGGGCGCAAGGCCAACATGCTGCTCTACAGCGGCCTCGGCACGCTGATGGTGGTGCCGCTGATGACCGCGATCGGCGCGACGCAGGACCCCTACGTCGCCTTCGGCCTGATCACGCTGGGGCTGCTGGCGGTGAGCTTCTACACGGGGATCAGCGGCATCGTGAAGGCGGAGCTGTTCCCGACCAAGGTCCGCGCGCTCGGCGTCGGCCTGTCCTACGCCCTCGCCAACGCCACCTTCGGCGGCACCGCCGAATACGTGGCGCTGTGGTTCAAGGAGGCGGGGATGGAATCGAGCTTCTTCTGGTACGTCACCATCCTGCTCGCGATCGCCTTCGTCGCCTCGCTGATCATGCCGAACCCGAAGGTCCACGGCTATCTCGACGGTGACGGCACGGTGGAGGAGGCGCTCGGAGGCAAGCCGCGCCTGGCGCGGGCCTAAGCCCGGCCCTGCCGTCGCGCGGAATGCCCGTCAGGCCGTCCGGGACCGGTTCTTGAGCTCCATGTTCTCGCGGTAGAGGGACTGGAGGTTCTTGAAGACGCCGCCGAGATAGGCCTGGTAGGTCGGCAAGGCATCGGGCGCGACGCCGGCGCGCTCCGCGAAATGGGCGACGATGGCATCGGATTCGGTCGTGAACCGGCCGGGCGCAAGCTCGGCCGTCGGGAAGGTCACCGTCTCGACCGCCGGCGCGAGCCGGCTGCGGATCGACGTCTCCTCCGCGTCGCCTGGGACGAACTCGCGCAGGTCCGCCCGATCCAGCTGCCCGGTTTCGAGCAGGAACAGGCGGACCTTGAAGCAGAACGGGCAGCCCGCCTTCAGGTAGACGGTCGGCTTGAACGCGGCTTCGGTCATCGTCGGTCGTCCTCGTCGTCGAAGTGGGTCGGGCAGTCCCGCGGTAGCGGGCCGGAAGCGCTCGGCGGCGCGGCCGGGGACCGCGCCGCCGCGTCGGATCCGACCGATCCGCCGGTCGGCACGGGCCGGGACATCCCTCGCCGGGCGTCGGCCGCCTTCGACCGAGGGCCTCGTGCCCCTCAACGGATCGTCGTGCGGGTCACTTGATCACCGCGCAGCCGATGCGGTTGCCGGCGCCGCCGATCGGCTGCGTGGTGTGGTCGTCCTCGTTGGCGTGGACGATCAACGCCGAGCCGTCACCGTCCTGGAGGCCGCCGTCGCCCGTCAGCGGCGTCTCGCTGGAGACCTCGGCGTTCACCGAGCCGTCGGCCGCCGCGTAGACGTTGGGCAGGTCGCCCTCGTCCGGGCCATCGGGGTTGAGCAGGCCGTGCTTGCTCTGGTCGTGGTTCACGTGTGCCTTCGAGTTCATGAACTTGTCGGTGTCGGAGCAGTCGCCGACCGCGTGGAAGTGGATGCCGTGCCAGCCGGGCGGCAGGCCGCCGGCCTTGATCGCGATCCGCATCACCAGCGCGTTCGCGCCGTCGCGGATCGTCAGCGTCCCAATCGGCTCGCCCTTGTTGTTCTTGATCTCGCCGGTGAAGGTCTGGGGTGCGGCGGCCGGAGCCGACTCCGCGGCCGGCGGGGTCTGCGCGAGCGCTCCGGTGGCGCCGGATGCGAAGCCGACGAGGGCTGCGAGCAACGGCAGGGTGCGTGTCATGTGATGGCTCTCCTCTCCACGTCGGGCTAGTTAGGCCGTCATCCGGTCCTCCGACAGGGCTTTCTTCGATCGCGCCGCCCGGGCAGCCCGGCGGCCGGACCATTCGTGACCCCTTCCCCGTGAACCAGCCTCGATGACGCGCGACAGGATCAGGGCCGACCTCCTGCTGGTCGAGCACGGCCATTTCGAGAGCCGGGCGCGGGCGCAGGCCGCCATCGCCGCCGGCCTCGTGCGGGCCGACGGGCGCGCGGTCACCCGCGCCTCCGAGCGGTTGGCGGCCGACGCGGCGATCGAGGCCAGCGCGCCCCACCCCTTCGTCTCGCGCGGCGGCCTGAAGCTCGAGGCGGGCCTCGACGCCTTCGGCCTCGATCCGGCCGGGATCCCCTGCCTCGACGTCGGCGCCTCGACCGGCGGCTTCACCGACCTGCTCCTGCGCCGCGGCGCGACGCGGGTCGTCGCGGTCGATGTCGGGCACGGCCAGCTTCACGCCAGTCTGACCGCCGACCCACGGGTCACGAACCGCGAAGGGACCGACATCCGAACCCTCGCGCCGGGCAGCCTCGACCCTGCCCCTTGCCTTGCCAGCATCGACGTGAGCTTCATCGCCCTGCGCCTCGTGCTGCCGGCGGTGGCCGGGCTGCTGGCGCCGGGCGCGCACCTGATCGCGTTGATCAAGCCGCAATTCGAGGCCGGCCGCGAGCGCGTCGGCCGCGGCGGCATCGTCCGCGACGACGCCGTCCACGCGGAGGTCTGCGATGCGGTGCGCCGCACCCTCGCCGGCCTCGGCTTCACGATCCTCGGCCTGATCCCCTCCCCCGTCCGGGGCGGGGACGGCAACACCGAATTCCTCGTCGGCGCACGCGCCGATCGACCGCACGAAAGACCCGATGACCGCATCTGAAACCGTCACGATCCGTCGCCTCGGCGCGCGCGGGGACGGCATCGCCGAAGACAGCACGGCGATCGCCTTCGCGCTTCCGGGCGAGCGCGTCGCGATCCGGCGCGACGGCGGGCGCGGCGAGCTCCTCGGCATCGAGACGCCCTCGCCCGATCGGATCGCCCCGATCTGCCCGTACTTCTCCCGCTGCGGCGGCTGCGCGACACAGCACCTCGCGCCCGAGCCCTACGCCGCCTGGAAATACGCGCAGGTCGCCAACGCCCTGGCCCAGGCCGGGCTCGACCGCGCTCCCGATCCGCTGATCGACGCCCACGGCGAGGGCCGCCGGCGCATCACCCTGCACGTCCGCGAGGTCGAGGGCCGGGCCGAGGCCGGGCTGATGGCCGCGCGCAGCCACGCCCTCGTCGCGATCGACCATTGCCCGATCACGGTGCCGGCCCTGCATCGGGCCCCCGAGATCGCGCGGGCGCTCAGTGCGCCCCTCGGGCACGGGCGAAAGCCCCTCGACGTCGCGGTGACCGCGACCGAGGCCGGGCTCGACGTGGACCTGCGCGGCCACGGCCCGGTCGAGGCCGGCGTGCGCGCCACGCTGGTGCGGCTCGCCGGAGAGCTCGACCTCGCCCGCCTGTCGCTGCACGGCGACGTGGTGGTGGAGCGCAAGGCCGTCACGGTGGCCTCGGGCGACGCGCGCCTCCATCCGCCGCCGGGCGGCTTCCTCCAGGCGACGGCGGCCGGCGAGGCGACGCTGTCCGGGCTGGTGCGCGACGCCTTCACCAAGAAGACCAAGCGCGCCGTCGACCTGTTCTCCGGCTGCGGGCCCTTCACCCTGGCGATGGCGCGCACCGCCACCGTCCACGCGGTCGAGAGCGAGGCCGGCGCGCTGGCGGGCATCGCGCGGTCCTATCGCTCCGCGCTCGGCCTGAAGGGCGTCACCACGGAAGCCCGCGACCTGTTCCGCCGCCCCGTCCTCGCCCACGATCTGAACGGCTACGACGCCGTGGTCTTCGATCCGCCGCGGGCCGGCGCACAGGCGCAGGCGAAGCAGATCGCGGAATCCAAGGTGCCGCTGGCCGTCGGCGTCAGCTGCGACGCCGGGACCTTCGCCCGCGACGCGGCGACCCTTGTCGCGGCGGGCTTCGGCCTGGAGCGGGTCACCCCGGTGGACCAGTTCCGGTACTCGGGCCACGTCGAGATGGTCGGCGTGTTCCGCAGGGCGGTCGCGGTCAAGCGCCGGCTGTAGCGGCCGGCGTCCGCCTGGACGCGGTACCGAGCCCGCGCGGACGCGCGAGCCGGCGCGACGGGAGCGTCACGCCTCCCGGAGGCAGGGAAGAGGTCGAATCTCGTCGCTCCGTGCGGGTCGGTCGCCGCGAAGGCGCGGCGCCGCACACGGGGTGGGGCCGGCTACGAGCGGTCGGCCTCGGCCGTCACGAAGGTCAGGCAGCGGGCGCGGGCCTGCGGATCCCTGATGCGGTCGAAGGCTCGGACGAGGGCCAAGGTCTCGGCCTCGCGGGATTCGGGCTCGCCCCCCGTGAAGAACGTGCTGACCGGCTCATCGAGCGTTTGCGCGATCCGCTCGAGGCTCGCGCGCGCGATGGACAGATGGGCATCCGGCTTTTTCACAAGACGACCTCATAGGCACAGCCTCCCACGGAGCCAATCAATTTATCGAGACTCCGGCCGCCTTCGGCCCAAGGCTTTTGGCGAGATGGCGACCCAGGATCACCAGGGCCTTCCGCACGATGTCGGCGGCCTCGTCGTTCCCGGTCGCCACAGCTTCGCGGTAGGCGGCGGAGAAGTCCTCGACGACCGCATCGAGCGCCTCGCCGTTCATGTCGGCCAGGAGAGTCTGGACGGCGCCGACGGAGACGGCATGCTTCGGTTCCTGCCACGCCGGGGCGAAACGCGTGCTCGAGGATCGGATCGCCTCGCGCGACCGATCGATCGCCAAGCGGGACAGCGCCATCAGATCGTTCGAATGGCCGATGCGCCGACGGCTCTGTCGTATCCGGGTCTTGAGAGCTGCTTTCTCGCATCGATAAGCAATCATGGATATGATCTCGCAGGTGATGAAATCGATGATCGTGCAAATGCGAAAGCAATAGACGATAGGGCACTGACAGTTTTGCGTCAAACAAACGTCTGATGTTCAGATTTGTTAGTCGCGTGACCTGAGCATCAGGCTTTCGTGGACCCGGTGCGCAAACGCCGGCCACGTCGTGCCTCGATAGGGTCGGGGGCACGGCTGCCGCGCCCCAACCAACGTAAAAGTATCATAGGGCGGTTGGATGCTGCACGTTCACTCGGCCGGCGAGAAGTGACACCAACATAAGTTGTATGTCGGCCTCACGTTTCTGTTACCGCGTGTGCCGGTTCAGAACAGGCTGCCTTGCGCGTCCTCGTCGCTGGACCGCGGCTGTTCGGCTGCTGGACGATCCGCCGGTGGGATGGCCGGCTGAGGCCGGCCGACCGGCTCGATCAACGCCGCGTCGTCGTTGCGAACGGCGTTCACCCGGTCGGAGACCGGGTCGAGGCGGAGCCAGTCGTCCGGGCATGGCCGGCAGAGGGCCGCCGCCTCGGCCTGATCCACCGCGCGGGTGTCGAGCCAGGGTGCGACCTGCTCCGGCGCGAGGATCGCCGGCATCCGGTCGTGCACCGCCGCCATGGTTCCGTTGGCCCCCGTCGTGACGATGGCCGCCGTGTCGATCTCCGAGCCGTCCGCCCCGAGCCAGGATTCCCACAGGCCGGCGAGCGCCATCGGCGCGCCGTCCGCGCGGCGGATCGCGAAGGGTGTCCGCACCGCGCTGCGTCCGGTGCCCTCGCGCCGCCATTCGTAGAAGCCGTCGGCCAGGAAGACGCAGCGGCGGTGGCGCACCGCGCCGCGGAAGGTCGCCTTCTCCAGGATGGTCTCGACCCGCGCGTTGATCACCAGCGGAAAGGTCTTGGGGTCCTTCAGCCAGCTCGGCCAGAATCCCCAGCGCACCAGCCGGAAATGCCGCGCGCCGCCCTCGGCGATCACGATCGGCACGGGCTGCGTCGGCGCCACGTTGTAGCGCGGCGGGAAGTTCGGGCGCTCCGGGTAGCCGTAGAATTCGGCGAAGCGTTCGGGCGCCTGGGCGATGAAGAAGCGTCCGCACATCCCGAGAGGTTCCTATCCGCCGGCGATCGCCGCCCGCGGCGGCGCGCGGCGGCCGTCTAGAGCCACTTCTTCCAGCGGAAGAACACGTAAGGCAGCACGGCGGCGACGACCATCATCACCACCGCCATCGGGTAGCCGAAGCTCCAGTCGAGCTCCGGCATGGTCTTGAAGTTCATCCCGTAGATCGAGGCGATCAGCGTCGGGGGCATGAACACCACCGCCATGACCGAGAACAGCTTGATGATGTTGTTCTGCTCGAGGTTCACCAGCCCCAGAGTCGCGTCGAGCAGGAACTGGATCTTCGAGGACAGGAAGGTCGCGTGCTCCTCGAGCGATTGCAGGTCGCGCAGGGTCGAGCGCACGTCCTCGCGCAGCTCGCGCGGGGCCTTGGCCGTCCGGTAGGTGGCCGAGAGCGAGAGCAGGATGCGCTCCATCGAGACGAGGCTCTCGCGCTGCTTCGAGATCAGGTCGCCGTGGCGGCCGAGGGCGCGGAGCGTGTCCTGGAGCGCGGTGTTGCGCGCGCTCGGGTCGGCCTGGACCTCGAAGATCTTGCCCGAGAGCCGGTCGATGCGCTCGCCCTGGAGCTGGAGCACGTCCGCCGCGCGGTCGATCACCGCCTCGATCAGGCCGGCGAGGATGGTCTCGCCCGAGGGCGTCCCCGTCGGCCCGCTGCCGGTCGCCCGGCCGGCGCGCTGGGTGTACATCCGGAACGCCTGCGGCTCCTCGTAGCGCACCGTCACGAGCTTGCGGCCCTGCAGGATGAAGGTGATGCCGGCGAGCCCCGGATCCTCCGAATCGCTGACCTTCGAGAGCACGCGCCCGGTCATGTAGCGGGCGCCGTCCTCGACGTAGAGCAGCTCGGACGGCTCGATGTCCTTCATCTCCTCCCGCGTCGGCACCTGGATGCCCATGAAGGCCTCGACCTTGAGGTCCTCCTCCCGCGTCGGCTTGATCATGTCGAGCCAGACGGTGTCGTCGGGGATCGGGTCCTGCAGCTCGAGGGGGCGGCGCTCCAGCAGCATCTGGCCGGTGCCGGTGACCGGCTGGTGGATGAAGATCACGAAGAGCGAACCTGGGGATGGGCGCTCTGTCGAGCGCCGTCATGGGCGGGGGCGCTCACGCGAGCGCCGTTCAGGGACGAACGCGCTCAGTCGAGCGCGTGGGGCGGCGGCGCGCTTGCATCCGGCACGAAGAAGTCCGGCGCAAGGGGTACGCCCGCGGTGACGCGGTATTGCGAGAAATCCGTGACGCCGTTCTGCGACAGGAACGTGTCGTCGATCAGGAATTGGCCGGTGATCTCGCGAGCCGGCTTCAGAAACAGGGTATGGGCCGCGTCGGCGATGATCTCGGGGGTGCGGCTCGCCCGCATCAGCGCCTCGCCGCCGAGCAGGTTGTTGACCGCCGCCGTCGCGATGGTGGTGCGCGGCCACAGCGCGTTCACGGCGATGCCGGCCTTGCGCAGCTCGCCGGCGAGGCCGAGCACGCACAGCGACATCCCGAACTTCGCCATCGTGTAGGCGAGGTGCGGCGAGAACCACTTCTCCGCCATGTCGAGCGGCGGCGACAGCATCAGGATGTGCGGGTTCTGCGCCTTTTCCAGATAGGGAAGCGCGTATTTCGAGACCATGTAGGTCCCGCGCGTGTTGATCTGATGCATCAGGTCGAAGCGCTTCATCTCGGTCTGGCGCGTCGGGGTCAGCGAGATCGCGCTGGCGTTGTTGACCACGATGTCGACGCCGCCGAACGTCTCCGCGGCGCGCGTGAAGGCGTCGCGCACCGAATCCTCGTCGCGCACGTCGACCACCAGCGGCAGCGCCCGGCCGCCGGCCGCCTCGATCGCGGCCGCGGCGGTGTGGATCGTGCCCTCGAGCTTGGGGTGGGGCGTCTCGGTCTTGGCCGCGATCACCACGTTGGCCCCGTCGCGGGCCGCGCGCAGGCCGATGGCGAGCCCGATGCCGCGCGAGGCGCCGGTGATGAACAGGGTCTTGTCGGCCAGGGTACCGGTCATCGCTTCCTCCGCGCGTGGGTCGGGCGTTGCGTGTCAGGGCTTGATCCGGAACCGGGCGGGCTGCGTCCCGTCGGCATCCGTGAAACCGTATTCCGCCGCGATGTCGCCGGCGTGGATCACCCGGCCCGACCGGGCGATCACGTCGGGGTCTGCGGCGAGCGCCGCCAGCGCGCGGCCGGCATAGAGCGGGCTCTCGGTGGCGAGCGCGCCCTGCCCGAGGTCGCAGACGCGCTCGGTCCGCACGAAGCCCGGCGAGAGGGCGAGCGCGGTGACGCCGTGCGGGCGCAGCTCCTCTCCGAAGGCGAAGGCGAGGCGGTTCGTCGTCGCCTTGGCGAGGTCGTAGTAGACGTCGCCGAGGTAGCCCTCCTCGGTCCCGAAGGAGACCAGCGCGATCAGGCCCGATCCCGCCGCGATCATCGCCGGCGCCACGGCGCGGGCGAGCAGCAAACCGGGATAGGGGCCGACGCGGGCGAATTCCGCGAACGGCTCGGCCGAGCGGCGCCAGAACGGCGTGCCCCATCCGGTCCCGTCCGGGTAGCGCTCGCCGTCGTAGCCCTCGTTGCCGCCCCAGACGCTCGAGACCGCAACGTCGATGCGGCCGAAGCGGCGCAGGGTCCAGTGGACGAGCGCGTCGACGGCGCGCTCGCTGGTGTGGTCGCAGAGATAGTGGTGGCCCTCGCCGCCGGCGGCGTCGACCTCGCGGCTGGTGTCCTCGATCGATTCGGCGCGCTGCTCGGTGCGCGGCCCGGTCTCGCTCGACCGTGCGGTGACGACCACCGTGGCGCCCGCCTCGCCGAGCGCCCGGGCGATGCCCCGCCCGACGCCGCGCGAGGCGCCCGCGACGAGGCAGATCTTCTGGCCGAGGTCGGGCGTCACGGCCTCGAGCCGGGCTTCGACCGGGCGAGGAACGCCCGGAACGCGCCCTGCGCTTCCTCCGTGCGCAGCTGCCGGTCGAACGCCTCGGCCTCAGCGTCCAGCGCCGCCTCGACCGCGGCCTGGTCCCCGCGGATCAGCTGTCGCGAAGCGGCGAGCGCGCCGCGCGGCAGGGCGGCCAGCCGAGCGGCCTGGCCGAGCGCGTGCTCCAGCAGCATGTCGGAGGGCATCACCGCGTTGACGAGCCCGAGCGATTCGGCCGCATCCGCCCCGAACATTTCCGACAGCAGCAGCAGCTCGGTCGCCTTGAGGCGGCCGATCCGCCGCGGCAGCAGGTAGCTCGAGGCCGCCTCCGGCACGAGGCCGAGCTCGACGAAGGGCATGCGGAAGCGCGCCGCCGGGCTGGCATAGACGAGGTCGCAGTGCAGCGTCAGCGTGGTGCCGATGCCGACGGCGATCCCGTCGACCGCCGCGACCATCGGCGTCGCCGTGCGCGCGAGCTGCCGGATAAAGCGGAGCGAGGGCGCCTCGCTGAACGCCTTTTCCGCCCGCGAGACGAAGTCGGCGATGTCGTTGCCGGCGCAGAAGATGCCGGGCACCCCGGAGAACACCACCGCGCCGACGGCATCCGACGCGTCGGCCGAGGCCAGCGCCTCGCGCATCGCGTCGTACATCGCCCCGGTGAGCGCGTTCTTCTTCTCGTGCCGGTTCAGCGTGATCGACCGGACGCCGTCCGCGCCGTCGGTGATCGCCACGTGCTCGCTCATCTCCGCCTCCCCCTGATCATTCGTTCCAGGCCTCGCCAGCGACCGATCGATGTCACCGTTTCCGTTCCAGACCCGCCATCCCGGGGCGCCGAAGGTGCGCCCGGGATCCGGAGCCGCCGGCCGGGCTCGATGAGGTGCCATCTGCGGTTCTGGATTCCGGTCTCCGCATCGCGGACCCGGAATGACGGGCGGAAGGCTTGCGTCATGCCACCAGAATTGCGGCCGCATCGTCCAGGAACCCGCCGCCGTCGATCACCACCTGGGCCAGCCCGTCGGCGGCCGGCAGCAGGTTCTCGGCGAAGAAGCGCGCGAGCGCGATCCGCGCGGCGTGCGCCGGATCGGTCTCGCCCGCCTTCAGCGCGGCGCGGGCGGCCAGCGCCTCGCGGGCGAGGCAGGCCGCGCCCTGGGCTAGGCCGAACAGCCGCAGGTACGGCGTCGCGCCGGCGAGGGCCGCGTCGGGCCGGTTGGACCTCAGGCTCGCCAACTGGTGGCTGGTGGCACGGTCGAGGGCCTCGATGCCGGCGCGCAGCCGCGCCGGCGCGTGGCCGAGGGCCGGGTCGGCGGCCTTGAGCAGGGCTTCGGCGACCCGGCGCATGGCGGCGATCTGCGCGCGCACCGTGGCGCCGTCGTTCAACGGGAGCTTGCGCCCGGTGAGGTCGATCGCCTGGATGCCGTTGGTGCCCTCGTAGATCCCGAGGATGCGGGCGTCGCGCATCGCTTGCGCCGCGCCGGTCTCCTCGACGAAGCCCATGCCGCCGTGCACCTGCACGCCGAGGGAGGCGACCTCGTTGGCGATGTCGGTCGAGAACGCCTTGGCCACCGGCGTCAGTAGCGAGGCGCGGTCGAGCGCTGCCTTGCCCTCCGGCCCCTCGGCCGCGTCGAGGGCGGCCGCGGTCAGGTAGCAGATGCCGCGCGCGGCCGCGGTGCAGGCCTTCATCGTCAACAGCATGCGCTGCACGTCCGGATGGGCGACGATCGGGCTCGTCTCGGCGGAGCCCGGCGCTTTTCCCTGCCGGCGCTCGCGGGCGTAGGCCAGCGCCCGCTGCGTCGCCGCCTCGGCGATGCCCACGCCCTGCAGCCCGACATTGAGGCGGGCGTTGTTCATCATCGTGAACATGCAGGCGAGCCCGCGATTCGCCTCGCCGATCAGCCAGCCGACGGCGCCGCCGTTGTCGCCGAAGGCCATCGAGCAGGTCGGCGAGGCATGGATGCCGAGCTTGTGCTCCAGGCCCGAGCAGCGCAGGTCGTTCTCCGAACCGTCGGGGAGCACCTTCGGCACCAGGAACAGCGAGATGCCGCGGGTGCCCGCGGGCGCATCCCTCAGGCGGGCGAGCACGAGGTGGACGATGTTCTCGGCCATGTCGTGGGCGCCGTAGGTGATGTAGATCTTCGAGCCGACGATGCGGTAGCTGCCGTCGCCGGCCGGCTCCGCGCGGGTGCGGATCGCGGCCAGGTCCGAGCCGGCCTGCGGCTCAGTCAGGTTCATCGTCGCGGTCCACTCGCCGGAGACGAGCTTGCCGAGGTAGCGCGCCTTCAGATCCTCCGAGCCGTGCGCCGCCAGCGCCTCGATGCCGCCGGCGGTGAGCAGCGGGCACAGGCCGAAGGCGAGGTTGGCGCCGTTCCACATCTCGGTGCAGGCCGCGTCGAGCACCTGCGGCAGGCCCTGCCCGCCATGGTCCGGGTCGGCGGTGAGCCCGTTCCAGCCGCCGGCGACGAATGTCCTGTACGCGTCTGCGAAACCCGGCGCCGTGGTGACGACGCCGTCCGCGAGCGTCGCGCCGTGCCGATCGCCGATGCGGTTCAGCGGGGCGAGCACGTCGGCGGCGAGGCGTCCGGCCTCGGTGAGGATCGCGTCCGCGTCCTCGATGCCGAGCGCGCCCGTGCCGTCGAGCCCGGCGATGTGCTGCAGGGTGAACACCATCTCGGACACGGGTGCGCGGTAGCTCATCGGCTGTTCCTCCCGCCCGGCCCGGTTCGACCGCGCCTCGGCGTCTCGTTTGACGGTCGGCGCGGGGGCACGCTAGGCCCACGCCCTCCGCTGACGGCATACGCCCGAACCGGCCCCGCCGTCACCGCCGGAGATGGTTTATATATGAACGATCTCGCGTCAATCCCCGCCCCGGCCTCGGGCCGGCGCCCGACGGCCCGCCTCCCGGGCGACGGATCGGGCGTGGCGGAGGCGGCGCGCCTGATCCGGGCCGGCGCCTGCGTCGCCTTCCCCACCGAGACCGTCTACGGCCTCGGCGCCGACGCCACCGATGCGGAGGCGGTCGCCGGGATCTTCGCGGCGAAGGCGCGCCCGCGCTTCAACCCGCTGATCGCCCATCTGCCCGGCCGCGTCGCCGCCGAGGGTCAGGGCACGTTCGACGACCACGCGCTTCGGCTCGCGGAGGCGTTCTGGCCGGGACCGCTCACCCTGGTGGTGCCGGCCTCGGGCGGCACCACCGTGTGCGACCTGGCGCGTGCCGGCCTGCCGAGCGTGGCGCTGCGGGTTCCCGCCAACCCGCTCGCCCGCGATCTCCTCGATGCAATCGGCCGCCCCGTCGCCGCCCCGTCGGCGAACCGCTCGGGCCGGGTCAGCCCGACGCGGGCCGACCACGTGCTCGCCGACCTCGACGGGCGGATCGCGGCCGTGCTCGACGGCGGCGACACCCCGGTCGGGATCGAATCGACGGTGATCGCCTGCCTCGGCGGCCCGCCGCGGCTGCTCCGGCCCGGCGGCATCACCGGCGCGGCGATCGCGGCCGTGCTCGGGACGGCGTTGGCCGCACCGGCGCAGGACGATGCGGCCCGGCCGATCGGCCCCGGCCTCCTGGCCTCGCACTACGCGCCGCGGGCCGCGTTGCGGCTCGATGCCGAGGTGGTCGAGCCCGACGAGGCGGTGCTGCTGTTCGGTGCGTCGCGCCCGGTGGGGATCGAACGCGCGCGCGCGGTCTCGAACCTCTCTCCGCGCGGCGACCTCACGGAGGCGGCGTCCCGCCTGTTCGCCGCCTTGCGCGACCTCGACGCGTCGGGAGCCGCGACGATCGCGGTATGCCGAATCCCCGCCGACGGCCTCGGCGAGGCGATCCTGGACCGGCTCGGACGGGCCGCCGCCCCGCGCTGAAAAAATCTTTCGTCCGGCGTGGAACCGGGAGTCGCGAGGGCTGTTTCCCTATCACGAAGGCCAGTTCAGCCCCCAATGGCCTTTTTCCTTCCAGGCTCGGAGCAATCCGAGCCTTTTTTCTTGCGCTTTTCCGGCAGCGGCGGGCCGAGGCAGCGAACCGCCCCGGCCCTCGACGGCGTCAGCCCGCCAGCTTGGCGGCGATCCCGGCCACGTGCCGGCCCTGGAACTTCGCCCCCTCGAGCTCGATCGCGATCGGCTGGCGCGAGCCGTCGCCGCCGGCGATGGTGCTGGCGCCGTAGGGCGTGCCGCCCGACACCGTCTGCACGTCGCTCATCCCCTTGAACGAGTAGGGAAGCCCGACGATCACCATGCCGTGGTGCAGCAGCACGGTGTGGAAGCTGGTGATCGTGGTCTCCTGCCCGCCATGCTGCGAGCCGGTGGAGGTGAACACCGAGCCGACCTTGCCGACGAGGGCGCCCGTCGCCCAGAGGCCGCCGGTCTGGTCGATGAACTGCTTCATCTGCGCGGCCATGTTGCCGTAGCGGGTCGGCGTGCCGAAGATGATCGCGTCGTAGTCGGCCAGCTCCTCGGGTTTCGCGATCGGGGCCGGCTGGTCGAGCTTGTAATGCGATTGCTTGGCGACCTCCTCCGGCACCAGCTCGGGCACGCGCTTCACGTGCACCTCGGCGCCGGTCTCGCGCGCGCCCTCGGCGGCGGCGTGGGCGAGCTGCTCCACGTGGCCCCAGGACGAATAGTACAGCACCAGGATCTTCGTCATCGTCAGCTTCCGTTCGCATGGCCGGGCGGCGATGCCGGGATCGGCGGCCGCCTCGCGCTCGCCCGAAGATCGTACCCGCCGGGCTTTGCGCAAATGCCCCGATCTGCAAGAACGATCTTGCGTGAATGCAAGGTCGATGGATGGCGCCGCCCTGGGACGACTTTCGGCTGGTGAAGGCCATCGCCGACCATGGCGGATTGACCGCGGCCGCCGCACGCCTCGGCATCAACCACTCGACCGCGTTTCGGCGCCTCGCGGCGATCGAGGCGTCCGTCGGCGCACGCCTGTTCGAGCGCTCGCGTGCGGGCTACGCGGCGACGCAGGCCGGGATGGCGATGGTCGAGGCGGCCGGCGCGATGGAGGAGACCGCCGCGCGTTTCGCCCGCGACGTCGCCGGGCGCGCCTCGGAACCGACCGGCCTTCTCCGCATCACCGCGCCGTCGGGCTTGGTCACCGACCTGCTGATGCCGATCCTCGCCGATTTCCGCACCCGGTGCCCGGGGATCCGCCTCGACGTGGTGGTATCCGACGACGCGCTGAACCTCTCGCGCCGCGATGCCGACGTGGCGGTCCGCGCCAGCAACGACCCGCCGCAGAACCTGTTCGGGCGCCGCCTCTCGACCGTCGGTTGGGCCCTCTACGGCCGCGCCGACGATACGGATCGCGACCCGCGGCGTGCGGATTGGGTGGCGCCGTCGGAGCAGGTCGGCGACGGCAGGTTCCTGCGCTTCGTCGCCGAGCACGGCGACCCGGACCGCATCGTGATGCAGCTGAACACGGTCGCCGGCCTGTGCGAGGCTGTGGAGGCCGGCATCGGCATCGGCCTGCTGCCCTGCCTCAGCGCCGATCGGCGGCCGGGTTTGCGCCGGCTGCGGCCACCCGATCCCCACTTCGCCGACGGCCTGTGGATGCTGACGCACCCGGACCTGCGCCATTCGGTGCGGGTCCGGGCCTTCATGGATTTCGTCGGCGATGCGGTCGTCGCGCTGCGCCCGGTCATCGAGGGCCGTACGGCGAACGACGGAACGGGTTAGCCGGGCGGGACGAACCGACGATCAGCCGGCCTTGATCTCGGTGATCTCGACCTCTTGCCCGTTCACCTCGACGACGTCGCCGACGCTCTTGCCGGTGATCGCCTTGGCGAGCGGGGCGACGTAGGCGATCGAGCCCTTGGCCGGATCGGCCTCGTCCTCGCCGACGATGTGGAAGGTCTGGCGGGTGTCGTCCTCGCGCAGCACGGTCACCGTCGAGCCGAAATGCACGGTGTCGCCCTCGACCGTCTCGACGAGCTGGGCCGTGCCGAGCCGCGTGGTCCAGTAGCGCAGGTCGCGCGTGACGCGGGCGGTGTCGGCCTTGTCGTCGGGCGTCAGCTGGGCCTGCTCGGCCTGGAGGCGCGCGACCTCCTGCTCGATCTGCGCAAGCCCCGCCGGGGTGACGAAGTTGGTGTGGGGGGAGATCGGGCGGTCGGGGAGGTCCTCGAAGGCTTCCCCGCCCTCCTTCTCGCGAACGAATGCACTGCTCATGGGTCGAGAATGCCCCGGCTTGCGCCGCGGTTCCGTTCCGAAGCCGACTCATCGCCGGGGTGGTCGGCGTTCGGCGTCGCGCGTCAGCCGATCTCGACCACCGTCCGGCCGCGGATCTTGCCCGAGAGGATGTCGGCTCCGAGCCCGCCGACCTCGGCGAGGCCGACGCGGTTCGTCATCGCCGCAAGCTTCTGCAGGTCGAGCTCGTCGGCCAGCCGCGCCCAGGCGGCGCGCCGCTTCGCCTGCGGCGTGGTCACGCTGTTGATGCCCAGCAGCGACACGCCGCGCAGGATGAAGGGGGCGACCGAGGTCGGCAGGTCCATGCCCTGCGCCAGGCCGCAGGCGGCGACCGCTCCGTCGGCCTTGGTCTGGGCGAGCACGTTGGCGAGCGTTGTCGAGCCGACGGCGTCGACGGCCACGGCCCAGCGCTCCTTGCCGAGCGGCTTGCCGGGCTTGCCGAGCTCGTCGCGGTCGACGATCTCGGCGGCGCCGAGGGACTTGAGGTACTCCGCTTCCCCGGCGCGCCCGGTCGAGGCCATCACGTGCCACCCGGCTCGCGCCAGCAGCGCGACCGCGACCGAGCCGACGCCGCCCGAGGCGCCGGTGACCAGGGCGGGACCGTCCTTCGCGGTCAGGCCGTGGGCGTCGAGCGCCATCAGGCAGAGCATCGCGGTGTAGCCGGCGGTGCCGATCGCCATCGCCTGCTCCGGCGACAGGCCGGCGGGCAGCGGCACCAGCCAATCGCCCTTCACCCGCGCCTTCTGGGCATAGGCGCCCAGATGCGTCTCGCCGACGCCCCAGCCGGTGAGAACCACCGCATCGCCGGGCTTGTAGTCGGGGTGGTCGGAGGCCTCGACGACGCCCGAGAAGTCGATGCCCGGGATCATCGGGAAACGGCGCACCACCGGCGACGCGCCGGTCATCGCCAGCCCGTCCTTGTAGTTCAGGCACGAATGGGTGACGCGGACGGTGACGTCGCCGTCCATCAGGTCGGCCTCGTCGAAATCGGTGAAGGACAGGCTCTGGCCGGCCTCGCCCTTCTCGATCACCCAAGCCTTGAACCGCGCCATGCTCGCCTCCCGATGCGTTCGGGGGACCTGTGGCGGGAGCGGCGCGAAATCAACCCGCCGGAGGATCGGGCTCCGGCGGGGCGATGTGGACGGGGCTCTCAGTAGCCGTCGTAGAGGCTGCCCGAGGAGAAGCCGAGGCCGACGCCGATATCGGCCGAGCTCGCGCCGGCGATGCCGAGCGCGTCCGGGATCGAGCCGAACCGCGGCCCGCCGTAGCCGACGCCCTGGTAGCCGCCACCGTATCCGCCGCCATAGCCGCCGCCGACCGGCACCCAGCCCGAGCGGGCCGGCGCGACGAGGACGCGGCGGCTGACGCTGGCGTATTCCGGCGGGATCGTCTCGGGGATCGACTGCGCCGGCTGCACCAGCACGCGGCGGTGCTGCACCGTGAACTGCGGCGGGGTGGTGACCCAGCAGCCGATCAGCTCGCCGTAGGGCCCGCGCCGGGTCTGCCAGGTCCGGCCGCCGGGCGAGACCATCACCCGCTCCGACACGGTGTCGTAGACCGGCGGCGTGGTGCGGTAGATCGTGCGGGGCGGCCGCACCAGCACGTTTTCCTGCACGGTGTCGAACACCGGCGGGGTCGAGACGTGGCGGTAGCATTCGGAGCCGTAGCAGCCGCCGGCCGAAGCGGGCGATGCGACGAGGACGGCACCGGCGAGGGCGGCGAAGAGCAGGGTGTTTCGGGCGACCGGCGCGGTCATGACGGCTTCCTCTGATACGCGGAACGAAAGGGATGACGCGAAGGGCGCGCACATCTCGACGCTCAAGAGGCCGTCGGGTTGCTATACAAGCAAGCACTATCCGAAAGTAGGGTAAAATTAACCCTCGATCCGGAGTACGGGGTTACCGTCTACGTAAGTAAATCCTCGATGAATTGAATTGCAGAATTTTGGTTGTCCTCGAATCCTACGTCTGCCCGGGCTTGAGCTCGTAGAAGATGTGCCGGCCGATGACGTCCATCTTGCGCAGGCGCCGCGACCAGCCCGGCTTGACGTAGTCGGCATGGTAGTGCGTCGCGTCGCCGACCTCGGCGAGGTAGGTGCGCCCCTCGATCACCGACTGCGCGATGCGGGTGGCGGTGGCCCACGAGCCCGAATCGGTGATGCGTAGGGCCTTGCCCTCGCAGGCGAAGGAGAACTGGCAGCCCATGTAGCGGTGTCGATTCTGGTAAACGACGCCGCAGACGTTCGACGGGTAGAGCCCGCTCTTCACGCGGTTCAGCACCACCTGGGCGACGGCGGCCTGGCCGGCCTCGGGCTCGCTGCGCGATTCGAAGTACACGGCCTCGGCGAGGCAGCGCTGCTCCTTGTCCATGGCGTCCGGCCCGATCAGGTCGGCGTAGCGATGGCGGGCGTCCTCGGGGACCGATTGCGCCACCGGCGGCTCCGTCCGGTCGGTGCGGATGGTCAGGCCCGGCAGCATCAGGCTGGCCGAGGCGACCTCGACCGGCGTCGCGTCGGCCGGCGCCGGCGTCGTCGAGGACAGGGCGACCGCGCGCGGCACCGGCCGCGTCGAGCCGTCGTCGCGGCGTTCCTCCGCGGCCTCGGCGATCGCGTCGTCGTCGCCGGGCGTGCCGGTGTCGGCGCGCCCGAGCCCGAGATCGGGGACGGGGACGAAGCCGGCGTCCGGCTCGAGGTCCGGGTTCCAGGTGGCGGTCCCCGGCGTCAGCAGGCCGGTGACGTTGCCGGTGAGGTTGGCGAAGAGCAGCGACGTGCCGGCTTCGCGCAACGATGCCGCGGTGCGCTCGAAGCTCGGGCCCGGCGCGCGCGCCGGATCGCCCTTGCCGCCGCGCTGCACGATCGGGAACACCCGCGCCTCGGCCTTGAGATCGGCCTGCAGCGGCGCGTCGCCGACCCGGCGCCGGGCGCGGACGGCGTCCGCCCGCTCGATGGTGAGGAGGGCGCCGGCGCCGTCGCGGCGCAGGCTCGCGCCGATCAGCACGGTGCCGGCCGGCAGGGCCGGGACCAGGCGTGCGTCGCTCTCGGTCAGCCTACTCGACCCGAAGCTGGTCTCGGTGCCGGCGCTCGCTGTGAAGGAGACCAGCAGCCCGAGGCCGGCCATCCAGGGCGTGAAGGCGGTGCCGAGCCCGATGAGACCCCGTCCGCGTCGTCCTCGTCTCGTGCCCACGCCGAACCGACCCGTACTGGAAAAGCCACGCCCGACGATCCTCCCGGCTGGTTCCGGTACGAGGATGGCGGTCGCGGATTTATCGCGCGGTATGGTTGCGGAGGGGTTAAAGGCACCCGATCGACGGTTGCCCTCAGGCGGCGCGGACGACCGCGATGTCGAAGGTCGGGCCGTGCGGGCCCATGCGCTCGCGCATGGTGATGCGGTCGTCGGGCGTCAGGGTCCCGAGCGGTACGTCCCGGTCCGGCAGCACCACCGTCGTCGCCTTGTTGAGGTGGACCAGCACGTGGCGCTTCATCGGCAGCGAGGCCGCGGCCCAGGACTTCAGCTGCCCGTAATACGGCTCGCGCGTCCACGCCTTCGGCTGGCCGGGGTCGACCTGCACGTTCATGTTGCGGTTCACCGGATCGAGGCTGAGCACCATCTTGGCGCGATCGGGCTTCCACTCGGGGCCGAGCCAGCTCTCCGTCATCCACAGGCAGTGGAAGGCGCGGCAATGGTCGGGCCGGTCGGCATGGATCGCGCAGCCGCGCCCTGCCCGGGTGTGGCGGCACCATTGCCCGGCGACGCTCTCGACCGCGGGCACGTCGTAGACCTTGCAGCACAGCGTGCAGGCGCCGCAGGCGCGGCCGGGGGCCGGCGTCGCGACGATGGTGGCGGGATCGAGCATCGCGTCGAGGCTTCGCGGTTACGAAAGGGGCCCGGCCGAGGCCGCGCGGTTCTGCCGGGGTACCTGAGCCCGCATCGGGTCGGTAGTGTGGCGGGCCTACGCGCCACAGCACCGGATCGCCCGCATGCTCTCGAACCTCGCCGTCCGCGACGTCGAAACCCTGATCCACCCCTACACCAATCTCGATGCGCACCGGGGCGCCGGGCCGCTGGTGCTCGAGCGCGGCGAGGGCGTCCACGTCTACGACACGGAAGGCCGCCCCTACATCGAGGGCATGGCGGGGCTGTGGTGCACGGCGCTCGGCTACTCCAACGGCGAGCTCGTCGAGGCCGCCCGCGCGCAGATGGGCAAGCTCCCGTTCACCCACCTGTTCTCCGGCCGCAGCCACGATCCGGCGATCGAGCTGGCCGAGGTGCTGAAGGAGCTGATGCCGGTCCCGACCTCGAAGATCTTCTTCACCTCGTCGGGATCGGAGGCGAACGACACGCAGGTCAAGCTGGCCTGGTACCTGAACAATGCGCTGGGCCGGCCGAAGAAGAAGAAGATCATCGGGCGCCAGCGCGGCTATCACGGCGTCACCATCGCCACCGCCTCGATGACCGGGCTGCCGGCCAACCACACCGATTGGGACCTGCCGCTGCCGGGCTTCCTCCATGTCGGCTGCCCGCACGTCTACCGGTTTGCCGAGCCCGGCGAGACGGAGGCGGCGTTCTCGCAGCGGCTGGCCGACGAGCTCGAGGCCACGATCCTGCGGGAGGGGCCGGAGACGGTGGCCGCCTTCGTCGCCGAGCCGGTGATGGGCGCGGGCGGCGCCATCGTCCCGCCGGAGGGCTACTTCGCGGCGATCCAGGCGGTGCTCGCCCGCTACGACGTGCGCTTCATCGCCGACGAGGTGATCTGCGGCTTCGGCCGCCTCGGCACCTGGTTCGGCAGCGAGGCGCTGGGGATGCGGCCGGACACACTCTCCTTCGCCAAGGCCCTGACCTCGGGCTACGTGCCGCTCGGCGGCGTCTCGATCGACGAGCCGCTCTACGAGGCGATGCGCGAGCAGAGCCGGAAGATCGGCACCTTCGGGCACGGCACCACCTATTCCGGCCACCCGGTCGCCTGCGCCGTCGCCCTGAAGACCATCGAGATCTACAAGCGCGAGCGCATCGTCGAGGGCGTGGCGGCGAAGGCGCCGCACTTCCAGGCGCGGCTGTCCGCGTTGGCCGAGCACCCGATCGTCGGCGAAGCGCGCGGCCTCGGCCTGATCGGCGGGCTCGAGATCGTCGCCGACAAGGCCTCGCGCCGGCAGTACGAGCCGAAGGCCGGGGTGGCCGCCCGCTGCGTCGCCTTCGCGCAAGCGGAAGGGCTGATCGTGCGCTTCCTGATGGGCGACCGCATCGCCGTCTGCCCGCCACTGATCATCACCGCGGACGAGATCGACGCCCTGTTCGACCGCCTGACACGGGCGCTCGACCGGACCGCGGCGTGGATCCGCGCCGAAGGGCTGGAGGCGATGCCATCCCTCTAGCACCGTACTGCGCCCCCTGGAATGCTGCGACGCGGCAGCGCTTTCTTAAGCCTGCGTTCATCCCGGCTGCACCCTTATCGTTCATCCGCCGGCTCAGGACCCGGGGGATGATCTCGAATCGCCCGCCACCGCCCTGGAGCGGCGTGGGGGCACGAAGCGACGGCGCGACCGTCACGCGAACGACCACAGGACGCAAACCCATGTACGCCCCCGATGCGATGCAAGGTTCGGAGATGCAGGCCCAGGCTCACGAGCCCGAGCGCCGGCAGATGGACCAGGCCGAGGCCCGCTACGGCTTCCGTCCCCTCGCGCTTCCGGCGCTCGCCGCAGCCGCCCACTCGGTGAAGCCGGCCGGCAAGGTCGCCCCGCAGACCAACCGCAAGGGCGTGCTCGGCATCGTGCACGAGGATGCGCCGATCGACTGACCGATCGCGCGAACCGCCCCGTTCCCGACGGTTCGGTTCAGACTTTCTCGACGGGTTCGCGTCATCGTCGCCCGCTCCCAGCCCGCGCCGCGCTTTCGCCGGAGTGCCGCGCTAGGAGCGCCCGACAGACGCGAACCCGAGGCTTCCATGCTGATCCTGCCGAGCCGCAGGCAGGTCCTGACCGGAATCGGCGGCACCTTCGCTGCGGCGGGGCTTTCGACCGGTGCCTACGCCTTCGGCGTCGAGCCGCTGCATCGCCTCGTGGTGACCCGCTACGCCCCGCGCCTGCCGGGTTGGGCGCCGGGGCTCGCCCTCAAGGTCGCGGTGCTCGCCGACTTCCACGTCTGCGAGCCGTTCATGCCGCTCGACCGCGTCGCCGAGATCGTCGACGCGACGAACGCGCTGTCGCCCGACCTGATCCTCATGCTCGGCGACTATCCGGCCGCCGGCCGCATCGCCTGGAAGCGCGTGCCGCTGCCCGAGTTCGCGCGGCTCGCCGCGGGCCTGCGCGCGCCGCTCGGCACCTACTCGATCCTCGGCAACCACGATTGGTGGGACGACGCGGCCGCCCAGGCGGCCCGCGGCGGCGTGCCGGAAGCACGCCGCGTGCTCGAGGCGGTCGGCATCCCGGTGATGGAGAACGACGCGCTGCGCCTTTCCAAGGACGGGCACCCGTTCTGGATCGCGGGGCTGGGCGACCAGCAGCCGTTCCTGGTCTTCGACGACGACAGCGGTCGCGACGACCTGCCCGCGACGATGGCCAAGGTGACCGACGCGGCGCCGGTGATCCTGATGATCCACGAGCCGGACGCCTTCGTCGACGTGCCGGAGCGGGTGTCGCTGACGCTTGCCGGGCACACCCATGGCGGCCAGATCCGCCTGCTCGGCCGTTCGCCGGCGATCCGCCCGATCCACGGGCACGACTATTCCTACGGCCACGTCGTCACCGACGGGCGCCACATGATCGTCTCGGGCGGGTTCGGCGTCAGCCGCATCCCGGTCCGCCTCGGCGTGCCGCCCGAGATCGTTCTGCTCGAGCTCGGGTCGAGCCCGTCGCCCACCGCCTGAGCGGCGAGACGCCTCACGCGCCGGCGCTGGCCGTTTCGCGCACGCACGCTACGTTCCCGTCATGCGCGCGCTCCTCGTCGGCCTCATCCTCGCCCTGCCCGTCCCGGCGCTCGCCGACGAATGCGGCGACCTGATCGACAAGGTCGCCAAGGCGACGACGGCGAGTCCCGGCAACCGCAGCGCCGACTTCGCCAACTTCACGGCCGGCGACGGCACCACCCTGACGCTGTCCTGCGGCGGCCCGCAGCTCTCGTCGGTCGGCGCGCAGTTCCGCGGCGACGCCCCGCCCGACGGCTACTACGCCCTGTTCGGCAAGGCCGGCCACGCCGTCACCGGCATCGCGGCCGACGTGATCGAGACGGCGGCCCACAAGGCCCGCGAGGCCGCGAGCCGCCTGCGCCACAGCAACGTCGACGCCGGCGGCGCCCGCATCACCTGCTCCGTCTCGGGCACCGACAAGGGCCCCCTGACGATGTGCGCCGTGATCGAGCACAGCGACCGGAGCTGAGCGCGGAGGGCCGCCTCAATCGGCCGCCTGCTCCAACGTGCGGGCGACCCACTTGTTGAGGCTGATTCCGGCCCGGCGCGCCGACGAGACCAGCGCGCGATGCAGGCCCGGCTCGACGCGCACCACGAACTGCCCGGAAAAGGCCTTCTCCGGCTCTTCCCCGCGCTCGGCGCAGAAGGCTAGGTAATCCTCGACGCTGTCGGCGAGCGCCTGCTTCAGCTCGTCGACGGACCGGCCCTGGAACGTGATCACGTCGCGGAGATCCAAGACCTCGCCGTGAAAAATATCGGCTTCCGCATCGTATTCGACGGAGGCTTCGTAGTTCCGATACTGCATCGTCGTCATGGCGTGACTCCAGCCTCGATCAGGAAGCGTCGCACCGACTTGACCGCGCCCTTGTCCGTCTCCTCCTGCGGATGAGGCCGGTGAAACACCGCCCGCACCCCGTGCAGGGCCACCCGGATCCGCGACCCGCGGCCTTCCGTGATCTCCGCGCCGCACGCGCTCATCAGGGACTCAATGTCGGACCAGACGACACCCGAGCGCACGGGGTCGGCGAAGATCGCCGCCAGCGTCGTCCGATGCCGTCCGCCGAGCTTCATATGATATCAGCAGCCAGTATCACAAGACGTGCCTTCGCGGTGCGGTCGACGACCCGCACCTCGTTGCCTCCCGCCCTCAGAGCGGGATGTTGTCGTGCTTCTTCCAGGGCTGCTCCATCTCCTTGGTGCGCAGCATGCCCAGCGCCCGCGCGATGCGCTTGCGGGTGGAATGCGGCATGATCACCTCGTCGATGTAGCCGCGCTCGGCCGCCACGAACGGCGACAGGAAGCGGTCCTCGTACTCGCCGGTGCGCGCGGCGATCTTGTCGGTGTCGCCGAGCTCGCTGCGGAAGATGATCTCGACGGCGCCCTTGGCGCCCATCACCGCAATCTGCGCGGTCGGCCAGGCGTAGTTCAGGTCGGCGCCGACATGCTTGGAGGCCATCACGTCGTAGGCGCCGCCGAAGGCCTTTCGCGTGATGATCGTCACCAGCGGCACCGTCGCCTGGGAGTAGGCGAACAGCAGCTTGGCGCCGTGCTTGATCAGGCCGCCGTATTCCTGCGCGGTGCCCGGCAGGAAGCCCGGAACGTCGACGAAGGTCACGATCGGGATCGAGAAGGCGTCGCAGAAGCGCACGAAGCGGGCGGCCTTGCGCGAGGCGTCCGAGTCGAGGACGCCCGCCAGCACCATCGGCTGGTTGGCCACGAACCCGACCGTGCGGCCCTCGATCCGGCCGAAGCCGGTCATGATGTTGCGGGCGTAGGCCGCCTGGATCTCGAAGAAGTCGCCCTCGTCGACGACCCGGCGAATCAGCTCGCCCATGTCGTAGGGCTTGTTCGGGTTGTCCGGGATCAGCGTGTCGAGCGACTTGTCGAGCCGCAGCGGGTCGTCGAAGCTCTCGATCTCCGGCACGCCGTCGATGTTGTTGGCCGGGAGGAAGTCGAGCAGCCGGCGGATCTGCAGGATCGCCTCGACGTCGTTCTCGAACGCGCCGTCGGCGATCGACGACTTCGTGGTGTGGACCTTGGCCCCGCCGAGCTCTTCCGCGGTGACGACCTCGTTGGTGACGGTCTTCACCACGTCGGGACCCGTGACGAACATGTAGCTCGTGTCGCGGACCATAAAGATGAAGTCGGTCATCGCCGGCGAGTAGACGTCGCCGCCCGCGCACGGCCCCATGATCACCGAGATCTGCGGGATGACGCCGGACGCCGCGACGTTGCGCCGGAACACCTCGCCGTAGCCGCCGAGCGCCGCCACGCCCTCCTGGATGCGCGCGCCGCCGGCATCGAAGATGCCGATGATCGGGGCGCGCATCTTCAGGGCCATGTCCTGGACCTTGATGATCTTCTGCGCGTGCGTCTCGGAGAGCGAGCCGCCGAACACGGTGAAGTCCTTCGAGAACAGGAACACGGTCCGGCCGTTGACCGTGCCCCAGCCGGTGACGACGCCGTCGCCGGGGATCTTCTGCTTCTCCATCCCGAAATCGGTCGAGCGGTGCTGCACGAACATGTCGAACTCCTCGAACGACCCGTGGTCGAGCAGGAGCTCGATGCGCTCGCGCGCCGTGAGCTTGCCGCGCTTGTGCTGGGCGTCGACCCGCTTCTCGCCGCCGCCGAGGCGGGCGAGCGACCGGCGCTCCTCGAGCTTTTCCAGAATGTCCTTCATGGGTCGAGCGGTCCTGCCTCGGGCGTCGGAAGAGTCTTGTCTTGCCTAAGCTGGCCGAGGAGGCCGGCCCGCTCAAGCTTCGAAGCGCCTTAGCACGCGGTTCCGCGCCGGGGAATTGAACCTGATTTGGCGAGGCGACAAGGCGAATTTTCCGGTGCGCGACCGCTCCGGCAAAGCCTGGCCCGCCACCTCGCCGGGCGCGCCAGCGCGACCACTTCGCTCAGCGCGCGAGCGCCGCCACCTCGGCCGCGGCCAGGAACTCGACCTTGCGCCCGGCGAGCCGGGTCGCGGCATCCTCGTCGGCGCCCCAGACGGCAGCCTGGTAGGTCTCGTCGACATGGGCCGCGTCCCACCCCTCCTCCGCGGTGAGGCGGCCGGCGAGCACCGCCAGCGCGATCAGCAGAGAGCCGGTCAAGGTCGTCAGGGTGTGGAAGGCGGCGAGCCGGAACGGGTCGTCGATCGCCGACACCGCCCGGCGCAGGGCCGCGACCGAATCCTCCGGCTGCGTGACGTGCATCACGCCCTCGCTCAGGATCAGCCGGGCGCCCAGCGCCTCGCGCGCCCACGCGACGATCGGGTCCCAGGCTTCGGCTTGCGCCGCGACCAGGCGCTCGGGCGAGCCGGCGCGATAGGCGACGAGGTCGGTGCTGGCGTAGGGCCACAGATCCTCGGCCACCGCCGCCATGCGCGGGGCGACGCCGTCGATCGCGGTGTTGATCAGCCGCGTGAACGGCATCCCGGCCGGGTCGATGGTCTCGCCCTGGGCCGCCCACTCGGCGGCGAGGCGCTCGGCCAGCGCCAGCGTCGGCGCCGCCAGCGGGTTGCGCGCCGGCGTGTTGGCCGGGCGTCCGTCCAGCGTCAGGCGGAAGCCGCCCGCGCCCTCCGCGAACCCGGTCTCCTTGTAGAAGCGCTTCGGCAGCACCGGCTTGCCGTGGTCGCGCACCGCCCGCATCGGGTCGGGGCGCGGGGTGTCGGAGGGCTGGCCCAGCCAGTCTTGCGTGACGTCGTCGCTCATGGCTTCGGAGATAGGCGATCGGGTGCGGTTTCGCGAGCCCGATCAGCCGCCGGACCCGTCCCGGAACAGGTCGCCGAGGGCCGAGGCCGTGTCCACGACGGTCACGGCGCCGGCGCCGAACAGGGCGCCGGCGGGATGATAGCCCCAGGCGACGCCGATGGCCGCGGCGCCCGCCGCCACCGCCATCGCCATGTCGTAGCTGGTGTCCCCGACCATCACGGTCGCCGACGGGCCGACGCCCGCCTCCGCCATCGCCTGGAGCAGCATCGCGGGATCGGGCTTTGAGGGCGCGTCGTCGGCGGTCTGGGTGGTGGCGAACCACCCTTCCCAGCCGTTGAAGGCGACGAGGTGGTCGACGCCGCGCCGCGACTTGCCGGTGGCGATGCCGAGCCGCACGTCGTCGCGGGCGTGCAGCCGCGCGATCAGCTCGCCCATGCCGGGAAACAGCGGCTCCTCGTAGTCCGGGTCGAGCCGGAGGGCGTTGAACGCACGCTTGTAGCTCTCGGACAGCTCGGCGACCGGGCCGTCGTCCCCGACGAGGCGCCGGAACGCCTGCGGCAGCGAGAGGCCGACCACGGAGAGCGATTCGGCGCGGCTCGGCGCCGGAAGCCCATTCTCGGCGAACGCCGTGCCCTGCGCGGCGACGATCAGGTGCTGGCTGTCGACCAAGGTGCCGTCGACGTCGAAGACGACGAGCTTCACGTGCCGGGACGGCAGGGCCGCCTCACGGCCTGCGCTCCGCGGGAGCCGGCGCCGATGGCGTCGGCGGGGCCGACGCGGGCGCCGACGCGGGAGCCGGTGCGGCCGTCGGGGCCGCCTGCTGCTGCGCCGCCGACGGGGTGCGCGGCCGCTCGTAGCCGAGCTTGCACCGGATCAGGAATCGGCGCCGCCTGCCGCCGTGGAGCGCGCGCGCATGCGAGGCGCGGTTGCACGCGGCGTACGAACGCCGCCGCTTGTCGCCGCTGCGGGCGCTGGGCGGCCCCGCGCGGCCCAGCGACGGCTGCGCCTGCGCGCTCGGGGGCGCCGCGGGCGCGGCCGTCGCCAGCGTCTCGGGGCCGAGCAGGCCGAGGGCGGCGAGGCAGGCCAGCGTCGTGAGCTTCATGTCGATCAGGTCTCACCACGAGGGTCGATGTCGGCCGGGTGCCCAGGGCGGATGGCCGCCGGCCCGGTGCCCTTCGAGGATATGAGCCTCGCGGGGCGGTTGCCAACCCTCGCGGCCCGCGCGGTGCACGACGGCCGGTCGCCGCCGCGATCACGAACGCTTGGCCTCACGCCTCCGGCGCGTCGACGATCGGGTCGTAGCGCGCGGCATCGAAACCGAGCAGGTTCCAGCTCTGGGCCATGTGCGGCGGCAGCGGCGCGCTCACGTCGATCGGCTTGCCGGTGCGCGGATGCGGGATCACGATCCGGCGGGCGAGCAGGTGGAGCCGGTTCTGGATGCCGCCGGGCAGCGCCCAGTTCTCGACCGAGAAGTATTTCGGGTCGCCGACGATCGGATGCCCGATATGGGCGGCATGCGCCCGCAATTGGTGCGTCCGCCCGGTCACCGGCTTGAACGACAGCCACGACACCTTCTGCGCCGCCTGGTCGACGGTGGCGTAGTAGGTCAGCGCGTGGGTGGCGCCCTCCTCGCCGTGCTGGGCGATCCGCATGCGGGCGTCGGCATCGGTCGGCTCCTCCTTGACGAGGTAGGTCGAGACCCGGCCCTGCGGCGTGCGCGGCACGCCGGCGGTGAGCGCCCAGTAGATCTTCCGGGCCGCCCGCGAGCGGAAGCTCTTGGCGAGCGTCGCCGCCGCGACCCGGGTCTTGGCGACGATCAGGCAGCCGGCGGTGTCCTTGTCGAGGCGGTGGACGAGGCGCGGCTTCTGCCCGTGTGGGCCGGCCAGCGCCTCGAGCAGCCCGTCCACGTGCCGGACGGTGCCCGAGCCGCCCTGGACCGCCAGGCCGAACGGCTTGTTCAGCACCATCATGTCCGCGTCCTCGTAGAGGATCAGCGAGCGGATGAACTCGGCGTCGTTCTGGTCCCGCACCGGGTTGCGCGGCCGGTCGGCGGGCTGGTCGAGCTTGAGCGGCGGCACCCGCACCGCCATGCCCGGCTCGAGTCGGTCGTTGGGCTTGGCGCGCTTGCCGTCGACCCGCAGCTCGCCCTTGCGGACGATGCTCTGGACCCGGGCGAAGGGCAGCTGCGGGAACCGCGCGGTGAGGAAGCGGTCGATCCGCATCCCGGCCTCGTCGGTCTCGACGGTCAGCGTCTGCACGCCGGACGCCAGCGTCGCCGAGGCCGCCGCGCGCTGCTGGCGCCGGGTCGGTCCCTCGGCGAGGGGCGCTAGCATCTCGTCGGCCGGCCGCGGACGGGTCGCCCGCGCGATCGCCGGCTTGGTACGGGACGGCTCGGCGCGGGTCTGCTCCGTCGAGGCGTGCTCCTCCAGCGCCGGGCGCCGCGGCGCGCGGGCGGGCCGGGGGGCCGGCTCGGCCCCCTCGACCTCGCCCCAGGGCGACCGTCCGGTCGCGTCGTCGCCGCGAAGCTGCGCAGCGCGCTGTGCCGCGTCCAGCGCCGAGCTGCGCGGACCGGTGCCGGCGCGCTCGGGCCGGCCGAATCCCGGCTTCCCGGGACCGCCGGCGCGGGGGCCGCGGCTCGCGCTCTTGCCGAAGGCGGCCTTTCCGGCCGCGGCTTTGCCGGCCGCGGACTTCGCGGCGGGCGGACGGCCGGAGCCCTTGCCGACGGTCTTGCCTGCGCCCTTGTCCGGACCCCGGCCGGAGCCTTTCCCGGCCGAGCCGCCGCCGCGTGGTGGATTGCCTGTCATGCGAGGGCGTTAGCACCCGCCCGCGGCGGCGACAATTCGCCCTCGCCGCACGGCAGGCCGGCGTCGCGGCTCAGGCCGCCCGGCGGATCGCCTCGATGGTGAGACCGATGCCGACCGAGCCGAAGGTGTCGCCCTCGACGACGCGGGCGCCGGGCAGGCAGGACGTCAGCCCTTGGCGGACATGCGGCAGGCCGGTGGAGCCGCCGGTGAGGAACAGCGAATCGATCCGGTCCGCGCGCAAGCCCGCCTGGGCGAGGCAGCGCCCGACCCGCTCGGAGATCCGCACCGCCAGCGGTTCGGTGTGGGACACGAGGGCCGTCCGGTCGACCGAGGCCGCCAGGCCCGGCTCGACCCAATCGAGATCGACCTCGGAGGCGCCGTCGTTCGAGGCGGCGATCTTGGCGCCCTCGACGGCGATGGCGAGTGAATGCCCGCGCTCCAGCTCGACCACCGTGCGCAGGCGCTCGACGAGGTCCGGACGCGCGCCGTCGCGGATGATCTCGGCGATCTCGCGCAGGGTCTTGGCGTTGTAGAGCCGGTTGATGCTCGACCACGTGGCGAGGTCGTGGAAATAGGCGTTCGGCACCGAGAGCTCGGGGCGCTTCATCGGGCTGCCGAGGCCGAGCAGCGGCATCACCGTGCCGAGGCTGAGGAAGCGGTCGAAGTCGGTGCCGCCGATGCGGACGCCGTCGTTGGCGAGGATGTCGTCGGCCCGCTCCGCCTTGGCATGCCGCTCGGGCGACAGCCGCACGATCGAGAAGTCCGAGGTGCCGCCGCCGATGTCGGCGATCAGCGCGATCTCCTCGCTGCGGACGCTCTGCTCGTGGTCGAGCGCCGCGGCGATCGGCTCGTACTGGAACGAGACGTGGCGGAAGCCGATGCTCTCGGCGATCTCGTGGAGGGTGTCCTCGGCCCGGCGGTCGCCCTCGGCGTCGCCGTCGACGAAGTGGACCGGGCGCCCGTGCACCACCGTGTCGAAGGTCTCGCCGGCCGCGGTCTCGGCCCGCGCCTTCACCGCGGCGAGGTAGCGCCCGATCACGTCGCGGAAGCGCACGCGCTCGCGCCCGACCGGGGTCGTCTCCTCGATCAGGCCGGAGCCCAGCACCGACTTGAGGCTGCGCATCATCCGGCCCGGCGTGCCCTCGACATAGGCCTCGGTCGCCGCCCGGCCGATCACCGCCTCGCGGTTCGGCTCGAAGAAGATCGCGCTCGGGATGGTGACGTGGCGCCCCTCCAGCGGGACGAGGCGCGGACCCGGCGCGGTGCGGTGTCCGAGGGTCGTGTTCGACGTGCCGAAATCGAGGCCGCAGGCCGCCATCGGGTCTTTGTCTTTCGCGAAGGGTCGGGGGGCGGGTGCCCTACAGGCTGACGGGCGCCCGGTCCAGCGTTCACAGCCAGCGCGGCGCGAGGAAGATCGCGAGCGCGGCCAGCAGCCATGCACAAAGCCCGCCGAGGAGGGCGAGGCGATGGTCGCAGAACCCGCCGAGCCACCACGCCACGGCGAGGAAGACGAGGTAGGCGGGAATCGTGCAGACGCCCGCGAGGCAGGTCTCGCGGAAGGCGCCGGCCTCGCCCTTCGCCCCGACCGCGAGCAGCGCGATGATCGCGAAGGTCGGCGCCAGCGGCAGGATGCCGGGCAGGACGTTACCGCGGCGCGAGGCCAGCACGATCGCCATCGTCACGATGCCGCCGGCCACGCCTTTCAGGAGGACGTCCATGCCGGCGCTCATCCCTCCTCGCGCCGCGCTTTCCGAAGCTGCTCCCAGTGGGCGAGCCGGTCGCGGTAGCGGCTCTCCATGCCGCGGTCGGTCGGCGCGTAGAGG
The DNA here is from genome assembly GCF_008039875.1 of Methylobacterium sp. WL119. Taxonomy (GTDB): domain Bacteria; phylum Pseudomonadota; class Alphaproteobacteria; order Rhizobiales; family Beijerinckiaceae; genus Methylobacterium. Next base: position 7,126 of record NZ_VRUU01000051.1, on the reverse strand, counting down.
TGCTGGCGGCCGAGCCGTTCCGGCCAGTAATCCTGCCCCGAGAACGCCTCCGGCTCGTCGTGGTCGTAGCGGTAGCCCTCGCCGTAGCCGAGCCGTTTCATCAGCTTGGTCGAGCCGTTGAGGATGGTGCGCGGCGGCGGCAGCGAGCCGTGCTCCTTGGCGATGCGGGTCGCGGCCTTGTAGGCCTCGTAGGCGGCGTTCGATTTCGGGGCGCAGGCGAGGTAGATCACCGCCTGCGCCAGGGCGAGCTCGCCCTCGGGGCTGCCGAGGAAGTCGAACGCGTCCTTGGCGGCGGTGGTGATCACCAGCGCCTGCGGGTCGGCGAGCCCGATATCCTCCACCGCCATCCGCACCAGCCGGCGGGCGATGAACAGGCGGTCCTCGCCGCCGTCGAGCATGCGGCAGAGATAGTACAGGGCCGCGTCCGGGTCCGAGCCGCGCACCGTCTTGTGCAGCGCGCTGATCAGGTTGTAGTGGCCCTCCTGCGCCTTGTCGTAGATCGGCGCGCGGCGCTGGACGAGCGTCTGCAGCACCTCCGCGTCGAGGATCTCGTCGGGCTTGGCGGAGCGCCAGACCTCCTCGCACAGGGTCAGCGCCGCGCGCCCGTCGCCGTCGGCCATGCGCACGAGCACGCCGCGCGCCTCCTCGGTGAGCGGCAGCGCCTGGCCCGTCAGGTCCTCCGCCCGCGCGATCAGCTTGGCGATGGCGCCGTCGTCGAGCGCGCGGAACAGCAGGACGCGGGCGCGCGACAGCAGCGCTGCGTTGAGTTCGAAGGACGGGTTCTCGGTGGTCGCCCCCACGAGCGTCACCGTCCCGTCCTCCATCACCGGCAGGAAGGCGTCGAGCTGCGCCCGGTTGAAGCGGTGGATCTCGTCGACGAAGAGCAGCGTCCCCTGCCCCGTCGCCCGGCGCTTGCGCGCGGCCTCGAACACCTTGCGCAGGTCGGGCACGCCGGAGAAGATCGCCGAGATCTGCTCGAAATGCAGGTCGGTCTCGTGCGCGAGCAGGCGCGCCACCGTCGTCTTGCCGGTGCCGGGCGGTCCCCAGAACACCAGCGAGCCGAAGGTCCGCCCGCGCAGCAACCGCGTCAGCGCGCCGTCTGGGCCGGTGAGGTGATCCTGGCCGACGACCTCGGCGAGCGTACCGGGCCGGAGCCGGTCGGCGAGCGGGCGGGGCGCCGACGCATCGAGGCCGGCGGTTGCGAACAGGTCGGGCATGCCGGCATCAACACTCTGCGCCCCTCCCTCGGCAAGGGCCGCCGAACGTCGGGTCGGCCTGATTCGAGCGGCCGGGATCGGCGCCGACGCGGGCGCGTGTGCCCGACGAAGGGCGAAAGGCTCCATTTACCCCCGCGACCGAAGTCTTCGTCCGGCGTCCGCCAAACGAGCCGTGCCGCCTGCCGTCGCCAGGACGCGTGAGACTCCCTTAAGCTCGCCCGTGCTCAGGGTGAGACCGATCGGGGGGACGGTTCATGATCGGAAAACGCGGCAGCTGGGGCGAAGGAGAGCTTTACGAGGTTCTCTGCTTGCTGATGATCGGTGCGTGTTTATGGGTCATCGGAATTCAATTTGAGGTTTTCTCCTGGCTCAATGCTTTCGTCCAGGCGCACCAGCTCTCCAACGAGTTCATGCTCGTGGCGCTGATGGGAATGGCGGTGTTCGTCGCCAGCCTGCGGAAGTCCCTGCTGCTGCGGGTGGCGATGCGCGAGCGCGACATCACCGCCGCCGAGGCCGAGGCGGTGGCACGCCACGACGTCCTGACCGGGCTCGCCAACCGCCGCCTGTTCCTGGAGACGCTGGAGCGCCGCAGGGCGGCCGCGACCCTGGTCCCGACCCAGGCGGTGCTCCTGGTCGACCTCGACCGCTTCAAGCCGGTCAACGACATCTACGGGCACGCGGCCGGCAACGCCGTGCTGTGCGCCGTCGCCGAGCGCCTGTCCGCCCTGACGCCCGACGCCGGCCTTGCGGCCCGGCTCGGCGGCGACGAGTTCGCCCTGCTCGTGCCGCTCGACGGCGGCAGCGACGGCCTGACCCGGCTCGCGCAAGGGTTGATCGCGGCGATCGCGGCGCCGATCCAGTGGCAGGGCAACGAGCTGAAGGTCGGCGCGACCATCGGCATCGCCCTGATCTCGGCCGACCAGGCGGATGCCGACGTGGTTCTGCATGCCGCCGACCTCGCGATGTACCAGGGCAAGAAGGACGGCCGCGGCGTGTTCCGCGTGTTCAAGAGCGCGATGGACATCGAGCTCAAGGCGCGGGCCCAGCTCGAGAGCGAGCTTCGCGAGGCGATCGCGAGCGGCGCGATCGAGCCGTACTACCAGCCGGTGGTGACGCTGCCGGAGAAGACGCTGGTCGGCGTCGAGGTGCTGGCCCGCTGGCGGCACCCGGTCCGCGGGCTGCTCGCGCCGGCCTGCTTCATCGGGATCGCGGAGGAGACCGGCCTCATCGCCGAGCTCAGCATGAAGCTCCTGCGCCAGGCCTGCCTCGACGCCCGGGACTGGCCGCCCCATTTCCAGCTCGCGGTGAACATCGCGCCGCAGCAGTTCCAGGACCGCTGGCTGTGCGAGCGCATCCTCGCGATCCTGACCGAGACCGGCTTCTCCCCGAGCCGCCTCGAGGTCGAGATCACCGAGACGGCCCTGGTGCAGGACCTGGAGGCGGCCCGCACGACCCTGACCTCGCTGCAGAACCTCGGCGTGCGCATCGCCCTCGACGACTTCGGGACCGGCTATTCCAGCCTGTACCACCTGCGCGAGCTCAAGTTCGACAAGCTGAAGATCGACCGCACCTACGTCGACACCATCACCATGAGCGCCGAGCGGGCCAAGCTCGTCGACGCGATCATCAAGCTCGGCGCCAGCCTCGGGCTGGTCACCACCGCCGAGGGGATCGAGACCGATGCTAGCGTCGACTGGCTTTCCGACCAGGGCTGCGACTACGGCCAGGGCTACCTGTTCGGCGCCCCGATGCCGAAGGACGCGATCACCGCGCTGATCGGCAAGCCGCTCGAGGAGATCCAGGCCACCGCCATCGCGTTCCAGGCGGCCTGAGGCCGGGGTCGCGGCCGGGCCGGTGCGGCCTCAGCCGCCGAACATCGAGGTCAGCACCTCGCCGTTGCGGTTGATCGCGATCTCCCAGGCGCTCTGCACGGTGCGGGTGGCGCGCTCGACGTCCTTCGTCGTCGAGACCGGCTGCCCGTTGATCGAGACCAGCATGTCGCCCTTCTGCAGGCCGGCGCGCGCCGCGATCGAATTCTCGTCGACCGCCTGCACCGCGACCCCGTCGACGGGGAAGTCCGTCAGCATCTCCTCGGCGACGGCCGGCGAGGTGTTGATCAGCGTGGCGCCGAAGAACGGCGAGCGCGTGCGGACCTTCAGCACGTCGCGCGGCCGCGTCTCGGGCGCCGGCGTCAGCTTGACCGGGAGCGTGCTGCGGCTGGTGCCGCGCAGGATGCCGAACTTGGTCTGGCCGGTGATGCCCTTGAGCGCGAAGCGGTAGCCGAAGGCTTCCGGGTCGTCGACGCTCAAGCCGTCGACCGTCAGGATCAGGTCGCCGCGCTTCAGCCCCGCCTCGTCCGCCGGGCTCTTGGCCTGCAGGCTCGCCACCAGCACGCCGGTCGGATGGTCGAGGCCCATGCTCTCGGCGATGTCCGGCGTCACGCTCTGCACCCGCGCGCCGAGCCAGGGCCGCCGCACGGTGGTGGCGCCGTTCTTGGCGGTCTCGACCACCGCCTTGACCATGCTAGCGGGGATCGCGAAGCCGATGCCGTGGCTGCCGCCCGACTGCGAGTAGATCGCGGTGTTGATCCCCATCAATTGCCCGCGCAGGTCGACCAGCGCCCCGCCGGAATTGCCCGGATTGATCGCGGCGTCGGTCTGGATGAAGAACTGGTAGTCCGACGAGCCGACCTGGGTGCGCGCCAGCGCCGAGACGATGCCCTGCGTCACCGTCTGGCCGACGCCGAACGGGTTGCCGATCGCCATCACGAAGTCGCCGACCTCCAGGCTCTCCGAGTCGCCGAACGGCATCGGGATCAGCCCGCCGGTCGGGTTGGTGATCCGCACCACGGCGAGATCCGTGCGCGGGTCGCGCAGCACGATCGTCGCCTCGAACTCGCGCCGGTCGGCCAGCGAGACGCGGACCTCGTTCATGTTGTCGATGACATGATTGTTGGTGATGATCAGCCCCGACGCGTCGACGATGACGCCGGAGCCGAGGGATTTCTGCGCCCGCTCGCCCGGGGCGCCGCCCTGCCCGCGGCCGCCCTCCGCGCCGAAGAACCGACGCATGAACTCGTCCATGGCGCTGGTGCGGGCGTTGGGCCGCTTGTCGATGTGCGAGGCGTAGACGTTCACCACCGAGGGCGCCGCCCGCTTCACCACGGGGGCGAAGGAGAGCTGCACCTCGCTCTTGCCCGTCGGCGCCGCCTTCTCGGGCATCGCCGACTTCAGCGGCGGCGCATCCGGGGTCTTGACGTCCGGTGTCTTGACGTCCGGTGTCTTGGCCATCTGCGCGGCGGCGGGGCCGGCGGCCAGCATCAGCGCGGCGACCAGGACGATCGGGGTGGACGGGCGAGGCATGCAGGGCTCCGGGCGCTCGGGGTCGTCGGGGCGCCGGGCCGCCCGCGGCGGCGCGGGCCGGCCCGGACCGACGGGCGTTTGCGGCCTGTCTATCGCGGCCGAATGCGGCGCGCGAGAGCCCGATCCCGGGCTCGCGCACGCACGCGTTCAGCCCTTCAGGAACGCCAGCAGGTCGGCGTTCAACCGTTCGGCATGGGTGAACGGCACCGCGTGCGGGGCGCCCTCGTAGACGACGAACGCCGCGCCGGGGATCGCGGCGGCGGCCGCCTTTCCCGATACCGCGATCGGCACGGTCTGGTCGTCGTCGCCGTGGATCACCAGCGTCGGCACCGTGAAATGCGCCATGTCGGCCCGGAAGTCGGTGGTGCCGAAGGCGCTCACGCAAGCGGTCGTCGCCTTGGGCGAGGCCAGCATCGCCAGGTTGCCGGCCCAGGTCATCGTCTCCGTCGAGACCGGCGAGTGGAAGACGCCGGCGCCGAAGAAGGTCTTGGCGAAGTTCGCCAGGAAGGCCGGACGGTCCTTCACGAGGCCGTCGATCATGCCCTGAAAGAGGCTGCCGTCGACGCCGTCGGGATTGTTGCCGGTCTTGAGGAGGTAGGGCGTCACCGCGGAGACCAGCACCGCCTTCGCGACGCGCGCGCCGCCGTGCCGGGACATGTAGCGGGCGATCTCGCCGCCGCCCATCGAGAAGCCGACCAGGGCGGCGTCGCGAAGATCGATGTGGTCGAGCACCGCCTTCAGGTCGTCGGCGAAGGTGTCGTAATCGTAGCCGGTCCAAGGCTGGTCCGACCGGCCGAAGCCGCGGCGGTCGTAGGCGACGACCCGGTAGCCCGCCTCGGCGAGCACCGGCATCTGATGTTCCCACATGTCGGCGTCGAGCGGCCAGCCGTGGATCAGCACCACCGGCCGGCCGGTGCCCCAATCTTTGTAGTAGAGCCGTGTGCCGTCCTTTGTCTCGATGAAGGCCATGTCTCGCTCCTGCTCGGATGGTCTTCCGCGGCGACCGCCCGGCCGGCGCGCAAGCCTGTCGCCGAAAGCAAGCCGACGACGCGCCGAACGTTCCGAGGCCGCGTAGAATGCAGAAAGGCCGGAGGGGTCATCCCGCCTCCGGCCTTCCGCATCGCAGGTCTCGTGTCGTCGCGTCCCGGGTCGCCGAGGCGGGTCCTCAGGCGTCCTTCTTCTTCCGGGGCGCGCGGGTCTTCTTGGCGGGCGCCTCGGATTCGGCGGCGGGCGCCTCCTCCTCGGTGACCACCGGCTCGGACGGGGCGGCCTTCGCCACGTTCTTGCGGCGCTGCTGGCCGAGGCCGAGGGCGCGGGCCAGCTCGGAGCGCTGCTCGGAATAGCTCTGCGACGTCATCGGATAGTCGGGCGCCAGGCCCCACTTCGCGCGATACTGCTCGGGCGAGAGGCCGCGCAGGGTCAGGTGCCGGCGCAGGGTCTTGTACTGCTTCCCGTCCTCGAAGCTGATCAGGTAATCCGCCGTGACCGAGCGACGGATTTCCTGCGCGGTCGCCTTCGGCGGCCCGACCTCGGCGACCGGGCCATTTGCACCAGACACGCCGACGATCGCCTCGTGCACATCGCTCAGAAGCTTCGGCAGTTCGGCGCTCTGGACGTGATTGTTGCTGACATAGGCGGAGACGATGTCCGCGGCCAACGTGATGAAGCGGGCCTTGTCGATGTCTGGTTCACTCATGATCTTCGTACCGTCATTCTGACTTCGGGTGATAGTTCGAACCGTAAGCTCAGTTTCGGCACCCGGCAAGATTATTTCGGGGTTTTTGACCGAATCATGAGGAATTCCGGCCTGATCGGCGGTACTCCGGCGCAATGCGCAGATCAAGAACCTCAGCGATGCGGACAAACGTTCGGAAATGTCGGCCGATTCGAACTAAATTGTGCGCAATTCTCCCGCGCGGTCGCACCAATCCATGGTTGTTGGGAAAAAATCCTGATGCCGATCCTGCGGCGATCGCGCGCCGCAACACCTTGCTCGGCGTATCGGTCAGGTGGTTCTAGTACCGATGGACTAGCCGTTTTTCGCTGGTGGGGCGCTGCGCGGTGCGCGGCGCAGCGATCGACCGACGGGCGAAAGCCCGGATGGGCCGTTCCCAGCGAAGGGCAAGTGATTCGCGTTGCGCGATTACCGCGGCGGTCGATCCGCCAAGGGCGGCCGACGGCACGCCGAGGCGCGCTCGGGCGCCGACCGGCATGATCCGAGGTTCGCGCGTCGAATCGACGAGGTTGCCACGCGAGAACGCCGGTGGCCGACGCGACCGTCCTGCGGCGGTTGCCGCGCCGGATCCGTCCTCGACGTCGAACCCGACGGGCGTGCCCCTCCCCGCCCGGGCTCGCCGTCGCCGCCGCGGCACGACGGGATTGTCCCGGAACGGCGTCCAGGGGCGTTGCGAGCCGGTCGTCGCCTACCGTGAGTAGGCGTAGACGGAGGCTGCGGATGCGACGGGGCCTGCGACGGTGGAGAAGACGCTGACGACCTTGGAGACTTCGGTGAAGGGGGCGTTGGAGACGTAGACGAGGTCGCGGTTT
>NZ_VRUU01000050.1 GCF_008039875.1 Methylobacterium sp. WL119 | reverse complement strand
GGAGAGGGGAGCGACCGCGCGGGACACGGCGCTCCCCTCTCCCGACCCGCTTCAGGGGGGAGGGAGGTCCGTGGCGATGGATGAGAAAGTCGGGCGGTCCGCCCGGGAGTGCCCTGCATGCGTACGCGGATCCTGATCGTCGAGGACGAGGAGGCGCTGACCACCCTCCTGCGCTACAACCTCGAAGCCGAGGGCTTCGAGGTCGATTCCGCCGCCCGCGGCGACGAGGCCGAGCTGCGCCTGCAGGAGCAGGTGCCCGACCTGATCCTGCTGGACTGGATGCTGCCGGGGCTCTCCGGAATCGAGCTGTGCCGCCGGGTGCGGGCGCGGCGCGAGACGGTGTCCCTGCCGGTCATCATGCTCACCGCCCGCGGCGAGGAGGGCGACCGCATCCGCGGCCTCGGGACGGGGGCCGACGACTACATCGTCAAGCCGTTCTCCGTGCCGGAACTGCTGGCGCGCGTCCGCGCGCTGCTGCGGCGCGCCAAGCCCAGCCACGTCGCGAACCTGCTGGAAGCCGGCGACATCGAGCTCGACCGCGACAGCCATCGCCTGCGCCGGGCCGGCGGCGAGATCCACCTCGGGCCGACCGAGTTCAAGCTGCTCGAGTTCCTGATGCAGAGCCCCGGCCGGGTTTATTCCCGCGAGCAGCTCCTCGACGGCGTATGGGGCCACGACGTCTACATCGACGAGCGCACCGTCGACGTGCATGTCGGCCGCCTGCGCAAGGCCCTGAACCGCGCCGGCGAGACCGACCCGATCCGCACCGTCCGCGGCTCGGGGTACGCCTTCGACGAGACGTTCTCGGGCGAGGATTGAGTTCGGCTTTCGGTGGACGGCTCAAGCGATCGCAACGATCCGCGACCTGCCGTGGGTCCCTTCTCCCATGGGGAGAAGGACAGGATGAGGGGCGTGAGTCATCCGGGTCGGTCACGCCCCTCACCCCAACCCTTTCCCCATGGGAGAGGGAGCCGTCGCGCACACTGAAGTGATTTCAGTCCTACGAAAATTATATTTTTACCAAGCTTCAGGGGACCTTCGTCCCCCCGCCGTCGAGCCCCGCGCTGCGGCCCGTCGCCTTCACGGCGTCCAGCGCGCTCAGCATCGTCCCCTCGGTGAGGATCTGCGGCAGAACCGTCGGCTCTCCGGCACCCGCGTAGAGCAGGTAGAGCGGCACGCCGCTCCGGCCGTGGCGCTCGAGCAGGCGGGTGATCTCCGGGTTCTGGTTGGTCCAGTCGCCCCTGAGATACGTGACGTCGCGCGCGCGCATCGCCGCGCCGACCGCCGCCGTCCCGAGCGAGGTGCGCTCGTTGACCTGGCAGGTGATGCACCACGCCGCCGTCATGTCGACGAAGACCGGCCGGCCGCTCGCCAGCAGCGCGTCGAGGCGGGCCTGCGTGAACGGCTCGATCCCCTCGGCCCGGGCCTGAGCCCCCGGTGCGACGCGGTCGTGATCGAGGGTGAGGGCGAGCCCCGCCACGCCGGCGACGGCGAGCACCGCGAGGCCGCGGGCGAGCTGCGCCCGGACCGGCCGCGCGTCGCGGCCGAGCTCCCACGCCCAGGCGGCGAAGCCCATCAGCACCAGCCCGATCAGCGCCGCGAGCAGGCCCTGCGGCCCGACCTGCTGCGCCAGCACCCAGACCAGCCATGCGACCGTGGCGTAGATCGGGAAGGCGAGGGCCTGCTTCAGCACGTCCATCCAGGCACCGGGCCGGGGCAGGGCGCGCAGCGCCGGCGGCCACAGGGTGAGCGCCAGGAAGGGCAGGGCGAGGCCGAGGCCGAGGCTCGCGAACACGACGAGGCCGGCAGCGGTCGACTGCGTCAGCGCGAAGCCCACGGCCGAGCCCATGAACGGGGCGGTGCACGGCGTGGCCACGACCGTCGCGAGCACGCCGGTGAAGAATGAGCCTTGGAGCCCGGCCCGCCGGGTCAGCCCGTCGCCGAGCCCGGCCAGCCGCCCGCCGAGGTGAAGCATGCCCGACAGGCTCAGGCCCATGGCGAAGAGCAGGTAGGCCAAAGCCGCCACCACGGTCGGCGATTGCAGCTGGAAGCCCCAGCCGATCCCGGCGCCGCCGGCCTTCAGGGCGATCAGCAGCGCGGCCAGCGCCAGGAAGGCCGCCAGCACCCCCGCGGTGTAGGCGAGCCCGTGCAGCCGGACCCGCGCCGGCGCTTCGCCGGAATGCCTCACCAGGCTCAGCACCTTGATCGACAGCACCGGGAAGACGCAGGGCATCAGGTTGAGGATCAGGCCGCCGAGCAGCGCGAGGCCGGCCGCGGTCCACAGGGTCAGCGCCTCGGCCGGGTCGGTGCGCGCCGCCGCCGGCGCCACGCTCGGCATCGCGCCGCCGCCGGCGAGCGGCGCCTCGTCGCCGAGCGCGAAGGCCTGCCGAACGAGGCCGCCGCCGGTGTCCTCGTCGATCGCCAGCACGCCGGGCAGCGATTCGGGCGCGGGGTCGGCGGGCGTCGCGCGGGTCAGCGTCAGGTGGAGGCCCGAAGCGTCGACGGTGAAGGGCTGCGGCGCGGCGTTGTCGATCGCCGTCTCGGAATAGGGAAAGAACGCCACCGCGCGGACCGTGTCCGCGGCGAGGCCCGGAGCCTCGAGGTCGAGGGCGAGCCGGTCGCCCTGGCTCGAAAGCCGCACCGGCCACGGCGCGCGCTTGGGCAGGGCGGCGCGGGCGCGGGCGAACAGGTCGACGTTGCCGGGATCGGCCGTGGCCTCGCGCGCGACCGGCAGCGTCAGGGCGAGATCGGCCGAGCCGGGAATGCACTCCGTCTCGCACACGAGATAGGTGAGCTTGCCCGCCAGCGTCACCGGCGCGGCCGGGTCGAGGCTCGGCGGCGGCGTGACCCGCACGAGCAGGATCGCCTCCCCCTCGTAGCCGAAGTTCATCAGCGTCGCGATCGGGATGCGGTGCGGCGCCGGCCACTGGATCGCCGAGGCCGAGAAGCCCGCCGGCAGCGTCCAGGTCACCTCCGGCGGCAGGCCGGAATCGCCGGGATTGCGCCAGTAGACGTGCCAGCCCGGCTTCATCGCCATGCGGATGGCGACGGTGAACGGCGTGGCGCCCGCCACCGCCGCGGGCTCCGCCGCGAGGCTCGCCCGCACGAGGTCGGCCGGCGGCTTGAAGCCCTGGGCCGCGACCGGCCACGCGAGCAGGGACAGGAGGAGGGCGGCTGCGCGGATCATGCGGTCCTTATCGCGCGACCGACGACGACGGTTTCACGCCGCCATCCTCATAGGCCCGAACCGGCGGAGGGTAAAATCGTGGGCTTGCGACAGGTTGGAACGGAGCACGTAACCCAGGTCTTGGATCCGAGACGCGAAACGACCCCTGCGGTCCCGCTCTCACCCTATGATCGACCGGGCAAGCCCCAAGCAGAGCGCGAGCGACCGGTTCCGCGCGTTCATCGTCCGCGCGTCGGCGAAGCCGAAGCCTTTGCGCAGCCAGAGCACGACATCGAAGGCCTGGATCGTGCGTCCCGCTGTGTCGAACGAGCGAAAGCCGCCCGCCCGCAACATCGACTGCTTTATCCAAACGTGGTCGCTCGCGATGCCTTGCTGCCGATGCCTGGTGACGTCGCTGATCGGCGCGCGAGGCGGCAGCCCGATCTTCCCGCTCTCGGCGATGGCCGGCAGGTGCGGGCCGGCGCCATCCGTGCCGATGCGGGCAATGGCTGGGTCGAAGGCATTTTGCGGAAGAACCGTGACACGCCTTTGCTGCCAGGCATCTCGGCGCGGCGGGCCCGCCGTGAGCTGACGCGTGGTGGCTCAGGCCAGGACTGCGATGCCGTGCTTCTCCACGACCGCGAGAAGCTTAAGGGCCATGCCACTTGGCCGCTTGGCGCCGGTCTCCCACTTCTCAACCGTGCTCTTGCTGGTGTTGAGATAGCGCGCGAACAACGGCTGGCTGACATTGTTCGCAAGGCGGATATGCTTGATTTGTGCTGGGTCGATCACATCGGGCACCACGAGATGCCGAGCATCCAGATCACGCATGGAGAGCTTATCGAGCGCTCCCACCTTGTGCAGCATCGATGCCGAGGAGTGGATCGCCTCAGAAATGTCACTTTTGTACTTACGTTTGGCGGTCATCACAGATCTCTACTAAGTCTTTATCGGCGAGAAGCGTATCGATCTGCTTATCGCTCAGAGTGGAATAGGCCTTCGCGAGCAGCTTGAAATCCCGTAGCTCATCGTCGTCGATGTTTCCGCGGTCCTTCTTGGCGAAGAGGTATGCGTACACCCAGTGCCGGCCACCCTTCGCGAGGATGATGCTGCGGTGCATGTTCTTGTTCAGGCGCTTCTTGAAGACCCCGCCGCCAAGGTCGTCCGCCTGCCCACGCATCACCTCGCGAATGGCCTCGCACAGCTCCGAGTCCTTGACGCGCGCTTTTCGGGCCATGCGGGAGAACACGGCCGTCCTGAAAATCCGCCCGGTCCTTCCGCCGGCTTCGATGCCAGCAGCGTCATGGGCCATGCGTTGAGGTAGCACTGGGTGCTATCCCATTCAAGGCGCACCTACCTCCGGCCAAGTGTCGGGACGGCACATGTCGTCCATGAGGAAGCCTGCTCGCGGTGGGCGTTGTTGCAGAGGGTATTACGGGGCGGTCGGAACACGTCGCTATCGTCGGCAGGGGCGGAGCAGCGACAAGTGCCGACACCAGAACGCCATGCGCCTTCCCGATAGAGGTGGCATGCGCCGCTTCCCGAGATGCGTGCGATCCGCTTCAAAGCGCCGCCGTCGCCCGCTCCAGCCAGGCCCGCGTCTCCGGGTCGAGGTCGGCGGACAACACGTCGCGGACGCGGGCGTGGTAGGCGTCGACCCAGGCGCGCGCGTCCGGGCTCAGCATCTCCGGCACGATCAGGCGGCGATCGTAGGGGACGAGCGTCAGGGTCTCGAAGCCGAGCACCGGGCGCTCGCCGCCGGGCACCGTGCGGGGCTCGACGAGGACGAGGTTCTCGATGCGGATGCCGTAGGCGCCCGCCCGGTAATAGCCCGGCTCGTTGGAGAGGATCATGCCCGGCTCGAGCGCCACCGTCCCGGTCTTGGCGATGCGCTGCGGGCCTTCGTGCACCGACAGGAAGGCGCCGACGCCGTGGCCGGTGCCGTGGTCGAAGTCGAGGCCGGCCTCCCAGAGCGGCAGGCGCGCCAGGGTGTCGATCTGCGCGCCGGTGGTGCCCTTGGGGAAGACCGCGCGGCCGATGGCGACGTGGCCGCGCAGCACGCGGGTGTAACGATCGCGCATCTCCGCGCTCGGTGCGCCCACCGCCACCGTGCGGGTGATGTCGGTGGTGCCGTCGGGGTATTGCGCGCCGGAATCGATCAGGAACAGCTCGCCCGGCGCCGCCCTCCGGTCGGTGGCGCGCGTCACCCGGTAATGCACGATCGCCCCGTTCGGCCCGGAGCCGGAGATCGTGGGGAACGAGACGTCGCGCAGATCCCCGCCGGCCGCGCGAAAATCCTCTAGCGCCTCCACCGCGGCGATCTCGCTCGGCGCGTCCTGCCCGTCGAGCCAAGCGAGGAAGCGCACCACGCTCGCCCCGTCGCGCCGGTGCGCGGCTCGGGCGCCGGCGATCTCGGCCTGGTTCTTCACCGCCTTCATCGCGGTGATCGGGTCCGGGCCGACGTCGGCGGTGCCGCCCACCGCCGCGACGCGTTCCTTCAGCGCGACCGCGCCCGTCGCCGCATCGAGGCGCACGCGCTTGCCCGCGAGCTCGCCGAGCGCCGGCTCGAACGCGTCGCGCCCGTCGATGTCGGCGATCGGTCCGAGCGCGTCGCGCGCCTCCGCCGTCACGTCGCCGGAGGCGAGGAAGAGCCGCGGCCGGCCCTCGCGCGGCAGGACGGCGTAGCCGAGCGCGAGCGGCGTGTGGCCGACGTCGGCCCCGCGCAGGTTGAACGCCCAGGCGAGGTTGTGCGGATCGGAGATCACCAGCGCATCGCACTGGCCGGTCTCGAGCTCGGCGCGGATGCGCGCGATCTTCTCGCTCGCGGCCTCTCCGGCGAAATCCAGCGGATGGGCGGCGACGCGTCCGGCCGGAGGCTTCGGTCGCCCGGCCCAGACCGCGTCCACCGGGTTCTCGGAGAGCGCCTTCACCTCCGCGCCGGCCTTGGCGGCCGCGCGTTCCAGGCGGGCGACGCCATCGGGCGTATGCAGCCAGGGATCGTAGCCGAGCACCGCGCCGCGCCGCAGCGTCCGGGCGATCCAGGCCTCGGCGGTGCTCTCGGCGAGCGGCACGATCGCGACCACGCCGGGATCGACCTGTTCCGGCGCCTGCAGGGTGTAGCGTCCGTCGACGAACAGCGCCGCGGCATCCGCCAGGATCACGGCAGTGCCGGCCGAGCCGGTGAACCCGGTCAGCCAGGCGAGACGCTCGGCATTGGCCGGGACGTATTCGGATTGGTGCTCGTCGGCCCGCGGCACGACGAAGCCGTCGACGCCGGCTTCCCGAAGGGCGGCACGAAGGGCGGCGACGCGCTCCGCCGCCTTGCGGTGGCTCGAATCGTCGAAGGTCTGGAAGCGGGTGCGGCTCATCCGGCCAAGGTATCGCCGGCGCGGGTCGGCGGGCAACCGACCTCAGCGGGTATCGATGCGATCTCAGCCGCCATCCATCGGCGGGTCGGGGGCACGATCGCCGGGTGTGCCGTCGTAGCCTTCGAGCCAGGCTCTGCGCGCATCGGACCCGACCGGGTAGGGGCATGCATCCTTCGGGCGGCCGTGGCTGCGGGCGCGGGCGCCTTCGGTGATCGGATCGGCGGGCGGTTTCGCGGGCGTGTCGGTCATGCCGGGAAAATGCGGGCGCCCGCGTTCGGTTCAGCGATGCGGGAAACCGCCGCGCGCGCCACGGGCGAGCGGCCGCGGCGCCGCCCCGCCGCGGCGGAGCACCAGGGCGACCCAGCCCTCGATCGTGCCCTTCGAAGCGAGATGGAAGCCGCGGTGGCGGTAGGCCGAGAGCACGCCGGCGACGTCGCGCTCGATCAGGCCCGAGAGCACCAGCACGCCGCCCTCGGCCACCACGGCCGACAGCGTCGGCGCGAGCCGCCGCAGCGGGCGCGCGAGGATGTTGGCGAACACCACGTCGAAGTGGCGCGGCCGCGCGGCCAGGGCGTTGCGCACGCCGGGCGCCTCGTAGAGCTTGAGGTACGGCCCGAGGCCGTTGGCATGGGCGTTGGCGCGGGCGGTCCTGACCGCCTCGCCGTCGAGGTCGCCGGCGATCACCGGCCGGCGCAGAGCCTTGGCGGCGGCGAAGGCGAGGATGCCGGTGCCGGTGCCGACGTCGAGCACCCGGCCGGGGCGCCCGCGCTTCAGCACGTCGACCAGCGCCTTGAGGCAGCCGAGCGTGGTGCCGTGATGGCCGGTGCCGAAGGCGAGCGCCGCCTCGATCTCGATGGCGAGCTCGTTCGGCCGCACGGTGGCGCGGTCGTGCGAGCCGTGGATGCGGAAGCGGCCGGCCCGCACGGGCACGAGGCCTTCGAGCGAGGCGCGGACCCAGTCCTTCTGGTCGATGGTGCGGAACTCCGCCGCGTCCGCGTGCGCGCCGACCACGGGGCGGATCAGGTCGCGGATGAAACCCTCGTCCGGCGCGTCGGCGAAGTAGGCTTCCAGCCGCCACGTCACCCCGTCCTCCGCCTCGAAGGCGGCGACCGCCGTCTCGGTCGGGTCGAACATCTCGCCGAGCAGGTCGGTCATCGTGCGCGCCGACCGCTCGTCGGTCATCAGCTGCAGGACGTGGGTCGGGCGGTTCGGGTGCAGGCCTTCGAGCATGGCCGGCCTTACCACCCTCGGCCGCGTTCCGCGACGTGTGGCGCAGTCCGCGGCGGAAATGTTGTGGCCCGTCCGGTCCCGCGATGGCCAAGGTCGGCAACCGCGGCAAAATCGCCTGGCAATGCGGCAGATTGTTTACCCGTTCATCATATGGACCCCCGGAACCGGGGTTACCGTGCAGCGTTTTCGGTCACTTCTCCGCGTCGTCCGAGTCGTTCGACCATCGAGGGTGCGTCCGCGTGACCAATTCGAGACCATCCGTTCGTCGGCCGGTCGTCCTCAACGGCGTCTCGCGCCGCCGCCGCCAACCGGTCCGCGCCCGCGACACGTTGCTCGGGGCCGAAGCCCTCGACACGCCCCTGCCGGGCCAGCTCCTCGTGCTGCTGAGCCGGCTGCACCGCGCCGAGGACGCGAAGCCCCGCGGAGACGAGTTCGACGCCTGAGCGGCTTGCGCGCGGCATCGTCCGCGTCCAAGCCTGCAGCGTGAGGGGACGCGACGATCCGCGGCGCCCGGACGGGACGCGCCATCCTTGCTCGACCTGACGCCCGACGAGTGGACAGCGGTGGCGCTGAGCCTGAAGGTGGCCGCCGTCGCGACGCTTGCGAGCCTCGGGCCCGGCCTGCTGGTGGCCTGGCTGCTCGCCAAGCGCACGTTTCCGGGTCGCGCCGTCCTCGACGGCCTCGTGCACCTGCCGCTGATCCTGCCGCCGGTCGTGACCGGCTACCTGCTGCTCCTGACCCTCGGGCGACGCGGCCTCGTCGGCGCGTGGCTCGCCGAGGCGGGCATCGTGTTCGCCTTCCGCTGGACCGGGGCGGCGCTCGCCTGCGCGGTGATGGGCTTCCCGCTGATGGTGCGGGCGATGCGCCTGTCGATCGAGGCGGTGGACGCCCGGCTCGAGCAGGCGGCCGCGACGCTGGGCGCCCGGCCGATCGCGGTGTTCCTCACGGTGACGCTGCCGTTGAGCCTGCCCGGCATCCTCGCCGGCGCGGTGCTCGCCTTCGCCAAGGCGATGGGCGAGTTCGGCGCGACCATCACCTTCGTCTCGAACATTCCCGGCGAGACACAGACGCTGCCCTCGGCGATCTACACCTTGACGCAGGTGCCGGGCGGCGAGGCTGGCGCCTTGCGCCTGACGCTGATCTCGGTCGCCCTGTCGATGACCGCGCTGCTGCTCTCGGAGGTGCTGGCCCGCCGCATCGGCCGGAAGCTGGGAGCGGGGTGATGGAATCTTCGTCGCATGCCAGGGGCACCCTCCCCCGCGGAGGGGGGAGGGGAAAGCCCCACAACCGCGCCTCACGCATAGGCGTACGGCCCGCCGCGCTCCAGCGCCCGCTTGTAGGCCGGGCGGGCATGGATGCGGGCGAGCCAGCCGGTCAGCTCGGCGCCGGCTCCGGTGCCGCGTGCGGCGAAGGCTTCGAGGGGGAAGCTCATCTGGATGTCGGCGGCGGTGAAGTCCGCGCCGCAGAACCACGGCCGGGCGGACAGCTCCTCCTCCCAATAGGCGGCGTGGCGGCGCAGCTCCGGGTCGACGAACTTGGCCGTCACCGCCTTGGCGATCCCCCTCGCGAGGGGGCGCACCAGGGCGGGGCTGCCCGGCGCCAGCCGGGAGAACACCAGCTTCAGCAGCAGCGGCGGCATCGCCGAGCCTTCGGCGTAATGGAGCCAATAGGTGTAGCGGCGATGCGCTTCCGTGCCCGGCGCAGGCACCAGCGCGCCGCCGCAGCGGGCGGTGAGGTATTCGACGATGGCACCGGACTCGGCCACCACGATGTCGTCGTCGGTGATCACCGGCGACTTGCCGAGCGGGTGGATCGCCCGCAACGCCGGCGGCGCCAGCATCGTCTCGCGGTCCCGGGCGTAGCGCTTCACCGTGTAGTCCAGGCCGAGCTCCTCGAGCAGCCAGAGCACCCGCTGCGAGCGGCTGTTCTCCAGGTGGTGGACGGTGATCATGCGCGGCCTTCCGTGAGGGTATCGCTGCACAACGCCGGTCCGCGCCGATCGAGCCGCCCGGCATGACGCTCGACGTCGCCGTCGCCCTGCGCCGGGGCGCCTTCACGCTCGACGCCGCCTTCGCCGCCGGGGCCGGGCTCACCGCCCTGTTCGGGCGCTCGGGCTCGGGCAAGACCACGCTGATCGACCTGATCGCCGGGTTGAGCCGGCCCGATCGCGGCCGCATCGTCGTCGCCGGCGAGACGCTGGTCGACACCGACCGGCGCATCGCCCTGCCGGTGCACCGGCGCCGGATCGGGCTGGTGTTCCAGGATGCCCGCCTGTTTCCCCACCTCAGCGTGCGGAGCAACCTCGGCTACGGCCGCTTCTTCGCGGGCCGCCGGGCGGAACGGGCCGAGCACGACGCCGTGGTCGAGATGCTCGGCATCGGCCACCTGCTCGGCAGGCAGCCCGCGGGTCTCTCCGGCGGCGAGCGCCAGCGCGTCGCCATCGGCCGGGCGCTGCTGGCGAGACCCCGCCTGCTGCTGATGGACGAGCCGTTGGCGGCGCTGGACGAGGCGCGCAAGGGCGAGATCCTTCCCTATATCGAGCGCCTGCGCGACGAGGCCGGGATCCCGATCGTCTACGTCAGCCACGCGGTCGGCGAGGTCGCGCGGCTCGCCAACACCGTGGTGGTGCTGGAGGCCGGCCGCGTCGCCGCCGCGGGCCCGGCGGAGGCGATCCTGCGCCGGGCCGACCTCGTCCCGGTCCACGAGGCCGAGGCCGGCGCGCTGCTCGACATGACGGTCGCCGGGCACGACCCGGCGGCCGGCCTGACCCGGCTCGAAGGTGTGGCCGGGCGGCTGCTCGTCCCGCTCCTGCCGCGCGCGATCGGCAGCGTCGTGCGGGTGCGCGTGCCGGCCCGCGACGTGCTGATCGCGACCGCGGTGCCGTCGGGCCTCAGCGCGCGCAACATCCTCTCCGGCCGGGTCGCGGCGCTGATCCCGGCGGGCAACGCGGTGATGGTCGAGGTGGCGTGCGGCGGGGCGGTGCTCGCGGCCCGCCTGACCGGGGCCGCCGTGCGCGACCTCGACCTCGCGGTCGGCCGCCCCGTCCACGCGGTGATCAAGAGCGTCGCCCTCGATCCCGCCGGGATGGGCGGGCGGCGGGCGATCGAGATTTGAGGCATGGTCTGACTCGGCCCGCTGCAGCCGCAGCAGCCGATTGCTGCGCTCGGAAACGGGCGTTCATGGGCCGTGCGCTCCGAGTGTGTTCGGCGCGGTTTGCGCACCCAAAACCACAGTTCTTCTAGGAGTAAAATCAGCATCCGGTAGTTTTTAATCGATTGGATTGACTGTAACACAAGTTTAATTCGATCCGATTAACGTGACATATTGCTTCTTCGCAATGCGTGGAGTCCATTGAGCTGAAGTGATGACCGACATCGACGCGACCGAGCAAGCATTCGGTTCTCACGACCCCGTCTCGTCGGAGACCGCGTTGGCCGGTGCCGTGGGACTCGCGCGGGCCGCCACGTATGCGTTCATCGCCAACGACGGCACCGGTCGGATCACCTTCGTGAACGAGGCGGCCGAGGCGCTCTTCGGATACGGACCCGGCGCGATGCTGGGCCAAAACGTCGATCTCGTCGTTCCCGAACGGTTTCGCGCCAGCCACGCGGCGGGTTTGGCGCGCATCGCCCGCAACGAGTCCTCCCGGATGGCCGGTCGAACGATCGAGGTCACCGCCAGACGTTGCGACGGCAGCGAGTTTCCGGCCGAGTTCACGTTGTCGATCTGGAGAGACCGCTTCGGCCTCGGCTTCGGGGCGATCATGCGCGACATCTCGGAATGGCGCGCCCGCGACGAGCATCTGGTCAGGCTCGCGCATCACGACACGCTCACCGGATTGCCCAACCGCGCTTCCTTCGAAGAGACGCTCGACGCGAGGCTCGCCGCCGGTCAGGCCACGTGCGTCCTCATGCTCGACCTCGATGGATTCAAGGAGGTGAACGACAGCTGGGGGCACGGCACCGGTGATGCCGTCCTCCAAACCCTCGCCATCCGTCTGCCGGCCTGGCTCGATCAGGATGCGATCGTCGCCAGGTTCGGCGGCGATGAGTTCGCGGTGATGCTGCCGGGCGCCACCGATCCCCTGCAGGTCGCAGCCAGAGCCGCCGCGCTTCTCGACGCCTTCGCGGCACCGTTCTGCGTCTTAGGACATACCTTCCACTTGGGCGCCAGCATCGGAGGCGCCATCAGCCCGACGCAGGGCCTGTCGGCAGGCGAGCTCGTCGGCAATGCGGACTTGGCGCTCTTTCGCGCGAAACAGGACGGCAAGCGTCGCTTCCGCTTGTTTCAGCCCGACATGCGGAGCGCGCTGCTTTCGCGACTGACGCTGCAGTCGGAGTTGCGCAGGGCGGTCGCGGCTGGTGAGTTCGTGCTCCACTACCAACCGCAGGTGGCTCTGGATACCAGGCGCATCAACGGTGCGGAGGCCCTCCTGCGATGGCAGCACCCCGAACGCGGTCTGCTGTTTCCGGGCGCCTTCCTGTCCCAGCTCGAGGAGCACCCCCTGGCACTCGAGGTCGGACGCTGGATCCTCGACGAAGCCTGCCGGCAGATGGCGGCTTGGCGCGACGCAGGGCTCCCGATCCGGAAAATGGGCGTCAACCTGTTTACCGCCCAGGTCCGGTCGGGGACGCTGACGTCGGATGTCGCCGACGCTCTCCAGCGGCACCGGCTGAGCCCGGAGATGCTGGAGCTGGAAATCACGGAAACGATCTTCCTGAAGGTCGAAGAGCCTGTCCTCCGCCCGTTTCGCGACCTGCATCGTCGCGGCGTCGGCATTTCCTTCGACGATTTCGGCACCGGCTACGCCTCCTTGAGCTCGCTCAAGCGTTTCCCTCTGACCCGCCTTAAGATCGATCGCGGATTCGTCCGGGACCTGATGACCGATCAGCACGATGCGGCGATCGTGCGCTCCATGATCCAGATCGGGAACGACATCGGATTGGACATCATCGCAGAAGGAATCGAGACGTCGGACCAGGAGGCGCGGCTGCTCGAGATGGGCTGCAAGCAGGGTCAGGGATTCCTGTACGCCAAGGCGCTGCCGGCGGCCCGGTTCGAGGATCTTTTCCAAGGTCTCGGGCGCCTTGAGAAGATCGCGAGCTGATCGACGAGCAGGAAACCTGCAAGCGCGTTCGCGGAGCCCGTTCCGATCCGCGTGTCAGGTGGTCTGCCCGCCGCGGCGAAACGGGGGAGATGTCGGGCCGTTCCACTGTTCGCCCGGAAGCGGCCCGGCCAGGAATGACCGATTCCGGGCAGCTGCAGTCTGTGGCAAACGACGGGTTTCGGCCCTCAGGCCCGCCCCTCGACGAAGGCGCGCATCAGCACGTGCGCGATCGCCATCGCCGGTGGGGCGAAGAGGTTGTCCGGGTGGCGCCGCTCCAGCATTGCCAGCACCTCGGCGCGGTCGAACCAGCGGGCGTCGGCGAGCTCGGTCGGGTCGGTGACGATGGTCTCGTCCAGGGCTTCCGCCGTGCAGCCGATCATCAGCGAGGACGGGAACGGCCAGGGCTGCGAGGTGTGATAGCCGACCGCGCCGACCCGCACCCGCGTCTCCTCGTAGGATTCGCGCGCGACCGCGGCCTCGATCGTCTCGCCGGGCTCGAGGAAGCCGGCGAGGCACGAGTACATCCCCTCCTTGAAGTGCGGGCCGCGCCCGAGCAGGCAGCGTTCGCCGCGGCGGATCAGCATGATCACCACCGGGTCGGTGCGCGGGAAGTGATGGGCGGCGCAGGTCGGGCATTCCCGCCGGAAGCCGCCGGCGCGGACCAGGGTCTGCGTGCCGCAATTGGCGCAGAAGCGGTTGCGCGCGTGCCAGCCGAGCATCGACTTCGCGGTGGCGAGCAGGCCGAGCTCGTCCTGCGGCACGGCGCCCTCGGTGGCGATGGTGCGCAGGTCGAGCGTCCGGAAGCCGTCGCCGGCATAGGCCTCGGCCGCCTCCGGCGCCGCCACCGCCGCGAAGATCGGCCGCCCGTCGAGATGCCCGAGGAAGATCCGCTCCTGGGTGATCAGGGGGTTCGCGCGGACGCCGTCCTCGGCCTCCAGGATCGCGCTCCCGCCCCGAAGCACGAGCGCGTCGCCGGCCAGGAGCACCAGCCGGGTGCCCGGCGCGTCGGGGGGCGGCACCGCGTCCTCCGCCTGCTCCGAGGAATGGCGGACGAGCCGGCTCTGCGTGAAGCCCAGGGTGGCGAAGGGGTCGGTCATCGCCACCTCAGGCTGCTGCGAACAGGGCGCCGGCCCGCTCGGCGAGCTGCGCGCGGGCATGGTGCGGATACGGCTTTCGCGCCTCGAAGCCCCAGACCGGGCCGGGCCAGGCCGGGTCCGACAGGAAGCGCCCGACCACGTGGACGTGGAGCTGCGCCACCACGTTGCCGAGCGTCGCGACGTTGACCTTGTCGGGCTTGGCCAGCGCCAGCATCACCCCGGTGGCGAGGTGGACCTCCCGCCACAGGGCGGCGGCATCCTCGGCGGCGAGATCGGTGAGCTCGCTCAAATTAGCCCGGCGCGGCACCAGGATCAGCCACGGGAAGCGGGAATCGTCCATCAGCAGGACGGAGCAGAGGCCGAGGTCGCCGACCGGCACGGTGTCGGCGGCGAGCCGGGAATCGAGAAGGAAATCGGTCATGCCGGGCGATGTAGCGCGGGCGCGCGTCCCGGCGCCATGCCCGCGCTCACGGGCCGCCGGCCCGAACCGGCCGGCGGCGTCGCGCTGCGCGCGATGTCACAGCGTCGGCTCGGTTCCCGCGCGGCCGACCGCGACGAGGTCGGCGTTGACGAGACCGTCGGCGTCGGTGCGCGCGAGCACCACGACGTCGGCGCCGGGCACGAGCAGAGCCCTCTCGCCCGGGGCGATCTGCGCCGTCGGCGTCCCGGGCGGGATGGTGAAGGACTTGCTGCCGCCGTCGTAGACCAGCTCGACCTGCCGCGGCGGATCGAGCGACAGGCCGCCGATCCAGCCCGCGGTGAGCCGCGCGTCGGGGGCCGCGTCCCAGGGCTTGGTGCCGGCCTCGAAGCCGCGCTCGGACGGCGAGTAGATCGCGACCTTGATCGGCTTCGGCTTGCCGTCGGCGCCGGGCACCGAGACGATGCTGACGTAGCTCTCCGGCTTGATGTCGCGGAGGCGGCCTGCGGTCGCGATGAACAGGCGCGTCTTCACGTTCATCAGGACGGTGACGGACCCGCCGACCGCGCGCCGGATCATCAGCGTGTCGGCGTCGCGGGCCTCGACGGTGCCCTGGTAGCGCGCGAAGGATTCCGCGGCCTGCGCCGCAACGGAGGTCGCACCCATCGCGAGCGCGATCAGACAAGCTCGGATCACTGTCGTCAGCCCCTCACTCGACCGGGATGGCCGGCGAGGCGCGAACGTCGGGCGAACGGTCGAGGTTCCCGCTTCGCGCGCGGCACACGCCGTCAGTGCGCCATCAGCATCGGCAGGTCGGCGTGGGCGAGCAGGTGGCTCGTCGGGCCGCCGAAGATCATCTGCCGCAGCCGGCTCTGGGTGTAGGCGCCCTTGATCAGCAGGTCGGAGCCGAACTCCTTCGCCTCGGCGAGGAAGGTCTCGCCCGGCGTCCGGCGCCCGGCGGGAAGCGCCTTGTGGTCGGCGGCCACGCCCTCGCAGGCGAGCGAGCGGGCGAGGTCCTCGGCGCTCGGGCCCGGCACCGTGCCGCCCTCGACGCTGAGCACCAGCACGCGGGAGGCGGCCCGCAGCAGCGGCATCGCGAAGGCGACGGCGCGCGCGGTCTCGGTCGAGCCGTTCCAGGCAACCAGGATCGCGTCGCCGAACCGGGTCGGCGGGGTCGGCGGCGCCACCAGGATCGGGCGGCCGCCCTCGAACAGCGCCGTCTCCAGGGTGGTCATGCGCGGCGTGCCGTCGGCGGCGCCGGGGCGGCCGACGACGGTGGCCGAGAACAGGCGCGCGTACTGCCCGAGGAAGGCGTCGCCCGCCGGCACGTCCTGCCGCCAGCGATAGCGCGCGCCGGCGCCGGCGACGTTCTCGGGAACGCACAGGCCGTCGCGGGCGTGGCGCGGGATGCCAGCCCCGTCCATGAAGGCGACGAAGCGCCCGCCCGCCTCCTCGGCCTCGGCCCGGTCGGCCTCCTCGTCGCGCAGCCAGGTCATGCCGCCGACCATGTCGACGGGCACGTACTCGGCGAGCGCCGGCCGCAGCGACACGCCCTCGATCAGGCTGCCGAAGCGCTGCGCCACCAGGCGGGTCGTCTCCAGCACCGAGGGCAGGGCGTCGTGGAGCGCGATCGGCACCAGCAGGGTCTTCATCGCGTCGCCTCGCTCGGGTTCGCCATCACCGTCGCGACGCTAATGCGGATCGCCGCGGCGGGAAACTCGCAGCCGCCCGGCGCTCACACGGTTTTCGGCCTCGGAAGGGAATGGCGATCGGGATCGAGGCGGGCGCGGGCGAGACGCGTCATCGGGCGCTCGACATGGCGGTGGACGAGCAGGGCCGCCACGACGCTCAGGGCCACCATCGCGCCGAGCGCGACCCAGGGGCCGAGCCACGGCGCGAGGTCGGAGCGCGCGAGCGCCTCGCGCAGGCCGCGCAGGACGAAGGGATGGACGAGGTAGAGCGCGTAGGAGGCGTCGCCGAGCGCGGCCAGGGCGGACACGACGGGCGAGGGCGGTCGCGCCTGCGTCCGCGAGCGGCCGAGCGCCGCCGCCGCCACCAGGAAGGCCGCCGGGATGCCGAGGGCGAGCGGGCGCAGGAACCCGTCCGGGAATGGGCCGGTGCGCGCGACGAGCAAGAGCAGGCCGAACCCGACGAGCGCCAGGCCGGCGCGCGCCGGCCCGCCCAGCCGCACGCCCTCGCCGCGTGCGAGCGCGATCAGGGCGCCGAGCCCGAATTCCAGCATCACCGGGTTCGACCAGAACGCCAGCGGCACGGCGTCCGGCTTCAGCCAGGCGCCCGCCAGCACGATCCCGACGAGGGCCGCCACGAGCCAGGCGATGCCGGCCCGGCGACCCCAGCCGAGACCGAGCGCGAACAGCGCGTAGAACGCCATCTCGCAATTGAGCGTCCAGCCGAGGCCGTAGAGCGGCAGTACCGCACCGTCCGGCCGCGCCGCGGGCCAGAACAGGAAGGAGGCGACGACCTGGCCGGCGTCCGGCGGTCCGCCGCTGCCGTTGAGGGCCGACGGCGCCGCCAGCCCGACCGCGAGGTAGAGCGCGGTGACCAGCCAGTACAGCGGCACCACCCGCGCGATCCGATGCGCCAGGAAGCGGCGCCGACCTCCGCTCTCCGCCGCATGGCGCCCGACCGCGTGCGGCGCCGCGGCGTGGACGATGATGAAGCCCGAGATCACGAAGAACACGTCGACGCCGCCGGCCCAGGGCAGCAGCCCGCTCGGGGCGAAGGCCGCGCCCGTCCGCTGCGCCAGCGCGGTCGCCTCGGCCTGCGCATGGTGCATCACGACGAGCAGCGCCGCGACCGCGCGCAGGATCTGAACTGACAAGATCTGGGTGGAGCGGGGCGTCAAGGCGGGGCCTCGGGACGGAAGGACGGCGAAAGGCATGGCGGCTGCCGCAGGGCGGATCAAGCGCCGCAGCCCGCGCGGCGGACGGCGCAAGGTCAGGCAAGACCAGAGGAACCATGCGCGATCGTCATCGTTGGTTCGATGAAGTGCTGTCGCCGTCCGTTTCGGTTGAAACCGGTATGGGCGATACAACTACGCCGGCTTGCACGCTCACCATTCATCGATCGAGGTTTTCAATGCTGAAGAAATACGCCGTCCTGTCCGCGCTCGCCTTCGCCGTCTCGACCCCGGCCATGGCCCAGGGCCTGAGCGATTTCCGTCTGCAGTCGCTGCAGGCGAACGCCTTCGAGATCCAGTCGAGCCAGATCGCGCTGTCGAAGTCCCGCAACCCGCAGATCCGGACCTACGCCCAGGAAGCGATCCGCGACCACCGTTCGGCCAACGTCGCCCTCGTCGGCGGTGACCGCAACTACGTCGCCGCGCAGGGCGGCTTGGTCGGCGGTCCGGTGGACGGCTTGATCGGCGCGCCGCTGGCGGTGGCCGGTGGCGCCGTCGGCGCGGCGACCGGCGCGGCCGCGGGCGTGGTCGGCGGGACGCTGAACGGCGGCCCGGTCGGCGGCCTCGAAGGTCTCGGCTCGGGCGCGCAGCGCGGCGCCGCAGCGGGCAGCCGCCTCGGCAACGCCGACGTCGATCAGACGGCCGGCACCACGGTGGTTCAGCCCAGCCCCGAGCAGCAGGCGATGCTGGCGGAGCTCTCCGCCACCCCGTCGGGCCCGCGCTTCGACCGCCTCTACGTGAGTCAGCAGGTCCAGGCGCACCGGATGACGATCGGCATGACCGAGGCCTACGCCTCGTCCGGCCCGAACCCGGCGCTTCGCACCTACGCGCAGCAGGCCCTGCCGGTGCTGCAGCACCATTACGGCATGGCCCAGCGCCTGCCGGGCGCCCGCGACGCGATGTAATCGTCCGATCCCGCTCGGCGCCGACGCCGAGCGCGGCTCATGAGACAGGGCGGCAGGCGTAAGCCTGCCGCCCTTTTCGTTGGTCCGGTCTTTCGTCGGCCCTGGCCTTCCCGTTCCGATTGATCTCGGATTGAAAGGCGAGGCGGGTGCTCTCGAAGGAAAGCACCCGCCTCGCCGGACGCGTCAGCTGCAGCTCATCATCGCGGAGGGGCGCAGCGGCTCGCCGCTCCGATCGACCGCCTGCGCGAAGTCCCCGGTCTCGGGATTGCGGACCAGCAGGTCGCCCGTGGCCACGCCGAAATGCGCGCCGTGCAGCTTCAGGGTGCCGGCCTCGACCCGTTCCTTGATGAACGGGAAGGTCATCAGGTTCTCGAGGCTCTGGCTGACCATCGCGTGCTCGAGGCGGGTGAGGTATTCGGGCGCGCTCGAATCGCCGGCCTTCGCCTCGGCGGGCTCGACGAGGGAGACCCACTTGCCGATGAAGTTGCCCTTCGAGAGCGGCTTGGCCTTGTTGGCGTAGGCCTTGATGCCGCCGCAGCTGGCGTGGCCGAGCACGACGATGTTCTTGACCTCGAGGCCCTGCACCGCGAACTCGATCGCCGCCGAGGTGCCGTGATAGTCGCCGCCGGTCTCGTAGATCGGCACGATGGCGGCCACGTTGCGGATCACGAACAGCTCGCCCGGGCCGACGTCGAAGATCGCTTCCGGCGCGACCCGGCTGTCGCAGCAGCTGATCACCAGCGTCTCGGGCTCCTGGGCGGTCGCCAGCTCGGCGAAGCGCTTCCGCTCCGTCGGAAAGCGGCCGGAAAGGAAGGAACGGTAGCCGTCGGTGAGCGCGGTCGGAAACATGAGTCCTCCTGACAATCGAGAAATTCCGTCACGGAACGAGTGGCCTGAGCCCCCTGTTCCACGCTCAAGTTTGCTGCCAGGTCAGGATGATCGGGGCGTCTGGAACGTGTCCGGCGACGAGGCGCTCGGCGAGCTGACCGAGGCCGGCGGGCTCGATCCGCGCCTCGGTGGCGAGCAGCTCGGCCACCGTCCACCAGCGCGTGCCGTGCAGCGGGTTGTCCTCGGTCTCCATCAGGCGGCTGGTGTCGATCCGGTTGTCGGGCAGACGCACCAGGAAATAGCGCTCGCGTGCATCGCGCGACTGCCGGAACAGGTGGAACGGGCCGTCGCAGGCCGCGACCTGCGGGCCGATCGCGCAGTCGGCCCGGCCGATCTCCTCCGACAATTCCCGGCGGCAGGCCGTGACGTGGTCCTCGCCGGGCTCCAGCCCGCCGCCCGGCATGAACCAGAACCGCAGCGGCGTGCCGTCCGGCGCATGCGCGTGCACCGATTCGTACTCGATCAGCAGCAGCCGGTCGGCGGGATCGAACACCAGCGCGCGGGCGACGTGGCGGATGGCGGGGTTCGGGTCTCGGGTCTGTTCGCTCATGGCCCAGGTCGTTAGCAGACTTTGCCTGGCTCGCGGGATTCGGGCCGGTCGCCCCCCTGAAGCGGCGCCGGCATCCAGATCACCGCCGGCAGGCCGTGGGCGTCGCGCTCGGGCAGGTCCGGCAGCGGGCTCGCGCGGCCGAGGAGGATGTCGCGGGCGACGACGAGGCCGGCCATCGCGTCGAGGTGGTCGTCGGCACCGACGCCGCGCGGCCGTGCGCCGTGAACCAGCGCCTCCGGCAGCCCGGCGGCGACGAGGAGCGCCCGGCGCAGGTTCAGCCCGGCCTGCCGCTGCGGCCCCTTCTTGGCCGCCGCCAGCGCCCGGTCGCCGTTGAGGCGGCGGAAGGCGATCTCGGGGTGGACCTCGTGCAGGCGCGCCGTCAGCGCCGGCCGCTCGCGCAGCAGGGCGTCCACCGCGCGGATGTAGCGGAAGATGTTGAAGCACTGGATCGAGGGCGCGAAGGGCGGCGCGCTGCCCGCGCGCGACAGCGCCTTGGCGGTCTCGTAGTCGTCGGCGAAGATCGCCGCGCGCGGCGGCACCGGGAACACGCTCGACCGGCCGGCGCCGAGATAGGCGCGTGCGGCCCGGTCGGCCGCCCGGCCTCCGCCCGTCGCGCGGTCCGGCAGTCCGATCGGCACGTCGATGCCGACCGAGACCGGCGCTTCCGGTCCGTCGAGGCACTCGGCGACGGTGGAAAACAGGGCCGCGCGGTGGCGGCCGGGATCGTCGAGGTCGAGCAGCACGCCGGCCCAGGCGCCGCGGCAGCCGTCGAGTCCCGCGATCCAGCGCGCCATTCCCGCTCCTTGTCTCGCCGTCCGGAGAACGCTATCGGCGCTTCTGTCTTACGGACGTCGCCCCGCCGACGGAAAGATGCCGCCATGACCGAGATCCGTCCGCGTCGCAGCGTGCTGTCCCTGCCGGGCTCGAACCCGCAGGCCCTGGAAGCGGCTCGCACCCTGCCGGTCGACGCGGTGCTGCTCGATCTGGAGGAGACCGTCCCGCCCGAGGCCAAGGACGCCGCCCGCAAGACGGTGGCCGCCGCGGTGACGGGCCGTGCCTACGGTCATCGCGAGGTGGTGGTCCGCATCAACGCGCTCGATTCGGCCCACGGCGAGGCCGACCTCGCGGCGATCGCCGCGGCCGGCCCCGACGCGATCCTGGTGCCGAAGGTGAGCGGCCCCGACGCCCTGGTGGCCGTCGGCGCCCGCTTGAGGCGCCTCGGCGCGGCGCCGACGCTGCGGATCTGGGCGATGATCGAGAGCCCGCTCGCGGTGCTGCAGGTCGGCGCGATCGCCAGCGCCGCGCGCGACGTCGACACCCGCCTGTCCTGCCTCGTCGTCGGCACCGGCGACCTCGCCGCGGCGACCCGGATCCGCCGCGGCGTCCCCGGCCGCCGGGCGCTGATGCCGCTGCTGATGAGCGTCGTCGCCGCGGCCCGCGCCTACGAGATCGACGTCATCGACGGCGTGTTCGAGGCGACCGCCGACGAGGCCGGCTTCCGCGCCGAGGCCGAGCAGGCCCGCGACGGCGGCTTCGACGGCAAGGTGCTGATCGATCCCGCGCAGATCGCCGCCGCCAACGCGGTGTTCGGCCCGAGCCCGGATGCGGTCGCGCAGGCGCGTGCGGCGATCGCCGCCTTCGCCGCGCCGGCCGCCCGCGAGCGCGGCACGGCCGCGTTCCGGGGCCGAACGATCGACCGATCCCATGCCGATGAGGCCCATCGCATCGTCGCCCTGGCCGACGCCATCGCGGTGCGCCGGCCGTGAGCGACGCGCTGCCCGAAGTCGGCATCCGTGGGCTCGATCCGCGGCTGGCGGGGTGGGGGTTTCCGCGATGGGGCTCGGCCCAGGCCGCCGGCCTCGACCTCCATGCCTGCCTCGACGCGGCGCTCGACCTCGCGCCGCAGGGGCCGCCGGCGCTGATCCCCGCCGGCTTCACTGTGCTGATCCGGGATGCCGGCTGGTGCGGGCTGATCTTCCCCCGGTCTGGCCTGGGCCATCGCGCCGGGCTGGTGCTCGGCAACGGCACCGGGGTGATCGATGCCGACTACGAGGGCCCGCTGCTGATCTCGGCCTGGAACCGCAACCCGGCGGGCGACCCGATCCGGATCGCGCCGGGCGAGCGCATCGCGCAACTGGTGTTCACGCGGGTCGCGCGGCCGCGGCTGGTCGTGACCGACGCGGATGAGCCGGCATCGGCGCGGGGCGTCGGCGGGTTCGGGTCGAGCGGCCGGTGACGAGGCCACGAAGGAGCGCGCTACTTCCCTCCCCCCGCTGCGGGGGAGGGTGGCCCGCGAAGCGGGTCGGGAGAGGGGAGCGCCGTATCAGGAAGCGTCGCACCCCTCTCCCGACCCTCGCTGACGCGAGGCCCACCCTCCCCCGCAGAGGGGGGGAGGGAAGTGAGCGCGGTCAGCCGAAAGCCCCGCGCTGCGTCTACTCCGCCGCCGCCTTCGTCGCGACGCATCCCTCCTCGGGTAGGCCGAAGCGGCCGATCGTGTCCTGCAGGCGCAGGGCCGCGTTGATCAGCGCCATGTGCGAGAAGCCCTGCGGGGTATTGCCGCGCTGCTCGCCGGTCTCCGGGTCGATCATCTCGGCGAACAGCCCGACGTCGTTGCCGCGCGCCAGCAGGCGCTCGAACGCCGCCTTGGCCTCGCCGGTGCGGCCGTCGAGCGCCAGGCAGCCGACGCGCCAGAAGGCGCAGGCGGTAAACGTGCCCTCGTCGCCCGTGAGCCCGTCGTCCATGCGGTAGCGGTAGATCAGGTCGCCGACGCCGAGCTCGTCCTCGATCGCGGCCAGCGTCTTGCGCAGGCGCGGGTCGCTCGGGTCGATCGCGCCGAACAACGCCACGCGCAGCACCGCCGCGTCGAGGTGGTGCGAGCCGTAGGCGCCGGTGAAGGCCTGCCGCTCCTCGTTCCAGGCCTTCTCCAGGTAGTCGGCGCGGATCTCGGCGGCGATCCGCTCCCAGGTCTCGATCTTCTCCGGCGGCACGCCCTCGATGTTGCGGCCGATCCGGGCGGCGTCGTTCAGCGCCACCCAGAGCATCGCCTTGGTGTGGAGCTGGTGGCGCGGGCCGGTGCGCAGCTCCCAGATGCCGTCGTCGGCCTCGTCGCGGCAGGCGATGGCGCGGCGGGTGAGGTTGTCGAGCACCTCGGGCAGGCGGTCGTGGACCTTCTCCGGCGGGTCGTACTCGACCGCTTCGAGGAAGACGCAGAGCGCGCGCACCAGCTCGCCGTAGATGTCGTGCTGGTCCTGGCCCTCGGCGGCGTTGCCGATCAGCGGCGGCCCGACGTCGCGCCAGCCGGAGAGGTGGTCGAGCTCCTCCTCCGGCGGCATCGCCTCGGCGATGCCGTAGAGCAGCTTGGTGTCGCGGCCGAAGCTGCCGTCCGCTTCGCGCAGGAAGCGCAGGAACTCCGAGGCCTCGCGGACGTAGCCGAGCATCACGAAGGCGGTGACGGTGAAGGTCGCGTCCCGCATCCAGG
The DNA here is from genome assembly GCF_008039875.1 of Methylobacterium sp. WL119. GTDB lineage: Bacteria > Pseudomonadota > Alphaproteobacteria > Rhizobiales > Beijerinckiaceae > Methylobacterium. The sequence continues at coordinate 15,418 of NZ_VRUU01000050.1, read as the reverse complement.
TGAAGCGGTAATCGTAGTTGCGGTTGCCCGGAACCGCCTCGGGCAGGCCGGCGGTGGCCGCCGCGACGATGGCGCCCGACGGCGAGTAGGTCAGCAGCTTCAAGCACAGGGCCGAGCGCAGCACCGCGTCGCGATAGGGGCCGTGATAGGTGCAGCGCTCGCTCCAGCGCCGCCAGTAGTCGATGGTCGCCGCGACCCGGCGCTCGGCGCCGGCGAAATCGTCGATCGCGGCCCGCTCCCCGTCCTCGCCGTGGGTGAGGACGAGGTAGGCGGTCTCGCCCGCCGCGATCGCGAACCGGCTCACCGCGACCGCGCCGTCGAGCCTCGGCTCGGGCGCAGCGTTGACGCGGAGCCGCTGCTTGCCGGCCTCGAACAGCACCGTCGCGCCGTCGGCTATCGGGATGCCGTCGCAGCGGGCGTAGTCGAAGGTCGGGTGCACCAGGAAGCGCCCGGCGACGTGGCCGTCGATGCAGGTGAGCAGGCGGATCAGGCGGCTCTCGCCCTCGCCGTCGGGCCCTTCCTCGGGCTCGGGGGTCGGCGGGTTGACCGGCATCACGTCGACCAGCCGGGCGCTGCCGGTCTCGGTGACGAAGGTCGTCTCCAGCACGTTGGTCTCGGGCAGGTAGCGCCGCGAGGTCGAGCGCAGGCCCTCGAACGCGATCCGGCAGGAGCCGCCCTTGTCGTCGTCGAGCAGCGCGAGGAACAGGGCCGGCGAATCGTGACGCGGCCAGCACAGCCAGTCGACCGAGCCGTCGCGGGCGATCAGCGCGGTTGAGTGGGTGTCGCCGATGACGGCGTAGTCTTCGATGGGCTTGTACAAGGCGATGCGTTTCCCGGAGGCTCGACCCGTTCTAACGCGTCGCATCCCCGGTTCGACCGTGCCTGACGAAATGTCACATAGGTTTATGTCCCGGCGTGGAATTCGGCGACGTGCTCGGCGACGATCGCGTCGAACGAGGCGTCGGCGGTGAAGCCGAGGTCGAGCGCGCGTTCGGTGGCGAAGGCCTCGGGCCAGGTCTCGATGATGCGGGCGACGGCCGGATCGGGCTCGCGGCGGATCAGGGCGACCGCCTTGTCGCCGCCGACCTTGCGCAGGGCCTCGATCTCCTCGGCCACGGTGGCCGACACCCCCGGCAGCGTCAGCGCACGCCGCAGCCCGAGGCGGGCGAGGTCGAGCCCGGCCGCGTGGAGCAGGAAGCCGATCGCGGCCGAGGGGCTCGCGAACCAGTGGCGCACGGTCTCGGGCACCGGCAGGATCGCCGGCTGGCCGGCCAGCGGCTCGCGGATGATTCCGGAGAAGAACCCCGACGCCGCCTTGTTCGGCTTGCCCGGGCGCACGCAGATCGTCGGCAGGCGCAAGGCGATGCCGTCGAGGAAGCCGCGACGGGAATAGTCGGCGACCAGCAACTCGCCCATCGCCTTCTGGGTGCCGTAGGAGGAGGCCGGCGTGACGATCCAGTCGTCGCCGATCACCGGCGGCAGCGGCGGCCCGAACACCGCGAGCGAGGAGGTGAACACCACCGTCGGCCGGTAGCCGTCGGCCAGGTGCGCGCGCCGGATCGCGTCGAGCAGCAGGCGGGTGCCGTCGAGGTTGACCCGGTAGCCGAGCTCGAGGTTCGCCTCCGCCTCGCCCGAGACGACGGCTGCGAGGTGGAAGACGAGGCCGGGCCGCCCGGCGATGGCGGCGTCGGCCGCGCCCGGCGCGGTGAGGTCGGCGGCCTCGGTGCGGACGTTGCCGGCGAAGCCCGCGGGCGCGTCGGGCTGGACCACGTCGATCAGGGTCAGCGCGTCGAGCAGCGCGCCGCCGACGGCGCCGGACGCGACCAGGGCCTTGGTGAGCCGGCGGCCGATCATGCCGCCAGCGCCGAGGATCAGGGCGTGCATGGGAAGCTCCTTGGTCGGCATGTTCGGCCGCGATCGATCTGCGTTGCCCTACCGGCTCCCCCCCCGCACCCAAGTCGGGCCTGCCCACTTGTGCACACGACTTGGGCACACAAGGTGCGGATCTCGGGCAAGCCCGAGATCCGTCGGGGGGGAGGGAAGGCGCGACGAGACTTTCGAAGGCGGTCAGGGAAGCGAGAAGCACCCGTATCGCTCACTGCATCAGGGCGAGCGCGCGCAGGAAGAAGTCGCGGCCGCCGAAGTTGCCGGATTTTAGCGCAAGCAGCATCGGATCGCCGCCGGCCGTGCGCAGGACGGGGACGCCGGCGGCGATCTCGGGGCCGAGCAGGAAGGCCTTCAGCCCGAGATGGTCGACCACCGCGCCGGAGGTCTCGCCGCCGGCGACCACGAGCCGGCGGACGCCGCAGGCGACGAGGTCCGCGGCGAGCCGCGCCAGCGCCGCCTCGATCGCCTGGCCGACCGCGGCGCCGCCGTGCCTGGCCTGGAGCGTGCGCACCGCGTCGGGCGCGGCGCTGCTGGCGACGAGGACCGGGCCGGCGGCAAGGCGGTTGGCGGCCCAGGCGATGGCCGCCTCGACCTCGCCGGAGCCGGACAGCAGCCGCTCGGTGTCGAGGCGCAGCACTGGCATGTGATCGGCCGCGGCCTCGATCTGCGCCAGCGTCGCCTGCGAGCAGCTGCCCGCGAGGCACGCGGCGTGGCCGCCGACCGCTTCGCCCGCCACCGCACCGGCGCCGGATGCGCCGTGCCCGTCCGCGACCAGCGCGCGGGCGAGCCCGAGGCCGAGGCCCGAGGCGCCGCAGGAGACGCGGTGCCGCAAGGCGGCGCGGCCGAGGATCTCGAGGTCGGCATCGAAGATCGCGTCGGCGATGGCCGCGCCGTGGCCCTCCTTCGCCAGGGCGTCGAGGCGCGCGGCGACCGCGTCCGGACCGCGCGTCACGGTGGCGATGTCGATCAGCCCGACCGTGCCGGCGCTCTGGCGGGCCAGCACCCGCACGAGGCTTGAATCGCGCATCGGGTTGAGGGGGTGGTCCTTCAGCGGGCTCTCGGCGAGCAGCGTCGCGCCGACGAAGAGGTGACCCTGGTAGACGCTGCGCCCGGTCTCGGGAAAGGCGGGGGTGACGAGCGCGATCGGCTCGGCCGCATCCGCCCGCAGCGCGTCGAGCACCGGGCCGATGTTGCCGGCCTCGGTCGAATCGAAGGTCGAGCAGACCTTGAACAGCACGTGGCCGGCACCGCGCCGGCGCAGCCAGGCGTCGGCCTCGCGGGAGCGCGCCACCGCCTCGCGCGGGTCGATCGACCGGCTCTTCAGCGCCACCACCACCGCGTCGACCTCCGGCAGGGCGAGGTCGTCGGCCGGCACGCCGATGGTCTGCACCGTGCGCAGGCCGGCCCTGGTCAGGGTGTTGGCGAGGTCCGAGGCGCCGGTATAGTCGTCGGCGACGCAGCCGAGGGCGAGCGGCAGGCTCATCGTGCATCCCCCCGCCGGCCTTCGCGATAGGGCGAGAACCAGCCGAGGCCCGCGACGGTGCCGGCGGCCGGGTTGTACTCGCAGCCGACGAACCCGTCGTAGCCGAGCCAGTCGAGCTCCGCGAAGAGGAAGGCGTCGTCGATCTCGCCGGTGCCGGGCTCGTGTCGCCCCGGCACCGAGGCGGTCTGCACGTGGCCGACGATCGGCATCAGCGCGCGCAGCCGCATCGTCACGTCGCCGTGCAGGATCTGGCAGTGGTAGAGGTCGAACTGCAGCTTCAGGTTCGGCCGCGCGAGGTCGCGGATCAGCGCCGCCGCCGCCCCGAAATCGTTCAGGAAGTAGCCCGGCATGTTGCGGCCGTTGATCGGCTCCAGCACGAGGTCGAGCCCCGCCGCGCCGAGAGCGTCGGCGGTCCAGGCGACGGCGCGGCGGTAGGCGTCGCGCGCGGCCGGATCGTTCGGGTCGGCCAGCCCCGCCATCAGGTGGAGGCGCCCGACGCCGGTGGCCTCGGCGTAGCGCAGAGCGGTCGCGACGCCCTGCTTCAGCTCGTCGAAGCGCTCGGGCAGGGCCGCGAGCCCGCGCTCGCCGGCCTCGAAGTCGCCCGGCGGCAGGTTGAACAGCGCCTGGGTCAGGCCGTGGCGCGCCAGGCGGTCGGCGATGGCGTCGGCCGGATGCGCGTAGGGGAACAGGAACTCGACGGCGCCGAAGCCCTGGTCCGCGGCTGCTGCGAAGCGGTCGAGGAAGGGGAGCTCGGTGAACATCAGGGTGAGGTTGGCGGCAAAGCGCGGCATGGATGGACCTCCTCAGCGCTTCGCGGCCGGCAGGGTCGCGCCCGAGACCTGGGCGTAGAGCCGCGCGACGGAGGCATCGTCGTCGCGGCCCATCCCCGAGCCCGACGCCATCAGGAACATCTGCAGGGCGGCGGCCGCCACCGGCACCGGGTACTTCTCGGCGCGCGCCATGTCCTGCACGATGCCGAGGTCCTTGACGAAGATGTCGACCGCGCTTCTGGGGCTGTAATCGCCGTCGAGGACGTGCGGCATCCGGTTCTCGAACATCCAGGAATTGCCGGCCGACTTCGTGATCACCTCGTAGACGCGGGCGAGGTCGAGGCCCTGCTTGGCGGCGAAGCTCATGGCTTCCGACGCGGCAGCGATGTGCACGCCCGCGAGCAGCTGGTTGATCATCTTGAAGGCCGCGCCCTGGCCGGCTTCGTCGCCGAGCTCGTAGAGCGTGCCGGCCATCGCACCGAGCGCCGGGCGCGCCGCGTCGAAGGCGGCGGCCGAGCCGGAGGCCAGGAAGGTCAGAGCCCCGTCGGCGGCGCGCGCCGCGCCCCCGCTCATCGGCGCGTCAAGGTAGTGCCGGCCGGTGGCCTCGAGCCGCGCCGCCAGCCGCCGGGCGACGGCCGGGTCCATGGTCGCCGAGGAGACGAACACCGCGCCCTCCGGCATCGCCGCCGCGGCGCCGGCCTCGCCGAACAGCACGGCCTCGGTCTGGGCGGCGTTGACGACGACGCAGATCACGACGCTCGCGCCCTCCGCCGCTTCGGCCGGGCTCGCCGTGCCGCGCCCGCCGGCCGCCGAGAAGCGGGCGACCGCCTCGGGGTTCACGTCGCAGGCCGCGACCGTGAAGCCGGCCCGCAGCAGCGAGGCCGCCATGCCGAAGCCCATCGAGCCGAGGCCGATCACCGCGGCGTGCCGGGCGGAGGAGGGTGCTGTCATCGGGGATGTCCGGTCGGGGATCTGCGGAAGGTGCGCCGGTTTCAGCGGTTCACGAGGCGCTTGGGCGTCACGAAGGTCGCGACCGAGCCGAGCACCAGCATGGCGGCGAGCGCGTACATGCCGGTGGCGGTGTTGCCGCTGTAGTCCTTCAGGGCGCCGATCACGTAGGGGCTGGCGAAGCCCGCGAGGTTGCCCACCGAGTTAATCAGCGCGACGCCGGCGGCGGCGCCCGCCCCCGACAGGAACGCGGTCGGCATCGACCAGAACAGCGGCGCGCAGGTGAGCACCCCGCCCGCGGCGATCGAGAGCGCCATGATCGCGATCACCGTGCTGCCGGCGGTGGCGGCGACGACGAAGCCGACCGCGCCGCAGAGCGCGGGCACGATCAGGTGCCAGCGGCGCTCGCGCATCCGGTCGGCGCTGCGCCCGAGCAGGATCATCACGAACACCGCGAACAGGAACGGGATCGCGCTGATCAGGCCGATGTTGAGGTTGCCCTGCACGCCGGTGGCTTTCACCAGCGTCGGCATCCAGAAGGTCAGGCCGTACTGGCCCGTGACGAAGCAGAAGTAGATGAAGCTCATGAACCAGACGCGGCCGTTGCGGAACACGGTCGCGATCGAGTGCGGGCTCGTCTCCTTGCCGACGTTGTCGGCGGCGATGTCGCGCTCGATCACCGCTTTCTCGGGGTCGGTCAGCCACTTGGCCTCCGAGGCCCGGTTGTCGAGGTAGAAGAACACCGCGATGCCGACCAGCACCGCCGGCACCGCCTCGATCACGAACATCCACTGCCAGCCGGCGAGCCCGTGGGCGCCGTTGAAGGCATCCATGATCCAGCCCGAGAGCGGGTTGCCGAAGATGCCCGAGACGGGGATCGCGGCCATGAACACGGCGATGACCTTGGCCCGGCGATGCGCCGGGAACCAGGCCGTCGTGTAGAGGATCACGCCCGGGTAGAAGCCCGCCTCGGCCAGCCCGAGCAGGAAGCGCATGACGTAGAAGGTCGTGGCGGAGTTCACGAACAGGAACGCACCCGAGATGATCCCCCAGGTGACCATGATCCGGGCGATCCAGATCCGCGCGCCGACCCGGTGGAGGATCACGTTCGAGGGCACCTCGAACAGGAAGTAGCCGACGAAGAACACGCCCGCGCCGAAGCCGTAGACCGTCTCGCTGAAGCCGAGGTCCTGGGACATCTGCAGCTTGGCGAAGCCGACGTTGACCCGGTCGAGGTAGGCGACGACGTAGCAGAGCATCAGGAACGGCACGAGGCGCCAGAACACCTTGGTATAGGTCTGCTCGACGAAGTCCTTCGACGGCACGGCGCTGCCCGGCAGCACGGCGGCTGGTGAACTCATGGCGTCCTCCGTCGCCGACGTCTTGGCGTGCCGGCGTTCTGCTTGGTTCCGCACCGTTTCCCGGCGCTTGAAACCTGCCTATCTCAGTTTGGCAGCGCTGCCAATCAGCTTGCGGGTGACAGCGATGCTCGATATGTCGCTGAGCGCATCGCCACGCGAAGGGTCTCCATGAACCTGCATCGGCGCCTCGTGACGCTGGCGGACGTCGCCCGGGAATCGGGATTCGGCGAGAGCACGGTCTCGCGGGTGCTGCGCAACCAGGGCTCGTTCTCGAAGCGCACCGCAGACCGGGTGGCCGCGGCCGTGGTCGAGCTCGGCTACGTGCCGAACCGGCTGGCCGGGTCGCTCGCGGGCAACGCGACGTCGGCCGGCTCGCAGCTCGTTGGCATCGTGATCCCGTCGCTCGCCAACATCGTCTTCCCCGACCTGCTGCGCGGGCTGACGGGGGCGCTCGACCGCACCGGCTTCCAGAGCGTGATCGGCGTCTCCGACTACGATCCCGACCGCGAGGAGGCGCTGGTCGGCGCGCTGCTGTCGTGGCGCCCGGCCGGCCTCGTCGTCACCGGGGTGGAGCACAATCCCGGCACCGTCGCGCTCCTGCGCGCCGCCGGGATCCGCGTGGTCGAGATGATCGACACCGACGGGCCGGGCCTCGACCTCGTCGTCGGCTTCTCCAACCGGGCGGTCGGCGAGGCGAGCGCCGCGCACCTGCTCGGGCGGGGCTACCGCCGCATCGGCTATGTCGGCCACGACATTCTGCGCGACCTCCGGGCGGGCAAGCGGCTCGCCGGCTTCGAGGCGGCCCTGAACGGCGCCGGGCACGGGCTGATCGACCGCGAGATCGTCGCCGAGCCGTCCTCCGCGGCGGCCGGGCGGGCGGCGCTGGACCGGCTGCTCGACCGCACGCCGGACCTCGACGCCGTCTACTTCTCCAACGACGACATGGCGCTCGGCGGCTACTTCTGCTGCCTGGCGCGCGGCTGGTCGATCCCGCACCGCCTCGCTTTGTTCGGCTACAACGGCCTCGACATCACCGCGGCGATGCCGCAGCCGCTCTCGACCATCCGCACGCCGCGACTGCGGATCGGCGCGGTCGCCGCCGAGCGCCTGGCGGCCGGCGGCCCGGCCGAGACGATCGACCTCGGCTTCGAACTGATGGAAGGCGCGACCGCATGAGTCAGGCCCAATGAGCGAATCCACCCTGCGCGAAAGCATCTGCCGCTACGGGCGCTCGCTATTCGAGCGCGGGCTGACGCCGGGCTCCTCGGGCAACATCTCCCTTCGGCTCGATGACGGGGGCTGGCTGGTGACCCCGACCAACGCCTCGCTCGGCTTCCTCGACCCGGCCCGGATCTCGCGTCTAGACGCGACGGGACGGGTGGTCTCCGGCGACACGCCGACGAAGGAGATCCCGCTCCACACCGCGCTCTACGAGAGCCGCGCCGAGGCGCGCGCCATCGTCCACCTGCACTCGACGCACGCGGTCGCGGTGTCGATGCTGCCCGAGATCGACCCGAAGGCGGTGCTGCCGCCGCTGACGCCGTACTACCTGATGCGCACCGGCGGCACGGCGCTGGTCCCGTACTACCGCCCCGGCGACCCGGGCGTCGCCGACGCGATCCGGGGCCTGGCGGGGAAGTACAGTTCGGTGCTGCTCGCCAACCACGGCCCGGTCGTCGCCGGCGCGAGCCTGGAGGCCGCGGTCTTTGCCACCGAGGAGCTCGAGGAGACGGCCAAGCTCTACCTGCTCCTGCGCAACCTCAACCCGCGCCATCTCAGCCCCGCCCAGGTCGCCGACCTCGTCCAGCATTTCGGGCTGACGTTGCCGGAGCACGAGGGGGAGGGACACGGATGCTCCTGACGCGGCGCGGCGCCGGTCCTGACGCGACCATACCTTCAGGCGCTGCGAGCCCGATCGGGATGGGCCGTGACGAGGCGTCCGACCTCGTCGCGCTCGACCAGCCACACGGTGCGGATCCAGGGTTCGCGTCCCGACGGCGTCGCGATCGGACCGATGCAGGCGATCACCCGCCGATCCGGCGATGTCGGCGTGACCATGCGAACGGATGCGCGCAGGGCCTGCAGAAACAGCGCATCCGCGAATTCGGTCGTCCGCTCGCGGCTGAATCCGAAGCCGAGGAAGAAGCGGGCCTTCGATCCGCCTTGCGGATGATCGGGATTGAGAAGGTATCTGGCGATCTTGTCGCCCGGAATAGCAAGGTTCTGCGGGAGCGACGATCCGCTCATCGAAGAGCGGTCGGCGTCGCATGCGTCAGGATCGTTGCCGGCACGGTGGCCAGCGCGCCGTCCGGCTCCGAGAACTCGACGATGCAATCCGGGCTGTCGGTCCAGACGCCGACGACGGTTCCTGCACGCCCCGCCGGGATCGTCTCGCCGTCATGCGAGCGGGCCGGCTCGAGCAGCACCACGGTATCGAGGTCCCGGAAGCCGGGCTCGTCCTTGCGCAGCAGATAAACGACCTCGACGGACATGACGGAAGCATATGGTGGGGCGCACCGTTCGTCCACGCCCGACGGTGCTGCCCGCTGGCACGCGGGCGAAAACCTCAATCCTTCGCCAGCATCGACCGCCCGATCGAGAACACCCGGCCGTCGCCGAGGAGATGCGCCGTGAACCCCGCCGAGAACAGCGGCTCGAACGCCGCGTCGCGGACGTTGAGGCCACCGGCATAGGCGCCGAAGGCCGGCATCACCAGGCGGGTGCCGTCGGTGACGAAGCAGCGGCGGCGCACCGCGCGTCCGCGCATCGCGACCTTGCCGCACGGGTGGAGGTGGCCGGCGATCTCGCCCGGCGCCGCGCCCGGGGTCGGCTCGTGGCGGAGGGTGAGGCCGCCGAGCGTCATCACCTCGGCGTAGCGACCGCCGACGCCCTCGCTCACGGCCGCGTCGTGGTTGCCGGCGATCCAGACCCAGTCGCGGCCCTGCTGCAGGGCGGCGACCATCGCCCGGTCGCCGGGCTCCATCCGCTCGGGGCCGCGGGAATCGTGGAAGCTGTCGCCGAGCGCCACGATGCAGGCCGGGTCGAAGCGCGCCACCGCCTCGTGCAGGCAGGCCAGCGTCTCGCGGGTGTCGTAGGGCGGCAGGAACTGGCCGGTGCGGGCGGCGTAGGCCGAGCCCTTCTCGAGGTGGAGGTCGGAGACGATCAGCGTGCGGTGATCGGCGAGCCACAGGCCGCCGCACCGGTCGAGGGTGAGGGTCTCGCCGGACAGCTGCAGGCCGGGGGATTTTTGAGTCTTCTCGAGTCTCAGGCCGAGCGCCAAGATGGTGTCCTCGTCGGTGGGGGAGGGCGGCGTCACCCCAGCGCCTCCTCGAGAAGCTGGGCCTCGGCCTCGGCCAGGATCTCGTCGGCGCCCTCGCCGTAGACCCGTTCGCGCCCGATCTCCAGCATCACGGAGACCGAGAGCGGCGAGACCCGGTCGAGGGCCTTGTGGGTGATTCGCCCCTGGATGCGCTCCAACATCATGCCGAGCCGCCTCACGTCGAGGAGTCCGGTTGCCGCATCCTGGCGCGCGGCGCGCATCAGCAGGTGGTCGGGCTGGTGCTTGCGCAGCACGTCGTAGATCAGGTCGGTGGAGATCGTGACCTGCCGGCCGGTCTTCTTCATGCCGGGATGGCGGCGCTCGATCAGCCCGGCGATGACCGCGCATTGGCGGAAGGTGCGCTTCATCATCGAGGATTCGTCGAGCCAGGCGTCGAGGTCGTCGCCGAGCATGTCCTGGGCGAACAGGTCTTCGAGGAAGGCGGGATCCCGGGCGATCCGCTCGGACAGGTCGCGGGTCATGAAGATCGCGATGCCGTAATCGTTGGCGGCGAAGCCCAGCGGGCGCAGGCCGGCCCGCTCCAGCCGCCGGGTCAGCAGCATGCCGAGCGTCTGGTGCGCGAGCCGGCCCTCGAACGGGAACGCCGTGAGGTAGTGGCGCCCGGCCCGCGGGAAGGTCTCGACCAGGAGGTCGCGCTCGCCCGGCAGCAGCGAGCGGCTGCGCTGGAGGAGCAGGTAGTCGGCGACCTGGCGCGGCAGCCGGTCCCACTCGAACGGGTCGGCGATGATCGCGCGGACGCGGGCGGCGAGGTAGGTCGAGAGCGGGAACTTCGAGCCGGCATAGGACGGGATCGCCGGGTCGGTCCCGGGCCCGGCGCGCGTGGCCATCGCCTCGTCCTCGGCCAGGCCCTCGAAGCGCAGCACCTCGCCCGCGAACAGGAAGGTGTCGCCCGGCGTCAGCGTGTCGGCGAAGTCCTCCTCGATCTCGCCGAGCACCCGGCCGGTCTTCGGCAGCACGGTGTTGGGCTTGCCCCGCATCGCTCGCGCGAGGCGGACCTTCACCTTGGCCGCCTCGACGATGGTGCCGATGTTCATCCGATACTGCTGGGCGACGCGCGCGTCGCGCACCCGCCACAGCCCGTCCGGCCCGCGCAGGATCTTGGCGAAGCGCTCGTAGGCGCGCAGCGCGTAGCCGCCGGTAGCGACGTAGTCGACGACCGCCTCGAAATCCTCCCAGGACAGGGTGGCGTAGGGGGCGGCCGAGATCACCTCGTCGTAGAGCGCCACCGGGTCGAACGCGTCGGCGCAGGCCATGCCGAGCACGTGCTGGGCGAGCACGTCCGGCGCGCCGAGGCGGGCGTCGGGCGTGTCCTGCGCCGCCTCCTCGACCGCGTCGAGCGCCGCTTGGCATTCCAGGATCTCGAAGCGGTTGCCGGGGACGAGGTAGGCCTTCGACGGCTCGTCCATGCGGTGGTTGGCGCGCCCGATCCGCTGCATGATCCGGCTCGCCCCCTTCGGCGCGCCGACGTTGACCACGAGGTCGACGTCGCCCCAATCGATGCCGAGGTCCAGCGTCGCGGTGCAGACGATCGCCCGGAGCGAGCCCGCCGCCATCGCCGCCTCGACCCGGCGGCGCTGGGTGGCGTCGAGGGAGCCGTGATGGAGCGCGATCGGGAGCACGTCGTCGTTGAGCCGCCACAGCTCCTGGAAGGTGTACTCCGCCTGGAGCCGGGTGTTGACGAAGACCAGCACCGTGCGGTGCGCCCGGATCAGGTCGTAGATCGCCGGCATGGAATGCCACGCGGTGTGCCCGGCGAGCGGCAGGGTCTTGCCGGTGTCGAGCAGGTGCAGGTCGGGCGCCGCGCCGCCGGCGACGACGACGAGGTCGGCCATGCGTGGACCTTCCCCTCCCCCCCCTGCGGGGGAGGGTGGGCCTCGCGTGAGCGAGGGTCGGGAGAGGGGAGCGACATTTCCGGAAGCGGCGCTCCCCTCTCCCGACTTGCTTCCCTGGCCACCCTCCCCCGCAGGGGGGAGAGGGAAGGCGGCGTTCTGCGGCACGAGGTACTTCCGCAGCTCGTCCGGCTCGCGCACCGTCGCCGACAGCCCGATCGCGGTGAGGCCGGGGCTGAGGCGGTGCAGGCGGGCGAGCGCCAGGGACAGCAGGTCGCCGCGCTTCGAGGTGACGAGGGCGTGGAGCTCGTCGAGGACGACGCAGCGCAGCCCGGAGAAGAACTCGGTCGCCTCGCGGTGGGCGATGAGCAGGGCGAGCTGCTCGGGCGTGGTCAGCAGGATGTCCGGCGGCCGCTCGATCTGGCGGGTGCGCTTGTGCGACGGGGTATCGCCGGTGCGGGTCTCGATCCGCAGCGACAGGCCGATGCCCTCCACCGGCGCGTCGAGGTTGCGGGCGATGTCGACGGCGAGCGCCTTCAGCGGCGAGATGTAGAGGGTGTGGAGCCGGCGCCCGGAGGGCTTCGCCCGGCTCTGCGACAGCGCGACCAGGCTCGGCAGGAAGCCGGCGAGCGTCTTGCCGGCGCCGGTCGGGGCGACGAGCAGCGCCGAGCGGCCGGCGCCCGCGATGCGCAGCAGGTCGAGCTGATGCGGCCGCGGGGCCCAGCCGCGCGCGGCGAACCAGGCGGCGAAGGCCGGCGGCAGGGCGCTCGGGTCGGCCGCCGCGCGCCGGCTCAGGCGAGCGCCATCAGGAAGCGGTCGATCAGCTCCAGCGCCCGCTCCGTCATCGCGCCGGGATAGCGGATGAAGACGTGGCAGCCGCCGGGATAGACCGCCGTGTGGCCGCCGTTGCCCGCCGCCGCCCAGCGGGCGGACATGTAGAGCGTGTCGTCGAGCAGCGGGTCGCAGGTCCCGACGGTGAACAGGGCCGGCGGCAGGCCCTTGAGGTCGGCGTAGATCGGCGACACGTCCGGCCGGCGCCGGTCGATGCCGTTGCGGACGTAGCCGTCGGCGAAGGCGGTGAGGTCGGTGGTGTTGCACACGAGGCGCTCGTCGCCCCAGTTGCGCACCGACGGGGTCAGCCCGAGGTCGAAGAAGCCGGCGTTCAGGTTCGCGCCGCGGAAGGCGCGCGGAAGCCGGTGCTTGTCGCGCAGGCGCAGAAGCACCATCACCGCGAGGTGCGCCCCGACCGATTCGCCGCCGATGGTCAGCGCCGAGATGCCGAACTCGGCCTTGCCCGGGCCGGCGAGCCAGAGCGCCGCCGCCTCGCAATCGAGGAGCGCCGCCGGGTAGGGATGCTCGGGGGCGAGGCGGTACTCGACCGAGAGGCAGACGAAGCCGCAGGTGTCGGCGATCCGCTCGAGCCACGGGTCCTGCTCGTCGGCCGAGCCCCAGACCCAGCCGCCGCGGTGGATGTGCAGGTAGGCGCCGCGCAGCTTCACGCCGGCCCGGGGGCGGATCACCCGCAGGTTCAGCGGGCCGCCGGGGCCGTCGATCGTCATGGTCTCGGCGCGGGCGCTGCGCGGCATCGCGGGCGAGGCGGGCGTGCCGGCGCGGCGCCGCGCGCGCACCTCGGCGATGGGCAGCGACCACGGGTCGGCCTGCGCCGCGTGCGCCGCGACGATCTCGGCGTTGAGGCGCTTGGTGTCCGGATCGATCGTCGCCGGGTCGAACAGGGCGTGGTCGATCATGGGGCGTTTCGTCTCGTCTCTTGGGGCTGCGCGGGGCGAGGCGTCACGGCATCCGCGAATTCCGAACCCATCTTGGCGCGCGAGCGCCGCATTGCCATCTCGGTTCGGCCGGCGAAACCGCCTAACGCCCGAACCACGATCCGGTTTCGCGCCCGGTGTGGTGCATCCGTCACGGTTCCGCCGGCTTCGGACGGTTGGAAGACCTTCATCCCGCAAAGGAATGTCGATGATCGTCGAGCACGACCCGCGCCGCCCAGGCCAGAACTATTCGGGAGACCCCTACCAGGGACCGCCGTCGGGCTATCGCGCTTCGGCCCTGCGCCGCTTCCTCGGCGGCTCGCCGGCCGGCGTGTTCCTGCGGCTGCTGTTCCTCTCGGTCTTGGTCGGCGCCTTCATGGCGATGCTCGGGCTGACCCCGGCGCGGCTGTTCTGGCAGATCTACGACGCGGCCCGCGCGCTGATCGATCTCGGCCTCGCCACCTTCCACGATTTCGGCGGCTGGATCCTGGCCGGCGCGGTGGTGGTGGTGCCGCTGTGGCTCATCTCGCGGCTGTTCGCGGTCTCGCGGTAGGCTAGTCTCCACCGCGACCCGGAGGCCGCGTGATCCCAATCGAGCCCATCACCGGACGGCGCGTGCTCGCGCTCGCCCTGCCGATGACGATCGCCAACGTCACCACGCCGATGCTCGGCTTCGTCGGCGCCACGGTGATCGGGCGGCTCGGCGACGCCGCGCTCCTCGGGGCGATCGCCCTCGGCGCCGTGATCTTCGACGCGCTGTTCTGGTCGTTCGGCGCGCTGCGCATGGCGACCGCCGGCCTCACCGCGCAGGCGGTCGGCGCCCGAGACGGCGCCGAGGTCGACCGGACCTTGGCGCGCGCCCTCGCGGCGGGCCTGGTCGCCGGCCTCGCCCTGGTCGTCCTGCAAGGACCGATCGCGGCCGCCGCCTTCCGGATCACCGGCGCGAGCCCCGCGGTGATCGCGGGGCTCGCGACCTACATCCACATCCGCATCCTCTCGGCGCCGTTCGCGCTGGCGAACTACGCCGTGCTCGGCTCGGTGCTCGGGCGCGGCCGCACCGATCTCGGCCTGCTGCTGCAGGTGGCGATCAACCTGGTGAACATCGGCCTGACGCTCGCTCTGGTCCTCGGCCTCGATCTCGGCCTGTCCGGCGCCGCCCTCGCCACCGTGATCGCGGAGGCGGCCGGCCTCGCCCTCGGCCTCGCGATCCTGGTGCGCCTCGGCTCGAAGCCCTGGCGGGTGCCGTGGTCCGAGGTCCGCGATCCCGTCGCGCTGCGGCGCACGCTCGCGGTCAACGGCGACGTGATCGTGCGGACGCTGGCGCTCGTGTCGGGCATCGTCCTGTTCTCCGCGCTCGGCGCACGCCAGGGCGACGCGGTGCTCGCGGCCAACGCGGTGCTGTGGAATCTGTTTCTGATCGGCGGGTTCTTCCTCGACGGCTTCGCCACCGCCGCCGAGGCCCTGTGCGGGCAGGCGGTCGGCGGGCGCGACGCCGGCGGGTTCCGCAAGGCGTCGGCGCTGTCGCTCGGCTGGTGCCTCGGCTTCAGCCTCGGCGTCAGCCTGCTGGCGCTCGTTGGCGGCCACGCCTTCATCGACTTCGTCACCACGAGCGAGCCGGTGCGCGCGGTCGCGCGGCGCTACCTGCCGCTGGCAGCCGCCGCTCCCTTCGTCGCGGCGCTGCCCTTCGCCTACGACGGCATCTACATCGGCGCGACCTGGACGCGGGCGATGCGCAACCTGATGCTGGCCGCGCTCGCCGCCTATTGCGCCGCCCTCGTGCTCGTGCAGGGCCTGAATCTCGGCAATGCCGGCCTGTGGCTGGCCTTCCTCGCCTTCCTCGGGGCGCGCGGCATCGGGCAGGCGCTGGCCTATCCGGGGCTCGCCCGGCGGACGTTCCTCCCGGGCCGCGCCTGAGCGGCCCGCCTCAGCGCGGGTCCTTCCAGGTGGTCGGCGCGGACCCGGCCGGCGGCACCGCCTCGACCCGGCGCTGCACGCTGCGCCGGGCCGGCGCCTCCGCGCGCCGCTGCCGGACGA
>NZ_VRUU01000004.1 GCF_008039875.1 Methylobacterium sp. WL119 | reverse complement strand
CTTCCGGGCCGCGAGGCGCGCATGGCCAACGTCGATTCCGACGGGCGCCCGCTGGCGACGGCGCCGACCCGGACGCTCGACCTGCCCAAGGACAAGCGCAACGACGCGCGCGCCGCGAACGACGGCGCGCGCCGCATCCGCCGCGAGGAGATCGACGGCGAGCCCGCCAGCGGGGGGTCGTCGGGCGGCATGACGCCGTCCCTGACGCCCGGCGGCAGCGTCGGCCTCGGCGGCAAGTTCTGATCGTCAGGCCGCTTTCGGGCCGCGACCGTAATAGTCGTCGAGCCGGCCGCCATAGGCCGGATCGGCGAAGCCGTCCTCGCCGGCGCCGTGGCTCGGCGCGCCGGCGAGCGTCGCCGGGTCGATGTCCACCACGTAGCCGCCGAGCTCGACGCTGTAGGTCAGCGCCTTCCACGGCAGTGGGTGGTGGTTCTCGCCGAGCCCCAGGAACCCGCCGAAGGCGAGCACTGCGTAGGCGACCTGGCCCGAGACCTTGTCGACCATGAAGTTGTGCATCGCGCCGAGGTGCTTGCCGGCGGCATCGTAGACCGCCGTGCCCTCGACCTTGTTGGAGGCGATCAGCCGGACGGTCTCGTCGATGGCGACGCCCTCGGCCGAGGGGTCGAGCTCCATCGAGCCGGCCTTGCGGATGCTGCGCTCGTTGGGAAGATCTGTCGGCATCGCGATACCTTTCGCAGGACTGCACGGACCCGGCATCCCGGGCGTTCGCAGGGGAAAGCTCGGACCCGCGATGGGTTCCGCGGGCCCCTTCAGCCTTCCGGCCCGGCTTCCGCCTGGGCGCGCCGCAGGGCGACACGGTTGCGCACGCCGCGGCTCGCGAACAGCATCTCGGTCCCGAAGGCGACCAGCGCCAGGAGCGTGCACAGGATCGCCGTGCCGAACAACGCGAACAGCACGCCGGCCACGGTGGCGTCGCGCAGCGCGCCGACGAACAGCGTCAGGACGGCGCCGCAGGTCGAGACCCCCGAAAGCGCCGCGAGCACCACGGCCGCGTCGAGCAGCAGCGCCCGCAGCTGCAGGCGGTCGAGCCGGTGGCCGAGGCGGCGGCGCTCCGCCTCGCTCGCGCCCGCGAGCAGGCTCGACGCCCGCTCCGCCTGATCCGACACGCGGGCGAGGCGCGCGCCGAAGACGTTGAGCAGGGTCGCCACCCCGGACAGCAGGAACACCGGCGTCAGCGCCACCTGGATGATGTGCGCGATGCCGTCGAGGGTGTTCGGCTCGAGGCTCGACATGGGCAGAGGTTTCCGCGGCGCGAGGAGGAAGGCGGGAGGGCCGGCCTCCGACGCCGCCAACGTCCGGGCGGCCGGACGGTTCGCGAGGATCCGGCGTCCGCTCCGGCCTTCGCGCCCTCAGATCAATCCGCCGCCATGCGGGTGATCGCAAGCATTCGGCTCGGCGGCAATGCCGATGCCGAGCCCGAGGACCAGGGCGAACGCGGAGACGAAAGCGAGGGCGAGGGCGGTGCTGACCATGCCCGGATCTGTCCTCCGGTTGGGTGAAGAAAGGGTTTCGCGGCGCGAAAACCGGTGCCGAACCCGCCCGCCGGCGCCACACCCTGTGGATGATGAAGGGAACTGTTCCAGTTTTCCCTTGGAACGGCTGCGCTAGCCCTTAGTTCTTGCTGCTATGCTCACCCCTGCTGCGGGGATGTCACGTTCACGCTCGCAGCGAGAACCGGAGGAACCCCATGGCAACCAAGACGACGGAAAAGGCCGCCCCGAAGGCTGCGAAGGAGACCAAGGACGCCAAGCCCGCGAAGGCTGCAGCCCCCAAGGCGACCAAGGCCGCCGCCGGCGCCAAGCCGAACGCCCTGCAGCAGCCGCTGAAGCCCTCGGCCGATCTCGGCGCCATCGTCGGCACCAGCCCGATCCCGCGCGGCGAGGTCGTCAGCAAGGTCTGGGAATACATCAAGAAGCACAACCTCCAGAACCCGGAGAACAAGCGCGAGATCCTCGCTGACGACAAGCTCAAGAAGGTCTTCGGCAAGGACAAGTGCAGCATGTTCGAGATGAACAAGCACCTCGCCGCCCACCTCAAGGCCTGAGCCGCGCCGGACCCGTCGTCGGGTCGATCCGGAGACGCGGTTCCCGGATCGTCCTGCTTCGACGGTGCGCTCGAACGGGGCGGCGCCACGCCGCCCCGCGCGACCCGATCAGGCGTCAGGCGATGTTGCGCAGGACGCCGCCATCCACTCGAAGCGCCGCGCCGCTGGTCGCGCTCGCCGCCGGGCTGCAGACGTAGGCCACCATGTTGGCCACTTCCTCGACGCTGGCCAGCCGTCCGATCAGCGATGTCGGGCGGTGCTCGGCGACGAACTGGCGGCCGAGGGCGTCGAGATCGGCCTCGCCCGATCCGCCGGCCATCTGCTTCATGAAATCGGCGACGCCCTCAGACAGGGTCGGCCCCGGCAGCACGCTGTTGACCGTGACGCCGGTGCCCGAGACCGTCTCGGCGAGCCCGCGCGAGACCGCGAGCTGCGCCGTCTTCGTCATCCCGTAATGGACCATCTCGACCGGGATGTTGATGCCCGACTCGCTGGCGATGAAGACCACGCGGCCCCAGCCCCGCGCCACCATCCCCGGCGCGTAGGCGCGCGACAGACGCACGCCGCTCATCACGTTGACGTCGAAGAAGCGCTGCCAGTCGCCATCGGGGATGTCGAAGAACGGCTTCGGCTCGAAGATCCCCGTGTTGTTGACCAGGATGTCGACGTCCGGCAGCGCCGCGACCAGCGCGGCGACCCCATCGGCCGTCGCCACGTCGCCGACCGCCGCGAAGGCCTCGCCGGCCTGGGTCTTCCCGCGCAGGGCCGCGATGGCCGCCTCGACGCGTTCCGCGGTGCGCCCGTTGATGCCGACGCTGGCGCCGAGGTCGAGGAGCGCCTGGGCGATCCCGAAGCCGATGCCGCCGGTAGAGCCGGTGACGAGGGCGCGGCGGCCCTTCAGGTTCATGTCCATTTCGGTCGATCCCTGGTTGCCGCGATGTCTCGCGATGCCGATCAACGCGCCGGTCCGGCCCCAGGTGGCATGCAGCCTATCCGGCTCTGCCCCGCCGCAGAACGCTGGCGCAGCCGCCGAACACGGCGAGCGCCACCGCGGACCACAGCGCCAGCGACACCGCCCGCTCCGGCCCGGCGCCCTGGGTCATCCCGAAGATCACCGCCACCATCGCCGCGCCGAGGGACTGGCCGGTGAGCCGCGCCGTCGACTGCATGCCGCTCGCCCCGCCGCTGCGCTCGCGCGGGGCGGAAGTGATGATGACCTTGTTGTTCGGCGTCTGGAACAGGCCGAAGCCGAGGCCGCTCAGCGTCAGCCGCCAGACGATGTCGAGGGTCGCCGGGTGCGCCGGCAGCAGCGCCATCGCGGCGATGCCTGACGCCATCAGCGCGAGGCCGATGCCGCCGAGCAGCCCCGGCGGGTAGCGGTCGGCGAGCCGCCCGGCGACCGGCGCCATCGCCGCGATCGCGATCGGCCAGGGCGTCATCAGGAAGCCGGTCTGCGTGCCCGAGAGGTGCAGCACGTCCTGGAAATAGAAGGGCAGGGCGATGTAGGCGCTCATCTGCGCCGCGAACGAGGCGATCGAGGTCGCCATCGACAGCGCGAAGGCCGGGATCCGCAGGAGGTCGACCGGCAGCAGCGGAGCCCGCAGGCGCAGCTGGTACAGCACGAACACCGCGCCGACCGCGACGGCGCCCGCGATCTCGGCGAAGGCGATCGCCCGCCCGTCGGCGTCGCCGAGGCGGTCGACGCCGACGATCAGCAGGCCGAAGGTCAGCGCGTTCAGCACCGCGCTCAACGCGTCGAAGCGCGCCCCGCTGCGCGGCGTCGTCGGCAGCGTCCGCGAGGCGACGAGGAAGGCGAGGCCGCCCACCGGCAGGTTGACCAGGAACAGCCACGGCCAGGACGCCACCGAGAGGATCGCGGCGGCGACCGTCGGGCCGGCCGCGGAGGCGACGGCGACGACGAGCGCCACGTTGCCGACGCCGCGGCCGATCATCCGGTGGGGATAGATGAAGCGCACCAGCGCGATGTTGACGCTCATCACGCCGGCGGCGCCGAGCCCCTGCGCCAGGCGCCCGGCGATCAGGAAGCCGAGGCTCGGCGCGAAGGCGCAGGCGAGCGAGGCCGCGACGAACGCCGCCAGCCCGGCGAGGTACACGCGCTTGTAGCCGAGGATGTCGCCGAGGGAGGCGAAGGGCAGGAGCGCCGCCGTCACCGCGATCTGGTAGCCGTTGACCACGAAGATCGCCGCGGCCGGATCGACCGCGAGGTCCTTGGCCATCACCGGCAGCGCCACGTTGACGATCGCCCCGTCGAGCACCGCCATGGTCATGGCGAGCGACACCGCCGCCATCGCCAGCAGGCGCTCGCGCGGGGGAAGCCCGTCGGCCGGCCTCGCGGCGGCCGGGCTCCCGTCGCCGAGGCCGCTTGCCGCCTGCGCTTCCTCCTCCGCCCCGCGGATCGCGCGTCGTCCGGACGATCCGGCCGTCTCGGTCATCGTCGAAAACCTTGTTCTGGGCCGACCCCGGCCGCCGGCCGCCGTGGGTCCGCCCGGCGCTTGCGCCCGCACATAGCGGCTTCACGCAGGCTTGAGCAGCGCGCCGGTGACATGGCCGCGGGATCCTTCGCCCGTGCGCCGCTTTTCCGCCTTCGCGACGCGCCATCGCGTCGTCGCCTCGATCTGACGGATGACGCCCCGATGCCGACGATGACGCGGACCACCGCCCTGCTGCTCGCCCTGTTGCCGCTGATGCCGATGGCGGCACCGGCGCAGGAGGCACCGCCGCTCGGGATCGGGCTGGAAGGCTTCGCCTACCCGTATCCGGTGCGCTTCCTCGCGCTGTCGCGCGACGGCGAGGCCCAGCGCCTCGCCTACATGGACGTGGCGCCGACCGGCACGGCCAACGGCCGCACGGCGCTGCTGCTGCACGGCCGCAACTTCCCGGCGAGCTACTGGGCGCCGGTCGTCGCGGCGCTGACGGGCGCGGGCTACCGCGTGGTCGCGCCCGACCAGCTCGGCTTCGGCAAGTCCTCGAAGCCCATCGGCCCGTTCACCTTCGACGCGATGGCCGCCGACACCGTCGCGCTGCTCGATCACCTGAACCTGCGCCGGGTCGACGTGGTCGCCCACTCGATGGGCGGGATGCTGGCCGTGCGGTTGGCACGCAACGCCCCCGACCGGGTCAACAGCCTCGTCCTCGAGGCGCCGCTCGGCCTGGAGGATTACCGCTTCAGCGTGCCGCCGGTCGCCAACGACACCCTGCTCAAGCGCGAGGGCGAGCTCACGGCGGCCGCCTACCGCCGGCAGCTGATGACCAGCTACGCGCTCTCGCTGCCGGAATCGGCGATCGAGCCGTTCGTCGAGGTGCGCGAGCGGGTGAAGGGAGCGGGCGAGTATCCGCGCTGGCTGCAATCGTTCGTGAACTCCTACACCATGATCTGGGGCCAGCCGGTGGTGCACGAGATCCCGCTGCTCCCGATGCCGACCCTGTTCGTCATGGGCGGCGCCGATCACAACGCGCCGGGCAAGCCCTACGCCCCGCCGGACCTCGCCGCGAGGATGGGCCGCAACGCCGACAACGCGACGGCGCTGGCCGCGAGGATGCCGAACGGCCGGGCGATCGTGTTCGCGGGCATCGGCCACCTCGTCCACATGGAGGCGACCGACCGCTTCGACGCCGCGATGCTGGAGTTCTTCGACGGGCATTGACCGCCCGGTGTCGCGGCGAAGGCCCGCGAACGGAGGAAGGCCGGGCACGATGCCCGGCCTCGGAGCCGCCCCGGAAAGCCCGGCGGCTCAGGCGGCACGAACGGTTGCGAGGAAGCGGGCGACCTCCGCGCCAAGATGCTCCGACTGACGCGACAGTTCGGACGCCGAGGCCAGCACCTGCGCGGCCGCGGCGCCGGTCTCCTCCGAAGCCTGCGCGACGCCGGCGATGTTGCCGGTGACCTCGCTCGTGCCGGCGGAGGCCTGCGCGACGTTGCGCACGATCTCCTGGGTCGCCGCACCCTGCTCCTCCACCGCCGCCGCGATCGACGCGGCGACCGCGTCGATCTCACGGATGCGCGTCGAGATGGTCCCGATCGCCTGCACCGCCCCTTGCGTCGAGGTCTGGATCTGGGCGATCTGGCTGCCGATCTCGGCGGTGGCGCTGGCCGTCTGGTTGGCAAGCTCCTTCACCTCGGCGGCGACCACCGCGAAGCCGCGCCCGGCCTCTCCGGCGCGCGCCGCCTCGATGGTGGCGTTGAGCGCCAGCAGGTTGGTCTGGCCGGCGATGTTCGAGATCAGCCCCACCACGTCGCCGATCTTGGCGGCCGCCTGGCTCAGTTCGTGAACCAGGCGTCCGGTCTGCTCCGCTTCGGAGACCGCCGTCTGCGCGAGGTCGGCCGAGCCGGAGACCTGCCGCCCGATCTCCTGGACCGACGAGCCGAGCTCTTCCGCCGCCGCCGCCACGGTATTCACGTTGGAGGCCGCCTCCTCGGCGGCGGCCGCCACGGTGGACGATTGGCTGGCCGTCTCCCGTGCGGTCGCGGTCATCGTCTGGGCGGTGGCCTGCAGCTCGGTGGCGGAGGAGGACACCATGCCGACGATGCCGCCGACCGCCCGTTCGAACCCGTCGGCCAGCTCCGTCATGACGCGCTTGCGCTCGGAGGCCGCCGCCGCGTCGGCGATGCCCTTGATCTCCGCCTGCTCGGCGGCCTTCCGGGCAACCATGGCCGTGATGCCTTCGACGGCCCGGCCGACGTAGCCGACCTCGTCGCCGCGGCGCGCCTCGGCGATCTGCGCATCGATCTCGCCGTTTTCCATACGTCGGAGGACGACGACCAGCCGACCCAGCGGACGCGTGATGCCGACGATCGACACCAGGGTCGCGGCGACGAGGCCGACCAGGAGGCCGAGAGCGGCCAGCGCCATCAGGGTGTAGCGCGTCGCATTCGTCTGATCGCTCAGGACGTCGGACTGATGCTCCATATAGGCGGCAATGTCGTGCGCGAGCCTGCTGCCTTCGTCCGTCATGGTGGCGAAGGTCGGATCGATGGCGCGGTGCACGAGGGCTATGGCGTCCGCGTTCTCGTTCGCGGTCCCGAGCCTGCGCACCTCGGTCACGTCCTTGAGGAACCGGTCGACCCGGGCGTTCTGCGCCTCGACGCGCGCGCCGAAGGCAGGCGCCTGCTCGCGGAGGTCGGCCAGCGCCTGCCTCATGTTGGGCAGCACCGCCTCGAAGCCCGCATTGGCGCTCTTGATCTGGGCCTCGTCGGTCTCGGCGATGATGCGGTAGACCCAGTAGTTGAGCTCGAACATCAGGCCGTTTGCCCGGCGCGCGCTCGCGACACCTTTCGCCTCGTGGACGATCAGGAGGCTGTAGGCGTCGTCGATCGTGGTCATGCGCGCCTGCGCATACCAGACGCATCCACCGACGACGACGGCGATCGATGCGATCACGGCAATGAGCTTCGGCAGGATTTTGATGTTTGAAAGACGGAGCATCGATCTATCCGATCACGTTGAACAGCCGAAGATCGCCCAAGATCGCTTAAATCGCGGTTAACCAATACCTCTGCGGATCTTGGAGTGGGCTCACGAATGCTCACGGCTTCGTGAGAAGATGCGCGATCGACGCGATCGATGTCCGCCTCGGCTCGATGCCGCCCGGCGCGGTCGACCGATCAGCCGGCTCCGAGGCGGCCCCGCCTGAGCAGGAACACCCCCTGCGCGCCGATCAGGTTCCAGAACCACCACGGCATCGAGAAGCGCATCGGCCGTCCGCGCGCGTCGAGCGCCGCCGCCTTCTCGATGTGGGCGTCGACCGCCCGGCACAGCTCGACGAAGTCGCGCATGGTGCAGTGGTGGATGTTCGGCGTCTCGTACCAGGCTTCCGGCAGGATCTCGGTGATCGGCATCCGCCCGCGGAAGGCGAGCTCGGCCCGCACCCGCCAATGACCGAAGTTCGGGAACGAGATCACCACCTGCCGGCCGATGCGGAGCAGGTGCTCCAGCACGATGCGCGGGTTGCGCGTCGCCTGGATGGTCTGGGACAGGACCACCACGTCGAACGCGTCGTCGGGGTAGTTCTCGAGGTCGGTGTCGGCGTCGCCCTGGATCACCGGCAGGCCGCGGGCGAGGCAGGCGTTCACGCCCTCGCGCGACAGCTCGATGCCGCGCCCGTCGACGCCGCGCCGGTCGCGCAGCAGCGCCAGCAGCGAGCCGTCGCCGCAGCCGATGTCGAGGACGCGCGCGCCGGGCGGCACCAGCCCGAGGACCACGAGGTGGTCGACGCGGGCGCCGCCGGATTCGGGCGTGCGCGGCAGGTCGTCCGCCGCCTCCCAGGGCGTGCCGGAGGCGGCGTCGCCGAAGGACAGGTCCTCGCGCCCGCTCACAGCCCGCGCGCCCGGGCGGCCGCGTCGATGAACCCGCGGGCCGCCGAGAACAGCGTCGGCTCGTCGAGGAGGAACGCGTCGTGGCCCTTGTCGCTCTCGACCTCGACGAAGGCGACCGGGGCCGAGGCGGCGTTCAGCGCGTGCACGATCGCCCGGGAATCGGCCGTGGGGAACAGCCAGTCGGAGGTGAACGAGATCACGCAGAACCGCGTCTTCGTGCCCTTGAAGGCGTTGGCGAGCACGCCGCCGTGGTCGGCGGCGAGGTCGAAGTAGTCCATCGCCCGCGTCAGGTAGAGGTAGGCGTTGGCGTCGAACCGCTCGACGAAGCTCAGGCCCTGGTGGCGCAGGTAGCTCTCGATCTGGAAGTCGGCGTTGAACGAGAAGGTCGGCGCCGAGCCGCCCTGGAAGCGCCGCCCGAACTTCCGGTGCAAAGCCGGCTCGGACAGGTAGGTGATGTGCGCGCCCATCCGCGCGACGCCGAGGCCCTTCGAGGGGCGCGTGCCGGCCTCGAGATAGCGACCGTCGGCCCAGGCGGGGTCGGCCATGATCGCCTGCCGGCCGACCTCGTGAAAGGCGATGTTCTGCGCCGAATGGCGCGCGCCCGTGGCGATCGGCATCGCCGCGAACACGCGCTCAGGGTAGAGCGAGGCCCATTGCAGCACCTGCATCCCGCCCATCGAGCCGCCGATGCACAGGAACAGGTCCGCGATGCCGAGATGGTCGAGCAGCATCGCCTGGGCGCGGACCATGTCGCGGATCGTGACCAGCGGGAAGTCGAGCCCGTAGGCCGAGCCCGTCGCGGGGTCGATCGAGGCCGGGCCGGTCGAGCCCATGCACGAGCCGATCACGTTGGAGCAGACGACGAAGTAGCGGTCGGTGTCGATCGGCTTGCCCGGGCCGACCAGCGTCGTCCACCAGCCGGGCTTGCCGGTGACGGGATGGGGGTGGGCGAAGTGCTGGTCGCCGGTGAGCGCGTGGCAGATCAGCACCGCGTTGGTGCGCGCGGCGTTGAGGGTGCCGGCGGTCTGGTAGGCGACCTGGAACGGCGCGAGCGCGGCGCCCGAATCCATGGTCAGCGGCTGCCCGGCCTCGAACCGCGCGACGAGCCCCGCCGGGTCGCGCGCCTGCGACGGCTCGCGGCTGCGGATCTCGGGCTCCGTCGCGGAGGCGGCCGTGACGGCCGTATCGAGGGGATTGTCCATGAGGCGTCTGGAAACGGCTTCTCGCGCGCCGAAGGGGCCGAAGGAATCGCGAGGCCGCCCGCTTCCCGCGCCCGCCGCTGCACCGGACGTAGTGTGCCCGCCGCCGAGCGTCAACGAAAGGGGCCGCCGGAAGGCCGTTCATCCGCCCTCCGTTGTCGATCGCACGGCCCTGCCGCGCTGGCCCTTCGGCGCGGCGGGCCGTAAACACGCGCGAGCAGCCCCGTCCTCAGCTTGTCGAACCATGCGCTTCCCCAAACGAGCCGCGCCGCCGATGGAAGACCTCGCCGCCCTCCGGGCCGAGATCGATCGGATCGACGCCGAGATGCACGCGCTGCTGATCCAGCGCGGCGGGATCATCGACCGGCTGATCGCGGTGAAGGGCACCTCGGCCTCGGGCTCCGCCTTCCGTCCCGGTCGCGAGGCCGCGATGATGCGGCGCGTCGCCGAGCGCCACCGCGGGCTGCTGCCGCTCGACACCGTCGAGGGGATCTGGCGGGTCATCATCGCGACGTTCACCTACGTCCAGGCGCCGTTCTCGGTGCATGCCGACATCTCCGCCGGCGATCCGGCGATGCGCGACTCCGCCCGCTTCCACTTCGGCTTCACCGTGCCCTACCGGCCCCACCCGACCTGCGCGGCGGTGATCGAGGCGGTGGCGGCCTCGCGCGGCGACCTCGGCATCTTCCGCTTCGACCCGCGCGCCGCCCAGGTGCCCGCGAAGGGGGCGGCGAAGGGAGAGGCCTGGTGGGAGGGCCTGATCGGCGCGGGCCGGCCGAAGGTGATCGCCCGGCTGCCCTTCATCGAGCGGCCGGCCCACCCGGCCGGCACGCCGGTCTTCGTGGTGGCCAAGCCCCTCGACGATCCGGCGGCGGCGCAGCGCGACTGGGTGCTGTGGGCGGTGCGCTGCGGTGCCTGGACGGAGGAGGCCGAGCGCGCCGTGCAGGGGCTCTACGGCGAGGTGGTGGCGCGGGCCAAGCCCAAGGGCGAGGTCGAGCGCCTGCTGCTGGCGGTGCCGGGCGGCGTTGGCACGCGGCAGCTCGCCGAGGCCCTGGACGGGGCGGGCGCGGCGGTGTCGAGCCTCGACGAGACCGGCAGCCACGCGGCGCGGTTCCGGGTGTGAGGGCCGCCGGGCGCCCGATCCGGTCGCGCCCCGCTTCATCGCGGCGCGAAATGCTGTAGACGGGCGCCACCCGCGTTTCTTCTGCAGGCTGCGAACACCAATGTCCGCCTCTCCCCGTCTCCGCCCGGTGCCCCGTCCGGGCGTCCTGGCGATCGACCCCTACGTGCCCGGCAAGAGCGGGGCGCCGGGTCACGCCAAGATCCACAAGCTGTCGTCGAACGAGACGCCGCTCGGCCCGAGCCCGGCGGCGATGGCGGCGATGCAGACGGCCACGGCCAAGCTCGAGAACTATCCCGACGGCACCTCCACGCTGCTGCGGACCGCCATCGCGGCGCGCTACGGCATCGACGCGGGCCGCGTCGTCTGCGGCGCGGGCTCGGACGAGCTGCTCTCGCTGCTCGCCTACGCCTATATCGGCCCCGGCGACGAGGGCGTCTTCTGCGAGCACGGGTTCCTGGTCTACCGCATCGCCATCCTGGCGGCGGGCGGCACCGCCGTGGTCTCTCCCGAGCGCGACCTCACCGCCGACGTCGACGCGATCCTCGCCGCCGTGACCCCGCGGACGAAGATCGTCTACGTCGCCAACCCCAACAACCCGACCGGCACCTACCTGCCGCTGGCCGAGGTGCGGCGCCTGCATGCCGGCCTGCCGGGCGACGTGCTGCTGGTCCTCGACGGCGCCTACGCCGAGTACGTCCAGGCGGACGACTACGCGGCCGGGCTCGAGCTCGCGCGCGACGCCGACAACGTCGTGATGACCCGCACCTTCTCCAAGATCCACGGGCTCGCCGCCCTGCGCGTCGGCTGGATGGTCGGGCCGGCCCACGTGATGGACGCGGTCAACCGCATCCGCGGGCCGTTCAACCTGTCCACCGCCGGCATGGCGGCCGGGGCGGCGGCGCTCGCCGACGAGGCGCACGCCGCGACGGCCGCCGCCCACAACGCCGAATGGCTGCCGCGGATGATCGCGGGCGCCCGCGCGCTCGGCCTGACCGTGACGCCGAGCGTGGCGAACTTCATGCTCGTGCATTTTCCCGACGTGCCCGGCCGCACGGCGGCCGACGCCGACGCCTTCCTGACCGGGCGCGGGGTGATCGTGCGCCGGGTGGCGGCGTACGGGCTGCCGAATGCGCTCCGCGTGACGATCGGCAGCGTCGAGAGCAACGAGGCCTTCCTCGGCGCGCTCGGCGCCTTCGTCCGAGGCGACCATGCCTGAGGCCGCGCCGCTCGGCTGCCTCGCCATCGTCGGCCTCGGCCTGATCGGCTCGTCGATCGCCCGCGGCGCCCGCCGCTACGGGCTGGCCGAGCGCATCGTCGCGATCGACGCGGACGCCGCCGTCCGCGCGCGGGTGCTCGATCTCGGCATCGCCGACGACGTCACCGGCGATGCCGCCGCGGGCGCGGCGCTGGCCGACCTCGTGATCCTGTGCGTGCCCGTCGGCGCCATCGGCCCGGTCGCCGCCGCGATGGCGCCGCACCTGAAGCCGGGTGCCGTCGTCTCGGACGTCGGCTCGGTGAAGGCGTCGGTCGTCGCGGCCGTCACCCCGCACCTGCCCGACGGCATCGTGTTCGTGCCCGGCCATCCGGTGGCCGGCACCGAGTATTCCGGGCCGGATGCCGGGTTCTCGACGCTGTTCTCCGGGCGCTGGTGCATCCTGACCCCGCCGGAGGACGCGCCCGAGGCCGCCGTCGCGCGGGTGCGCGCGCTGTGGCAGGGGCTCGGCGCCGTCGTCGAGACGATGACGCCGGAGCACCACGACCTCGTGCTCGCCATCACCAGCCACGTGCCGCACCTGATCGCCTACAACATCGTCGGCACCGCCGCCGACCTCGAGCAGGTGACGCAGTCCGAGGTGATGAAGTTCTCGGCCGGCGGCTTCCGCGACTTCACCCGCATCGCCTCCTCGGACCCGACGATGTGGCGCGACATCTTCCTCAGCAACCGCGAGGCGGTGCTGGAGATGCTCGGGCGCTTCAGCGAGGACCTCTCGGTGCTGACCCGTGCGATCCGCTACGGCGACGGCGCGGCCCTGCACGACCTGTTCACCCGCACCCGCGCGATCCGCCGGGGCATCGTCGCGCAGGGGCAGGAGACGGCCGAGGCCGATTTCGGCCGCGCGCGCGCGGCCGAGGGCGTTCCCAAGGCGGGGTGACCCGCGATCCCGGTCGCCCGCCTTGCCGCCGGCGCACCGCCATGCTGGAACGGCCCTCATGACCGCGATGACGCTTGCCGAGACCCGCGACTTCCTCGACCGGGAGTTCCCGCAGATGCAGGCGGGCGGGCGCGCCTACCACCTGGAGGCCGTCGGCCCGCTGACCGCGCGGATGCGGCTCGACGGCGACGCGCGCTTCCTGCGCCCGGGCGGCACGCTGTCCGGCCCGTCGATGATGGCGCTGGCCGACTATGCGCTCTACGCGGCCATCCTCGCCCAGATCGGCCCGGTGGCGCTCGCGGTGACCACGAGCCTGACCTTCAACTTCCTGCGCAAGCCCGCGGGGCTGGTGCTGATCGCCGACGTGACGCTGCTGAAGCTCGGCCGGCGCCTCGCCGTCGGCGAGGTGCGGATCACGGCGCCGGGCTCGGACGACCTCGTCGCCCAGGCGAACGGCACGTACTCGATCCCGCCGCGGTGAGGGCCTACCGATCCGCGTAGCGGGACCACAGCATGACGCCGAAGCCGACGGCGACCGCCATCAGCGGCGCGACGACGAAGGCCACGATCTGAATGTCGGCCATGGCTGCAGCCTTCCACGAATGATGCGCGCGCACCCGTGGAGGGCGATGCTCGCAAGGAAGAAGATCGCGATGCCTCCCGACAGCGTCAACGCCGACAGGTTGGACCGTCCCGAAACCCCGAAGACGGTCGCAACGAGCGCCGCGACCACGCCCGCGGTGAACAGGCCGCCCGCGGCGGTGTTCAGGTAGGCGGCGGAGAGCTTGATCCGCTCGTTCGAAATCAGGCTCACGCCGCGCTCCCGCGGCCCTCCGCGAGCCGCGCGGCGTAGCGCGCGATCAGGTCGACCTCGAGGTTCAGCCGGTCGCCGACGCGGCGCTCGCCCCAGGTGGTGACCTCCAGCGTGTGCGGGATCAGCAGGACCGAGAAGGTGTCGCCCTCGACCGCGTTGACGGTCAGCGACGTGCCGTCGAGGCAGACCGAGCCCTTCTTGGCGATGAAGTGGGCGACCCCGGCGGGCGCCCGCAGGGTGAACCGTTCGCTCGCGCCCCAGGCGCCGGCGGTGACGGTCTCGCGGGCGAGGATCTCGGCGACGCCGTCGACGTGGCCGGTGACGAGGTGGCCGCCGAGCTCGTCGCCGATCTTCAGCGAGCGCTCCAGGTTGATTCGGGTGCCGGCCTCCCACCCGCCGACCGTGGTCAGCGCCAGCGTCTCGGCGGCGGCGTCCACCGCGAAGACGCAGCCGCCCTCGGCCGGCTCGATCGACACCGCCGTAAGGCAAGGGCCGGAGCAGGCGATCGAGGCGCCGAGCGCGATCGTGGCCGCATCGTAGGCGGCGCGGATCGTGAGGCGGCGCATCCGTGCATCGCCCGAGACCGAGAGCACCGTTCCGACGTCGCTGACGAGACCCGTGAACATCGCTTAAGCCTCACTCCGTTCGTAGGTCACGGCCCGGTCCGCCCCGAGGTCGAGGGACTGGGCGATCCGGAACCGTCCGCTCTCCAGCGCCTGCCCGAGATGCGGGCCGACCGCCGGCAGGCCGCCCTGCGGACCGCAGGTGCCGGGCCCGGTGATCAGGGTGCAGGAATCCACGAGATCGGCCTCGGTCAGCGCGTCGGCAAGGTGAGGGCCGCCCTCGCTGCAGAGCCGCGTCAATCCGCGCTCGCCGAGCATCGCCAGCGCCGCGTGCAGGTCGACCCGCCCGCGCGCGTCGGCGGCGACGCGCACCACCGCGACGCCGAGCGATTCGAGCATCCGCTTGGCATGGGCCGGGGCGCTCCGCGTCGTCACGACCAGCGTCGGGACGTCGTGGGCGCCGCGCACGAGCACGCTCGACGGCGACAGCCGCAGCTGCGAATCCAGCACCACCCGCAGCGGCGAGCGACCGCCGAGGCCGGGCAGGCGCACGGTGAGCGAAGGGTCGTCGGCGCGCGCCGTGCCGATGCCGATCAGGATCGCGTCGGCATGGGCCCGCCACAGGTGCACCGCGCCGTCGGCGATCGCGCCGGTGATGCGCAGGCGCGCCGTGTCGGAGGCGGCGGCGAACCCGTCCCGCGTCCGGGCGAGCTTGAGGTGGAGGTGGGGCCGCCCGTGGGTGATCCGCGCCACGTGCCCGGCATGGTCGCGCCGGGCCTCGGTGCCCAGCAGCCCGGTCTCGACCCGGATGCCGGCCGCCCGCAGGAGCGCGTGGCCGCGGCCGGAGACCCGCGTGTCGGGATCCTCCATCGCGCTGACGACCCGCGCGATGCCTGCCGCGACGATCGCGTCGGTGCAGGGCGGCGTGCGGCCGTGATGCGAGCACGGCTCCAGCGTGACGTAGAGGGTCGCGCCCCGGGCCGCCGCGCCGGCATCGGCGAGCGCCAGGGGCTCGCCGTGCGGGCGGCCGCCGGGGGCGGTGACGCCCTGGCCGACGATCCGCTCGGCGCCCGGTTCGCCCGCGACCACCACGGCGCCGACCGAGGGGTTCGGCCAGGTCCGCCCGAGGTTGCGCTGCCCGAGCGCGAGGGCGAAGCGCATGAAGCGCGCGTCGGCCGTCACGAGCGCGACCGTGCCGTGCGCGGCTTGCCCGCCGCGACGCCCTCGGGCGGCTCGACGCCGGCCTCCGCCAAGGTGCCGAGCAGGTCCTCGAAGTCCTTGGCCTCGCGGAAGTTCTTGTAGACGGAGGCGAAGCGCACGTAGGCGACGTCGTCGAGGCCCTTCAGGCCCTCCATCACCAGCTCGCCGATCGCCTCCGAGGTGATCTCGGCCTCGCCGCCGCTCTCGAGCTGGCGGGTGATGCCGCTGACCAGCCGCTCGATCCGCTCGGGGTCGACCGCGCGCTTGCGCAGGGCCACGCCGATCGAGCGCTGCAGCTTGTCGCGCTCGAACGGCACGCGCTTGCCCGAGCGCTTGAGCACCACGAGCTCGCGCAGCTGCACGCGCTCGAAGGTGGTGAAGCGGCCGGCGCAGTCCGGGCAGACCCGGCGGCGGCGGATCGCGGCGCCGTCCTCGCTCGGCCGCGAATCCTTCACCTGCGTGTCGGAGCCGCCGCAATAGGGACACCGCATCGGGCGGACCTTCTCATCGAGCCGGAAAGACGGCGGCCTCTCGGGAAACGAGAACGGCCGCGGATCGAGGCGATCCGCGGCCGTCTCTATCGTGTTGCAGTGCACGCCGGAAGGCTTCCCTTCCGGCGGCGTCCGGATCAGCCGTAGATCGGGAACCGGTCGGTGAGGGCGTGGACGCGGGTCTTGACCGAGGCCTCGACCGTGGAATCCCCGGCCTCGCCGTTCGCCACGAGCCCGTCGAGCACCTCGACGATGAAGCCGCCGATCTGCTTGAACTCGGCGACGCCGAAGCCGCGCGAGGTGCCGGCCGGCGTGCCCAGGCGGATGCCCGAGGTGATCGTCGGCTTCTGCGTGTCGAAGGGGACGCCGTTCTTGTTGCAGGTGATGTCGGCCCGCGACAGCGCGGCTTCCGCCGCCTTGCCGGTGAGGCCCTTCCGCTGCAGGTCGACCAGCATCAGGTGGTTGTCGGTGCCGCCCGAGGTGATGTCGTAGCCGCCCGACATCAGGGTGTCGGCCAGCGCCTTGGCGTTCTCGATCACTTGGCGGGCGTAGATCTTGAACTCGGGCTTCAGGGCCTCGCCGAAGGCCACGGCCTTGCCGGCGATGACGTGCATGAGCGGGCCGCCCTGCAGGCCGGGGAAGATCGCCGAGTTGAACTTCTTGGCGAGCGCCTCGTCGTTCGTCAGGATCATGCCGCCGCGCGGGCCGCGGAGCGTCTTGTGGGTCGTCGTGGTGGCGACGTGGGCGTGCGGGAACGGCGACGGGTGCACGCCGGCGGCGACGAGGCCGGCGAAGTGCGCCATGTCGACGAAGAAGTACGCGCCGACCGCGTCGGCGATCTCACGGAACTTGGCGAAGTCCCAATGGCGCGGATAGCCCGAGCCGCCGGCGATGATCACCTTCGGCTTGTGCTCGTGGGCCAGCGCTTCGACCTGCTCCATGTCGATGCGCTGGTCGTCGCGGCGCACGGTGTAGGAGACCGGCTTGAACCACTTGCCCGAGACGTTCGGGGGCGCGCCGTGGGTGAGGTGGCCGCCGGCGGCGAGGTCGAGGCCGAGGAAGGTGTCGCCCGGCTGCATCAGGGCCATGAACACGCCCTGGTTCGCCTGGCTGCCGGAGTTCGGCTGCACGTTGGCGAAGCCGACGCCGAACAGGCGCTTGGCGCGCTCGATGGCGAGGTTCTCGGCGATGTCCACGAACTGGCAGCCGCCGTAGTAGCGACGGCCGGGATAGCCCTCCGCGTACTTGTTGGTCAGCACCGAGCCCTGCGCCTCGAGCACGGCGCGCGAGACGATGTTCTCGGAGGCGATCAGCTCGATCTCGTGCTGCTGCCGGCCGAGCTCCTGCTCGACGGCCTTGGCGATCTCCGGATCCGCGTCGCTCAGCGGGGCCGCGAAGAAGGAGTTCGAAAAATGCTTGTCGGAAGCGGTACCAGCGCTCATGGATGGCCTCTGTTCTTGTATGCGGGCGAAATCGGCGCGCTCGTCCCGTCAGCGTGCACGGGCGAGCCTTCGTAGCGCTACTCTCTACACGCGTGCGTGGAAGCCGCCAACACAGGCCTTTTTGCCGCGGGGGCAAGAAAAGTTGAGGCCGGGCGCCCGGCAGCGTCAACTGCACGCTGAAAGCACGGCTGGGCGATCGGCCGTGCCTCGCTCCACAGCGCTATAGGAAAATTGACTTTATTAGGAATATATGGCAAGGCCTCTTCGGGGGAGCTTTGGCATGAACGAACGTCGAGACCAGCTTCGATTCGCGCACAGAGTTGCAGAGATCCGCCTGCGGATTGCGATGCTGTCCGTGCTCAGCCATTCCCTCAAAGCCGGCTTTCGCCCGGATCAACCCCGAGGCCCGGATGGTCGCTGGACCGGCGGCGCCGGTCAGATCGTGCGCAGCCAGATAGAGAAAACCGGGAACGCAAGGATCGACGCGAAGACCGAGCTTCTTGTGGATGTCGTCAAGGAGGCAATCTCGATCTCGGGAGATGTCCGTGTGCCGGCCTACGGCGTCCGATTGCATGCTGCGACCGCTCGATTGATTCGCAATCTGGATATTCCAGGTATCGGCCGGCACGGCGTCGAGCAAAGCTTCAGCCTGGGCGATAGTGTTCGTTATGGGCTGGAGGGACGCGTGCGGACCGACGTGGTCTTGCGCGATGGAAGAACATCCTCGGCGCTGATATCGGCGATATGAGATTTCAAGACGGAACAGGACGAAGATAAGCGTTTTTGCCGACATCCACTGGTTTTGAGGGACAGAACATGACGATGGAAGCCTACGCGTTCTGCGCCCGTCCGATCAAATCGATCGAAGACTGGCAAGCGTCGATCGATGCCCTCGGGTTCGATCTGAGATTGAGATCGGCTCGCGATCTCGCGGATCATCGGGGGCACCTTCCGGCGCTTTGGCGTGGCCGAGAAGCCGGGTTAGAGTTCGGCGCTTGCGCGTTCGCGGAACTGGCGGAAACGTACGACGACATCGATCTCGGCGGGCCGTGGCCCTACGCCTACGCCTTCTATTTCGCGGCTTTGCCGAGTTGCGTCGGCACGTGGCTGGCGCTGGCCGCCTGCCTGACGCTGACCGACGGCGTGGCTTTCGACCCGCAAGAGGGAAGAATTCTTCGACCCGGAGAGGCCGCACGCTATGCGCAGGATACCGAGAACGAGGTCGATCGGATCGAGTCAGGGGAGGTCGGTCGGACGCCTTCATAGATGTCGAAGGTTGGAGGGGCCCGCCGACATGGGTCGCGTCGAACGACGGACCCATCCGCCGGCCTCACGCCGACACGTTGATCTCCACTAGCACCGTCTCCGTCTCGAACTCCGCCGCGTGCCACGCCTCCGCGGGGAAGTGGAACACGCTGCCGGGGCCGAATGCCGCACGGCCCTGCTCGGTCTCCAGGATGCCTGAGCCGGAGAGCACCTGCACGAACTGCTCGTGCGCGTGGCTGTGCCGCGCCGCCGAGGTGCCCGCTGGGACGACGATCCGCACGAGGCTGGCGCCCGCGCCCGGGATCGTGCGCTTGGCGACGCCGTTTTCCGCGACGGTCTCGTCGCGTTCGTCCCAGGCGAGCAGGTGGTCGGTCATGGTGGCCTCGTGGTCAGCCCTCGAACATGATGCAGGCGCGGTCCCGGTCAACGCACGATGCGCTCACGGCCACACCTTGATCGCCACCGGCCGCCGCAGCAGGTCGCGGTCCGAGGTGATGGTGCAGCCCTCCGTCCGCAGCGTGACGTAGGTGAGGATCGCGGTGTCGCCGACGTCGTCGAAGTTCCGGCCCTCGGCCCTGGGGTCGAGGAGGGACGGGTAGGCGATCAGGCCGCCCGGCGCCGCGCAGGGGTCGTCGTAGAGCGTCGCCCCAGCGACGAGCAGCCGCGGCACGTCCCAGGTCAGAAGGTCGCGCGAGCTCGTCCAGTAGAAGCCCGATTGCGCGAACCCGTCACCCGCCTTGGCCATGAACAGGGCGACGAAGGCGCCGGTGCCGCGATGGCGGACCACCGCCCCGACGGGCGTCGGGAACGGCGCCACCGGCTTGCAGGCCTCGGCCCGCGCGCCCTTGGTGCGATACGGATCCGGGAAGGACGCGGTGAAGCCGGTGCCGGTCCAGGCGCGCCAGCTCGCCGCATCGCCGGGCGTGGCGGTGCGGAACAGGCACACCCCGGCCTCCTGATCCCCGGGCCGGTCCCAGCCGGTGGTCGAGACGAAGACGTAGCGGAAGCGCCCGTCGGCGAAGACGTTCGACGGGTTGAAGAAGCCGCGGTGACGCCCCTGGCCGACCTCCTGCCGGAACGGGGCCGCCATCGCCACCGCGGGCGGGGTCGTGCGCAGGAAGCTGCGGCCGCCATCCGCGGAGGCGGCGGCGGTGATCGTGTTGTACCAGCAGGCCTCGTAGGTCTCGGCCGTGCAGCGGCCCGGATGCTCGTTCGCCTGGTACTCGTGGTGCACCAGCGCGGCGATCCGGGCGCCGTCCTCGGTCCAGGTGGCGGTGATCCAGGAGCGGTCGTCGTAGAGCGCCGGGTCGGCCTTCTCGCCCGAGTCGAGCACCACCGTGCAGTCGAGCTTGAGGTGGTCGAGGTCCGGCCCGCGCAGGGCCCGGTTGCGGTAGTGCATGCCGAACAGGGCGACCGCACCGGTGGCATCCCGGAACGCGCGGGCCGAGGCGTCGGGCACGTCGGCGCCGTCACAGGCGTCGCGCCCGGCCTTGAACACGATGCTCGGCGGCCCGACCAGGGTCAGGCTCGACAGCGGCGGCTCGGCGGCCGCCTGCGCGAGCGCCGGCAGCGACAGGAGAAACAGCGCGAGGCGGAGCCGCATGGGACGAGACCGATGGGTGCGCCGAAAGCGCACTTGGACGAGGAGCGCGCACGGACGACGGTCGCGCGCCTGGACAAACCACGGGAGTTTCTGTTCAGAACCGTTACAGAATGGCTTCCCGCCGGTGCGGGGGCCCGATCCTCCCGAGCCGAGTCCCCATCCATGCTGATCCTGATCCTCGGGCTGGTGCTGTTCCTCGGCACCCACGCCTTCTCGATGCTGCGCGCCAAGCGCTCCGAGGTCGTCGGCCAAGTCGGCGAGGGCAAGTACAAGCTCGGCTACACCCTGCTCTCGGTCCTCGGCCTCGTGCTGATCGGTGTCGGCTTCCACAACTATCGCGTCGACGGGTACATCCCGGTCTGGGATCCGCCGGTCTGGACGCGCCACCTGTCCCTGGTGCTGGTGCTGCTCGCCTTCATCGTGCTGGCCTCGGCCTACCTGCCGGGCCACATCCGGGCGAAGGCCAAGCACCCGATGCTGCTCGCCGTGAAGATCTGGGCGACGGCGCACCTGCTCGCCAACGGCGACCTCGGCTCGATCCTGCTGTTCGGCTCGTTCCTGGCCTGGGCGGTGATCGCCCGGATCAGCGCCAAGCGCCGCGCGCTCACGGCGGGTCAGGTCGTCGCGCAGCACGGGGGCGCCGCGGCCCCTGCGGGCTGGCGCAACGACGCGATCGCGGTGGTCGTCGGCGTCGTCGCCTGGTTCGTGTTCGGCAAGTATCTCCACCCGATCCTGATCGGCGTCTACGCCTGGCCGGGCCAGGCGTAGACGCCGCCCGGTCGCCAAACCGGCGCCCGCGTGCTAGGCGCGGGGCCAATCGAGACGCTTCAGGTCGTCCGGCTCGCGCGCCGGACCGGGATACGATGGCTGAGAACAACGAGTTCATCCGCGAGGTCAACGAAGACTATCGCCGCGACAAGGTCGCCGAGATCTGGCGCCGCTACAGCGGCGTGATCATCGCGGTGGCGATCCTGGTGGTCGCCGGCGTCGGCGGCTGGCGCTACTGGCAGACGGGCCAGCGCAACGCGGCCGAGGCCGCCTCGCAGCAGTTCGACGAGGCCAACCGCCTGGCCCGCGACGGCAAGGTGGCGGAGGCCGACAAGGCGTTCGACGCCCTCGAGGCGCAGGGGCCGGCCGGCTACCGCCTGCTCGCCCAGTTCCGCTCGGCCGCCGAGACCGCCAAGCGCGACCCGGCCGCGGGTGCCGCCGCGTTCGAGGCGATCTCCGGCGACACGGCGCTCGGCGACGGCCTGCGCGACCTCGCGCGGCTCCGCGCGGCGCTGATCCGCCTCGACCTGCCCGATCCGGCGCCCGCGCTCGCCAGCCTGCAGAGCCTGGCCGCCGGCACGCCGTTCCGCTTCACCGCCCGCGAGATGCTCGGGCTGACCGCCCTGAAGAACGGCCAGTACGACGAGGCCGGGCGCTGGTTCGACCAGCTCAACATGGACCCCGAGACGCCGCAGAACCTGCGCCAGCGCATCGAGGTCTACGTCGCCCTGGTCGCCGGCGGTCCCGTGACGGTGACCGAGGCGAAGCCCGAGCCCGCCGCGCCCCCGCCGCCGATCACGCGCTGATCGCTCGACACGCCAGTCCAAAACCTCCGGCGCGACTGGCTCGCACCGGAGGTTTTGGGCATTCTCCGGACCTTCGCCGCCCGGCCAGCCCGGCGGCTCGACCGAACATAGAACGGACCACCCCATGGAACTGCCGACCGTCGCGATCGTCGGACGGCCGAATGTCGGCAAGTCGACCCTGTTCAACCGCCTCGTCGGCAAGAAGCTGGCGCTGGTCGACGACCGCCCCGGCGTCACCCGCGACCGCCGCGAGGGCGACGTCGCCTTCGGCGGGCTGAACTTCCGCATCATCGACACCGCCGGTCTCGAGGAGGCCGATTCGGCCACCCTGCTCGGCCGGATGCGGATGCAGACCGAGGCCGCGATCCTCGAGGCGGACGTGGTGCTGTTCGTCATCGACGCGCGGGCCGGCATCCTGCCCGCCGACCAGCCCTTCGCCGAGCTGGTGCGCCGGGCCGGCTGCAAGGTGATCCTCATCGCCAACAAGGCCGAGGGCGGCGCGGGCATGGCCGGGGCCTACGAGTCGTTCCGGCTCGGGCTGGGCGACCCGATCCCGTTCTCGGCCGAGCACGGCGAGGGCATCGGCGAGCTGCACGAGGCGCTGAAGGAAGCCCTGCCCGAGACCGACGAGGACGAGGACGACGACGACCCGCGCGGCAAGCCGCTCAAGGTCGCCATCGTCGGCCGCCCCAACGCCGGCAAGTCGACCCTGATCAACCGGATGCTCGGCGAGGACCGCCTGCTCGTCGGCCCGGAGGCCGGCATCACCCGCGATTCGATCTCGCTCGACTGGGAATGGCGCGGGCGCCGGATCAAGCTGCACGACACCGCCGGGATGCGCCGCCGCGCCCGGATCGAGGACAAGCTCGAGAAGCTCGCGGTCTCGGACGGCATCCGCGCCGTGCGCTTCGCCGAGGTGGTGGTGGTGCTGCTCGACGCCACGATCCCGTTCGAGAAGCAGGACCTCACCATCGTCGACCTCGTCGAGAGCGAGGGGCGCTCGCTGGTGATCGGCCTCAACAAGTGGGACCTCGTCGCCGACCAGCCGGGCCTGCTCAAGTCGCTGCGCGAGGACTGTACCCGCCTGCTGCCGCAGGTCCGCGGCGTCGCGGTGGTGCCGCTCTCGGGGCTCGCCGGCGACGGCGTCGACAAGCTGATGCAGGCGGTGGTGCAGGCGGCCGAGGTCTGGGACACCCGCATCTCGACCTCGCGGATCAACGACTGGCTCTCCGAGGCGACGCAGCGCAACCCGCCGCCGGCCGTATCGGGCCGGCGCATCAAGATCCGCTACGCCACGCAGGTGAAGAGCCGCCCGCCGCACTTCGCCCTGTTCGGCAACCAGCTCAACGCGATGCCGAAGAGCTACACCCGCTACCTCACGAACTCGCTGCGCGAGGCGTTCGCCCTGCCGGGCACCCCGATCCGGCTCTCCCTGCGCACCTCGTCGAACCCGTTCGACAAAGGGTAGATCACGCGCCGGTTCTCCCTCCGACGCGGGCGAGGGCGCATCGCATGCGATGCACAGCCCAGCATGCGCCGTGCCCGTAATGGCGCAACCATTCCGCCGGCCTCAGGCGGCGGTGCAGGAATACGTGCGAGACGTAGCCCATCCGCGGCCCGGTGTTCTTCTCACCCTTCGCGAGTTCAATGTCGGGCACGATGTCGAGCTGAAAGCACGTCAAGGTTCGGATGCCCTTGAGGTTCACGTTCATGACGATCGAGCGCGCGTAGTAGCTGAAACGGTCGTAGAGCAGCACGTCGCGGGTCCGCTCGATGGATGGGCTCGAGAAGCGTAGTGTCCCGTTCAGGGGGCCGTAGGTGGTCATTACGGGGCGCACGTCGGCGGTACGCCCGAGATCGATCGAGAGCGACGTCTTTTCAGGGATCGTCACATAGTGCAGCGGAATGCCGTTTCGGTACAGCGCAAAAGGGCGAGACCGGTCCGGCGTCGTCGCGAGCTTGAGGGGCACGAACAGGCCAGGAAGCGTGCGGTAGTGGCGGATGTAGGCGTCGCCGAACCCACGCCCGCGCACGAAGTCAAAGACCTGCCTGCCATACAGATCGGCACCGGCAGGAGTCACGTGGGTGCCGTCCTTCAGCCAGAGTGCACGCTCCTCTGGGCCGGACTTGGCCAGGGGCAGGGCGAGATCCAGGGTCGGGATACCGAAACTGGTCTCGTAGTCGTCGAGGAGGCCGGCGACCGTCTCCGACGCATAGTTGACCCCGTTCTGATACAGGTTGAGGAAGGCCACAGGCCGGCCGCGGCGGGCGGTCGCCGCGAGGATCTGATCGAGATAGAAGCGCAGCGCCCTCCGATCGTAGTAGCGCACGTTGTCGGTGAACAATTCCAGCAGGACCCGATCGCAGGGGATCGTGTCGAGGATCTCGTCGATCATGTAGGCGATGGCGTGGACGCTGTGCCCGCCCCAGCCAGACTTGAGGAAAACGAGGTCGGCACCGTCAGAGGAGGCGCAGTCGCCAGCCCGCTCCACGTAGCCGATCTGCTCTGTGACGCTATAGCCGACGCAGAGGACGCGAACGGGCGCAGCCGAAATACGGCCGGGCGAGGGCACGCTCACACCCCTCGGGTCGTCCGCGCCAGCCATTCCACCACCTTGTCCAGCGCCTGCCGGTTGCTGTGCCCCGCTTCTCGCGCGGCCTCGAACGCGGCGATCTGGCCGTCGGCGCTGGTGCCGCCCGAGACGATGGTCCGCGCATGCGCGACCTCGGCCGCGCAGCCGAGCGCCGCCGCATCCTCGGCGACGAGGTCGAGCACCGTCTCCAAGGCGTCGGCGAAGGGCAGGGCCGCCTCGCGGGCTTCGTCGATCAGCTCGGCGCCCACGCCGCTGCGCTGGGTGCGCCAGAGGTTCTCGTCGGCGAGTGCCCGGGAGACGCCGTCGAGCCCGGCATTGAGGTCCGGCCGGCGCACCACGCAGCGCACGAGGCAGCGGAACAGCGCGGCGATGGTCAGCGCGTCGGCGAGCCGCGTGCAGCTGTCGGCGATGCGCAGCTCCAGCGTCGGGAACTTGATCGAGGGCCGGAGCGACCACCACAGGAAGCTCGCATCCTGGATCGAGCCGGCCTCCGTCATGATCCGCACGTAGCGCGCATAGGCGGCGGCATCGGCGAAGAGCTCGGGCAGGCCGGTGCGCGGCAGCTCGCCGAAGGCGCTCAGGCGGTAGGCGGTGAGCCCCGTCGGCTTGCCCTGCCAGAACGGCGAGGAGGCCGAGAGCGCGAACAGCAGCGGCTGGAACGGCAGCAGCCGGTTCATCAGGTCGACCCGCGCCTCCGGGTCCGGCACCTCGACGTGGACGTGCATGCCGCAGATCAGGCTGCGGCGCCCGGCGAGGCCGACGTCGCGCAGGATGCCGCGGTAGCGGTCGCCCTTGGTCGGCAGTTGCCGCGACCAGTCGGCCACCGGATGGGTGCCCGCGGCAAAGATCAGCAGCTCGTGCTCGGCGGCGAGGTCCGCGAGCGCGCCGCGCTGCCGGGCGAGCGAGTCGCGCGCCTCGGCGAAGGCGGTGACGGGCGGGGTGCAGACCTCGACCTGGCACTGCAGCAGCTCGCGCCCCGCCTCGGGCAAGCGCTCGGCCGCCTCGACGTGGAACGGCTTGACCGAGCGCCGCGGCGTGCCGCGCGTCTCCGCATCGGCCAGGAAATACTCTTCTTCGATGCCGAAGCGGTAGCTGTGGGCGCTCATGGCATCTTTCGTCGGGAGGATCCGAGCGCAGATAGGGCGGGAGCGGGCCTAGTGCGGTCCCGAGGGCGCATTTTTCGGCGCGAAGGACGCTATCCTTCCGTGACCTGCAGGCCGAGGGTGCGCGCGACGGTCGCCATCTTGATGTCGAAGGTCGCGAGGACGGCATTCGCACGACGGCACAGAGCGATGTTCAGGGCGTCCGGCGTACGGAGCGTGAGATCGAGGCGGCGGAGAAACCCGGTCGCCGCGACGACGTCGGACGATGCGACCTCGATGCGTTCCGCGACCCGTTCGATCCAGCGATCGAGATCCGAGAACGCCGATTGCGCGGCGCCCGCGTCGATCTCGCCGGTTCTCACCCGGCGTGCGAGGGCCGAGGCCAATTCCGCCGCTGCGAAATCGCTGACGATCGCGATCGGCTCGTGACGTCGAAAGAAGGCGTCCGCCCGCGCCGTGGACGGATCATCCGTCAGAAGGGCGACCAGGACGCTGGCATCGAGGTACGTCCTCACCAATCCTCGTCGCGCATGCGGCCGACGAGGTGCCCGGCATCCTCGGAGGGCGCGGCGGTTCGCGCGCGACGGGCTGCCAGCCAATCCAGGTCCTCGGCGGTCACGGGCCGCCCCGACCGAGGGATCGGCTGTAGGTTGGCGACCGGCCGACCATCCCGGGTGATCACGACGCCTTCGCCCGCGAGCGCGCGGTCGATCAGCTCGGACAGATGCTCTTCGGCTTCGATGACGCTGTGCTCGCCCATCGGGCGAGAGTACGGACTTTCCCGACGGACTGTCCAGATCCGCCTATCCGACGCGCAGGGCGCCGCCGACGAGCCAGCCCGGGTCGAACCAGCGGTCGGCCTCGCCGTCGTAGGGCAGGCGGGTGACGTCCCAGTTCTGGATGTACTTCGCGTAGACGTTCCAGACCGCGATGCCGCCGCCGACGAAGATGCGGCGACCGGGATAGCGGGC
This sequence comes from Methylobacterium sp. WL119, assembly GCF_008039875.1. Lineage (GTDB taxonomy): Bacteria > Pseudomonadota > Alphaproteobacteria > Rhizobiales > Beijerinckiaceae > Methylobacterium. The sequence continues at coordinate 119,068 of NZ_VRUU01000004.1, read as the reverse complement.
GAGCACCCCCTCCGGATCCTCGTGCGACCGGATCACGTCGATGGTGCGGTCGTTGAACGCGAAGGCCGGCACCGAGGCCACCGTCTTCGGGCCGGCGATCAGCACGTGGCCCATGGTCAGCGCGAAGAACCGCGTCACGTCCTCCACGAAGAGCGGGTCGGTGTTGCCCTCCCAGGGGAGCTGGCCGTTCAGCCCGAGCTGGCCGCGCTGGCCGATCGCGCAGATGCAGCGCACGTCGATCATCAGGATATCCGGAAAAGTGCGGGCTCGGCCCCGACCGCTCAGCGCGGCGCTTGCGGGCTCACGGTGCGATCGGTGGGGAAGTCGTAGATCAGCCCGGTTTCGCTCGAGGCGGGGCTCGCCAGCCGCACGAAATGCGGGGCGAGGTCTTCCGGCGTCCTCAGCGTCTCCGGGTCCTCGCCCGGCATCGCCGCGCGGCGCATGTCGGTGCGCAGGGGGCCGGGATTGAGGAGCATCGCCCGGACGTTGGTGGTCTCGTTCTCGGCGGCGTAGGTCCGCACCAGCGCCTCGAGCGCCGCCTTCGACACCGAGTAGGGCCCCCAGTAGGCCCGGCACTTGCCCGCCGCCCCGGAGGTGACGAAGATCGCCCGGCCGGCATCCGACATCCGCAGCAGCGGGTCGAACGAGCGGATCAGCCGCCAGTTCGCGGTGACGTTGACGTCCATCACCTGGCCCCAGACCTTCGGGGTGATGTGCCCGATCGGCATGAGATTGCCGAGGATGCCGGCATTGCCGACGACGATGTCGAGGCGCTTCCAGCGCTCGTTGATCGCCGCGCCGAGCCGGTCGATGCCGTCGTAGTCGGTCAGGTCGAGGGGCACGAGGGTCGCGCTCGAGCCGACCCTGCGGATCGCGTCGTCGAGCTCCTCCAGCGCGCCCTGCGTGCGCGCCACGGCGATGACGTGCGCGCCGGCCTCCGCCAGGGCCAGCGCAGCGGCCCGGCCGATCCCACGGGACGCGCCGGTGACGACGGCGACGCGTCCGTCGAGTGAGGTCTTCGTGTCGGTCATGCGCGAGGGGTCAGTCCGCTTCGGCGAGCATCGCGAGGCGCTTTGGCCCGGCGATGGCGAGGTCCGTCAGGCCGGTCGGGTAGTCGCCGGTGAAGCAATGGTCGGTGTATTGCGGGCAGGCCTCAATCCGCTCCGCCTCGCCCATCGCCCGGTACAGGCCGGGGATCGAGAGGAAGGCCAGCGAATCCGCGCCGATGTAGCGGCGCATGCCTTCGAGGTCGTGGGTGGCGGCCAGCAGCTTCTCGCGCTCCGGCGTGTCGATGCCGTAGAAGTCGGGATAGGTGATCGGCGGGCTCGCGATGCGGAAGTGCACCTCCGCCGCGCCGGCCTCGCGCATCATCCGCACGATCTTCACCGAGGTGGTGCCGCGCACCAGGCTGTCGTCGACCAGCACGATGCGCTTGCCCTCGATCGCCGCCCGGTTGGCCGAATGCTTCATCCGCACGCCGAGCTCGCGCACCGACTGGGTCGGCTGGATGAAGGTGCGGCCGACATAGTGGTTGCGGATGATTCCCATCTCGAACGGGATGCCGGTCTGCTGTGCGAAGCCGAGCGCGGCCGGCACGCCGGAATCGGGCACCGGCACCACCACGTCGGCCGGCACCGCGGCCTCGCGGGCCAGCTCGACGCCGATGTTCTTGCGCACGGCGTAGACGCTCTTGCCGTTCACCACCGAATCCGGCCGGGCGAAGTAGATGTACTCGAAGATGCACGGCCGCATCGGCACCTTGTCGGCGAAGCGGATCGACTCGATGCCGTCCTCCGAGATCACCACGACCTCGCCGTTCTCGACGTCGCGCACGAACTTCGCGCCGATGATGTCGAGCGCGCAGGTCTCCGAGGCCAGCATGTAGCGGCCGTCGAGCTCGCCGAGCACCAGCGGGCGGATGCCGAGCGGGTCGCGGGCGCCGATCAGCTTCTTGTTGGTGAGCGCGACGATGGCGTAGGCGCCCTGGATCGCCTGCAGCGCATCGATGAAGCGCTCGACGATCCGCGGCTTACGCGAGCGCGCGGCCAGGTGCAGGATCACCTCCGTGTCGGAGGTCGACTGGGTGATCGCGCCGTCGCGCACGAGGTCGCGGCGGATCGAGAGCGCGTTGGTGAGGTTGCCGTTATGCGCCACCGCCAGGCCGCCGCCGGCCAGCTCGGCGAAGAGCGGCTGGACGTTGCGCAGGATGGTGCCGCCGGTGGTCGAGTAGCGCACGTGGCCGATCGCGGCGCGGCCCTTCAGCCGGGCGATCGTGCCGCCGTCCGAGAACGAGTCGCCGACGAGGCCGGGGCGCCGCTCGGAATGGAAGACCTCGCCGTCGAAGGCGACGATGCCCGCCGCCTCTTGGCCGCGGTGCTGCAGGGCGTGCAGCCCGAGCGCGACGATCGCCGAGGCGTCGGGATGCCCGAAGATGCCGAAGACGCCGCATTCCTCGCGGAGCGTATCGCCGTCGGTCTCGGGGTCGAACACGGAATCCACGGTTACGGCGCGGTGTGACATGGCCTGAGGTCGATCCCTGGTTGCCGTCCGCCCGCAAGCTGCCCGGACCGCGTCCGCGCGGCCGGCCCCGCGGCGCCGTCGTCAAGGCGTTATCTGAGGCCTCGCGGCATCGCAACCAAGCCGGACCGGACGCAGGTCAGGGTCACCGCGGCAACATATGCCGAGCCGGCCTTCTTTCGCGCGCCCTCAGCGCCGCGGCGCGGGCATGGCCGGCGTGGTCTGGCGCGGGGGCACCTCGGTCTCGGCCGGTGCATCCACAGGTTCGTTCTGCGGGGTGTCGACCTTCGGCTTCTTGAACTGCTTCAGGAAGCCTTCCGGATTCTCGGGCAGCTGCGCCACCAGCGCGTCGCCGGACTTCTCCAGCATCGGCCGGGTGCGCGCCTCGGCGGCCCAGGTCGGCACCTTGCCCTGCACCAGCCAGGACAGGAACACCCAGCCGATCACGCAGATCAGGAAGCCGCGGGCGGCGCCGAACAGGAAGCCGAGGGAGCGGTCGATCGCGCCGATGCGCGAATCGAGCACCACGTCGGAGATCTTCACCGTGATGATCGAGACGACGATCAGCGTGCCGAGGAAGATCGCCGCGATCGAGGCGACGAGGGCGACGGTGTCGCTGGTCACGTGCTGCTTCACCGTCGGCAGAAGCATCGGATAGAGCGACCACGCCACCGCGGCGGCGGCGACCCAGGCGATGATCGCCAGCACCTCCCGCGTGACGCCGCGGACGGCCGCCAGCAGGGCGGACACCACGACGATGCCGAGCACCACGAGATCGAGGACGGAAAACGGCATCTGCGGGTTCGGATCGGATGGGGAGATGCCACGACGAAAGCGATGCGGTCTGCGGCTCCCCTGGACCGCGGGCGCCTTATATCGCGGTCAAACTCGGCCGTCACCCTCGGTGGCGACTGCCGGCCGCCGGAACCCGCCGGTTGCAGACGGGCTTTCACCGCCCTTCCCAAGCCGCCGGCGCGGCACAGGTCGTCCTGAGAACCGCGCTCAGCCGGTCGCCTAATCCGCATCCTCGTCGTGGGCCGCATGGCGGCGCTTGCCCGAGGCGACCCGGCGCGGCCCGTTCGCGGCGATGCCGGCCACGAGGTCGGCGATGTGGCGCAGCGACTCCGTGGCGAGCGCGCGGTCGGTGGTCTCGCCGCGCCCTTGCGGCGTCATCGCCTTGGCGAAGCCGAGCTTCTGCGCCTCCTTGAGGCGCGCGCCGGCCTGCGCCACCGGCCGGATCGCGCCGGACAGGCCGATCTCGCCGAAATACACGGTCTCCGGCGGCAGCACCGCGCCCGACAGCGACGAGACCAGGGCGGCGGCCACCGCCAGATCCGCCGCGGGCTCGGAGATGCGCAGGCCGCCCGCGACGTTGAGATAGACGTCGTGCGTGCCCAGGCGGATGCCGCCATGGGCTTCGAGCACCGCGAGCACCATCGAGAGCCGGTTCGGGTCCCAGCCGACCACGGCCCGGCGCGGCATGCCGAGCGACGAGGGCGCGACCAGCGCTTGGATCTCCACCAGCAGGGGCCGCGTGCCCTCCATGCCGGCGAAGACCGCGGTGCCGGCGGCCTGATGGTCGCGTCCCGCCAGGAACAGCGCCGAGGGGTTCGGCACCTCGGCCAGCCCCATGTCGGTCATCTCGAATACGCCGATCTCGTCGGTCGGCCCGAAGCGGTTCTTCACCGCCCGCAGGATGCGGAAATGGTGGCCCTGGTCGCCCTCGAACGAGGCCACCGCGTCGACCATGTGCTCGACCACCCGCGGGCCGGCGATCTGCCCGTCCTTGGTGACGTGGCCGACCAGGATCACCGCCGTGCCGGTGGTCTTGGCGAAGCGGATCAGGGACTGGGCGGAGGAGCGCACCTGCGTGACCGTGCCGGGGGCCGATTCGACGGTCTCGGTCCACATGGTCTGGATCGAATCGATGATCGCCAGTGCCGGCGGGCGCCCCTGCGACAGGGTCTCGACGATGTCCTCGACGTTGGTCTCGGCCGCCAGCTCCACCGGGTGGCCCGACAGCCCGAGGCGCTCGGCGCGCAGGCGCACCTGCCCCACCGCCTCCTCGCCGGAGATGTAGGCGACGCGCTCGCCGGTCTTCGCCATCGCGGCCGAGGCCTGCATCAGCAGGGTCGACTTGCCGATGCCGGGATCGCCGCCGAGCAGGATCACCGAGCCGCGCACGAATCCGCCGCCGGTGACGCGGTCGAGCTCGCCGATGCCGGAGGGGATGCGCGGCGCTTCCCGCGCCTCGCCGGTCAGGCCCTCGAGGGGAAACACCCGCCCGCGGGCCCGGCCGGGCCGGGTCGCGGCCGGGCCCGATTGCGGCCCGGAGCCGCCCGGCGTCTCCTCGACGATCGTGTTCCAGCCATTGCAGGCCTCGCAGCGCCCGCGCCAGCGGTTGTAGACCGCGCCGCAGGCCTGGCAGATGAAGGTCTGGTGGATCTTTGCCATGCGCTCGCAGCAGGTTCGGGGCCGGATCCGCTCGGGGCGGACGGCGTCACGTCCCGATATACGTGCGAACGTAACGAGAACCCAGCCCCGTCAGGATCTCGTAGCCGATCGTGCCGGCGGCGTGTCCCACCGTGTCGACGTCCAGCCCATCGCCGATCAGCGTGGCGACGGTGCCGCGCCGGGCGTCCGCCGCCTCGGTGACGTCGAGGATGATCAGGTCCATGGAGACGAGGCCGAGGATCGGGCAGGGAATGCCGGCGACGAGCGCGTGGCCGTGCCCGCTCGCGGCCCGGGGATAGCCGTCGGCGTAGCCGAGTGAGAGCGTCGCGAGGCGCCGGGGCGCGGGCGCGGTCCAGCGCCCGTTGTAGCCGGCCTGCGCGCCGGCGGCGACCTGCCGGATCTGCAGGATCGTCGCCTCCAGCCGCACCACCGGCCGCATCGGGTTGGCATGGCGCGTGGGGGTCGGGTTGCCGCCGAACAGCGCGTAGCCGGGCCGCAGCAGGTCGTGATGCGTCGCCCCGTCGAGGAAGATGCCCGACGAGTTGGCGAGCGAGCCGGGAATGCCGGGAAACGCCGCCCGCACCGTCGCGAAGTCGGCGATCTGCCGGGCGTTGACCGCCTCGTCGGGCAGCTCGGCGCTGACGAGGTGGCTCATCACGAGGTCGATGCCGGCGGCCCCGATCCGTGGATCGCCGGCAAGCGCCAGCGCCTCCGGGACGGCGAGCCCGAGACGGTTCATGCCGGTGTCGACGTGGAGCGCGGCCGCACGCATCCCGCGCGAGGCCGCCGCCCAGTCCGACACCTCCTCGACCGAGCCGAGGACGGGGCGCAGGTCCATCGCCAGATAGGCCGGGGCGGAGCCGGGGGAGAGCCCGTTCAGGACGTAGATCGCGGCCTCGGGCAGCGCGCCCCGCACGCGTGCGGCCTCGCCGAGATGCGCGACGAAGAACGTGCGGCAGCCCGCCGCCCAGAGCGCCCGGGCGACCGGCTCGGCGCCGCAGCCATAGGCGTCGGCCTTCACCACCGCGGCGCAGGCGCGGCCCGGTGCCTCTGCCGAGAGGCGGCGCCAGTTCTCCGCGATGGCGTCGAGATCGACGATGAGGCGGGCGCCGTGCCCGATGGCGTCGGTCGCGACGGTGCTGTCTCGGGAAATCGTCGGGCTCCGATGTTCCGCCGCGCGTGCGTCGCCGTCCGCGCAGCCTGACGGGTCAGGGCATGCCATTACCGCGCCAGCGGCCGGAAGGCACGTGGCCTGCAACGCAGGACCTGCAACGCGAAACCTGCAACACGGGGCTTGCGGCGCGCGCAGCCTTCCGAGGAGACAGCCAATGGCGTTCGCCTGCACGATCCCGGCGATTCCCACCGTCCAGCAGGACGACGCGACGCTTCGCATCACCCGCTGGGATTTCGCCCCCGGCGCGGTGACCGGATGGCACGAGCACGGCTGGCCCTACTTCGTGGTGATGCTGGTGGCCGGAACGCTCCGGGTCCATGACGGCGAGCAGGTCGGCGAGACCGCGCTCGCCGCGGGGCAGGCCTACAGCCGCCCGGCGGGCATCCGCCACGACGTGATGAACGGCTCGGACCATCCGATCGCCTTCGTCGAGATCGAGGTGAAGCAGCCCGGCGCGCTGGTGACGCTGTAACGCCTAAGTGGCCTCGGGCTCGGGCGGCCAGGGGATCGGACGCGTCATGATCGTTTCGTAAGAATAGGGGCACGCGACGGGGAAGGCCGACTCGTCGAGGCCGGTCTCGCCGGCGGCCTCGATCCGGGCCCGGCGATAGGCACGAGCCAGGAATTGCGGAAGCAGCGGCGCAAGGCTCGGGCTGTCCTCGATCCGTTCAGCGACCGAGAGGCGCTGCGTCTTGATCGAGATGGCCCAACCACGCGTGCGCCGCTGGGGCTGGTGATCCCACTTCAGCAGGTGTAGCAGGATCACGTGCAGAGCGCTCGTCAGGGCATGATGTTCCGTGCGGGACAAGGCTTCGATCTCATCTGCGAGATGCGCGAGGTCGAGGCGATCCCAAGCGCGCGCGCGCAGATGCGCGGCCTGCTCCAGCGACCATGCCGCAACGTCGGCCTCGTAAGCCGCTCCGGATCTCGAGCTCTCCACGCGTCTCGGCGCCGCCACGGTCGTCCTCCTGCATTCGCGCAGTCACACCCTATCACATCTGCTCGGGCAGCCGGTCGCTCTGCGCGAGGTTCGAGAACCGGGTGATGTTGGCGTCGAACTGCAGCTCCACCGTGCCGGTCGGGCCGTGGCGCTGCTTGCCGAGGATCACCTCGGCCTTTCCGTGGACGCGGTTCATCTCCGCCTCCCAGGCGAAGAACTCCTCCGTCCCCTCGCGGGGCTTCTTGTTGTTGACGTAGTATTCCTCGCGGAACACGAACATCACCACGTCGGCGTCCTGCTCGATCGAGCCCGATTCGCGCAGGTCCGAGAGCTGCGGGCGCTTGTCGTCGCGGTTCTCGACCTGACGCGACAGCTGCGACAGGGCGATGATCGGAACCGAGAGCTCCTTGGCCAGCGCCTTCATGCCGGTGGTGATCTCGGTCATCTCCTGCACGCGGTTGTCCGAGCGCTTGCCCGAGCCCGCCAGCAGCTGGAGGTAGTCGACGATCAGCACGTCGAGGCCCTTCTGGCGCTTGAGGCGCCGGGCGCGGGCGGCGAGCTGCGCGATCGAGATGCCGCCCGATTGGTCGATGTAGAACGGGATCGTCTGCATGTCGCGGGCTGCGTCGGTGATCTTGTAGAAGTCCTCCGGCCGGATGTCGCCGCGGCGGATCTTGTAGGAGGGCACGCCCGACTGCTCGGCGATGATGCGGGTGGCGAGCTGCTCGGCCGACATCTCGAGCGAGAAGAACCCGACGATGCCGCCGTTCTTGGTCTTGATCGTGCCGTCGGCCTGCTTCTCGCCCTGGTAGGCCTTCGCGATGTTGAAGGCGATGTTGGTGACGAGCGAGGTCTTGCCCATGGCCGGGCGGCCGGCGAGGATGATCAGGTCCGAGGATTGCAGGCCGCCCATCTTGGCGTCGAGGTCGGAGAGCCCCGTGGCCAGCCCCGAGAGCTTGCCCTCGCGCTGATACGCCTTGGCCGCCATGTCGACGGCGGCGGTGAGCGCGTCCGAGAACTTCTGGAAGCCGCCACTGTACTTGCCGGCCTCGGCGAGCTCGTAGAGCCGGCGCTCGGTGTCCTCGATCTGGTCGCGCGGGGCCTGCTCGACCGGGGCCTCGTAGGCGCCGTTGACGAGGTCCTCGCCGATGGTGATCAGCCGACGGCGGATCGCGAGGTCGTAGATCGTGCGGCCGTACTCGCCGGCGTTGATGACGGTGGTGGCGTCCGCCGCCAGCCGCGCGAGGTACTGCATCACCGTCTGGCCGCCGAAGTCGGCGTCGCCGAGATAGGTCTTCAGGGTGATCGGGGTCGCGAGCTTGCCCGCCTTGATCAGCGAGGTCGCCACCTGGAAGATCTGCTGGTGGGCGTCCTCCATGAAGTGCTCGGGCAGCAGGAAGTCCGAGACGCGGTAGTAGGCGTCGTTGTTCACCAGCATCGCGCCGAGCAGCGCCTGCTCCGCGTCGATGTTGTGCGGCGCGACGCGGTACTCCGCCTGCACGGCTTCGAGCTTGGCCGCTAGGGCATTGGGCAGGGCCATCGGCGGTCGCTCCGAATCGATGCGGGCCGGGCCGGCGCCGCATCCCAGACATGATCCGACGACCATGGCACCAGTCGGGTTGACCGATGCTTAGCCGCCGGCGTCCGCGTCACCGTGCCCGGAACGCGAGGACGCCCGCCCCTCGGTGCGAGGAACGGGCGCCCATCTTGGAACAAACGAGGAACGCGTCAACCCTCCCGGGCCGCCTTCCCCGCTGTCACCGCCATTCACAGCCCGCCCCTCCCGCGTGGGGAGGGGGCAGGGCGATGCGATCAGCCGCGGTCGTCGGCGCCTTCGCCGGCTTCGGCCAGCGCCATGCCGACCTCCAGGCCGAGGTCGTCGAGGTTGAATGCCTCGCGCTCGGTGACCGACTCGCCGCGGGCCTGACGCTCGGCCTCTTCCGGGCTGCGGGCGACGTTGACGGTGACCTTCACGTCGACCTCGGGGTGGAGCACCACCGGGATCACGTGCAGGCCGAGCGTCTTGATCGGCTGGTTCAGGGTGAACTGGCCGCGCTCGACGGTGAAGCCCTCCTTGGTCACGACCTCGGCGAGGTCGCGGGTCGAGACCGAGCCGTAGAGCACGCCCGACTCGCCCGACTGGCGGATGAGCACGAAGGTCTGGCCGTCGAGCTTCTCGGCGACCGCCTCGGCGTCCTTCTTGCGGTCGAGGTTCTTCGCCTCGAGCTGCGCGCGCTGGGTCTCGAAGTGCTTCTTGTTGCCTTCCGTCGCGCGCAGCGCCTTGCCGCGGGCGAGGAGGAAGTTGCGGGCGAAGCCCGGCTTGACGTTCACGGTCTCGCCCATCTGGCCGAGCTTGGCGACGCGCTCCAGCAGGATCACTTCCATGGTCTTCGTCCTTCTTCAGGTAAGGCCGCCGATGAGGGCCGGCCGGGGTCTCAAGGGGTCGCGCCGTCGGGGCGACGGCGCCGGTTGAGCGCGGTGTCGGCGAGGCCGAACAGGGTGAGCACGATCAGGGCGATGCCCTGCGTGAAGAACAGGATCAGGTAGAGACCGAACAGCATCATGCCGCGCGCCGGCCGGCCGCGGCTGCGGTCGTGGAAGGCGGCGAGCCCCTGCAGCGCGAAGACCGCGCTCACCGAGCCGACCAGGGCCGTGCCGAGCACGCCCGCGTAGCCCGGCGCGAAGGCGAGGATCACGGCGAGGCCGAGCAGCCCGAGCATGGCGCGCGGCATCACGGTCGACGGGATGTCCGGCCACGGCCGCGGCAGGCGGCCCGAGAGCTGGACGATGCGGGCGGAGGCCCAGAGGTAGAAGGTCAGGAGCAGGGCGAGCCCGTTGGCGGCGAAGGCCGGCACGGTGCGCGCCAGCGCATCGACCAGGTCGTCGTGCGCCTCGGATCCCGCAGGCGCGGCATCGGCCGCGTCGCTGGGCTTTTCGGGGGGCGCCGGCTTTTCGCCGACGGGCTTGTCAGCGACGGGCTCGCCGGCGTCCGGGCGGGCGGCATCGGGCTTGGCCGGCGCGCTCGGCAGGCCACGCATCTGGGCGCGGACGATGGTGCCGGCCAGGCTCTTCAGCTGTCCCTCGAACGCCTCGTGGCTCGGTGCGGACAGGACGGCGATGGCGATGAAGGCCAGCGCCGCGGTCGCGCCGGTCCAGCCGAGGAGGCGGCCTGTCGGATACCATTCGAGGCTGCCGTCGGCGTTCGGCCGGCCGAGCAGGGCGAGATAGGCGAGCCACCACGCCGGCACGGCGAGGTAGGCGGCGAATCCGAGGCCGAGATAGGGGGAGACGACGAGGGCGAGCGCGAGGCTGCCGGAAGCCGCCGCCGCGAGCGCGGCGCGGGAATTCCAGCCGAGTCCCACGATGAGGATCGGCAGGGGTGCCAAGAGGTAGAGGACGACCGCGAGCGGGGTGGCCTTCAGCAGCATCCCGAACAGGAGTGCCGAGACGAGGCCCGCGCCGATGCCGATGCCGAGGTTCTGAACCATGAGATCCGCTGTCCCGCCGCCGCGCAGGAGTGCGGGCGGGGTTAGAGGCGAGGCGCCCCAACGATCGGGCGGCGGAGACCGTCGCCCGAAGGATGGTGGCCGACCCTGGCGGACCAGGGCCGGCAGGTTTCCGAAGAGCCTACTTGATGACGTAGGGGAGCAGGCCGAGGAAGCGCGAGCGCTTGATCGCCTGGGCGAGCTCGCGCTGCTTCTTGGCCGAGACCGCGGTGATGCGGGACGGGACGATCTTGCCGCGCTCCGAGACGTAGCGGGACAGCAGCTTCACGTCCTTGTAGTCGATCTTCGGCGCGTTGGCGCCGGAGAAGGGGCAGGTCTTGCGACGACGGAAGAACGGACGACGGCCACCGCCGCCGGCGGCTCCACCAGCACTTGCACCGAATGCCATGGCTTAGTTCTCCCCGCCGAAGTTGCGCTCGGGCCGGTCGCCGCGGTCGCCACGATCCCCACGGTCGCGGTCGCCGCCGAAGCCACCGCCACCACCGAAGCCCTCGTCGTCGCGACGACGGCCGCGCTCGCGATCCTTGCGGTCGTCGCGGTCGCGCTTCTGCATCATCGCGGACGGCTCGTGCTCGAGCTCCTCCACGCGGATGGTCATGAAGCGCAGCACGTCTTCCGAGATCTGCATCTGGCGCTCCATCTCGGCCATGGCGGCCGGGGGGGCGTCGATGTTGAGCAGGGTGAAGTGCGCCTTGCGGTTCTTCTTGATCCGGTAGGCGAGGGACTTGACGCCCCACATCTCGATCTTCTCGAAACGTCCGCCGTTCTGTTCGATGACGCCCTTGTAGGTCTCGATCATCGTCTCGACCTGCTGGGACGTCACGTCCTGGCGTGCCAGGAATACGTGCTCGTAGAGAGGCATTACGGGCCCTTCAGCTTGAATGAGGCCCGGACATGCAGATGCACGATGAGTTCCGGGCCGGTTCGGTTCGCGAGATCGCCCGGCGCCAAGCCCTCCGAGCCGTTTCAACGGGCCCGAGCGGTTGATCGAAGGCGGAGACACGGGACGACGGCTCGTTCGATCGTCGCCAGGCGACGCGGAAAAAAGCCTGTGCCGCGAACGGCACCGTCCGTTCAGCCCCCAGCCGGAGCGAACGCGAGTGGCGGCGGATAGTCGGTTTCGGGGAAAATCGCAAGGCTGAATCGCAAGTCTGAATCGCACGGCCGGGCACGTCGGGCCGTCCCGTCGCCTGCGTGCCGGCGATCGAATGCCGCGACGCGCTTCCGGAGGGCGGCGACGATTTCCGTTCCCCGGAAAGCGCAACGGGACCAGGCCCCTGGGCGCGGCTCGCACGCACCGGGAGGTCGGCCGCGCGAAGTTTCTCCGAACCATCCCCGGGCCGCGACGTTCCTCCTCCCACACCGACCACACGAAGGATCCGTCCCATGCGTAAGACACTCATCTCCGCCACGGCGCTCGTGCTCGCACTCTCGGGTGCGGCGTTCGCGCAGTCCGCGACCGGCAACATGAACAATCCCGGCAGCGTGAAGAGCCCGTCCGAGAAGACGATGGAGAAGGGCGGCACGATGCGGGGCGACATGCCGGCCACAACCGGCACCGCTCCGGGCGCCGCCAACGCGATGCCGGCCGGCCGCGAGGACGGCGCCCGCACGGTTCCGGGCAACGCCGGCGCCAACCCGGTCCGCTGAGCACCAACGACGGACGAGCCTTCGGGCTTCGTCGAAGGGAGGCCGGGCCGTCGTGCCCGGCCTTTCCGCGTTCGAGGGCCCTTCGCAGGAGGCCGCGACCATCCGACCCGCGGCGCGTCGCCTTCGAAACAGCACGGGTCGGGCGATTTCTCGCGGCGGCGAGGCGCCAGGGCGGCCCGATCTGGGCTAAGCACGACGCGATCACCTCGAAGCCACGCGAAAAGATCGGCGCATGTCGGCACATCCTCTCCGCCTCGGCGTGAACATCGACCACGTCGCCACCGTCCGGAACGCCCGCGGCGGCAGCTATCCCGACCCGGTGCGGGCGGCGCTGCTGGCGGTGGAGGCCGGTGCCGACGGGATCACGGCCCACCTGCGCGAGGACCGGCGGCACATCCGCGACGCCGACATGGCCGCGCTCGCCCGGACGTTGACCGTGCCGCTCAACTTCGAGATGGCAGCCACCGACGAGATGGTGGCGCTCGCCCGCACGCTGAAGCCGCATGCCGCCTGCCTCGTCCCCGAGAAGCGCGAGGAGCGCACCACGGAGGGCGGCCTCGACATCGTCGGCGGGCACGATCACCTCGCGCCTCGCATCCGCGCGCTGGCCGAGGCCGGCATCCGGGTGTCGCTGTTCGTCGAGCCGGACGCGGCGGTGATGGAGGCGGCCCACGCGCTCGGCGCGCCGGTCGTGGAGCTTCATACCGGCAGCTACTGCGAGGCCACGGTCGCGGGCGATGCGGCCGCGACCGCGCACGAGCTCGCCCGGATCGTCCGTGCCGCCGAGCACGGGCAGGGGCTCGGGCTGGAGATCCATGCCGGCCACGGGCTGACCACCGACAGCGTCGGGCCGATCGCGCGGATCCCGGAGATCCGCGAGCTCAACATCGGCCACGCGCTCATCGCCGACGCGATCTTCGTCGGGCTGCCCCGGGCGATCCGCGACATGCGCGCGGCGATGGAGGCGGCCCGGGCGGGGAGCCGGGGCCGATGATCCTCGGGATCGGCTCCGACCTCTGCGACATCCGCCGGATCGAGCGCTCGCTCGCGCGCTTCGGCGAGCGCTTCACGCACCGGGTGTTCACCGACGGCGAGCGGGCCCGGTGCGACCGCAAGGCGGCCCGCGCGCCGTCCTACGCAAGGCGCTTCGCCGCCAAGGAGGCCTGCGCCAAGGCGCTCGGCACCGGCCTCGCGCACGGGGTGTTCTGGCGCGACATGGAGGTCGTGAACCTGCCCGGCGGGCAGCCGACGCTGCATCTCACCGGCGGAGCCCTGGACCGGCTGGCCGCGATGCTGCCGGCCGGGCACGCGGCGCGGTTGCACGTCACCCTCACCGACGACCCGCCGATGGCACAAGCTTTCGTGATCATCGAGGCCGTGCCGGAGGGCACCGGGCGGGGTTGACGCCACCTCCCGCCGCGTTGCGGGGGAACCCGGCTTGGTCTAGACCGCCGCGACGCAACGGACACGGTGGGGCGCCGCGGGCAGCGCCCGCGCGGGCCGTCGGCCTCGTCCCAGACGGATCGACAGATGGAACGCGCGCGCTTGGATCGGGACGGCAAACACGAGGTCCGGGCGCAACCGGGGACCTGGGCCAGCATCCGCGAGACCCTGAAGGTCGGGATCCAGGCGCTGCTCATCGCGCTGGTGGTGCGCACGCTGCTGTTCCAGCCGTTCAACATCCCCTCGGGATCGTTGATCCCGACGCTGCTGATCGGCGACTACCTGTTCGTGTCGAAATATTCCTACGGCTACTCGAAGTACTCGCTGCCCTTGAGCGAATACCTGCCGACCAAGGCGGAGGGGCGCATCTGGGCCGCCGAGCCGAAGCGCGGCGACATCGCGGTGTTCAAGCTGCCCAAGGACAACGCCACCGACTACATCAAGCGGGTGATCGGCCTGCCCGGCGACAAGATCCAGATGATCGACGGCGTGCTCAACATCAACGGCAAGGCGGTCAAGCGCGAGCGCATCGCCGATTACGAGACCATCGACCCGTACGGCCAGGCGACCAAGGTGCCGCAGTACAACGAGACGCTGCCGAACGGCGTCGTGCACCACACGATCGAGCGCGACGGCGACAACGGGTTCTGGGACAAGACCGAGCTCTACACCGTGCCGCCGGGGCACTTCTTCATGATGGGCGACAACCGCGACAACTCCACCGACTCGCGCGACCTCGCCAACGTCGGCTACGTCCCGTTCGAGAACTTCGTCGGCCGCGCCGAGATGATCTTCTTCTCGATCGACGAGGGCACGCCCGCCTGGCAGATCTGGAACTGGCCGGCCCACGTGCGCTGGGGCCGCCTGTTCTCGACGATCCACTGACCCCCGCCTTGCCCGACGAGGCGCGCCCCTCCGCCCGCGCACGGCGCATCACCCGCCCGAAGCCCGACCTGTCGGTGCTGGAGGCGCGCATCGGCCACAGCTTCGCCGATCCGTCGCTGCTCGCCCGCGCGGTGACGCATGTGAGCAAGGCGGCGGGCCGCGCCGGCAGCTATCAGCGCCTCGAATTCCTCGGCGACCGCGTCCTCGGCCTCGCCATCGCCGACCGGCTCTACGCCGCCTTTCCGCAGGCCGACGAGGGCGACCTCTCGCGCCGGCTGGCGGGGCTGGTCCGGCGCGAGACCTGCGCCGCCGTCGCCACCGCCTGGGACGTCGGCCCGCACCTCGTCCTCGGGCAGGGCGAGGTCCTGGGCGGCGGCCGCCGCAACCAGACCATCCTGGCCGACGTCTGCGAGGCGATCCTCGGCGCGGTCTACATGGATGCCGGCTACGGGGCCGCCCGGGCGCTGATCGAATCCGCCTTCCGCCCGGCCGAGCCGACCGGCGCGCCGCGCGGCCGCGACGCGAAGTCGGCGCTGCAGGAATGGGCGATGGGCCGCGGCCTCGCGATTCCGGCCTACGACGTCGTCGAGCGCTCCGGCCCCGACCACGCGCCGCATTTCCGCATCGCCGCCCGCGTCGAAGGGCTCGAGCCGGGGGTCGGCGAGGGGCCGTCGAAGCGCCTCGCCGAGCAGGACGCCGCCCGCACCGTGCTGGCGCGCGAGGGCATCGGCGACGGCGCCGGCCCGGGCGGAGACGGGGCAGGGCGGGATGCCGGCCAGGGGGCCGGCGAGCGGCCGAGCGAGGACCGGACATGAGCGCGATGCCCCACGACGAACGCGAGGACGGCCCGCGGGACGAATTCGAGGCGGTGCCGGAGCGCGCCCCCCCGAGCCTGCTGCCGGGCACCCCGGCCGATGCCAAGGCCGGCTTCGTCGCACTGATCGGCGTGCCGAACGCCGGCAAGTCGACGCTCCTGAACAGCCTCGTCGGCACCAAGGTCTCGATCGTCTCGCGCAAGGTCCAGACCACGCGGGCGCTGGTGCGCGGCATCCTGATCGAGGGCTCGGCCCAGGTGGTGCTGGTCGACACCCCCGGCATCTTCCAGCCCAAGCGCCGGCTCGACCGGGCGATGGTCCACTCCGCCTGGAGCGGGGCGGCGGACGCCGACGCGGTCTGCCTGCTGGTCGACGCGCGCAAGGGGATCGACGAGGAGCTGGAGACGATCCTGGCGCGCCTGCCGGACGTGCGCCGCCACAAGATCCTGATCCTCAACAAGATCGACCTGATCCTGCGCGAGAAGCTGCTCGCGCTCGCCGAGGACTTGAACAAGCGCATCCCGTTCGCCGACACCTTCATGATCTCGGCGCTGAACGGCGACGGCATCGCCACGCTGAAGCAGGCGCTCGCCAAGCTGATGCCCTCCGGCCCCTGGCTCTACCCGGAGGACCAGGTCTCGGACGCCCCCATCCGCATGCTCGCCTCCGAGATCACGCGCGAAAAGCTCTACGATCGGCTGCACGAGGAGCTGCCCTACCGCTCCACCGTCGAGACCGACCAGTGGCAGGTGCGCAAGGACGGCTCGGTGCGGATCGAGCAGACCATCTTCGTCGAGCGCGAGAGCCAGCGCTCGATCGTGCTCGGCAAGGACGGCCAGACCATCAAGGCGATCGGCACGGCGGCCCGCCGCGAGATCGCCGAGGTCGCCGAGACCACGGTCCACCTGTTCCTGCACGTGAAGGTGCGCGAGAACTGGGCCGACGACCCGGCCCGCTACCGCGAGATGGGCCTGGAATTCCCGCGCGGCTGATCCGTTTCGGTTTCCGGCTTCTCGAATCGCGCGAAACCGCGTGTTGATGCGCCGTGCTCCCCGTGCCGATCCGGCCGCCCCCCCGAACCGCTCGCGCGGGGTCGCCCGAGGCGCGGCGTTTCCCCATCCTCCAAGGCCGCTTCGGCGGCCCGGTCCCGAAATTCCCGTCACCCATGCCCGAAACCGCCATCTCCGACGCCGTCTACGGCCTGCCGCCGGCCGAGCTCGCCGAGGTTCCACCGGACGCCGTCCAGCTCTCGCCCCTCGTTCCCGGGTCCGCCCGGCTGGAGGATTGCGCGGATGCGAGCCTCGCGCAGGTTCGGATGCTGGCGCCGCCCGGCACCGTGGAACGCCGCTTCGTGCTGGCGCAGGCGCTGCGGGCGCTGCGGCCCGGCGGCGAGCTCCTGGCGATGGCCCCGAAGGATCGGGGCGGCGCGCGGCTGGCGCGCGAGCTGACGGATCTCGGCTGCACCAGCGCCGAGGAGGCCCGTCGCCATCACCGGATCTGCCGCGTCGTCCGGCCCGAGGGCGACCTGCCGCTGGCCGCCGCGCTGGAGGAGGGGGCGCCGCGCCACATCGACAACCTTTCCCTGTGCACGCAGCCCGGCATCTTCTCGTGGGACCGGCTCGATCCCGGCAGCGCGCTTCTGCTCGCGACCCTGCCGGCGCTGAAGGGCGGCGGCGCCGATTTCGGCTGCGGCCTCGGCATCCTGGCGCGCGCGGTGCTGGCCTCGCCCGCCGTCACCGCGCTCACGCTGATCGACATCGACCGCCGCGCCGTCGAGATGGCGCGCCGCAACGTCGGCGACCCGCGCAGCACCATCCGCTGGGCCGACATCCGCGCGGCGGATCCCGGCCTGACGCGCCTCGACTTCGTGGTGACCAACCCGCCGTTCCACGACGGCGGCGCCGAGGACCAGAAGCTCGGGCAGGTCTTCATCCGCCGTGCCGCGGAGGCCTTGCGCCCCGGCGGCAGCCTGTGGCTGACGGCCAACGCGCACCTGCCCTACGAGCGCGTGCTCGCCGAGGCCTTCAAGGCCGTGACGGTGAAGGCGTCCGCCCACGGCTACAAGGTGTTCGAGGCGCGCAAATGAGCGCCAAGGCCCCGACCGCCCGGCTCGACAAGCTGCTGGCCAACCTCGGCTACGGCTCGCGCCGCGAGATCGCCGGCCTGGCGCGGGCCGGACGCATCGTTCTGGACGGCGCGGCCCTCGCCGACGCGGGAGCCCGCATCGCCGTGACGCCGGACCTGCCCACGCGTCTGGCCGTCGACGGCGCGGGCATCGACCCGCCCCCCGGCCTCGCGCTGATGCTGCACAAGCCGCTCGGCGTCACCTGCTCGCACAAGGAGGCCGGCCCGCTGGTCTACGGGCTCCTGCCCGAGCGCTGGCACCGCCGCGACCCGGCGCTCTCCACCGTCGGCCGCCTCGACAAGGAGACCTCGGGCCTGCTGCTGCTCACCGACGACGGTGGGCTGCTGCATCGGATCATCGCGCCCAAGGCCAACGTGGCCAAGCGCTACCGCGTGACGCTCGACCGCCCGCTGAAGGGCGACGAGGACGCGATCCTC
Organism: Methylobacterium sp. WL119; assembly: GCF_008039875.1. Classification (GTDB taxonomy): domain Bacteria; phylum Pseudomonadota; class Alphaproteobacteria; order Rhizobiales; family Beijerinckiaceae; genus Methylobacterium. Next base: position 101,122 of record NZ_VRUU01000004.1, on the reverse strand, counting down.
GCCGCCGGCACCCTGATGCTGGAGGACGACGACAAGCCGCTCCTGCCGGTGGGCTTCTCCGCCGAGGACGCGACGCATGCCACCGTGACCCTGCACGAGGGCCGCTATCATCAGGTCCGCCGCATGTTCGCGGCGATGGGCAACCACGTCACCGCGCTCCATCGCGACCGGATCGGCGGCCTCGCCCTGCCGGCGGACCTGCCGGCGGGGGCGTATCGGGTGATGGACGCGGCGGACGTGGCGAACGTCTTTTCCGCCGCCTGATCCCGGCCTCGGGTCCGCTGCCTGGGGTTTCCGGCGCCCCGGCGATACCGTTGCCCTGGCGGCCAACCTCTGCTAAGGCCCCGCCCATTCCACACGCGGAGCCGGCCCCATGCCTGAATGGGGCGTTTCCGGTGATCGGCCGATCCGTCGGCCGGTCGCTACCTCCGCGGCGGCATAAACCGGAAAGAAAGCGAAAGACTCATGGCCGTCGATTTCACCATGCGCCAGCTCCTCGAGGCCGGCGCCCATTTCGGGCACCAGTCGCACCGCTGGAACCCGAAGATGCAGCCCTACATCTTCGGCACCCGCAACAACATCCACATCATCGACCTCGCCCAGACGGTGCCGGCGCTGCACACCGCGCTGCAGGCGGTGAGCGACACCGTCGCCAAGGGCGGCCGCGTGCTGTTCGTCGGCACCAAGCGCCAGGCGGCCGACACGATCGCCGAGGCCGCCAAGCGTTCGGCCCAGTACTACGTCAACTCCCGCTGGCTCGGCGGCATGCTGACCAACTGGAAGACCATCTCCGGCTCGATCTCGCGCCTGCGCAAGGTCGACGAGACCCTCGACACCGGCGGCCCGGGCCTCACCAAGAAGGAGCGCCTGATGCTGTCCCGTGAGAAGGACAAGCTCGAGAAGGCGCTCGGCGGCATCAAGGACATGGGCGGCGTGCCCGACCTGCTGTTCGTGATCGACACCAACAAGGAGCAGCTCGCGATCAAGGAGGCCCAGCGCCTCGGGATCCCGGTGGCCGCGATCGTCGACACCAACTGCAACCCGGACGGCATCACCTACGTCGTCCCGGCCAACGACGACGCCGGCCGCGCCATCGCGCTCTACTGCGACCTGATCGCCCGCGCCGCCATCGACGGCATCTCGCGCGGCCAGGGCTCGTCGGGCGTCGACCTCGGCGCCTCCGAGGAGCCGATGGCCGAGGAGCTTCCGTCGGACGAGGCCGCCGCCGTCTCGGTGGAGTCGGGGGCCCTCGATCCGGCCGACGTCGCGATGCTCGCCGAGTCGACCGAGCATTTCGAGCTGCTCGCCGCCCCCCGCGGCGCGCCGGACGACCTGTCCAAGCTCCACGGCGCCGGCCCGCAGATCGTACAGAAGCTCAACGACGCCGGCATCTACCACTACTGGCAGATCGCCGCGATGAGCCCGGAAGACGTCGCCAAGGTCGACGCCGACCTGAAGCTCAACGACCGCTTCGGCCGCGACGGCTGGGTCGCCCAGGCCCGCGGCTTCGTCGAGGCCCAGGCCGCCGCCTGATCGCCCGCCGGGATCGCGGCGGCCCCATCCGGGGCGCCATGATCCGCACCACCACATTCGGGCCCGGCGTTCACCCCTGGACGTCGGGCTCCTCTCATCTGAGATGACGAAAGGACCGGCCATGGCCAACATCACCGCCGCGATGGTGAAGGAACTCCGCGAGAAGACCGGCGCGGGCATGATGGACTGCAAGGGCGCGCTTAACGAGACGCAGGGCGACCTCGAGGCCGCCGTCGACTGGCTCCGCACCAAGGGCCTCGCCAAGGCCGCCAAGAAGGCCGGCCGCGTCGCCGCCGAGGGCCTCGTCGCCGTGGAGTCCTCCGGACACCACGCCGCCATCGTCGAGGTGAATTCCGAGACCGACTTCGTCGCCCGCAACGACGCCTTCCAGGCCTTCGCCCGCGAAGCCGCCAAGATGGCGCTCGATTCCGACGGCACCCTGGACAGCCTCCAGGCCGCGCACTTCCCCGGCGGCAGCGAGACCGTCTCGGAGAAGCTGCAGAACCTCATCGCCACCATCGGCGAGAACATGAACCTGCGCCGCGTCGCCAAGCTCGACGTGACCAAGGGCGTGATCGCGAGCTACGTCCACGGCCAGATCTCCGAAGGCCTCGGCAAGATCGGCGTGCTGGTCGCGCTCGAGTCGGAGGGCGACGTCGAATACCTGTCGACGCTCGGCCGCCAGATCGCGATGCACGTCGCCGCCACCAACCCGGTGGCGCTCGACGCCTCCGGCGTCGACGCCGCCACGTTGGAGCGCGAGTCGAACATCCTGCGCGAGAAGAACGCCGGCAAGCCCGACCACGTGATGGCGAAGATCGTCGAGAGCGGCCTGAAGAGCTACTACAAGGAGGTCACCCTCCTGGAGCAGCCCTTCGTGCACGACGGCTCGAAGACGATCACCCAGGTGATCAAGGAGGCCGCCGGCAAGGCCGGCGCCCCGGTCGCGCTCACCGGCTTCGTGCGCTACGCGCTCGGCGACGGCATCGAGAAGGAAGAGGGCCCCGACTTCGCCTCCGAAGTCGCCGCCATGTCGCGCTGAGCCAAGTTGCGCTGAGTCATGTCGCGCTGAGCGACATGATAGGTTCTTCCGAGGAGCCTCGGCCGCAAGGCCGGGGCTCTTCGCGTTCCGGCACCCGACGAAGCCGCCGGCGTCTCGCTCAAGCGACGGCCGCGGCGACCATGTCCGGATGCCGGGCGATGACGCGAACGTAGGCGACCGCGAAATCGGGAGGCGTGGTCCGAGCCTGTTCCCAATCGCGCAGGGTTCCGAGCGGGACACGGAACCTGAGGGCGAACGCGGCTTGCGAAAGGCCCAGCGTCGTGCGCGCCATCCGGATCAGCCGGGCCTTCTGCGCCCGATCCAAAGCCGTCGCGGGGACATCGAAATCCTCCGGGTCGCTGGTCTCAGAGGCCAGAATCGTAGGCTCGTCCTTCACCGGCATTGCTTCGCCTCACAGAGATGAACCGTGGCCACCCGTTTCGCCAGGTGAACACGGCCGCGTGGAGTTTGCCCTCGACCAGACCAATGGCCTTGAAACGTTCCTCGCCGTCCCGCGGCCGGACGGAGGGAATGATCGGGTGGGCCTCGTCCGCCATGATCTTGTCGCCGAACGCGAGCGACAGGCCGTGCCGTTCGCGGTTGATCGCATCCTTGCCGGGATCGAACGGCTCGCTCATCCCACGAATGATACGGAAATCCCGTACCTTCAACAAGGCGACATCCGAGGCCGGCAGCCGATTTTTCCGAAACGGTCCGCGGAGAGCGGTCTCCGGGGCCTCGACGGTCCCGGGCGGCCTGACGTAGAAGCCCCTCGGTTCTGGATCAGGTTCGGCCGTGTCGCCGGACCCTATGAGGTGGACGATGCCGGAGACGACGCCGTTTCGCCGGGTGCTGGTGAAACTCTCGGGCGAGGCGCTGGCCGCCCCCGACGGGTACTGGCTCCATCCGCCGACGCTGGCGGGCCTCGCCGAGGACATCGCCCGCGCCATCGAGGCCGGGATCGAGGTCGCGCTGGTGGTCGGCGGCGGCAACATGATCCGCGGCGCGCGGATCTCGCAGGCCGGGTTCATCGACAGGGCCACCGGCGACTCGCTCGGCATGATGGCCACGGTGATGAACTCGCTCGCGCTCGAGACCGCGCTCAACGCGGCCGGCGTCCCCGCGCGGACGATGTCGGCGGTCTCGATGCCGACGATCTGCGAGACCTACGCGCGCCAGCCGGCCCTGCACCACCTCGACAAGGGCCAGGTGGTCGTGCTCGCCGGCGGCACCGGCAACCCGTTCTTCACCACCGACACCGCCGCCGTGCTGCGCGCGGCCGAGCTCCGCTGCGACGCGGTCCTGAAGGCGACGCAGGTCGACGGCGTCTACTCGGCCGACCCGAAGACCCATCCGGAGGCGACCCGCTACGACCGCATCACCCACGACGAGGCGATCGCCCGCGACCTCAAGATCATGGACACCGCCGCCTTCGCGCTCGCCCGCGAGAGCCGGCTGTCGATCGTGGTCGGCTCGGTGCACCCGCCCTCCTCGATCACTGCGATCCTCACCGGGCATGCGGCCTCGACCCTGGTCGTGCCTTGAGGACGGCGGGCGTCCCCGAGGGGCGTTGCGGTTTGCGGCCTCACGGGATTTCGTTCATTGAGGCGCCGACGCGCTCTGGCCCGGCGGGCCGGCTCGACCGACGAACAGTGAAGACGTTTCGGGAACTCTGAGACAATGGCTACACCGGACTTCGACCTCGCCGACATCAAGCGCCGCATGCAGGGCGCGGTCACGGCGCTCTCCAAGGATCTCGGCTCGCTGCGCACCGGCCGCGCGACGCCGAGCATCCTCGACCCGATCCAGGTCGACGCCTACGGCGCATCGATGCCGATGGCGCAGGTCGCCACCGTGAGCGTGCCCGAGCCGCGCCTGCTGTCGATCTCGGTGTGGGACCGCGGCATGGTCACGGCCGTCGAGAAGGCGATCCGCGAATCCGATCTCGGTCTCAATCCGCAGACGGAAGGCCAGACCATCCGCCTGCGCATCCCCGAGATGAACGAGCAGCGCCGCAAGGAGATGGTCAAGGTCGCGCACAAGTACACCGAGGAGGCCCGCGTCGCGGTCCGCCACGTGCGCCGCGACGGGCTCGACCACCTCAAGAAGCTGCTCAAGGACAGCGCCATCTCCGAGGACGACGAGAAGCGCCAGGCCACGGAAGTGCAGAAGGTCACCGACCAGCACATCGCCGAGGTCGACGGGGTGCTGGCGTCCAAGGAAAAGGAAATCATGCAGGTGTGAGGCGGCCTCGGCCCCGCTCCCGAGGGGAGGGGGCGTGACGGTGCCTGCGCCGACCTGTGAGGAAACGCTAGACCGGGCCGGCTGCCCCGGGGCCGGCGACGTGACGGAGAGGGGACGCGTGGACGGGAAGCACTCTGCGCGCCTTGCATCCGCGCGGACCGACGGTTCGAGGGCGCGGTGATGGCCGCCGACGACAGGGCGGTGGGCGCGCGGAAGAACCCGTTCGCGAACCGTGAGTTCGGCCTGCGCGTGGTCTCCGGGCTCGTGCTGGCGGCGATCGTCGTGGCGGCCCTGGTGGTCGGCGGCTGGGCCTTCGCCGTGATCTGGCTCGCCGCCGGGATCGTCGGCGCCGCCGAATGGATCGGCATGAGCCGGACGACGCCGCGGCGCGCGCTACTGGCCATCGTCGCCGGCACGCTGATCCTGGCGGCGGCATGCTTCGAGGGCGACGCGCCGACCTACGCGGTGCCGGTGCTCCTGGCGCTCGGCGCTGCGCTCTGCCTGATCGTGGCGGAGGGGCCGGCCGGGCGCCTGCGGGCGCTCGGCGCCCTGTTCGGCGGCGCGGTCGTCGCCCTGGTGCCGGTGGCGCTCCGCGACGCGCCGGCGATCGGCATCCTCGGGCCGGCTTGGATGTTCGCCGTGGTGTGGTCGACCGACGTGGTGGCCTACTTCACCGGCCGGACGCTCGGCGGGCCGAAGCTGATGCCGCGGGTGTCGCCGAAGAAGACGTGGTCCGGCGCGCTCGGCGGGCTCGCTGGCGCGGTGGTCGCCGGTCTCGCGGTCGTCGCGCTCGCCCGGGCGCAGGGCTGGAGCCCGCTCGCCGAGACCGCCCTCGTCTGGGTCGGGCTCGCCAGCGCCGTCGCCTCGGTCCTGAGCCAGGGCGGCGACCTCGTCGAATCGGCCCTGAAGCGCCGCTACGGCGTCAAGGATTCCGGCAAGTCCATTCCGGGCCATGGCGGGGTGATGGACCGGCTCGACGGGTTCTTCGCGGTCGCGTTGCTCGCCGGCCTGTACCTGATCCTGCGCCGCCTCGCGGCCTGACGGAGTTTTTCGCCGTGACCCACACCGTCACCATCCTGGGCGCCACGGGCTCGATCGGCCGCTCGACCACCGACCTCCTCGCCCAGCACCCGGATCGCTTCCGGGTGGGCGCGGTGGTCGGCGGCCGCGATGCGGCGGCCCTGGCCAAGGTCGCGCGCGAGACCGGCGCGCGCTTCGCCGCGCTCGCCGATCCGGCCGGCGGCGCGGCGCTCGCCGAGGCGCTGTCGGGCTCCGGCATCCCGTCCGGGGCGGGCGAGGCGGCGGTGCTCGACGCGGTAGCGCAGGAGGCCGACATCGTCGTCGCGGCGATCAGCGGGGCCGCCGGCCTGAAGCCGACCCACGAGGCGCTCCGCCTCGGGCGGCAGGTCGCGCTCGCCAACAAGGAGAGCCTGGTCTGCGCCGGCGACGCCTTCATGCGCGACGCCAAGCGCTACGGCGCGACCATCCTGCCGATGGATTCCGAGCACGACGCGCTCAGCCAGGCGATGGCCGGCCGGCCGCTGGAAGACGTGCGCACCATGATGATCACCGCCTCCGGCGGCCCGTTCCGGACCTGGACGCGCGAGCGCATCGCCGCCGCCTCGCCGGCGGAGGCCGCCGCCCACCCGACCTGGTCGATGGGGATGAAGATCAACATCGATTCCGCCTCCCTGATGAACAAGGGGCTGGAGCTGATCGAGGCGCATCACCTGTTCGGCATCGAGCCGGGCCGCCTCGACGTGGTGGTGCATCCGCAATCGGTGATCCACGGGATGATCTATTGGCTCGACGGCGCCGTCACCGCCGAGCTGGCGCTGCCCGACATGCGCGTGCCGATCTCGCACTGCCTCGGCCTCGGCGACCGCCTGACCATCGCCCGCGGCCGGTCCCTCGACCTCGTGGCTTTGGGCAGCCTCACCTTCGAGGCCGCCGACGAGGCGCGCTTCCCGTGCCTGCGGATCGCCCGCGCGGCGCTCGCCGAGGGCGGCGCGGCGCCGACGGTGATGAACGCGGCCAACGAGATCGCGGTGGCGGCCTTCATCGCCGGCACGATCCCGTTCTACGGCATCGCCGACCTCGTCGAGCGCGCGATCGCGCATTTCGCGGGGATCCACCGCACCACCCCCGACGGCGTCGAGGAGGCCCTGGCGATCGACGCCGAGGTGCGGGCCTGGAGCACGGCCGCTTTGCCGCGGATGCGCGCGGCCGGCTGAGCGCGACGGGTTTTCCGATCCGCACCGGCGTTTCCCTCCCCCCTTGAGCGGAGGAGGAAAGGGTGCTCGGAGTCGAGGCCTGGCCGCATCCGCACGTCGTCGGGAGCGAAGGGCGTGCCTCAGCGCCCCGGGCCGTAGCCCGCGAAGAACACCCGCACGGCCTCGCGGATGCGATAGTCGATCTCCTCCCGCGTCACCGGATCGCCGGCGTGGAAGAGCAGGCGCGTCAGCAGGCCGGCCTGGCAGAGATGCAGGAAGTGCTTGGCGGCGAGGTCCGTGTCCGCCGCGTTCAGGCGCCCGGCCGCCACCTGCGCGTCGAGGTAGGCGGTGAGCCGCGTCACGCCCATCGCCGGGCCGGCCTCGAAGAAGGCCTGCCCGAAGCGCGGGAACTTCTCGCAGGCGCCGATCACCATGCGGATCACCGCCACGTGCTCGGGCCGCACCATCTCGATGAGGTAGGTGGTGCCGAGCCGCGTCAGCACCGCGGCGACGTCGGGGTCGTCGGCATCCAGCAGGAACAGGGCCTCGGCCAAGCCCCGCTTCTCCTCCAGGGTCAGCGCCTCGAACAGCGCCTCCTTGCTGTCGAAGTAGACGTAGAGCGTGCCCTTCGAGACGCCCGCCGTGCGAGCGATCTCGCCCATGCTCGCGCCGTCGAAGCCCGCGCCCATGAAGACCTGGCGCGCGCCGTCGAGGATCTGGCGGCGCTTGTCGCTCTCGGGCGTGACGGCGTCTCGTTCCAGCGTCGCGGGGGTCGCGGGCATCTTGGCGATCCTGATTGACCGAACCGTTCGGTCAATGATATCTACTGCGTTGGAACGGCGGACGTCAATCGTCCTCGTTGATGACCGAACCGTTCGGTCAGCAAGTTTCAAGCTGGGATTTCGGGCATGTCGTTGCGCGAGGATAGCGACCGGATCGATGCGGCCGAGGCGGCCGACGCCGTGCGGGACGAGCGCGCCGAGGCGCCGCGCGCCACGCCGAAGGCGGCCGCGGCCTCGTCCCACGTCCCGGCTCCCACCGAGGCCCCGGTGGTCGGGAAGCGCTCGCGCAAGACGCTCGTCCTGGCGGGCCTGCTCTGCGCGGCGTTGGCCGGGGGCGGCTACCAGGGCTGGCAGTACTGGACCGTCGGGCGGTTCTTCGTCACGACCGACGACGCCTACGTGCAGGCGGACATCTCGGTGCTCGCCGCCAAGATCTCCGGCTACCTCGAAGCCGTCCCGGTGGTGAACGGGCAGTCGGTCAAGAAGGGCGACGTGATCGCCCGGCTCGACGACGGCGACTACCGGCTCGCGCAGCAGGCGGCGCAGGACAAGCTCGCGACCCAGGAGAGCACCATCGTGCGGATCGGCCGGCAGGCCGAGGCGGCGCAGGCGCAGGTCGTGCAGATGGCCGCCCAGATCGACGCGACCAAGGCCGACGCGGTGCGGGCGCTCGCCGACTACAACCGCGCGACCCAGATGCAGGCCGACTACGTCGCGAAATCCCGCCTCGACCAGGCCAAGGCCGACCGCGACCGCACCGATGCCGCGGTCAAGGGGGCCGAGGCCGGTCTGATCGCGGCCAAGGCCAACGTCGAGGTTCTGCACGCCCAGCAGCGCGAGGCCGAGAGCCTCGCGGCCGAGCTGCGCACCGCCGTCGACCGCGCCAAGCGCGACGTCGCCTTCTCGACGATCCGGGCACCGTTCGACGGGGTCGTCGGCAACAAGGCGGTGGAGGCCGGCGCCTACGTCGCGCCGGGCTCGCGCGTCGCCGCCCTGGTGCCGCTCAAGAGCGTCCGCATCGATGCGAACTTCAAGGAGACCCAGCTCGTGCGCGTCCGCCCCGGGCAGCACGTGCGCATCGAGGTCGACGCCTATCCCGACCGCGAGATCGCGGGCGAGGTCGAGTCGCTCTCGCCCGCCTCGGGCTCGGTGTTCAGCCTGCTGCCGCCCGACAACGCGACCGGCAACTTCACCAAGATCGTCCAGCGCCTGCCGGTGCGGGTGAAGGTGCCGGCTGACGTCGCCGCCGAGGGCCTGCTCCGGCCCGGCCTGTCGGTGACGGTCCGCATCGACACCCGCGACGGCGCCGACGCGCCGCTCCTGCGGACCGCGCATAAGCAGGACTGACCGCCATGGCCGCGACCGCCGCCGCCGGCCCCGGCCGAGCCCCCATCCCCGCGGCGTCGCCCTCCGCGACGGCCGAGCCGCCGCTCGACCGCCGCCGGATGGTGGCGTTCCTGTGCATGGTGTTCGGGATGTTCATGGCGATCCTGGACATCCAGATCGTCTCGGCCTCGCTCAACGAGATCCAGGCCGGCCTCTCGGCGTCGGGCGACGAGATCCCCTGGGTCCAGACCAGTTACCTGATCGCCGAGGTGATCTCGATCCCGCTCTCGGGCACCCTCTCGCGGGTGCTCTCGACCCGGTGGATGTTCGTGATCTCGGCCGGCGGCTTCACGCTGATGAGCGTGATGTGCGCCACCGCCTCCTCGATCGACGAGATGATCGTCTGGCGCGCGCTGCAGGGCTTCATCGGCGGCGGCATGATCCCGACGGTGTTCGCCTCGGCCTTCACCATCTTCCCGCCGTCCAAGCGCTCGATCGTCTCGCCGATGATCGGCCTCGTGGCGACGCTGGCGCCGACCATCGGCCCGACGGTCGGCGGCTACCTGACGGACCTCGGCTCCTGGCACTGGCTGTTCCTGATCAACGTGATGCCCGGCATCGCCGTCACGGTCTCGACCTTCTTCCTCGTCGACTTCGACGAGCCGAACCTCGACCTATTCAGGAGCTTCGACTGGTACGGGCTCGCCGGCATGGCGGGCTTCCTCGGCTGCCTCGAATACGTGCTCGAGGAGGGGCCGAACCACGATTGGCTGCAAGACGACGCGGTGGCGATCTGCAGCGTCATCGGCACGGTCTCGGCGGTCGGCTTCTTCTGGCGGGTCTTCACCGCGAAGCAGCCGATCGTGGACCTGCGCGCCTTCGCCGACCGCAACTTCGCCGCCGGCTGCGCGGCGAGCTTCGTCCTCGGCATCGGCCTCTACGGGCTGACCTACCTCTACCCGGTCTACCTCGCGCGGATCCGCGGCTACTCGGCGCTGCAGATCGGCGAGACGATGTTCGTCTCGGGCCTGTGCATGTTCGCCACCGCGCCGATCGCCGGGCGGTTCTCCGGCAAGGTCGACCCGCGCATCCTGATGGCGATCGGGTTCTCGGGCTTCGCCGCCGGGACCTGGATCGTCACCGGGCTTACCAAGGATTGGGACTTCTGGGAGCTGCTGTGGCCGCAGGTCCTGCGGGGCTGCTCGCTGATGCTGTGCATGATCCCGATCAACAACATCGCGCTCGGCACCCTGCCGCCGGCCCGGATCAAGAACGCCTCCGGCCTCTACAACCTCACGCGGAACCTCGGCGGCGCGGTCGGGCTCGCGCTGATCAACACCCTGCTCAACGACCGCTGGGACCTGCACCTCGAGCGCCTGCACGAACGCTTCACCTGGGCCAACGGCGCGGCCCTGGAGCGCCTCGACGCGATGCGCCGCCAGTTCGAGGCGACCGGCGGCGACGCCGAGAAGATGGCCCTGAAGGCGATGACCAACACCGTGCGGATGCAGGGGCTGGTGATGAGCTTCGAGGACGTGTTTCTCGTTCTCACCGGCCTGTTCCTGCTGATGGCGCTGGCCACGCCCCTGATCCGCAGGCCCGCGGCGGCGGCCGCCGGGGGCCTGCGGCGCCCCGGGCCGGGGGCGGGCCCCGCGAGGGCGGCGAGGGGGAGCGAGATCCGAACGGGCATCGGGGTCATCCGGCGCGAGGGAAGGCGGTCGGCGGCTTGCCGGTCAGAACTTGACGGCCGCGCCGCCGCGGACGGTGTTGAGGTTGGCCCTGTGCCCGTCGAAGTCGTTGAACAGCACGTACTGGTATTCGGCGCGGAGCAGGATGCTCGGCGTGATCGCGTATTCGAGACCGCCGCCCAGAGCGACGCCGCCGACCGTCTTGGTCTTCGACTTACTGACATAGGTGGAGTAGGGGACGCCCGTCGTGGGATCGGTCTGGCTGAACGTTCCGGCACGATAACCGAAGTTCTCGACGTAGGCCGGCTTGCCGACCGTCAGAGCCTGGTTAGCGTTGTAGGTGGTGGCGTTGTATCCCGAATCCTCAATGAACACGCCGTCCGCGATGCGGGCGCGACCGATCGCGAAACCGCCCGTTACGTAAGGCAGAAGGTTGCCGAAGGCGTAGCCTGCGCGCGCGCGGATTGTCCCGAAATCGTTGATCTTGGTGCTCGAGGCGCCGTTCAGGCTGACCGTCTCGAGATAACCGAGGCTGTTGGTCTTGAAACGGGAGATGCCGTCCGAAGACGAGCCGCTGCGCCCGAAGCTGGTGTAGTCGACTTCGATACCGAGGACGACGTCGTCGAACTGGACATTGTAGCCGGCGTACCCGCCGAAGCTCACGTCGCCCACGCGTCTGGGCTTCGACGTTAACAGGTTGGAGGCGCCGAAGTCCGACTCGGCAGTCGAGTTGTGCGTCTGCTGGATGATCAACGGCTGATACGACCTCTGGAACCCGAGCGCAGCCGAGCTGTACCCGCCGTGCCCGCCGACATACACGCCGCTCCAGTCGATCGCCGTGACCGCGACCGGCGGGTCGTAGTCGGGGCCGCGGAGGAAATCGTAGTCGAGGTCGGCGGCGCGGGCCGTGGTCGGGCCGGCCAGGCTCAGGGCGGCAAGAAGTGCGCGGGAAGTCTTACGCATCGCGGTCGTCCTCGGGGCGGCAACACGACCGCACTACGAAACCTGTTCTCTCTTGATAGGAGAGTAACCTTAATGGCTGGTTTCGATATCGGCCGGCGTGCCGTGCCAATGCGGGGATGCGACGCGAAAACCGGAACGAAGACGGGATTTTACCGCACGCCCGCGCCCGGCGACCGGGCCGAGGCTTCGATCCGCGGATCGCGACGCCACCCCGACCGCCGACGCCCGTGGCTTCGGGCGTCGGCTCGCCCGCCGTGCCGCGGACGAGCGCCCGCATGCGACGGTCGCGAGGTGGGAAATCCGATACCGTCCGGGGGCGGTCACGCCCCCGATCCAGCCATCTCGCCGCAGGGCAAGGGGCCGCGCGAGGCCCGCGGCCGCTTCGCGTCCGTCGGCGATCGCCCGGTCGCGGATCAGTTGCCGTAGGCGCTGCCGCCGAGGCCGGCGAGGCTCGGGCCGCTGCCGAAGCCACCGAGGTCGTAGCGCAGGCCGAGGCGGAACTCGTTGGCGGCGATGTCCTTCAGCCGCGTGCCGGCGTTGTAGGCGTCGAGCCCGCTCTTGGCGTTGCCGAAATCGACGTAGCGATAGGCCGCGTCCAGGCTGAAGCCGCCGCCGATCGCGTAGGAGACGCCGCCGGTCAGCGCCCAGGCGAGCGAGGCGACCGAGCGGTTCGGGCGCGTCACGGCGGTGCGCAGGCCGGTGCCGGGGTTGCCGTCGCAGGCGTCGACCGTGCAGGTGGTCTGGGTGTAGCCCCGCGCCACGCCCATGTCCGAGACGCCGATGCCGGCGCCGACATAGGGCGTCAGCCCCCACCAGGTGCCGAGGTCGGCGTAGACGTTGACGAGGGCGGTGAGCGCGGAGACCTGCGCCGCCTCGACGTTGTAGCCGGTGGCGAAGTTCGAGCGCGAGGAGGCGGCGCCGTAGCGGGCCGGCTCGCGCTGGTCGACGGTCGCGTCGACGCGCAGCCACGGGGTGATCCGGTAGCCGACGCCGCCGCCGTAGCCGGCCGCATCGCTCAGGCGCAGGCCGACGAGCGGCGGCATGCCCGGGTCGTTCGCGTCCGCCCGGGTGTCGTCGTGCGGGCGCGCGTAGGCCGATTCGGTGAAGTCGGCCCGCAGGTACCAGCCGCCGCCGACCGCGACCGGCGGCGCCATCGGCGGGGGCGGGGGCAGCAGGTCGGCGGCCTCGGCTCGGCCGATCCCGAGGAGAAGCAGCGCCGCGGCGGCGAAGCGGCGTTCGAGCGCAGCCATGGGGAAAGTCCTCACGCAAGATCAACAGTTGCATCCCGTAGGACGACTTGACGAGGACCCTAAACCCCAAATCTTGTGAACGGCTTAACCGTATTTCGCGGTCCGTGGCGCGCGTCTTGGCCCTGAAACGAAAGAAGACGGCGCGGATCGGATCCGCGCCGTCTTCGATGTCGAGGCCGTGCAGGTTCGGTACGTGTCTCAGTACTTGCGGACGAGCGGGCCCGGGGCCGGCTGATAGTCGGGCACCAGCGGCGGCAGCGGCGCGGCGACGAGGCCGCCGAGCAGGTAGCGCACGCCGATCTTCACGTCGTGGGCCTCGATGTCCTTGATCTTCACGCCGGCTCCGGCCTCGCCGCAGCAGGTGGAGAAGCTGGCGCCGGTCGAGGCGTGGCCGAGGTTCAGGTAGCGGTAGGCGAGCTCGACCTTGAACGCGTCGGTGACGTTGTAGGCGAGACCGGCATGGAGCGCCCAGGCGAAGCTGCCGGTGGTCTTGTCCTTGTACGACTTGGTCGTCGCCTGGCTGTTGTAGACCGGCGTCGCGTTGCCGTTCGCGTCGACCGTGTAGGTCGGGGTGTAGTTGTAGGTCGGCGGGGCGCAGGGGCAGCCGCCGTATTGCGGGTTGCCGTAATCGTAGGCGTAGGTCGGGCTCGTGAACTGGCCGTTCGTGCCGTAGCCGGAGACGTGGTTGAAGGCGTAGCCGGCGCCGGCGCCGATGAACGGCGTGATGCCGTACCAGGTGCCGAGGTCGAAGTAGGCGTTGGCGAGGACGACGGCCGAATCGAAGTGGCCGCTCGACTTGTTGATGCCGTACGAGCCGAGGCCGTTGTCGTAGTCGGGGCCCCTGTAGTACTCGCTGCCGCGCAGGCCGGTGGAGTAGCGGTACTCGCCGGTCACGTCGCCGCGCAGGAACGGGGTGAACTGGTAGCCGACGCCGACCCCGGCGAAGCCGCCGCCGCCGACCTCGTTGCCGTAGGAGCGGTTCGCCTCCGGGTAGCCGGCATAGTCGTAGGACGTGCTGTACTTCGCCCGGTCGTAGACGCTGGCCCCGACGTCGCCGCGCAGGTACCAGCCGCCGCCGACCTCGATCGGCGGGGCATAGGGCGGCGGGGGCGGGGGCGGCAGCAGGTCGGCGGCTGCGGCCAGTGAGGGCGCGCCGACGCTCGCCGCGAGCGTCAGGGTGCGCACCAAAGCGACGAGCTTGGAGCGGGCCATAAGAATTCCTTCACGCTTAAATGTGCCGGAAGCTTTCGGTGCCGGCTCTGGTGACCTCCCGGACCATGGCCGCAAGGTCTTAAAGCTGGCTTAACGTTAAAACTTAGCGTTATGGATTGTTTGAGGTGCGCAATCCTGCACGTCCCCGATGCGGTCCTGCGGACACAATCGCCGTTCCGGGCGTTGCCTGCACAGCCTCCACCGAGCGAGATCGACATGACGCGCCTGTTCATCGCCGACGTCCGGACCCCGTCCGGCCCGCGCCCCCTGGTCACGGTGCGCGCGGCCTCGGAGGCCGAGGCGCTGCTGTTCCTCGAGGCGCACTACCCCGAGGACCGGATCGAGGCGGTGGCCGAGCCGGGCGAGTGGGCCAGCGATGCCGCGACCGGATCGAACCCCGGCGACGTCCGCGAGCATCCCGGCAGCACCTGGCCGACCAGCCTGTCGCGGGCGCCCGCCGGGCCCTGAGCGGTGCTGCCGGAGGACGTGCGCGCCCTCGCGCTGATGCTGCCGGAAGCGATCCCCGGCGCGCACAAGGGCAACCCGGATTTTCGCGTGGGCGGCCGGGTCTTCGCGACGCTGTGGACCGAGGAGGACCGGCTGGTGCTGCGGCTGTCGCCGGAGGACCAGGAGCGCCTGCTGGAGGCCGAGCCGGGCCTGTTCTCGGCCATCGACGGCGCCTGGGGCCGCCGCGGCTGGACCAACCTCGACCTCGACGCCTGCGAGGAGGAGATTTTGCGGGACGCCCTGCTCGCCGCCTGGCGCGCCACGGCGCCGGCCGGGCTGGTGTCGGTCTACGAGCCGACGGCGTGAGGGCGGCCGTCCCGTGAGCCGGTGCTGAGCGCCGCCCGCTTGCGTCATTCGGCCCGCCGCCGTGGTGGTGATCGGGACGGCCTGGCGCCCCGTCGATCGCCGGGCGGGTCGTCGGGCTCGCCTCAGGCCTCGGCGAGCAGCTTGGCCGCGAACGCACCGAGCATGCCGCCCATCAGCCAGCGCTGCGCCCGCATCCAGGACGGGCGCCGGGCGAGGCCGGCCGCCAGCGCCCCGGCCGTGGTGGCGATGACGACGCCGAAGGCGAGGTTGAGGGCGATGTGCATCAGGCCGAGCACCAGGGTCTGAGCCAGCACGCTGCCGTGGCCGGGGATCACGAATTGCGGCAGCAGCGCGAGGTAGAGCAGCGCCGCCTTGGGGTTCAGCAAGGTCGTGGCCAGCCCCATCGCGAGCACCCGGCATGGGCCGGCCTGCGGCAGGTCCGCGGCCTGGAACGGCGAGACGCCCCCGGGGCGCACTGCGGACCAGGCGAGGAGCAGCAGGTAGGCCGCCCCGGCGAGCCGCAGGGCATCGTGGGCGTAGGGCACCGTCGCAAGCAGTGCCGTGATCCCGAAGGCGGCGCAGGCCATGTAGAGCAGGAACCCCAGCGCGCTGCCCACCAGCGAGACCAAGCCGGCCCGGCGCCCCTGCGCGATCGAGCGCGAGATCAGGTAGATCATGTTCGGCCCCGGCGTGATCGCCAAGCCGAGGATCACCGCGCCGTAGGCGACGAGGGTGGGATGGTCGGGCATCGTCGGGCTCCTGCCGCACGCTTCGTGGCGGCGCAGCCCCGGATTTCCCATCGGCCCTTCGATCGGTAAAATACCATCTCAAGATCCCTGTGATACGGCTGGGCTATCGAAGTGACCGTGGACGTCCGGTTGATCCGGCACCTCTGGCTGTTCCTGGCGGTGGCCGAGGCACGGCATTTCGGGCGTGCCGCCCAGCGGCTCGGCATGTCGCAGCCCCCGCTGAGCGAGGGCATCCAGACCTTGGAGCGGATGCTGGGCGCGCGGTTGTTCGACCGCGACCGCCGCGGCGTGCGGCTCACGCCCGCGGGCGCCGCGATCCTGCCGGCGGTGCAGGTCTTCGCCGGCCAGGTCGAGCGCTTGGAGCGGGCCGTGCGCGAGGCGGTCGCAGGCCGGACCGGCACGCTGACCGTCGGCGCGATCAACTCGGCGCTTCTGGAGGACTTGCCGCCGATGGTGGCGCGCCTGCGTGCGGCCCAGCCGGGGCTGACGATCGCCGTGCGCGAGATCGACAGCGTCGAGGCGGTGCCGCTGATCGAGGCGGGCGAGATCGATCTCGCCTTCGCGCGCCTGGAAGGGGAACTCGGCCCGAACATCCGCTCGCGGCCGGTCGCCACCGATCGTCTCGCCGTCGCCCTGCCGCGCGATCACCGGCTGACCGGGATGGCGGCGGTCCCGCTGGCGCTGCTGGCCGATGCGGATTTCGCGATGTTCGCTCGCCGCTCCAGCCCGGTCTACTTCGACCGGGTGACGGCAGCCTGCCACGCGGCGGGGTTCGCGCCGCGCATCGTGCACGAGGTCCGCGCCGTGACCTCGCAGATCGCCTTCGTGGCCTGCGGGCAGGGTGTCGCGCTGGTGCCCCTGCGCTTCGAAGGGCTCGCCCCGCCCCAGGTCGTGATCCGACCGCTGGCCGAGAACGTCGAGATCGTCGCGGCGGCCCTGGTCTGGTCGGACGCCCGCAGCAATCCTCTGGTCGACGCGGCCATCGCGTCGTTCACGGAGCCGACCGGATGAGGCTTCCCACCCCGAGCCGTCCTTCCGGTCACGACACCGGGCCCGACCGGAGCCGCCGCCGCTACAGCCGGAAATCCTCGCCGAGGTAGAGCCGGCGCGCGTCGGCGTTGGCGACGATCTCCTCCGGGGTGCCCTCGGTGAGGATGCGGCCGGAATGGGCGATGTAGGCGCGGTCGATCAGGCCGAGCGTCTCGCGGACGTTGTGGTCGGTGATCAGCACGCCGATGCCGCGCTGCTTCAGGTGCTTGACGAGGTCCTGGATGTCGCCGACCGCGATCGGGTCGATGCCGGCGAAGGGCTCGTCGAGCAGCATGAAGGTCGGCGACGAGGCCAGCGCCCGGGCGATCTCGCAGCGCCGCCGCTCGCCGCCCGAGAGCGCGATCGACGGGGACTTGCGCAGGCGCGCGATGTCGAATTCCTCGAGCAGCGAATCGAGCTTCCTCGCCCGCGCCTTGCGGTCGGGCTCGGCGACCTCGAGCACGGCGCGGATGTTGTCCTCCACCGTCAGGCCGCGGAAGATCGAGGCTTCCTGCGGCAGGTAGCCGATGCCGAGGCGCGCGCGCTGGTACATCGGCAGGTGGGTGATCGCCAGGCCGTCCAGCGTGATGTGGCCGCGGTCGGCCGCCACCAGCCCGGTGATCATGTAGAAGATCGTGGTCTTGCCGGCGCCGTTCGGCCCGAGCAGGCCGACCGCCTCGCCGGTCCGCACCGTGAGCCCGGCCTCGTGCACGACGGTGCGCGCGCCGTAGCTCTTGCGCAGGCCGCGGACGCTGAGGATGCCGGGGCCGCCCTCGACCTCGGACGGCGCGGCCTCGGGCCGGGCGCGGCCGAGCACCCGCCCGAGCCAGGACGGGCGCGGGCTCGCGGTCTCGGACCGGTGCGGGGAGAGGGCCTGACCGCCGGGGACGCCGATCGAACCGCTCAATTGGCCTGGGCCCGCGTCTTGCCGTCGGACTTGCCGTCGCCCTTGGCGGCATCCGTCTTGGCTGCGTCACCCTTGGCCGCGTCACCCTTGGCGGCGTCGGCCGGCTTCGGCGCGGTCCTGGCGATGCCGGCGGGCTGCGCGCAGCCCTTGGCGGGCTTGTCCTTCTCGGCCTTCTCGCCCGGCACGAACAGGGCGGAGACGCGCCCACCCGGCACCGGGTCCATGTTCGCGCGGCCGGTGTTCATGTCGTAGACGAGGCGTTGGCCGCGGGTGACGTTCTGGCACTGGCTCAGCACGACGTTGCCGGTGAGCACGATGCGCTTGGCCGCCTGGTCGAACACCGCGCTGTCGCCGGTGGCGACCTGGTCCTTCTGCACCACCGTGACCGGGCCGGCGCATTCCACCTTCTGGATGCCGTTCTCGCCCATGCCGGCCGCATCCTTGGGCTTGTCCTCGGCCTCCGCGGCCGGGCTCGCCTTGTCCTTGGCGTCCTTGTCCTTGCCGCGCTTGTAGTGGACCGTCATCGTCGAGCAGCGGATGGTGCTCTCGCCCTGCACGGCCACGACGTTGCCGGCGAAGATCGCCTTGCTCTCGCGGTCGAACACGTCGAGCCGGTCGGCGTCGATCTTGATCGGCTCCTTGCCGCCGCCCATCGATCCGAACGGCGAGGTCGGATCCTTCTTCGGCGCCGCCGCGACGGCCGGCTTCTCGGCCCGGGCGGGCGCGACCGGCAGCGCAACGGAGAGAAGCGACGCGGCCGCGAAGGCGGCGGCGAGCCGCGCCGGCAGACCGGACAGGCCCGTCATGGGCGGCCGTCCGTCGGCTCGGCCGAGGAGGTGAGGACGCGCAGGGGCGCCTTGGCCGGCTCGGCCTTGTCGTCGGCCTTCGCGTCCTTGGCCTTGTCCTGGTGGAACACGGTGTGGACGTTGCCGATGAACGAGATCACGCGGCCGTTCTCGACCACGTCGAGCCCGTCGGCGACCACCTGGCCGCTCGGCACCGACACGGTGACGGTCTCGGCCGATTTCACGCTGCCGGCCTTGAAGTCGACGGCGGCCGATTGCAGCCGCGCCTCCTCGCCCTTGTCGGTCCAGATCCGGATGTCCTGCTTGAGGTCGAGCGCCTCGCGGGTGGTGTCGAACAGCCCGGTCGCCGCCTCGATCCAGGCGAGGCCGCCCTTGTCGTCGGTGGCGACGTGGCCGCGCATCGCCTCGAGCTCGATCAGGCTCGGCTTGCGCATGTCCTGCAGCGCGGCGGTGGCGGTGACCTCGTAGCCGCGGTCGCCCTTGCGGAAGCCGGAGAGCTTCGGGTTCTCCATCCGCACCTTGGTGCCCGACAGCGTCACCGGCCCGACGCTGACGCCGGGGATGACGGCCGCGAACGGGTTGAACAGCCAGGCTCCGAGCGCGATCACCGCGCCGCCCGCGACCAGGGGCAGCACCCGGCGCAGCGTGCGCACCTGGGCGCTGTGGCGATGGGCGCGCGCATGCGCGCGGGTGCGGCGCAGGTCGGTCCGACCGCTCGCCTGGGCGTACCCGTTCATCTCGACCGCGTCGACGACCTGCATGACGATTCCGATGCGCGACGCTGGGGCGATGCGCCCGCGAGCCCGGCCCCGACGCTTCGCGCGCCGCGCCGACTCGTCCGGGATGCGCCCGGCCGATGGCGAAGTTATGGCCCAAGCGTTTCCGAATGTTCAACTGTCGCCTGCATCCGGAAGCCGTGCGGGCGAGGATTCGGCGGACGCGCCGTGCGTTCGCGCACGGCGATGGCGTGGCCGTTCCCGGATGGCGTGCGCTGCCGGCGCCCGACCCGCGCGGGCCGCTGTCGGACTGTCCTGCGACGCCCGATCGCCCGTCCCTCCCGCCCGGCGGGGGAAGGGCGCCTTTCCCGTCCGAGACGGGCGCGCGGTGCGTGGCGCGATCGATCCGGCGCCGAGATCCCGCGCAGCCGCGAACCGACGGGCCGGGCAGGAAGGCGTCGCGGCGGCGCCCCCGAGGCGGGACGCAGGCCGGACGAGGCCCGGCCTGCGTCGGCCGCCTTACGCCTGCGCGGCGTCCGCCGGCGCGCCGGCCTTCGGGCCGCCCTTGGCGACGCCGACCAGGGCCGGGCGCAGGGTCCGGTCGCCGATGACGTAGCCCGACTGGACCACCTGCACGACGGTGCCGGCCGGCACCTCCGGGTCGGGCACCTCGAACATCGCCTGGTGGCGGTTCGGGTCGAAGCGCTGGCCCTTGGGCTCGACCACCTTCACGCCGTGGCGCTCCAGGGTCTTGGCGAGATCCCGCTCGGTCAGCTCGATGCCGTCGATCAGGCCCTTCAGGGCGCCCTCGGCCGAGGCCCGCGCCTCGGCCGGGACGCTGTCGAGCGCGCGGCGGATGTTGTCGGCGACGTTGAGCACGTCGCGGGCGAAGTTGGTGACCGCGTAGGTCCGGCCGTCGGCGACCTCGCGCTCGGTCCGGCGGCGCAGGTTCTCCATCTCGGCCAGCGTGCGCAGCGTGCGGTCCTTCAGCTCGTCGCGCTCGGCGGTCATCGCCGCGAGCTTCGCGTCGGCGGCCGACCCGTCCTGGGACGCGGGGGCGTCGTGCGGCGCCTCGTGCGCCACGCCGGCGCCGGCCTCGACCGTGCTCTGGCGCGGGTCGTCATGCTGCATGTCGTTGCTCGTCATCGCGAAAAGGGCTCGCCGGGTGATTTCGGGGTCGGCGTTGATATCAGGCGCGCGGGCCGCGAAATCAACCCGGCGAAGCACATCACGCCTCCCGCGGCGGCGGCGCGGCGACGAGCGCCTCCAGCCCCTCCGCCTTCATCACCGCCACGTCGCCGGCGAAGACCTCCATCACCGCGCTGCGGATCGCCGCCTGGCGGTCGGGCTGGGTGACGCGGGTGCCGGTCAGGTCGGTGACGTAGAACACGTCCACCGCCCGCTCGCCGAAGGTCGCGACATGCGCCGAGGTGATGTTGAGGTTGAGGCGGTTCAGCGCCGTGGTCAGCTCGTAGAGCAGGCCCGGCCGGTCGAGGCCGGTGACCTCGACCACCGTCTCGCGGCTGGACAGCGCGTTGTCGATCGCCACGTCCGGCGGGACCAGGAAGGTCTTGGCCCGGCCGGTGGAGGGCGGGTGCTTGTCGGCCACGAGCTCGGCGATCTTGATCTCGCCCTTGAGCGAGCGCTCGATCGAGGCGGTGATGCGCCGGCCGCGGCGCATCTCGTCCTCGTCGCGCTCGAAGGCGCGGGAGATGAAGATCGAATCGAGGGCGAAGCCGTCGCTGGTGGTGAAGGCCTGGGCGTCGACGATGTTGCCGCCGGCCGCCGCGCAGGCCCCGGTGACGATGGCCAGCAGCCGCGGGTGGTCGGGCGAGTACACCGTCAGCTCGGTGACGCCGCGGACCGGATCGGTCTCGACGTCGGTGGCGCTGGTGCGGCCGGCCTCGATCGCCTGGCGGATGAAGCCGGCGTTCTTGAACTGGCGCACGCCGTCGACCTTCAGCCAGTAGGCCTGGTTGTGGCGCGCGGCGTAGGCGTCGAACACCTCCGACGACCAGTCGGGCAGCTGCTCGCGCAGGCCCATCTGGATCAGCCGGACGCGGTCGGTGCGGGCGATCTCGGAATGGCCGCCCGACAGCACCACCTCGGTCTCGTCGTAGAGGGTGCGGATCAGCGTGCCCTTCCACGCGGTCCAGACGCCGGGGCCGACGGCGGTGATGTCGGCGACGGTGAGGATCGTCAGCAGGCGCAGGCGCTCCAGCGTCTGCACCACGGCGGCGAACTTCTCGATGGTCTTCGGATCCGAAAGGTCGCGGCTCTGGGCGGTCATCGACATCAGGAGATGGTGCTCGACGAGCCAGGCCACCGTCTCGGTCTCGGCCTGGGTCAGGCCGAAGCGCGGGCACAGCTTCTGCGCGATCGCCGCGCCGGCGATCGAGTGGTCCTCGGGCCGGCCCTTGGCGATGTCGTGGAGCAGGATCGCCACGTAGAGCGCGCGCCGGTTGTGGATCGCGTTGACCAGGCGCGAGACCAGCGGGAACTGCTCCTCGGTGCGCCCGGAATCGATCGCCGCGAGCACGCCGAGCGAGCGCAGCAGGTGCTCGTCCACCGTGAAATGGTGGTACATGTTGAACTGCATCATCGCGACGATGCGGCCGAAATCCGGGATGAAGCGGCCGAGCACGCCGGCCTCGTTCATCTGCCGCAGCACCGATTCCGGCGAGTTCTTCGAGGTCAGGATCTCGAGGAAGAGGCGGTTGGCCTCCTCGTCGGCGCGCAGGGCGTGGCCGATCAGGCGCAGGGAGCGGTTCGCCAGGCGCTTGGCGTCGGGATGGATCGCGAGGTTGTGCCGGTCGGCGAGCCAGAACAGGCGCAGGAGGTTGACCGGATCGCGCTCGAACGCGTCCTCGGCGCGGACGTTGACCCGGCCGTGGTCGAGCCAGAAATCCTCCGCCTCGATCGCGGTGGCGCGGAACCGATCGCGGAACTTGCCGATCCAGCGGTCGAGCACCGGCGTGCGCTTGGCGTGGCGCGCCTCCAGCTCGGCGCAGACGATGGCGGTGAGGTCGCCGACGTCCTTGGCGATCAGGAAGTACGCCTTCATGAAGCGCTCGACGCCCGACAGCCCGCCGCGCGGCCCGAAGCCGAGGCGCTCGGCGATCTTCGGCTGCAGCCCGAAGGACAGCCGCTCCTCCGCGCGCCGCGTGACGAAGTGCAGGTGGCAGCGCACCCGCCACAGGAACTCGTCGCAGCGCTCGAACAGGCGGTACTCCTCCGCCGTGAACAGGCCGGCGGCGACGAGCTCGACCTGGTCGCGCACCCGGTAGGTGTACTTGGCGATCCAGAACAGGGTGTTGAGGTCGCGCAGGCCGCCCTTGCCGTCCTTGACGTTGGGCTCGACCAGGTAGCGCGAGGAGCCGGCCTTGGTGATGCGGCCGTCGCGCTCGCGCAGCTTGGCCTCGACGAACTCGTGCGCGGTGCCCATCACCAGCTCGGCGTCGAAGCGCGTCACCAGCTCCTCGAACAGCACCCGCGTGCCGAACAGGAAGCGCGCCTCCAGGAGCGCCGTGCGGATCGTCATGTCGGCGCGGGCCTCGCGCAGGCATTCCTCGACCGAGCGGGTGGCGTGGCCGACCTTCAGCTTGAGGTCCCACAGCACGTAGAGCATCGCCTCGACGACGCTCTCCGACCATGCGGTCTGCTTGTAGGGCAGCAGGAACAGGAGATCGATGTCGGAGCCCGGCGCCATCGTGCCCCGGCCGTAGCCGCCGGTCGCCACCACCGCGAGCTGCTCGCCGGTGGAGGGGTTGTCGTTCGGATAGAGCCGCCAGACCACCGCGTCGTGGATCGCGCGCACCACCGCGTCGGTGAGGTTCGACAGCGCGCGGGCGCAGCGCATGCCGTCCCGGTCCTTCAGAAGCTGCGCCTCGGCCGCCGCGTGGCCGGCCTCGATGACCCGCTTCAGCTCCGGCACCAGGACGGCGCGGAGCTTCGTCGGCTCACGAGCCTCGCGATCCAGGGCATCCAGAACCTTGTCCAGGGCAGCGACGGCATCGAACATGGGTACCCGTTAGCATGAACTGCCGGTGCTGCCAGCGGGGCCGGGCTTCTGGACAGGCGCGCGGCGTCGAGCCAGGGTCCTCGAGCCGGGGCTCGTCAGCGAAGGGCCTCGGGCGAGGGGCCGCGAGCAAGAGCCACGCCGAAGCCACGCTCGATCCGGATCCGCCGGAGCGGGCGGGGTGCCGGTGGGCGAGCTTTGACGCGCCGTCCCGGGGATCGTATATACGAAGGCGATACGTTGATGCGAGCGCGGCACGGTGCCGTTCGAAGCTTGGTCACAGCCATGCCAGGAGAGGTGCGCGTGATCGTTCAGTTCTCCCGATGGGGCAACAGTCTCGCCCTCCGCATCCCGGCGCAGATCCTGCGAGACGTCGGCGCTGCTGAAGGCAGCACGGCCGAACTGAGTGTCGAGGAGGGGCGGATCGTCATCGCGCCGCGCGCAGAGCCGCCGCGCTACACCTTCGACGGCCTGCTTGCCGGCATCACCAAAGAGAACCTGCACGACGACCAGTTCGAGGGGCGGACGGTCGGTGACGAGATCTGGTGAGCCGCCCTATTGCCCTGATCTCGGCGACCTGATCTTCCTCGAGTTCAGTCCGCATCTTGGGACCGAGCAGGGCTTCACCCGGCCCGGGCTCGTCCTCACGCCGCGGTCCTACAACGGCCTCGTCGGGCGCTGCTTCGCGTGTCCGGTCACCAGCCGCGGACGTGGCTACCCTTACGAGGTGGCCCTGCCGTCCGGGCTGAAGATCCACGGCTTCGTCCTTGCGGACCAGGGCAAGCCGCTCGCCTGGGCCGAGCGCTACGCGCGCTTCGTCGACGTCGCGCCGGCGGCCGTGATCGATGACGTGAAGGCGAAGATCGCGGCGTTCCTGCAACTCGGTTGATGCCGATCATCCACGGCTGTGCGTCCTATATTGCGGAATTGTCGTTTGACATAAAGAACGCACCGGCCTAGCTCGGATCAAACGCCCGATCCGAAAAGGACTGTCCTCATGCGCCTTGCCCGCCGCGCGCTTCTCGGTGCCGCCCTCGCGCTCGCTCTCCCGGTCGCCCTGCCCGCCGCCTTGTCCGCGCCCGCCGGCGCCGCCGAGGTCAAGGAGGTCCGCCTCGACTGGGCGACCTACAACCCGGTCGGGCTGGTCCTGAAGGACAAGGGGTTTTTGGAGGAAGCGCTGAAGCCGAGGGGCATCACCGTGCGCTGGGTCCAGTCGCTCGGCTCCAACAAGGCGCTCGAATTCCTCAATGCCGGCGCGATCGACTTCGGCTCCTCGGCCGGCGCCGCCGCCCTCGTGGCGCGCATCAACGGCAACCCGATCAAGGCGGTCTACGCCTACTCGCGGCCGGAATGGACCGCGCTCGTCACCCGCAAGGACAGCGGCATCGCGCGGGTCGCCGACCTCAAGGGCAAGCGCATCGCGGTGACCCGCGGCACCGACCCGCACATCTTCCTGATCCGCGCCCTCCAGGGCGCGGGCCTGACCGAGCGCGACGCCAAGCTCGTCCTGCTCCAGCACGCCGACGGCCGCACGGCGCTCGACCGCGGCGACGTCGACGCCTGGGCCGGCCTCGACCCGATGATGGCCGCGGCCGAGATCGAGAACGACGACGTGCTGTTCTTCCGCGACGCGAGCGCCAACACCTGGGGCCTGCTCGACGTGCGCGAGGCGTTCGCCCAGGAGAACCCCGAGCTCGTCCGCACCGTGATCGCCGCCTACGAGCGGGCGCGGCTGTTCGCGATCCAGAACCCGGACGCGCTGAAGGCGGCCCTGGTCGCCGCCACGAAGCTGCCCGAGCCGGTGATCGCCCGGCAGGTCGCCCGCACCGACCTCTCCGAGCCGGCGGTCGGCAAGGCCCAGGCGGCCTCGATCCAGGCGGCCGGCCTCGCCCTGCAGCAGGCCGGCATCATCCCCGCCGGCACCGACGTCCCCGCCGCCGTCGACGGGCTGATCGACACGCGCTTCAACCCGGCGCGGTAGGCGAGGGCGTATCGAGCCCCGCTCGCATCGTTCGTCGCAGAGCCGTATCGTCCGCGCGATCCGCAGCGCGGCTCCTTCTCCCAGGGGGAGAAGGGTGGGATGAGGGGCGTGCCTCAGACGGAAAGGTCACACCCCTCACCCTGTCCCTCTCCCCCTGGGAGAGGGGGGCCGCGCCGCGATATGCCCACGGTTCGGTCGACGCACACAGCAGGAGCGACCGGAGGCATGCCCGAGATCACGAACCTCCTCGCCTTCGCGCTGGTCTCCCTCGGCATGGTGCTGACGCCGGGGCCGAACATGGTCTACCTGGTCTCGCGCTCGCTCTCGCAGGGGGCGGGCGCCGGGCTGGTCTCGCTCGGCGGGGTCGCGGCGGGGTATCTCGTCTACATGCTGGCGGCGGCCTTCGGCATCACCGCGCTGCTGCTCGCCGTGCCCTTCGCCTACGACGCCCTGCGCCTTTCCGGCGCGCTCTACCTGCTGTGGCTGGCCTGGCAGGCGGTGCGGCCGGGCGGGCGCTCGCCGTTCCAGCCGCGGATGCTGCCGCCCGACGGGCCGCGGCGGCTGTTCGCGATGGGGTTCCTGACGAACCTCCTCAACCCGAAGATCGCGGTGATGTACCTGTCGCTGCTGCCGCAGTTCATCACGCCGGGGCACGGCAGCGTGCTGGTGCAATCGCTGGTGCTGGGGTCGGTGCAGACCGGGATCAGCGTCGGCGTGAACGCGCTGCTCGCCGTCACCGCCGGGTCGGTGGCCGGCTTCCTCGGCGGGCGCCCGGCCTGGATGGTGGCGCAGCGCTGGCTGATGGGCACCGTGCTCGCCGGCCTCGCGGTGCGGATGGCGACCGAGGCGCGGCGCTGAGCCCGCGGCGGTGCTATAGGGCCGCCGACCCTCCAGCTCCCGACGGTCCGATGCCACACCTTTCCGAGCTCTACGCCCGATGACCGGACCCGCGGCCGCTCCGGCGGCGAACGCCGCTTCCAACCTCGCGCCAAGCGCCGCCCCACGGGCCGGACGCGCGGTCTCCCCGCGCTTGGGCCGGGCCGGCCTCGGCCTCCTGCTTCCGCTGGCGCTGGCTCTGGGCTGGGAGGCGGCGGTCCGTGCCGGCCTGGCGCAGGGGCGGCTGCTGCCGCCGCCGAGCCGAATCGCGGCGACGCTGTGGGAGCTCGCCCGCTCGGGCGACCTGTGGATGCACGTCTCCGCGACGCTGGTGCGCGTCGGCCTCGGCTTCGCGCTCGGCGCGGCGGCGGGGATCGTCGCGGGCGCGCTGACCGCGACCCTGCCGGACCTGCGCCGGCTCGTCGACCCGAGCCTGCAGGCGTTGCGCGCGGTGCCGTCGCTCGCCTGGGTGCCGCTGTTCATCCTGTGGTTCGGCATCCTCGAGACGCCGAAGGTGATGCTGATCGCGGTCGGGGTGTTCTTCCCCGTCTATGTCGGGGTCGCGGGCGCCATCGCCTCGGTCGACCGCAAGCTCGTCGAGGTCGGGCGGATCTTCCGGCTGTCGCGGGCGGCGCAGGTGCGGCGCATCCTGCTGCCCGCGGTGCTGCCGGCCACCGTCACGGCCTTGCGCACCGGCCTCGGGCTCGGCTTCCTGTTCGTGGTCGCGGCCGAGCTGATGGGGGCGTCCGAAGGTCTCGGCTACCTGCTGATCGACGGCCAGCAATTCTCCAAGCCCGAGCAGATCCTCGCCGCGATCATCGCCTTCGCGGTGGCGGGCAAGCTCGCCGACGCTTTGCTGGTCGCGCTCACGACCCCGCTGGTGCGCTGGCAGGACACGGCGCGGGACGCGCTCTGATCACGATCGCCGCGGGACGCGCTCCGACGGAAGACGCGTCGGGTTGCGCGCTCGGGGCGCGTCGCCTCAGTCCTGGTCGGGCTCGTCGGTCTCGGCCCGGTCGCGATCGTGGACCGGGCGCGGGTGCGCCGTCACCGGCGGGAACAGCTCGGCGAGCCCGGCGGCCACCCCGTAGAGCACCGGATCGGACCCGGGCCCGGAATGCGGCGGGTGGAGATCGCTCTTGACCATGGAATTCGTCACCTTCGGCGCCCTATTCATCCCGTTGCCAGCGCCGTCGTAAGCCTGACGGACAGCTCCAAGACTGCCCTTAGGGCTTGTCAAGTCGTGCTTTGGTCCAGGGTTTCATGCCGGCGAAAAGAAAGTTTCGGTGTGCCCGTCGATGGTTGCAGACGAACGTGGGCCGAACCATCCGAGGGTTGAGGCCGGAATGCGAACCGGTAGTTTATTGCACGGCAGCATGACGTGCGCTCCGACGCTCCGTTCTGTTGCGGTGCAGCATGACAAATCGGACGTGTTGAAAATGCCGCGCTCGCGGGTTCGTCCGTAGGGAAGCAGAGGGCCGGACCCTCGATTTCGACAGAAGACCTTTGTCGAGCGACCGATCTGCACGATTGAATGCAATCGGCATTTCTGTTCCAGTCGCCACTTAGAACGGGAACAATCTGGGCAGGAAATCATGCCGCGTTTCGAGCCCTGGGATGCGCAGCGCGCTTCCGGGATCATCGCCGAGCACCGTCACCTGGAAGGCGCCACCCTTCCGATCCTGCACGCGCTGCAGGAGACCTTCGGCTACGTCGATGCCGGCGCGGTGCCGCTGATCGCCGATGCGCTCAACCTGTCGCGGGCCGAGGTCCACGGCTGCATCACCTTCTACCACGACTTCCGCGCCCACCCGACCGGCCGGCACGCGGTGAAGCTGTGCCGCGCCGAGGCCTGCCAGGCCATGGGCTCGGACCGGCTGCACGCCGAGATCCTGTCGCGCCTCGGCACCGGCTGGCACGGCACCACCGCCGACGGGAACGCGACGGTCGAGCCGGTCTACTGCCTCGGCCTGTGCTCCAACGCCCCGGCGGCGCTGGTGGACGGCGAGCCGATCGCACGCCTCACCGCCGACAGCCTCGACGCGGCCCTCAGCGAGGCGCGCGCATGAGCACCCCCATGAGCATCACCCTCTACGTCCCCCGCGACGCCGTGGCCCTCGGCCTCGGCGCCAACCGCGTCGCCCGCGCGCTGTTCTCCGGCGCCGAGCGCCGCGGCCTCGACGTGTCGATCGTCCGCACCGGCTCGCGCGGCCTGTTCTGGCTCGAGCCGATGATCGAGGTCGCGACCCCCGAGGGCCGCGTCGCCTACGGCCCGGTGACGCCCGCCGACGTCGACGCGCTCCTCGATGCCGGCCTGGCGGAGGGCGGCGACCACCCGCTCCGCCTCGGCGACCCGGAGGCGATCCCGTTCCTCGCCCGCCAGCAGCGGCTCACCTTCCACCGCTGCGGCGTGATCGATCCGGTCTCGGTCGACGACTACAAGGCCCATGGCGGCTATCGCGGCCTCGAGGCCGCGTTGCGGCTCGGCCCCGAGGGCACCGTCGGCGAGGTCCGCGAATCCGGCCTGCGCGGCCGCGGCGGCGCCGGCTTTCCCGCCGGCATCAAGTGGAACACGGTGATGCTGGCGCAGTCGCACCAGAAATACGTGGTCTGCAACGCCGACGAGGGCGATTCCGGCACCTTCGCCGACCGGATGATGATGGAGGGCGACCCCTTCAACCTCATCGAGGGCATGACCATCGCTGCCGTCGCCGTCGGCGCGACGCGGGGCTACATCTACCTGCGCTCCGAGTACCCGCAGGCCTTCGCGACGCTGAAAGAGGCCATCGCCAACGGCATCGCGGCGGGCGTCCTCGGCGACGACGTGATGGGCTCGGGCAAGAGCTTCCACCTCGAGGTGCGGCTCGGCGCCGGCGCCTACATCTGCGGCGAGGAGACCTCGCTGCTGGAGAGCCTCGAGGGCAAGCGCGGCATCGTCCGCGCCAAGCCGCCGATCCCGGCGCTGAAGGGCTTCCTCGGCCAGCCGACGCTCGTCAACAACGTGATGACCTTCACGGCGACGCCCTGGATCCTGGAGCACGGCGCCAAGGCCTACGCCGATTACGGCATGGGCCGCTCGCTCGGCACCCTGCCGATCCAGCTCGCCGGCAACGTGAAGCACGGCGGCCTGATCGAGACCGCCTTCGGCATCACGCTGCGCGAGGTGATCGAGGGCTACGGCGGCGGCACCTTCTCCGGCCGCCCGGTCCGCGCGGTGCAGGTCGGCGGCCCGCTCGGGGCCTACTTCCCCGATCATCTGCTCGACACGCCCCTCGATTACGAGGCGATGGCAGCCAACAAGGGTCTCGTCGGCCACGGCGGCATCGTCGTGTTCGACGACACCGTCGATATGGCGAAGCAGGCCCGCTTCGCCTTCGAGTTCTGCGCCACGGAATCCTGCGGCAAGTGCACCCCGTGCCGCATCGGCGCGACCCGCGGCGTCGAGACGATGGACAAGGTCATCGCCGGGATCAGCCCGGAGAAGAACCTCACCGTCATCGCCGACCTCTGTGAGGTCATGACCGACGGTTCGCTCTGCGCCATGGGCGGGCTCACGCCGATGCCCGTGATGAGCGCGATCACCCATTTCCCCGAAGACTTTTCGCGCGCGGGCGACCTGCCCGTCGCGGCGGAGTAGGGAGGCGTCCATGGCCCTCATCAAAGAGATCGACTACGGCACCCCGATCCGCGTCAGCGATCAGACGGTGACGCTGAGCATCGACGGCATGGACGTCACCGTCCCGGCCGGAACGTCGGTGATGGCCGCCGCGATGACGGCGGGCACGCAGATCCCCAAGCTGTGCGCGACGGATTCGCTGGAGCCGTTCGGCTCCTGCCGCCTCTGCCTCGTGGAGATCGAGGGGCGGCGCGGCACGCCGGCCTCCTGCACCACGCCGGCCGAGAACGGCATGGTGGTGCGGACGCAGACCGACAAGCTCGCCAAGCTCCGCAAGGGCGTGATGGAGCTCTACATCTCCGACCACCCGCTGACCTGCCTGACCTGCGCGGCCAACGGCGACTGCGAGCTGCAGGACATGGCCGGGATCGTGGGCCTGCGCGACGTGCGCTACGGCTACGACGGCGACAACCACGTCGTGCCCACCGCCGAGAAGTACCTGCCGAAGGACGAGTCGAACCCGTACTTCACCTACGATCCGTCGAAGTGCATCGTCTGCAACCGCTGCGTCCGCGCCTGCGAGGAGGTGCAGGGCACCTTCGCGCTCACCATCGAGGGCCGCGGCTTCGACAGCCGCGTGGCGGCCGGCAACACCAACTTCATGGAATCCGAGTGCGTGTCCTGCGGCGCCTGCGTGCAGGCCTGCCCGACCGCGACGCTCCAGGAGAAGTCGATCCACGAGCACGGCCAGCCCGAGCATTCGGAGGTCACGACCTGCGCCTATTGCGGCGTCGGCTGCTCGTTCAAGGCGGAGATGCAGGGCACCAAGATCATCCGCATGGTGCCCTACAAGGGCGGCAAGGCCAACGAGGGCCACAGCTGCGTCAAGGGCCGCTTCGCCTACGGCTACGCCACCCACAAGGACCGCATCACCAAGCCGATGATCCGCGAGAAGATCACGGATCCGTGGCGCGAGGTGTCGTGGGAGGAGGCGATCGGCCGCGCGGCCTCCGAGTTCAAGCGCATCCAGGCGACCTACGGCCGGGACTCGGTCGGCGGCATCACCTCGTCGCGCTGCACCAACGAGGAGGCCTACCTCGTCCAGAAGCTGGTGCGCGCCGCCTTCGGCAACAACAACGTCGACACCTGCGCCCGCGTCTGCCACTCGCCGACCGGCTACGGCCTGATGTCGACGCTCGGCACCTCGGCCGGCACGCAGGACTTCAAGTCGGTCGAGCAGTCCGACGTGATCCTGGTGATCGGCGCCAACCCGACCGACGGCCACCCGGTCTTCGGCTCGCGGATGAAGCGGCGCCTGCGCCAGGGCGCCAAGCTCATCGTCGCCGATCCGCGCAAGATCGACCTGGTGAAGTCGCCCCACATCAAGGCGACGCACCACCTGCCGCTGAAGCCCGGCTCCAACGTCGCCTTCATCAACTCGATGGCGCACGTGATCGTCACCGAGGGGCTGATCGACGAGGCCTACGTGCGCGAGCGCTGCGACCTCGCCGAGTTCGAGTCCTGGGCCCGCTTCATCGCCGACGAGCGCCACTCGCCGGAGGCGCAGGCGCAATACACCGGCATCGACCCCGTTGAGCTCCGCGCCGCCGCCCGGCTCTACGCCACCGGCGGCAACGCCGGCATCTACTACGGCCTCGGCGTCACCGAGCACAGCCAGGGCTCGACCATGGTGATGGGCATGGCCAACATCGCCATGGCCACCGGCAACATCGGCAAGCTCGGCGCCGGCGTGAACCCGCTGCGCGGCCAGAACAACGTCCAGGGCTCCTGCGACATGGGCTCGTTCCCGCACGAGCTGCCGGGCTACCGCCACGTCTCGGACGACGCCACCCGCGAGAGCTTCGAGGCGCTCTGGGGGGCCAAGCTCGACAACGCGCCGGGCCTGCGCATCACCAACATGCTCGACGAGGCCGTCGATGGCGCCTTCAAGGGCATGTACATCCAGGGCGAGGACATCGCCCAGTCGGACCCGGACACCCACCACGTCACGTCCGGCCTGATGGCGATGGAGTGCATCGTCATCCAGGACCTGTTCCTGAACGAGACCGCCAAGTACGCCCACGTCTTCCTGCCGGGCGCCTCGTTCCTGGAGAAGGACGGCACCTTCACCAACGCCGAGCGCCGGATCTCGCGCGTGCGCAAGGTGATGCCGCCGATGGGCGGCTACGGCGACTGGGAGGGCACGATCCTGCTCTCCAAGGCGCTGGGCTACGAGATGGACTACAGCCATCCGTCGGAGATCATGGACGAGATCGCGGCGCTGACGCCGAGCTTCGCCGGCGTCTCCTTCGCCAAGCTCGATGAGCTCGGCTCGGTGCAGTGGCCCTGCAACGACAAGGCGCCGATGGGCACGCCGATGATGCACGTCGACCGGTTCGTGCGCGGCCTCGGCCGGTTCATGATCACCGAGTTCGTGGCCACCGAGGAGCGCACGGGGGCGAAGTTCCCGCTCATCCTCACCACCGGCCGGATCCTGTCGCAGTACAATGTCGGCGCGCAGACCCGGCGCACCGAGAACTCGCGCTGGCACGAGGAGGACGTGCTGGAGATCCACCCGTTCGACGCCGAGGTCCGCGGCGTGGTCGACGGCGACCTGGTCTCGCTGGAGAGCCGGTCGGGCGACATCGCGCTCAAGGCGCGTATCACCGAGCGGATGCAGCCGGGCGTGGTCTACACCACCTTCCATCACGCCAAGACCGGCGCGAACGTCATCACGACGGACTTCTCGGACTGGGCGACCAACTGCCCCGAGTACAAGGTCACGGCGGTGCAGGTCCGGCGCACCAACCGCCCGTCGGACTGGCAGGCGAAGTTCTACGAGGAGGACTTCTCGCTCACCCGCATCGCGCAGCAGCTCGACGCGGCGGAGTAGCGGCAGGCTCTTCCCTCCCCCCTCTGCGGGGGGAGGGACACGCGCTGCTCGCGCATCGTTCGGCAACGCAGGCAAGCAAAGGTTTTCGATGAGCGCGCTGACGAGCGACGAGAAGCTGGTGCGAATGGCCAACCAGATCGCGTCCTTCTTCCGGTCCTACCCGGACGACGAGGCGGTGACCGGCATCCACAAGCACGTGGTCGCGTTCTGGACCCCGAAGATGCTCGCGAGCCTCGAGGCCTGCCTGCCGGCGATGGGCGAGCGGGTCGACCCGCTCGTGGTCCGCGCGATGCGCGAGGGCCGGACCGAGGCCGAGAGCCCGGTGCGGTCCGCCACCCGCGATCCGCAGAAGCTCGGCGAAGGTGCGAGCGACGCCGGTTGACGCCGGCGCGGTTTTGTCACGATCGGACGGATGAAACGTCCGACTCGTCGACATCCGCGGATAGTCGCGCTTGAATTCAATCCTTAGAATTCACCTCGATTGACGGCCCGCTCAACAGGGCCGCTTCGGGGGAACTTCACCGATGACCGCACGGACCGCCGACGTCACCTTGCTGCGCGAGCGGCCGACATCCTGGTTGTCGCGCGAATACATCGTCGCGAAACCCGGGTTTAACCGCTGGCTCGTGCCGCCGGCGGCCCTGGCGATCCACCTCTGCATCGGCATGGCCTACGGCTTCTCGGTGTTCTGGCTGCCGCTCTCGCGCGCCCTCGGCATCACCGCGTCGAAGGCCTGCCCGGACATGTCGCTGGCGACCGCGCTGGTGACCACCACCTGCGATTGGCGGGTGGCCGATCTCGGCTGGATGTACACCCTGTTCTTCGTCTTCCTCGGGGCCTCGGCCGCGGTGTTTGGCGGCTGGCTCGAGCGGGCGGGGCCGCGCAAGGCCGGCATCGCCGCGGCTTTGTGCTGGTGCGGCGGCATGGCGATCTCGGCGCTGGGCATCGTCACCCATCAGCTCTGGATGATGTGGCTCGGCTCGGGCGTGATCGGCGGCATCGGCCTCGGGCTCGGCTACATCTCGCCGGTCTCGACCCTGATCAAGTGGTTCCCGGACCGGCGCGGCATGGCCACCGGCATGGCGATCATGGGGTTCGGCGGCGGCGCGCTGATCGGCTCGCCGCTGGCGGCGATGCTGATGGACGCGTTCAAGTCGCCGACCTCGGTCGGCGTGTGGCAGACCTTCCTGGTGATGGCCGCCGGCTACTTCGTGTTCATGATGGCCGGCGCGCTCGGCTACCGCGTGCCGCCGGCCGGCTGGAAGCCCGAGGGCTGGAGCCCGGCGCCGGCCAAGGCGGGGATGATCACCAACGGCCAGGTCCACCTCGACGACGCGCACAAGACCGCGCAGTTCTGGCTGATCTGGGCGGTGCTGTGCCTCAACGTCTCGGCCGGGATCGGCGTCATCGGCATCGCCTCGCCGATGCTGCAGGAGATCTTCGGCGGCCGCCTCGTCGGCGCGCCGGATGTCGGCTTTTCCGCCCTCGAGGCCGGCCAGAAGGCGCAGGTCGCCGCGATCGCGGCGGGCTTCGTCGGGCTGCTGTCGCTGTTCAACATCGGCGGCCGCTTCTTCTGGGCCTCGATGTCGGACAAGCTCGGGCGCAAGACCACCTACGCGATCTTCTTCGCGCTCGGCATCGCGCTCTATGCCGGTGCGCCGTCCTTCGCCGCCGCAGGCTCGCAGGCGCTGTTCGTGCTCGCGTTCTGCGTCATCCTGTCGATGTACGGCGGCGGCTTCGCCACGGTGCCGGCCTATCTCGCCGACATCTTCGGCACGCAGTTCGTCGGCGCGATCCACGGGCGGCTGCTCACCGCGTGGTCGACGGCCGGCATCGTCGGGCCGGTGGTGGTCAACTACATCCGCCAGGCGCAGGTCGATGCCGGCGTCGCCGGCTCGCGCCTCTACGACGGCACCATGTACATCCTCGCCGGCATGCTGGCGCTCGGCTTCGTCGCCAACCTGCTGGTGCGCCCGCTCAAGGCCAAGTGGTTCATGTCGGACGCCGACGTGGCGGCGCTGAACAGCCGGGGCGCGGCGGGGACGATCCCCTCGGGCTCCTTCGGCATCGGCCGCGGCGGCTTCGGCCTGGCGGCGCTCGCCGCCTGGGCCGTCGTCGGCATCCCGATCGCCTGGGGCGTGTGGACGACGCTGGCCAAGGCGCTGATCCTGTTCCGCTGAGCGGGCGCGGTCGGCCGAATGGGTATAGCCTTCCCGGCACGCCGCCGGGGAGGGTGCCATGATCGACAAGCTCGACTTCCTGCTCGCGCTCTCGCGGGAGCAGCATTTCGGGCGCGCCGCCGAGACCTGCGGCGTCACCCAGCAGACCCTGTCGGCGGGGGTGAAGCAGCTCGAGAACCGCTTCGGGGTGCAGCTGGTGCGGCGCGGCTCGCGCTTCCAGGGCTTCACCCCGGAGGGCGAGCGCGTGCTCGAATGGGGCCGGCGCATCGTCGCCGACAGCCGCGCCATGCACGAGGACGTGGCGGGCCTGCGCCGCGGCCTCACCGGGCACCTGCGCATCGCCGCGATCCCGACCGCGTTGCCGATGGTGGCCAACCTCACCACGCCCTACCGCGAGAAGCACCCCGACGTGCGGCTGACGGTGGAATCGACCACCTCGGCCGACATCTTCTCGTTGATCGAGAACCTGGAGGCCGATGCCGGCCTGACCTACCTCGACAACGAGCCGCTCGGCCGGGTGATCTCGGTGCCGCTCTACCGCGAGCGCTACCGGCTGCTGACCGCGGAAGGCGGCGCCTTCGACGCACGCGCCTCGGTGACCTGGGCCGAGATCGGCCGCCTGCCGCTGTGCCTGCTCACGCCGAACATGCAGAACCGGCGCATCATCGACCAGCAGATCCGCGACGCGGGCGGCGAGCCCTCGGCCTCGCTCGAATCGAACTCGATGATCGTGCTGATGACCCATGTCCGCACGCTCAAGTGGGCGAGCGTGATGCCGGCGATCCTCGCCGACGCCCTCGGGCCGATGGTCGGCGTGCGCGCGATCCCGATCGTCGCGCCGGAGCTGGAGCACACGATCGGCCTGGTGGCGCCGCGGCGCGAGCCCTCCACCCCGATGATCACGGCGCTGGTCGCCATCGCGCGGACATTGGCGAAGACGCTCGACGCGCCGGACCTGTAGGAGCGCCGCACCGGCGTGCACGAAAAAGGCCGCCCCGGTCGGGGGCGGCCTCGTCGTCCGATCCGGGCTGCCGGACCGAAACGCTTACTTGATCTTCGATTCCTTGAAGTCGACGTGCTTGCGCACGACCGGGTCGTACTTGCGCTGCGTCAGCTTCTCGGTCTGCGTGCGGGAGTTCTTCTTGGTGACGTAGAAGTAGCCCGTGTCGGCGGTGGAGACGAGCTTGATCTTGACGGTGACGGCCTTGGCCATGGCGGGCGCTCCTGGGGCTTCGCGGCATTCCGCAAGCGCGAAACGCAAAAGGGCCGGGCGTGGCCGGCCGAATACCGGCGGGTGAATGCCCGATCGGGCCGGGGCCGTCAAGGTGGGGACCCGCTCGGGCGCCCCGCGGCCCGAGCCCTACAGCACCGTGCGCTCGCGCCGGCCGCGGCGCTCGGCGTGGAACGGGATCGGGCGGTAGGGCGCGAAGTCGACCGCGACCTGGGCTTCCAGCTCGTCGAGGATCATGCCTGTGATGGTCGGCAGGTCGAGCTTGCGCGCGGCGGCGAAGGTGAACCACGCGAGCTCGGTGAGTTCCGACGCCTCCGAGACCCGGCCCGGCTCCTCGGCGGCGATGGCGCGGCGGTCGACCGTGAAGAAGCGGGTGTCGAAGCGGCGCACGCGCTTCGGCGGCGTGATCGCGCGGGCGACGAAGTGCAGCGCCTCGAGGTCCGGCAGCACGCCGTGGGCGGCGAAGGCCTCCCAGCCGGCCGGCACCTCCTCCGGCGGCCCGTATTCGCGGGTGCCGACGAGCAGGCCGGTCTCCTCGAAGGTCTCGCGGATGGCGGCGAGCGCCAGCGCGCGGCCGAGATGGTGGGGCGGGCGCACCACCTGCCGGGTCAGCGCGGCCTCGGCGTAGTCGGGCAGCGCGCCGGCCACCGGCATGCGCCTGTCGCTCGCCTCGATCCGCCCGCCGGGAAACACGAACTTGCCCGGCATGAAGGCGAGGCCGGCGTTGCGCCGCCCCATCAGCACCTTCGGCCCGCTGCTGCGGCGGTCGAGCACGATCAGCGTCGCGGCGTCGCGCGGGCGCAAGGCCGCGGACGGTTTCGGCTTAGGGCCGGAGGGGGGACGCGCCGTCGAGGCCGGGTCGGTCAAGGTGCGCGTCCTCCGGCCCCGCGTCGGGCTTAGCTCCCGGTAGCGTGGCGAAGCCGTGCATGCCAAGCGCGTATTGCAGCCCGACCACCGCGCCCTTCACCGGCTGGAGCAGCCCGAGCGCCAGCGCCAGCGTCACCACCGGCCAGACGCTGAGCGAGACCCAGAGCGGCACGTCGTAGTTCAGCTCCGATTCGAGGATCAGGTAGCCGATCACGTGGGCGACCACGAAGATCACCAGGTAGGGCGGCAGGTCGTCGGCGCGGTGATGGTGCAGCTCGAGCCCGCACGCGTCGCATTCGGGCCGGACCTTGAGGTAGCGCCCGAAGATCCGGCCCTCCCCGCAATGCGGGCAGCGGCCGACGAAGCCCTGCGCCATCGAGCGGACCAGGCCGGTACGGGTGGGGGGCTCGCGCATCATGCCGTCACCATACACCCTGCCGCCTCATCGGCGCGAGCCGCGGTGACGCGTGCCCGCGTTGCGGATGCCGGCGGGGCGGCCGCTCGGGGCGGCCTTGAAGGCGCGGTCGCCGGGCGCCTGGGTGCCGGAGGCCTTGGTTCCCGCCCGGGTGCGCCCTTCCGACAAAAGGTCGAAGCGCAGCGCGCCGGCGACGGGGGCGGCCTCGACGAGCTTCACCTCGACCTTGTCGCCCAGCCGGAAGGTCTCGCCGGTGCGCTCGCCGACCAGCGCGTGGCGGCCCTCCTCGTGGCGGAAGTAGTCGGCGCCCAGCGTCGAGATCGGCACGAAGCCGTCCGCGCCGGTATCGGCCAGCTTGATGAACAGCCCGGCCCGCGTCACGCCGGCGATCTGGCCGTGGAAGGTCGCGCCGACCCGGTCGGCGAGGTGGTGGGCGATCAGCCGGTCGATGGTCTCGCGCTCGGCCGCCATGGCCCGGCGCTCGGCCGCCGAGATCTGCTCACCGACCTGCGCGAGGTCGGCGGCCGTCACGTCCGGCGAGAGCCCGTCCGAGCCCATGCGCCCGGCAGCGATCAGCGCCCGGTGGACGATGAGGTCGGCGTAGCGCCGGATCGGCGAGGTGAAGTGGGCGTAGCGGCGCAGGTTCAGCCCGAAATGCCCGAGATTCTCCGAGCCGTAGACGGCCTGGGCCTGGCTGCGCAGCACCACCTCGTTGATGAACAGCGCGTGCTCGGTCTCGGCCACCGCCGCGAGGATGCGGTTGAACAGGGCCGGCCGGAGCGCGCCCTCCTTCGGCAGCTTGACGCCGACCGAGGCGAGCACCTCGCCGAGCGCGCGCATCTTCTCGATCGCCGGCTCGTCGTGCACCCGGTAGATCAGCGCCTGGCGCGCGCCCTCGAGCGTCTCGGCCGCCGCGACGTTGGCCTGGATCATGAACTCCTCGATCAGCCGGTGCGCGTCGAGGCGCTCCGGCACGATCACCCGGTCGACCGCGCCGTCCGGGGTCAGCAGCACCTTGCGCTCCGGCAGGTCGAGCGCCAGCGGGCCGCGCCGGTCGCGCGCCTCGCGGAGCGCCGCGTAGGCGGCCCAGAGCGGGCGGAGCGCCGTGTCGAGCAGCGCATTCGCGGCGTCGTCGCCGTGCCCGTCGATGGCGGCCTGCGCCTGGGCGTAGGAGAGCTTGGCGCGCGAGCGCATCATCACCCGGTGGAACGTGTGCTTGCGCTTCGTCCCGTCGGCGGCGACCACCATCCGCACCGCCAGCGCCGGGCGGTCCTCGCCCTCGCGGAGCGAGCACAGGTCGTTGGAGATACGCTCGGGCAGCATCGGCACGACCCGGTCGGGGAAGTAGACCGAGTTGCCGCGCTCCAGCGCCTCGCGGTCGAGGGCCGAGCCGGGGCGGACGTAGGCCGCGACGTCGGCGATCGCCACGGTGACGACGAAGCCGCCGGGGTTGCCGGCGTCGTCGTCGGCTTGCGCCATCACCGCGTCGTCGTGGTCCTTGGCGTCGGGCGGATCGATGGTCAGCAGCGGGCGGTCGCGCCAATCCTCGCGGCCCTTCATCGTGGCGGGCTTGGCCGCGTCGGCCTCGGCCAGCGTCGCCTCCGCGAACACGTGCGGGATGTGGTGGAGGTGCAGCGCGATCAGGCTCACCGCCTTTTCGGAACCGAGCGAGCCGAGGCGCTCGCGCACCCGGCCGCGCGGCAGCCCGAAGCGGGTCTCGCGCTCCAGCGTGACGCTGACGAGGTCGCCCTCGCGGGCCTCGCCCTCCTCGCCGGGCGGGATCAGGATCTCGCGGCCCTGCGAGCGCTTCTCCACCGGCACGATGCGGCCACCTTGGGCGCCCTCGCGGAACACGCCGATGATCTCGGCCTTGTTCTTTCCGATCACCTTGACGACGCGGCCGGTGTAGCGCCCGTCGGCGCCGTCGGGCTCGACCCTGAGCAGGGCGCGGTCGCCGATGCCGGCGGTCAGGCCCCGCGGC
This sequence comes from Methylobacterium sp. WL119, assembly GCF_008039875.1. Classification (GTDB taxonomy): domain Bacteria; phylum Pseudomonadota; class Alphaproteobacteria; order Rhizobiales; family Beijerinckiaceae; genus Methylobacterium. Next base: position 61,791 of record NZ_VRUU01000004.1, on the reverse strand, counting down.
TTGCGGCCGCCGCGCGGCGCGTGGAGCACGATGGTCGGCGGCTTGCCCGTCCCGTCGCCCGTCCCATCGCCCTTGCCGGCATCCCACTCGGCGGGAAACGCCAGGAAGTCGCCGTTGCGGTCGCGCGAGCGGATGTCGGCCAGCACCACCGGCGGCAGGCGCCCGGCCTTCGACAGGCCGCCGCGCCCGCGGGCGATGTCGCCGTCCTCCTCGATCTCCTTGAGGATGCGCTTCAAGCCGATCTTGTCGGCGCCCTTGATGCCGAAGGCCTGCGCGATCTCGCGCTTGCCGACCGTGTCGGTCGCCTGCGCGATGAAGGCGACGATCTGCTCGCGCGAGGGGAGGGACGGCTCCCCCGCCTGGGTGTTGATGCGTTTGGCCAAAGGCTGTTCAGCTCGCTCGCGCCGCGCGCGGCGACGGTTCTGTTCGGGGATCGCGATCGAGGACCGCGCGTCTGTTCCCCAACATGGTGCTGCGCCCGATCCGGAGCAACATCGGCGCCGCCGGCCCTCGACAGGCGTCGGTCGCCGGTCTCCGCTCGGTGAGCATTTTCAAGCGGGGCGGATCCCGGCCCGCGTGAAGACAATACGGCCTCACGACAGGACAGAGCATCGTCCGCGATCCCTGGATCACGGACGATGCTCTAGCCGGTGGAGGCCGACTTGCGGATCGTCTCGACGGCGGCGTCCACGTCGAAGCCCGGCGCGATCAGGTCCTCGAGGGCGAACGGCGCGGCCCGAGGCAGGGTCAGGTTCACCTGGCCTTCGGCCGGCTGGAGCTCCGGCGCCTCGGCCGCCTTGATCGCCAGGGTCCAGGCGCCGTCGATGCGCAGCGATGCCGCCTCCGGCGGGTCGGCCGCCAGCGCCGCGAGCTTCTCCCGCGCCGCGTCGCGGCAGGCAAGGCTCGTCCGGTCGTCGGAGATCAGCGCCGCCTTGATCAGCTCGGCCAGGGCGTCCCGGACCCGTTCCACGCTCTCGTTCATGCCCAGCTCTCGTTGATGCCACGCCCGTCCTGCGACCCGCGGTCCCCGGCGCGTGGCAATCGCGGTGCCACTCGGCGCTCAGTACGGCGTGCCCTTCTGCCGCTGGGCCTTCAGCGCCTCGGCGTACCAGGCCAGCTCGTCGAGGAACTTGCCGGCGGCCTTGGTCAGCCACGGCTCGGCGGCCGTGCCCGCCTCGTCCAGCACCTTGCCGACCCGCGGCACCGGCAGCAGCGAGGGGATGCTCGGCATGCCGAGCTCGGCCAGCATCGCCCGAAGCTGCATCGCCGCGCGCACGCCGCCGTACTGCCCGGCCGAGTAGCAGCAGATCGCCGAGGGCCGCCAGTAATACTCCTCCAGGAAGTGGTCGAGGGTGTTCGACAGGGCCGGCGGCACCGAATGGTTGTACTCGGCCGAGACCACGGCGAACGCGTCGGCCCGGCGGTAGAGCGCCGCCAGCGCCTCGAGCTTCGGCGGCGCCTCGTCCTTCGGGTGCTCCTTGTACATCCGGTCGAGCAGCGGCAGCTGCAGCTCGGCGGGGTCGACCAGCGGCGCCTCCCAGCCGCGCCGCACCAGCTCGGCGATCAGGAATCGCGCGACGCGAAGACCCTGCCGGTCCGAGCGGACGGAGCCGAGGATCACCGGGCAGACGAGGGCCATGGGACAATCTCCTGCAGGGGGCCGGAACGACGCGCCGATCGCGCTGCCCGTCAGGATAGCACGCGCAGGCCGTGGGGCGTCGCGATCTCGGCGCGGTAGCCGAACGCCCCGGCCCGGACCGCCGGCGCGTCCGCGAGCCGAAGCGTCCGGTACAGGGCGGCGATCCGGTCGGGATCGGGGTGCGTGAGGGTGAGACCGGCCAGCCGGCAGCCGAGATCGGGCATCGCGCCGGCCGGGTGCGGGCCTTCGCCCCACGTCATCGGGCAGGGCAGGGCGCCGTCCTCGGGCCAGGCGCCGTCGCGGCGCACGGCGAAGCGCCAGCGCAGGGCGCCGCGGCTGACGGCCAGCGCATCGCCGAACAGGCCGGAATGGCGCCCGAGCAGGCCGTCGAGGTCGCCGGTGCGGGCGACCCAGCCGCGCAGGCGCCGGCCGGCCTCCCAGTCGGCCCGCACGCGGGCGCCGTCGTCGAGGCCGAACCAGCGCGGGCGGCCGGGCGGCGCGGCCGCCGCGTCCACCGCGATCACCTCGAGGAAGGTCGCCGGTCCGAGGCGCAGCAGATGGTTGCGGGTCGCCATCTCGCGGTGGCGTCCGCCTCCGGGCATGTCGACGCCGAGGCCGTCGCGGACATGAGCCACGCCCGCGGCGAGATCCGGTGCGACGATGACAAGATGGTCGAGGGTGAGCATGGATCGATCCGCCGATTCGAACGATCAGGGTCCCAAAGCGACCGGCAACGCATTCCGAGGGGGCGTGATTGACCGTGACGACGATCGATCCCACCCCTGATCATAGAACCACAAACCGGGGGATTCCAAAGGGATCATCCCTTTGGCGGGGGCTCGGGGCCGAGCCCCGAGGATCATGCAGGGCCCTCGCCCGCACCCGCGAAAGATCTCGGGCCTTTCGAAACCCGGACGGGTCCGGGGAAGGATCCGTTCTTCACCGTCGAACGATCACCATGCTTCCATGGCACGCTTCAGGCCTCGGCGACCTGCCGTGACTTCTACCGCATCCCTGTCATCGACAGCCTTCGCCGGTTCCGAGCTGCCCTGCCGGCTTCCGAGGCGGGCGTTACAATCTGTCCCGCACCCGTTTGAGAAAACCTCTCAGCTCGGCGCCGTCGTGAAACACGATATCGGCGGACGAGGACCACCACAGTTTCCGCAAGTCTTCATCTGAAAATTCGTCTGCGGTGATCGAGCCGAGATATTCCCTCCGTCTTGCGCGTTTTTCCGCATCCTTCAAAGGCGATAAGACAGTACGGATCATTTCCTCTTCGCTCGACACGTCGTCGAGAAGATCCTGATAGAATTGCAGGCTGAAATCACAAAATTCCGCAGATAGCTTCATTTCGGCTGCCTTCTGCAGGGGGGAATGCGGCCCGGATAAGAAATCCGCTCGGGGAAGTCGGGTCATGTCTCGACTCGACGCCGATACCACGTTTATTGCGCAGATAAACAGTGATCTGATATGTGTGATTTGCGAATTTTAGCTATGCAATCATCCAGATGCAGCAACTCCAGCCTTCTTTAAATGGAACACAAAATCTGCAATCGATGGCGGATCGTGCGGGATATGGATATTTCATAGGATGGGTCGCGCATCGCAAGGATGAATTCGGGCCAGATATCAGAGCCGATCTCGCGCTCTTCTCAACAACTCACGCAGCCCAGCGCTATCGCGAAACACGGTGTCTGCGGACGACGACCAGACTTCTTGCAGCTCCCTATCGTCTACATGATCCCGCGTTATCTCATCGAGATACGAACGCAGGCGCGCGCGTTGTTGCGGATTTGAGAATGGGGACAAGGCCGAATTGATTAATTCCTCTTCTGTTTCAACGTCGTCCAATATGCCCGAATAAAATTGGAGTGAGAACTTTTCGAATTCCGGTGGCAGCTGCATGTCGATCCCCGTCACTCCGTGGATATGCGGCTCGGACGCAAGAGTCACGCGCCGAATTCAGGTCATGGATCAAGTAAAAACCAGCACTGCGATTATATTTGATATACAAGCTACCTTGATTGCAGCAGCTCGGCATCCGAGGCGTCGTCGCGCGTGATCCCGTCGAGGAAGTCCTGCAGGCGGATCCGCTCCTGGCCGGTGAACGGATCGAGCACGATGTCACAGACCTCGTCTTCCGTCTTCCCGGTCGTGTCTAGGTCCTGGTAGAAATCCAGGCCGAGCCGATGGAATTCCGACGTGGGTTCGAGGCGCGGCTTCGCCATGGCGTCTTCCCTCTTCCCTCTGCGGCGTCCGGACCCGATCCCTCGGATTCTCTGGTCAGAGCCGGTCGCGGGCGCCGGCCAGGAAGGCGCGGAGATCCTGCACGGTGGGGAAGTAGATGTCGGCGTCCGTCTCATTCCACAGCCGTTCCAACGTCGCGTCGGACGCCTCGCGGACGGCCCGGTCGATGAACTGCCGCAGGCGGACGCGTTCCTCGCCACGAAAACGTCTGAGACCGAAATCGTACATCTCCTCGAGCGTCGGCGCGATGCGATCGATGTCCTGGATGTACCAGCGGGCAAAGGTCAGGAATTCCGGGGCGGCCTGCATGTCGATCTCAGTCGTTGCGCGAATAGGCGGTATGGATGCGGTACCCGCGGGGACTGCCCGGATCGTGAACGATGAACATTCCGACACCGTAGGTCGTGCGCAGATACGGCTCGAGCTGCCCCGCCGTGTAGGCTTCCCGCCCGGTTCTCTATCCGAAACGGGATGTCATGAAGGCATCGTCTCTTCTACCGGTTGCGACGTCATCGACCTCCGCAGCATTCTGCTCCAGTGTCCGATTGATAAAGTCGTTCGCAGTCCCCACCGACTCGAACGAGCCATCGCGCTTCAGGCCGTAACTGATGACCGGGAACGTCCTTCTGCTGGCCAGGACGCGACCCATCATCTCCGCATCCGTCTTGCCGACATGCTCGCGAAGCGTATGCCCGCCGCGCGCCTCTTACTCGGAGAGCAAGACCCTGTACCGGCGGTCGGCATCGTCCGAGACGTGAACGATCCGCGCATCGTCGGCGGAATCATGCCCGTCGCCCGTATCGCCATCCGTCCATTGGCCCCCGTTCGGGTTCCCGGCCGGCAGGCGGGGTTGGTCGGCGTGATACGCACGCAGCGACAGGCGCAACCGCAGGAAGGCGACCTCCACGCGGTACGCGGCGATCATCCATCTCGCCCGCACAAGGCCCGTCGCGCCTGACGCCATGGACTGCACCCCTCGGATCTTCCTATATTCCTGTATAGGAATATAGTCAGAAGGCTCTCATCGCGGTTCTCAAACGCGAAGCGCCGGAGCCTCGAGGAGGCTCCGGCGCTTCGTCGTGGGCGATGGGAGCGGGCGTCGAGCCCGCCCCGGCCTCAGAGCGAGTAGTACATCGTGAACTCGACCGGGTGCGGGGTCATCTCGTAGCGCATGACCTCCTCCATCTTTAGGGCGATGAACGAGTCGATCTGGTCGTCGGTGAAGACGTCGCCGGCCTTGAGGAAGGCGCGGTCGCGGTCGAGGTTCTGCAGCGCCTCGCGCAACGAGCCGCAGACGGTGGGGATCTTCTTCAGCTCGCGCGGGGGCAGGTCGTAGAGATCCTTGTCCATGGCCGCGCCCGGATCGATCTTGTTGAGGATGCCGTCGAGCCCGGCCATCAGCAGCGCCGAGAAGGCGAGGTAGGGGTTGGCCATCGGATCGGGGAAGCGGACCTCGACGCGCTTGGCCTTCGGGCTCTTCGTCCACGGGATGCGGCAGGAGGCCGAGCGGTTGCGTGCCGAGTAGGCGAGCAGCACGGGGGCCTCGTAGCCCGGCACCAGGCGCTTGTAGGAGTTGGTCGACGGGTTGGTGAAGGCGTTCAGCGCCTTGGCGTGCTTGATGATGCCGCCGATGTACCACAGGCATTCCTGGGAGAGGCCGGCGTACTTGTCACCGGCGAAGATCGGCTTGCCGTCCTTCCAGATCGACTGGTGCACGTGCATGCCCGAGCCGTTGTCGCCGAAGACCGGCTTCGGCATGAAGGTCGCGGTCTTGCCGAAGCTCTGCGCCACGTTGTGGATGCAGTACTTGTAGATCTGCATGTGGTCGGCGAGCAGCGTCAGCGTGTCGAACTTCATGCCGAGCTCGTGCTGGGCGCTGGCGACCTCGTGGTGGTGCTTCTCCACCTTCACGCCCATGCCCTGCATCGCGGCCAGCATCTCGCCGCGCATGTCCTGGGCCGAATCCTGCGGCGGCACCGGGAAGTAGCCGCCCTTGGTGGCGACGCGGTGGCCGAGGTTGCCGCCCTCGTAGTCGGTGAAGCCGTTGGTGGGCAGCTCGGTCGAATCGAGCTGGAAGCCGGTGTGGTACGGGTCGGCGCCGAACTTCACGTCGTCGAAGACGAAGAACTCGGCCTCCGGGCCGACGTAGATCGTGTCGCCGATGCCGGTGGACTTGAGATAGGCCTCGGCGAGCTTGGCGGTGCCGCGCGGGTCGCGCGGGTAGGGCGCGCCGGTCGAGGGCTCGAGCACGTCGCAGACGATGACCATGGTGGCCGCCGAGAAGAACGGGTCCATCGTGGCGGTCGCCGGGTCCGGCATCAGCAGCATGTCGGATTCGTTGATCGCCTTCCAGCCGGCGATCGACGAGCCGTCGAACATCGTGCCTTCCTCGAAGATCTCGTCGTCCACCAGGCTGACGTCGAAGGTGACGTGCTGCCACTTGCCGCGCGGGTCCGTGAACCGGAAGTCGACATACTTGACGTCGTTGTCCCGGATGGTCTTGAGCACCTCGGCCGCTGTCGTCATCGTGGACGTCCTCCTGACATTCGTGGGCCGCCGCACCGTGCCGTGCGCCGGACGTGGGCTCCATACAGCCCGCGACGCCGTCGTGCCAACCGAAGGGGCCCGGAAATCGTCGTCGCGCGCCGGCGCGCGCGGCCTCGGGCGACGGGCGGTGCCGCCGCATTGCCCGCGCCCGAGCCGCGCGAACCGGCCCGCTCCGAGCCCGACGCTCACGCGGAGTTGACTGCCTCGGCCGCGCGGGGACGGGAACCGCCGGCGGGACGGCGTTTCGCTGGCACGGTCCCTGCTAGCGGGGTCTCGGTCGTCGGAAGCCCCGGAGCGGCTGCCGTTCCCGCTGGCTTTTCATCGTTAACGGACGAGAGACTCGGAATGACGAAATACAAACTCGAGTATTTGTGGCTCGACGGGTACACGCCGGTCCCGAATCTTCGCGGCAAGACCCAGATCAAGGACTTCGACGGCTTCCCGACCCTCGAGCAGCTCCCGCTCTGGGGCTTCGACGGCTCATCGACCCTGCAGGCCGAGGGCGGCTCGTCCGACTGCATGCTCAAGCCCGTGCGCCACTTCCCCGATTCCACGCGCAAGAACGGCGTGCTGGTGATGTGCGAAGTGATGATGCCGGACGGCAAGACCCCGCACCCGTCGAACAAGCGCGCCACCATCCACGACGACCCGGGCGCCTGGTTCGGCTTCGAGCAGGAATACTTCTTCTACAAGGACGGCCGCCCGCTCGGCTTCCCGTCGACCGGCTACCCCGCGCCGCAGGGCCCGTACTATTGCGGCGCCGGCTACTCGAACGTCGGCCCGATCGCGCGCCAGATCGTCGAGGAGCACCTCGACCTCTGCCTCGACGCCGGCATCAACCACGAGGGCATCAACGCCGAGGTGGCCAAGGGCCAGTGGGAGTTCCAGATCTTCGGCAAGGGCTCCAAGAAGGCCGCCGACGAGATGTGGGTCGCGCGCTACCTGCTGCAGCGCCTGTGCGAGAAGTACGGCATCGACGTCGAGTACCACTGCAAGCCGCTCGGCGACACCGACTGGAACGGCTCGGGCATGCACGCCAACTTCTCGACCACCTACCTCCGCGAGACCGGCGGCAAGGAATACTTCGAGAAGCTGATGGCGGCGTTCAAGGAGAACCTCGACGACCACATCGCCGTCTACGGCCCCGACAACCACATGCGGCTGACCGGCAAGCACGAGACCGCGGCGATCAACCAGTTCTCCTACGGCGTGGCCGACCGCGGCGCCTCGATCCGCGTGCCGCACTCCTTCGTCAACAACGACTACAAGGGCTATCTGGAAGACCGCCGTCCCAACAGCCAGGGGGACCCCTACCAGATCGCCTCGCAGATCCTGAAGACGGTCGAGTCGGTTCCGACCCACTGAGGTCCGGGATTTCGGCCTTACGCGGCGGCGCGGGTCTTCGGATCCGCGCCGTCTTTCGTTCCCCGGGCGCGTGCCGGTCGGAACGCGGACCCCCCTCTCCCGGAGGGGAGAGGAGGCCCTTCGGCGCTTCGCGGAGAGCTCACGCGCCGAAGATTGACCAGCCCATGCGCTTGGTCAGGCTTTCCAGCGCGATCCGGCCGAGATGCGAGTTGCCGGATTCGTCGAGGCCGGGCGACCAGACCGCGATCGAGGCCCGGCCCGGGGCGATCGCCAGGATGCCGCCGCCGACGCCGCTCTTGCCCGGCAGGCCGACCCGGTAGGCGAACTCGCCCGAGCCGTCGTAGTGGCCGCAGGTCAGCATCACCGCGTTGATGCGGCGCGCGCGTTCGGGCGGGATCACCGACAGGCCGGTGGCGGGGTTCCGGCCGGAATGGGCCAGGAAGCGCCCCGCCGTGGCGAGCTGCCGGCACGACATGCTGATCGCGCAATGGTGGAAGTAGACGCCGAGCGTGTAGTCGACCGGGTTCTCGACCACGCCGAAGGACTTCATGTAGTTGGCCAGCGCCACGTTGCGGAAGCCAGTGCGCTTCTCGGACGCCGCCACCGCCTCGTCGATGGCGATGGTCGGGTCGTTGGCGAGCGCCTGCATGAAGCGCAGGATCTCGCCCAGCGCCTCGCGCGGCTGGTGGCCGGACAGGATCACGTCGGTCACCGCGATCGCGCCGGCATTGATGAAGGGGTTGCGCGGAACGCCCTGCTCGCGCTCCAGCTGCACGATCGAGTTGAACGGGCTGCCCGAGGGCTCGCGCCCGACGCGCTTCCACAGGGCGTCGCCGACCATGCCGAGCGCGAGCGTCAGGGTGAAGACCTTCGACACGCTCTGGATCGAGAACGGGGTCTCGCTGTCGCCGGCCGCGGCGATGGTGCCGTCGGCATCGATCACGACGAGGCCGAAGGCCTGCGGGTCGACGCGGGCGAGCTCGGGGATGTAGCGCGCGACCGTGCCCCGGTCGGAGCGCTGCCGCATCTCGTAGGCGATCTCCTCGACCACGCTGCGCAGGTGCGGAGCGAGGCTCACGCGCCGCCTCCCGGCGCGGGGCTCAGATCGCGTCCGGCCCGGTCTCGCCGGTGCGGATGCGGATCGCCTCCTCGATGGTCGAGACGAAAATCTTGCCGTCGCCGATGCGGCCGGTCTGGGCCGACTTGCGGATCGCCTCGACGGCGCCCTCGACCAGCGCGTCCGAGAGCACGATCTCGAGCTTCACCTTGGGCAGGAAGTCGACGACGTATTCCGCGCCGCGATACAGCTCGGTGTGGCCCTTCTGGCGGCCGAAGCCCTTGGCCTCGATCACGGTGATGCCCTGGAGGCCGACCTCCTGGAGCGCCTCCTTCACCTCGTCGAGCTTGAAGGGCTTGATGATCGCTTCGATCTTCTTCATGCCGGACGGCCCAACCTGCGCTCTATGATGCCGAATTTCTATCACTCCACCGGTCCGGCCGCCACGCCGTTTTCAACCCGCCCCCGAGGAAACTGCCCATTCTGGTTGCATGAAATGCAAATCGTTTAGGCAATTTTGCCATGAGGGCCGATTGTTTGGGCATCGGCTGGACCGTGCACGGGCAGCGCGGCTTCGAACGAGACGGAAGTGACGTGATGGACGGCTCACGCCTGATGACGGTCGACGCGATGAGGACCGTCGATGCGACGGCGATCGCCGGGGGCACGCCGGGCATCGCCCTGATGCGGGCGGCCGGCGCCGCGGTGGCGGAGCGGGCGCGGGCGCACCTGGCCCCGGGCGGCCGGGTGCTCGTCCTGTGCGGCCCCGGCAACAACGGCGGCGACGGGTTCGTCGCGGCCCGCCTGCTCGCCGAGGCCGGGCACGGCGTCGATCTCGCCCTGCTCGGCCCCCGCGACGCCCTCGCGGGCGATGCGGCCGAGGCCGCGGCGGCGTGGACCGGGACGGTGCTGGGCTTGGCGGAGGCCGAGCCGTCGCGCGCCGACCTCGTCGTCGATGCGCTGTTCGGCGCCGGCCTGTCGCGCGACCTCGAAGGGCCGGCCCGCCATGCGCTCGAGCGGGTCGCGGCGTCCGGGCGCCCGGTGCTGGCGGTCGACGTGCCGAGCGGGGTCGACGGCGATACCGGCGCCGTCCGCGGCTTCGCGCTCCGGGCGGTCGAGACCGTCACGTTCGTCGCGGAGAAGCCCGGCCACCGGCTGCAGCCCGGCCGCGGCCTGTGCGGCCGGCTGCACGTCGCCGGGATCGGCACCGGCCCGGCGGCGTTCGCGGCCGGGCTCGCGGTCGGCGCCCCGGCGTTCCGCAACGGACCGGAGGTCTGGAGCGCGCGCCTGCCGCGGCTCGCCGATGCGAGCCACAAGTACACCCGCGGCCACGCCCTCGTGCTGTCGGGGCCGGCCACCCGCACCGGCGCGGCGCGGCTGGCCGCCCGCGGCGCGCTGCGGATCGGGGCCGGGCTCGTCACGGTGGCCTCGCCGGAGCGGGCGCTGGCGGAGAACGCCGCCCACCTCACCGCGATCATGCTGCGGCCGTGCGACTCCGCCGACGACCTCGACGACCTGCTCACCGACGAGCGCATCAACGCGATCCTGGCGGGCCCCGGCCTCGGCGTCGGCGAGGCGACGCGCGACCTCGTCGCGGTGGCGGCCGCCGCCGGGCGCGGCCTCGTGCTCGACGCCGATGCGCTGACGAGCTTTGCCAAGCAGGCGACCCTGCTCGCCGCCCACCTCGCCGACGGCGACGCGAAGGCGGTGCTGACCCCGCATGCGGGCGAGTTCGCGAAACTGTTCGCGGGCACCGACGCCGTCGCGGAGGTCGGCAAGCTCGAGCAGGCCCGCCGCGCCGCCGCACGGGTCGGCGCCGTGGTGGTGCTCAAGGGCCCCGACACGGTGGTGGCCGCCCCCGACGGCCGCGCCGCGATCAACGACCACGCCACGCCGTGGCTCGGCACCGCCGGCTCGGGCGACGTGCTCGCCGGCCTGGTCGCGGGGCTCCTGGCCCAGGGCATGCCGCCGTTCGAGGCGGCCTGCGCCGCGGCCTGGCTCCACGGCGATGCCGGCCTGCGCCACGGCCCGGGGCTGATCGCCGAGGATATTCCGGAGTTGATGCCGGCGGTGCTGGCGGAGGTTCTGGAAGAGCTTGGAGGGTGACGACGGTCTTTTCCCTCCCCCGCAAAGGGGGGAGGGAAGAAGCGGGCTGCGTCACGTCACCTCGAAGCAGGTCCACAGCCCGGTGTCGAACCGCTCCAGCACCGTCGCGCTGATCAGCCAGCGGCCGGGATTGTCGGCCTGGAAGGCGATGCGGGCGGTGCGGCCTTCGAGGAGCTGGAAGGTGTCGAGCCAGTAGGGCTCCCAGCCGTCGTCGAGGGGGTGGAGCAGGCGGAAGACGTGGCCGTGCAGGTGCAGCGCCTGCGGGAACGCGGTCTCGTTGCGCAAGGCCAGCACCACCACCTGGCCGCGCTTCACCGTGAAGATCGGCGCGAGGCCCGCGGTCGCGCTGGTGCCGTTGACCGACCAGATCCGGTTGGCGTCGCCGGAATAGGCCGGCTCCGCCTCGGGCTTGTCCTTCGAGAGGCTGGCGCCGCCGGTGATCACCACGTCGCGGCGCAGCGCGTTCTGCAGCTTGACCTCGCGCGGCAGCAGCGGGTTCTCGCCGATCGGCCCGATCGGCGGCCGCTTCTCGGTGACGGCCGAGCCCTTGGTGACGACGGTGGCGAGCTGCAGGCCCTGGCCGACCAGCGCGGTGATCGCCCCCTTCGCGTCGGCCTCCGCCGGCAGGTCGATCAGCAGGTCGTAGCGGGTGCCGGGCGGGAACGGCAGCGTCGCGCGCAGCGGCTCGAACGTGTCGGTCGGCTGGCCGTCGACGGCCGCGACGTAGACCTTCAGGCCCTCGAAGCGGATGCGGGTCGCCCGGGCGTTGCAGGCGTTGCCGAGCCGCACCCGGATCCGGCTGCCCGGCCGCGCCTCGAAGGTGGCCGGCACGTTGGCGCCGTTGATGGTCACGAGGTTGCCGAGCCGCCCGTTGCTCGCCGCGAACGCGGTCTGGCCGAAGGGCAGCAGCGCGCCGTCGTCCTGCAGGCGCCAGTCCTGCATCAGCAGCGACACGTCGGCCTCGACCGCGGGGGGCGCCTTCTCCTCGACGATCAGGAAGCCGGCGAGGCCCCGGCCGGACGGCTCGCTCGATCCGCCGACCACGAGCGGACGGACCAGGAAGGTGCCGGCGTCGGGCGGCACGAAATCGTAGGTGAAGTCGGCGCCGGGCGCGATCGGCGCCTGCGTCACGCCGCCGACGCCGTCCATGGCGTTCTTGTTGCGCACCCCGTGCCAGTGCAGCGAGAGCGGCTTGTCAGTCCTGTTCTCGACCCGCACGCGCACGGCCTCGCCGAGCTTCACCCGGAACGTCGGAGGCGCCGAGGTCCCGTCGAACGACCATACGGCGGTCTCGGGGGCGGGCTCGGCCCGGAAGCGCGTCTTGGACGGCGCCGCCTTCGCGGCGCGCGGCTCCGGCAGCGGCGCGGTCGGCGCCCCCGGCGCAGGCGCCGCGGGCTTGCCCTGGGCCCGGCCGGCCCGCGGGAGCAGGAGGAACGCGGCGCTTCCCAGGAAGAGCGCCCGACGCGACGCGCCGTGTCGAGATTCGGTCGGCGGCGCGGATCGGGCTGTCGGCATGGAACCTCGGAGCGGCGGGGCGCGCGCGGAATCCGGGGCGGATTCCGGGGCCGCCGCTTGTAGCCGCCGCCCCCGCGCGGCGCCACCGTTTCGGACCCGCAAGTTTTTTGCTGCGGCCTGTGCCTCGCATGCTATAGACCCGCCCTCCGGCGGCCGGACACGCGCCGGGCATCGGCGCTCGCGGGCGTGGCGGAACTGGTAGACGCGCTGGATTTAGGTTCCAGTGTCGCAAGACGTGGGGGTTCGAGCCCCTCCGCCCGCACCAGCTCCGCCGTCGGAAACGGAAACGGCCGATCCCTGTGCGGACGCGGGCGGCCGGCTCCGCCCAGCGGATGCCGTTCGCCTCGCGCGGTCCCGCTTCCCCGTACCGAACCCGCGACTCCGCCAGGCCTCAGCAAGGGCCGCACCCGGATGCTCGCGCATACGATCACACGGACTTTGAGAGCGACGACGATGCAGGTGACCGAGACACACTCCGAGGGGCTGAAGCGCACGTTTCAGGTGTCCCTCGCCGCGAGCGAGCTCGAGGATCGCCTGAACACCGAGCTGTCGGGCATGAAGGACAAGGTCCAGCTCAAGGGCTTCCGGCCGGGCAAGGTGCCGGTGGCGCACCTGCGCAAGGTCTACGGCCGCTCGGTGATGGCCGACGTGGTGCAGAACGCCGTCAACGAGGCGAACCAGAAGATCGTCGCCGACAACGGCCTCAAGCTCGCCCTCGAGCCGCAGATCGAGTTCCCCTCCGACCAGTCGGTGGTCGAGAAGGCGCTCGACGCCAAGGCCGACCTCTCGTTCAAGGTCGCCCTCGAGGTGCTGCCGAGCTTCGAGCTCGCCGACCTCTCCGACGTCAGCCTGACCAAGCTGGTCGCCACCCCCTCGGACACCGAAGTGAACGAGGCGCTGGAGCGCATGGCCGGCCAGAGCCGCCCGTTCACCGAGCGCGACGCCGGCGCGGCCGCCGAGACCGGCGACCGCCTCACCATCGACTTCGTCGGCCGCATCGACGGCACCGAGTTCGAGGGCGGCAAGGGCGAGGGCATCGATCTCGAGCTCGGCTCGAACTCCTTCATCCCCGGCTTCGAGGAGGCGCTGGTCGGCGCCAAGGTCGGCGAGCAGCGCCTCGTCAAGGCGACCTTCCCGGAGGCCTACGGCGCCGAGCAGCTCGCCGGCAAGGACGCCGAGTTCGACGTGACCGTCACCAAGATCCAGGCCCCGGGCGAGGCCAAGATCGACGACGACTTCGCCAAGGGCATGGGCCTCGACTCCCTCGACGCGCTCAAGGAGGCGGTGGCCAAGGCGATCGGCACCGACTTCGAGGCGGCCTCGCGCCGCAAGCTCAAGAAGGAGCTCCTCGACGCGCTCGACGGCCGCTACGCCTTCGACCTGCCGCCCTCGCTCGTCGCGCAGGAATTCGCCAGCGTCTGGGCCCAGGTCGAGCAGGACCTGAAGGCCCGCGGCAAGACCTTCGAGGACGAGGACACCACCGAGGAGAAGGCCACTGCCGAGTACCGCAAGATCGCCGAGCGTCGCGTGCGCCTCGGCTTGGTGCTTGCGCAGGTCGGCGAGAGCGCCGATATCAAGGTCTCCGACGAAGAGGTGAACCAGGCCCTCATCGCCCGGGTCCGGCAGTTCCCGGGCCAGGAGCAGCAGGTCTGGGATTTCTACCGGAAGAATGCGCAGGCGCTCGCCGAGCTTCGGGCGCCGCTGTTCGAGGAGAAGGTCGTCGACCACGTCCTCGGCCAGGTCAAGCTGGTGGAGGAGCCCGTCTCGAAGGAGACGCTCTTCGCCGACGAGGAAGCCGACGACGCCGGCGACGGGAAGGCCGACGCCAAGTCGGCCGACTCGACGTCCGCCGAGGCGGCGCCGGCTGAATCGAAGGCCGACTGAGCCCGCGCTCGTCTCGAGGCGGCGGGCATATGGTTAGGCGGCGTTAAGGAATGCCGTCGTTCGCTGACGCGCCCGGCCTCTCCGTGATTCGCGGAGGGCCGGGCCCCTTGGAGCCCAAAAGGCCATGATGAGAGATCCGGTCGACTATTATAACAGCGCGCTCGTGCCCATGGTGGTCGAGCAGTCGAGCCGCGGCGAGCGGGCGTTCGACATCTACTCGCGGCTGCTGCGCGAGCGGATCATCTTCCTCACCGGACCGGTCGAGGATTACGGCGCGTCGCTGATCGTCGCGCAGCTGCTGTTCCTCGAGGCCGAGAACCCGAAGAAGGAGATCTCCTTCTACATCAACTCGCCCGGCGGCGTGGTGACCTCGGGCCTGTCGATCTACGACACGATGCAGTTCATCCGCTGCCCGGTGACGACGCTCTGCGTCGGCCAGGCCGCCTCGATGGGCTCGCTGCTCCTCACCGCCGGCGAGCCGGGCCACCGCTTTGCTCTGCCCAACGCCCGCATCATGGTCCACCAGCCGTCCGGCGGGTTCCAGGGCCAGGCCACCGACATCCTGATCCACGCCCGCGAGATCGAGGCGCTGAAGAAGCGCCTCAACGAGATCTACGTGAAGCACACCGGGCGCGACTACGACTCGATCGTCCAGGCGCTGGAGCGCGACAACTTCATGACCGCCGATGCGGCCAAGGAGTTCGGCCTGATCGACGAGGTCATCCAGAAGCGGCCCGAGCCGGCCTCCGCCTGAGGAGGCCGCATGCCCTCGCCCGGCGGCCGCGGCGTCGCCGGGGGAGGGGTGTGGCGATCGCGGCCTTGATCCCGCCGCGGCCGCGTGTTTGCATCGGGGTTCGCGGCGACCGGTTCGCGAGGGACCCCAGGCAAAGACGCGCAGGTGACTTTTTCTTTAAGCGGATTCCCTTACTTGTAAACGATGCGCGTGTGCCCCCGGCTGGCAGCGCACGCACGAATCGGAGACCGATATGAGCAAGACTGGCGGCACCGACTCCAAGAGCACGCTGTACTGCTCGTTTTGCGGCAAGAGCCAGCACGAGGTCCGCAAGCTGATCGCGGGCCCGACGGTGTTCATCTGCGACGAGTGCGTCGAGCTGTGCATGGACATCATCCGCGAGGAGTCGAAATCCTCCCTGGTGAAGAGCCGCGACGGCGTGCCCACGCCGAAGGAGATCCGGCGCGTCCTCGACGACTACGTCATCGGCCAGGACTTCGCGAAGAAGGTCCTCTCGGTCGCGGTGCACAACCACTACAAGCGCCTCGCCCACGCGACCAAGCACAACGACGTCGAGCTGGCCAAGTCCAACATCATGCTGATCGGGCCGACGGGCTCGGGCAAGACGCTGCTCGCGCAGACGCTGGCCCGCATCCTCGACGTGCCGTTCACCATGGCGGACGCGACCACGCTGACCGAGGCGGGCTACGTCGGCGAGGACGTCGAGAACATCATCCTCAAGCTGCTCCAGGCCTCGGACTACAACGTCGAGCGGGCGCAGCGCGGCATCGTCTACATCGACGAGATCGACAAGATCTCGCGCAAGTCCGACAACCCCTCGATCACCCGCGACGTCTCGGGCGAGGGCGTGCAGCAGGCGCTCCTGAAGATCATGGAAGGCACCGTCGCCTCCGTGCCTCCGCAGGGCGGCCGCAAGCACCCGCAGCAGGAGTTCCTGCAGGTCGACACGACCAACATCCTGTTCATCTGCGGCGGCGCCTTCGCCGGGCTCGAGCGGATCATCTCGGCGCGCGGCAAGGGTACCTCGATCGGCTTCGGCGCGACCGTGCAGGCCCCCGACGACCGGCGCACCGGCGAGGTGTTCCGCTCGGTCGAGCCCGAGGACCTGCTGAAGTTCGGCCTCATCCCCGAGTTCGTCGGCCGCCTTCCCGTGCTGGCGACGCTCGAGGACCTCGACGAGGACGCCCTCAAGAAGATCCTCCAGGAGCCGAAGAACGCCCTGGTGAAGCAGTACCAGCGGCTGTTCGAGATGGAGAACGTCGACCTGACGTTCCAGGACGAGGCGCTGTCGCTCGTCGCCCGCAAGGCGATCGAGCGCAAGACCGGCGCCCGCGGCCTGCGCTCCATCCTGGAGACGATCCTCCTCGACACGATGTACGACCTGCCGGGCCTCGACTCGGTGGAGCAGGTCGTGATCGGCCCCGAGGTGGTCGAGGGCAAGTCGCGCCCGCTCTTCATCCACGGCGACCGCAACAAGGAAGCGCCGGCCAGCGTCAGCGCCTGACGTGCGCCGGCGCACATGCGCTAAGTCCTTGACGGAGCGGGCCGATCACGGATCGGCCCGCGACAGGTGGGCACCTTGAAACGGGGCTCCTGGAAAACCACCTGAGGCTCAGCGCAGTGGCCGCTGCCTCCCTTGAGGGGCGGTACCGCGCCACCAGCCGCAAAGTCTCCAGCAGACCTATCCCGACCCTCGCGGCCCGGTCGGCCCCTGGCAGGAAGCTTGCTCCGAATCGGAGGAGCGACCGCCCGGCGTCCCTCATGAGGAAGTCAACGATGACCCAATCGAAATCCCGCCAGCCGGTCGTTCCGGGCTCGACCGGCTCCTACGCCGTCCTGCCGTTGCGCGACATCGTCGTCTTCCCGCACATGATCGTGCCCTTGTTCGTGGGTCGCGAGAAGTCCATCCGCGCGCTCGAGGAGGCGGTCAAGACCGACCGCCACATCCTGCTCGCCACCCAGATCAACGCCGGCGACGACGACCCGGCCACCGACGCGATCTACACGATCGGGACGCTCGCCTCCGTGCTGCAGCTCCTGAAGCTGCCCGATGGCACCGTGAAGGTGCTGGTCGAGGGCGGCGGCCGTGCCAAGATCACCGGCTTCACCCGCTCGGACGAGTATTACGAGGCCGAGGCCGAGGCCCTGGTCGACGAGCTCGGCGACAAGGTCGAGGCCGAGGCGCTCGCGCGCTCGGTGCTCTCGGAGTTCGAGAACTACGTCAAGCTCAACAAGAAGATCTCGCCCGAGGTCGTCTCCGCGGTCACGCAGATCGAGGAGCCCTCGAAGCTCGCCGACACGATCGGCTCGCACCTTCTCGTCAAGATCGCCGACAAGCAGGCGATCCTGGAGACGCCGACGGTGGCCGCGCGCCTGGAGCGCGTGCTGTCGCTGATGGAGAGCGAGATCTCTGTGCTGCAGGTGGAGAAGCGCATCCGTACCCGCGTCAAGCGGCAGATGGAGAAGACCCAGCGCGAGTACTACCTCAACGAGCAGATGAAGGCGATCCAGAAGGAGCTCGGCGACGAGGACGGCCGCGACGAGCTGGCCGAGCTCGAGGACAAGATCGAGAAGACCAAGTTCACCAAGGAAGCCCGCGAGAAGGCGTCGGCCGAGCTGAAGAAGCTGCGCCAGATGTCGCCGATGTCGGCCGAGGCGACGGTGGTGCGCAACTACCTCGACTGGATGCTCGGCATCCCGTGGAACAAGCGCTCGAAGATCAAGAAGGATCTCCTCGGCGCCCAGGTCCTGCTCGACGGCGACCATTTCGGCCTGGAGAAGGTCAAGGAGCGGATCGTCGAGTACCTCGCCGTGCAGCAGCGGGCCAACAAGCTCACCGGGCCGATCCTCTGCCTCGTCGGGCCCCCCGGCGTCGGCAAGACTTCGCTCGGCAAGTCGATCGCCAAGGCGACGGGTCGCGAGTTCGTGCGGATGTCGCTCGGCGGCGTGCGTGACGAGGCCGAGATCCGCGGCCACCGCCGGACCTACATCGGCTCGATGCCCGGCAAGATCGTCCAGTCGATGCGCAAGGCCAAGACCTCGAACCCACTCATCCTGCTCGACGAGATCGACAAGATGGGCATGGATTTCCGCGGTGACCCCTCTGCCGCCCTGCTGGAGGTTCTCGACCCCGAGCAGAACGCGACCTTCAACGACCATTACCTCGAGGTCGACTACGACCTGTCGAACGTGATGTTCGTGACGACCGCCAACACCCTCAACATCCCTGGGCCCCTGATGGACCGCATGGAGGTGATCCGCATCGCCGGGTACACCGAGGAGGAGAAGGTCGAGATCGCGCGCAAGCACCTGATCCAGAACGCGCTGAAGAAGCACGGCCTGGACAGCAAGGAATGGTCGATCGACGACGAGGCCCTGCTGATGCTCGTCCGCCGCTACACGCGGGAGGCGGGCGTGCGCAACCTCGAGCGCGAGCTGTCGAACCTGATCCGCAAGGCGGTGAAGGAGATCCTCATCACCAAGGTGAAGAGCGTCGAGATCGACGTCGAGCGCCTGCAGGTCTTCCTCGGCCCGCCGAAGTTCCGCTACGGCGAGATCGATGCCGACGACCAGGTCGGCGTGGTCACCGGGCTGGCCTGGACCGAGGTCGGCGGCGAGCTGCTGACGATCGAGGGCGTCATGATGCCGGGCAAGGGCAAGATGACGGTCACGGGCAACCTGAAGGACGTGATGAAGGAGTCGATCTCGGCGGCGGCGAGCTACGTCCGCTCGCGGGCGCTCGACTTCGGCATCGAGCCGCCGCTGTTCGAGCGTCGGGACATCCACGTCCACGTGCCGGAGGGGGCGACCCCGAAGGACGGGCCCTCGGCCGGCATCGCCATGGCGACCGCGATCGTCTCGACCTTCACCGGCATCCCGGTGCGCCGCGACATCGCCATGACCGGCGAGGTCACGCTCCGCGGGCGGGTGCTGCCGATCGGCGGCTTGAAGGAGAAGCTGCTCGCCGCGCTCCGCGGCGGCATCAAGACGGTGCTGATCCCCGAGGAGAACGCCAAGGACATCGCCGAGGTGCCCGACAGCGTGAAGAACGGGATGGAGATCATCCCCGTCGCGATGATGGATCAGGTCCTCAAGCACGCCCTGGTGCGCCAGCCCGAGGCGATCGCCTGGGAGGAAGTGATCCCGGTCAAGAAGACGGCCGAGGACGGCGCCGCCTTCGTCGCCCACTGACCGCCCGAGCATGAACGACGAGGCCCCGGAGCACCGCTCCGGGGCCTTTCGCTTGCATGGTCCCCCGCGAAAGGCCGCCCATGCGCATCCTGGTGATCAATCCCAACACCACCGAGGCCGTGACCGAACGCGTCGCCGCGCATGTCCGCCGGATCGCGGGGGCCGCCGCCACGATCGTGCCGGCGACAGGCCGCTTCGGGGCCCGCTTCATCGCCAGCCGGAGCGCCGCGGCGATCGCCGGCCACGCCGCGCTCGACGCCTTCGCCGAGCACGGGGCCGGATGCGATGCGGTCTACCTCGCCTGCTTCGGCGATCCCGGCCTGCTGGCGCTGCGCGAGATCGCCCCCGTCCCGGTCGTCGGCATGGCCGAGGCCGCCTGCCGCGAGGCGGCCTCGGCCGGGCGCTTCGCCATCGTCACCGGGGGGACGGCGTGGCGGCCGATGCTGAGCGAGTTCGTCGCGCTCCTCGGCCTGTCGGACCGGCTCGCCGGCCTCCGCACGACGAACGCCACCGGCGGCGAGATCCACCGCGACCCGGACGCGGCCCTGGCCGACCTGATCGCCGCCTGCCGCGCCTGCGCCGACGAGGACGGGGCCGACACGGTGATCCTCGGCGGCGCCGGCCTGGCGGGCCTCGCCGAGCGCATCCAGCCCGCGGTTCCGGTACGGGTCCTGTGCTCGGTGGAGGCCGGCACCCGCGCGGTCCTCGCCGCCGCGGCCCGACCCGGCCCCACGCCGCCCGACCGCCCGGCGATCGACAGCGCCGGCCTGTCCCCGGCCTTGGCGCAGCTCCTGGCCGGCGCGTAGGGGGGCGCCGCGCGCCTCGGCCTTGCCTCGGTGCCGCGGCATGCCGTACCACGCGGGCGCGGGCGGTTAGCTCAGTTGGTAGAGCGTCTCCTTTACACGGAGAGGGTCGGGGGTTCGAGTCCCTCACCGCCCACCATTAATGTCAATGGTTTAACCGCGCGGCTGCTTACTATGCTCCTTGTGTTGTAAGCATATAGTAAGCGCCGCATCAAAATCGACGATCGCCTACCATGGTGTCTTAGACAGCCGCCTTCGCATCCTGAGCTATGCGCACAGCCTCGTCGGTCCGGCGCGCGCTGACCCCAACGAGTCGTCGCGCCCCGCCTGCGATCTCGTCCACGGCCGCCTCGACCGCCCGGCGGCGTTCCTCGCGCGAGAGGAACGGATAGGAGCCGGTAGTGCCGAGAAGACCGATCGAGTGAACTTCAACTGCTACCAGAGGACGGAGCAACCCGCGCAGGGCTGCTACATCCACGTGACGGTCGGCGTCAGCAGGTGTGATCGGGAAGGCGGATAAAGTCGGCATGGTCGCTCCAGGAGCGGTCTTTATCCGGGCCGACCGGTCTGGTCGCCAGAGCCAATTTTAGAAATCTAACTGGACCACTCTCCGCGACTGGCTGTGCTTCCGCTTTGATGCCTAGCCGCTCAAAAGCCGGCGGTCGCAAAGCCACCCATCGCAGACGTTTTTGGCGGGTTTCATCCGTTAGATTTTGACCACTGGGCAATCGGGCCCCGTCCCGGAAGAGTGCGGTCTGACCCGAGGTTCGGAACAGCCGGTTCGACCTCAGCCGATCACCCTGCGCGAGGCGACGGTCGTGTCGGGCCCGAACCCATAGACCCGGATTGATCCGGTCGCGATCCCCAGCGCCTCAATCTCGCTCGGCGCGAGACCTTCCAGCGCCATCACTAGGGCCCGCAACGCGTTGCCGTGTCCGACGACTAGGGTCGGGCCGCCCATCGCGGCCGGTTGGATGTGCCTGAGGTAAAACGGGACGATCCGAGCGATCGTATCCCTGAGGCTTTCACCATCTGGGGGGAGGCCCACATAGGAGCGACGCCAGTCCTCGACCCGCTCCGCCCCGTAACGGAGGTAGGCGGTCTCCTTGTCGAGGCCGCTCAGGACGCCGTAGTCGCGCTCGTCCAGCGCCGCGTCCTGTCGGGGTACCAGATTTGCCTGACCCAGGGCATTGAGCGCCAGCCGCGTGGTGGCGATGGCCCGCATCAAGGTCGAGGTGAAGGCCGCGGTGAAGTGAAGGCCTGCCTCCCCCAAGCGCCTTCCGGCCGCGGTCGCCTCCTGCCGGCCACGGTCAGTCAGAGGGGAATCCAGAAGCCCCGTGAACAAGCCATCGGCGTTGGCTTGGCTTTGGCCGTGTCGCATCAGGACGAGGCAGCGCGTCGGCGAGCATTCCACGAGACGATCCACGCGAACTCCTGACGATGAAAAGTCGGCCGGTCGAGGCCGGCTATGGATACCGACCCATATCGAG
Source organism: Methylobacterium sp. WL119 (assembly GCF_008039875.1). Lineage (GTDB taxonomy): Bacteria > Pseudomonadota > Alphaproteobacteria > Rhizobiales > Beijerinckiaceae > Methylobacterium. Next base: position 40,193 of record NZ_VRUU01000004.1, on the reverse strand, counting down.
GCCTTCCAAGAAGGGGAGGCTCGAGAACCCGAATCTGGGGCGGTTCATGGAGCACATGAATGCGCGTCCGGCGGTCGCTCGCATCAGAAGCGGGCGGTACGGCAACGTCCGCTTCGATGCGTCTGCGCTATTAATTGCGCAGACGGAGAAGGGCCGCCGCCCGTTCCATGACCCGGGTTAGCACGCCAGCTCGGAATCGGTCGTTGAGGGCTTCCGCTCCCCAATGAGCCTCACGCATGCACACGGTCAGGACCCGTGCGAGATCGTCCTCATCCGCCTTCGCTAGGGCGACGGGGTGCTGTAGAAGGCGCTGCCCCTGCGCCGTATGTGACCACGTCATCCAATCGAAATCTCGCACCCAACCGTAGGCGTAGACATCACCTATGAACGCCACCGCTTCGGGACCAAGGGTGAAGTACCCCATTTCGATCATGCCTTCGCCCACCGATCTCGCCGGGGTCGCAACCCCGAACACGAGGCCCGGTGCCGCGAGAACAGATCGGTGAGCGATAAGGGCTTTGAGCGCGGCTCGAGGATCACCTACCTTCTCGGGATCATGGAAGACCGGTTTGAGTAAGGTTTCCATGCCTCAACCCACGTCTACGAAGTGGTAGTGGCTCGTGATGTGGCGACCGATCAGGTTCCCGTATTCGAGCTGCATCGCGTTCATATCAGACACATAAAGGATGGTCTGGAGTCCGGCCGCCTGTCGCTTCAGCAGGAGGGATACGAGCTTCGAAATACGATGCCGTGTGGCTTTCTGCTGACCTACGATCAGTTCATGGAAGTCCGGGATGAGCAGGCAGGTATGATCTGGGTGACCATCCGAAGCCATGTAATCCAACACGTCCGCTACCGGCATCACGCGTGCACGTGTGCGGTTTCGCAATAAAGCTCCAGCCAGGTAGCTCATCGCCGCGATGATATCCCGCTGTGGATTCTCACCGACGAACACGAGCCCGTACTTGCCCAGGATTGCAGCTTGGCGGCGGAAAGCGCGCAGGTACTCGATCTCGGCTGGGGTGGCGTCGGTATCATACATGGATGTCCAGATGCGGTCGGGGGAAATCCCGGCATCGGCTGCGACGCTTTCAAGGTTGGCGACCAACCATGAATGAGCATCAGGCTGGAGAACCTTCGTGGCGTAGGGGTCTACGGAGAGCATGACGATCCTCACACGGTGAGCAAACCCAATCCGCCGCTAGGCTGCGGAAACGGCATGAAACGTATGCCTATTCCTATATAATACGTACCGATAATACGGAACACGCAAAAAACGTATTTTTGCTCCGTAATGAATTCGACGTAATCGATCTACGCCCGTTCGCGGAGGGCGGAATGGTCGATCTTCGGAAACGATTTGGCTTGCTGGTGAAAGCACATCGACGCCGTTGCGGGATGACGCAGGAAGCGCTCGCCGAGGCTGCGGGGCTCAGCATCGACATGATTTCGAAGGTCGAGGTTGGAGGCACCGGTACGAGTTTTCCGGTGATCGAGAAGATCGCCTCTGCCCTTGCGGTCGACCCTGCAGAGCTGTTTACGGCACAAGGGGGATCAGCATCCATCCCTCGGGGCTCATATGCCAACATTACCACTCGGCTCGTTGGATTGTCGGAGCCCGATCTGCGATGGGTCGAGGAACTGCTTGAGGTGGCCCTGAAGAGAAGGTCCTGAAAATCACCCGCTATTAATGGCACAAGATGATACGGGCGGAAGGGCAGCCCGTTCGGACACATCGGCAGTCAAACCCTTTTGACAGGTCTCTCATTGAGTTCCAGTACTCTGATTCGTGAGCTACATTTTGTATTGGCTCATTGTTGGTGTGATCATCGATTTTCTACGGCATGCCCATGCTGACGAACTGACGATCCAGTGGTAGAAGGTCGGCTCGGAGACACCCATCACGCCTCGCAGACCTTGTGCACCGTTCTCTGCTTGCCGCAGGACGAAAGCGATTTGTTCGTGCGTGGAGTGTTTGCGAGGCATGGCATCCATCCTCCTTCAGGGTTCAGGATGCCAAAAAACTCGCGCTCAGTGCGGACCAGATTGCTGCGTCAGGATCACGTTCGACCCCGCTACGATCCGCGCGCGGACATCCTTCAGGTCGGAAGTTGGTTTAGGATTCGATGGCGATCGGGAACCTGGATGAAGCTTGACCGTTGTTGACGTAGAACAGCAACGTTTCGGACGAACGCCGTGAAGACAGTCATCGCCGCCCTCGTCGTCACGACCTTCGCGTCGGTCCTCCCGGTTGCCGCTTCTGAGTTAGCGCCGACCCTGCGGCGAAGCGACGACACCGCGGCCGTCTCGACCGAGGGCAAGGATACCAAGGCCGGGGGGACTTCTGTCGAGGCGCAGTCTGCTAGGAAGATCCGGGTGGTCCTGGCCTCGCCGTACGGCAACTGACGCGATATCTGCTTCGCGCATCACCATTCGGACACACCGTTCGCACGCCTAGCCTACCCCACGCCGCAATCGCCTCGTAGCACGTCCCTGGCTTTACGGTTCGTGAACCATTGCTAGTCACGGCCAGTGTGGGGATGTCGGTCGGGTGGTGCAGGTGTCGTTGCCGATTATTTTGAGCCTGCGTGCACTGCTGGCTGCCTCGGTGGTGCTGGCGCTCCCAGCGTGTTCGGGGCGCCCAACCGGGGTGCTGCTGCCTATCGCCCAGACCGAGCAGCTCCCAGGTACCTCTCGCGTCGACATGCTCGTGGCCACGACCCGTAAGTCGGCCGCCGACCGCGGCGTGCTGTTCTCGGGCGAGCGCGGCGATGCCGTGACCTACACCGACCTTGCGGTCTCCATCCCGCCCGACGCCACGCGCCAGCCCGGCTCCGTGCAGTGGCCGAAAAGCCTACCAGGCAACCCGGCGACCGACTTCGTCGCCCTGCGGGCCGATCCGGTGGAGCGCGGCAAGGTCGCGGCCTGGACCGGCCGTGCCGTCCGGCGCGGGGCCAAGCGCCACGTGCTGGTGTTCGTGCACGGCTTCAACAACAAGTTCGAGGACGCGGTCTTCCGCTTCGCTCAGATCGTGCACGATTCCGGGGCCGAGGTCGCTCCGGTTCTGTTCACGTGGCCGTCGAAGGGGTCGGTGCTGGCTTACGGCTACGACCGAGAGAGTACCAACTTTTCCCGCAACGGCTTGGAGACGCTGCTGCGGGATCTTGCGAAGGACCCGAACGTCGGCGAGGTCACCGTCCTGGCGCACTCCATGGGCAACTGGCTGACGCTGGAGAGCCTGCGCCAGATGGCGATCCGCGACAAACGCGTCGCCCCGAAGATCCGCAACGTCATCCTCGCCGCACCCGACGTCGACATGGACCTAGCCCGCGCTGCGTTCCGTGATATGGGCCCGGACCGGCCGCGGCTGACGCTGATGGTTTCGGGCGACGACCAAGCTCTCGCGGTCTCGCGGCTGGTCTGGGGCGACAGCGTCCGGCTTGGGGCGATCGACCCGACCGCCGAGCCCTACAAGTCCGAGTTGGAACGTCAGAACATCGGCGTCCTCAACCTGTCGACGGTGAAGGGCGACGACCCGCTCAACCACGGCAAGTTCGCCTCGGGCGAGGTGGTGGCGCTGCTGGGCAAGCGTCTTGCCGACGGTCAGCCGATCTCGGATGGGCAGATCGGCATCGGCGACCGGCTGGTCAGCACGGCGGCCGGCGCGGCATCGACCGTGGCGACGGGCGCGGCGCTGGCCGTGGCCGCCCCCGTGGCCATCGTCGATCCGCAGACCCGCGAGACCTACGGCGAGCACCTGTCCAACGTCGGCTCGGGCTTCCGGGATACCGTAGGCTCGACCGCCGACCTCGCTACCGCACCTATGCGGGCCGTGACCGGCGGACGTTGATCGCCGCGCGCGGCTACGCGCCGACGAAGCCGGTCACCCCTCGACACCATGGAAAACCTCGAATGGCACTGAAGGTCGGAGTGACGGCCGTGGCACTATCGCTGGCCTCGATCGGGCTCGTCGAGGCCCAGGGGCTCAAACGCGGAGCCCGCGAGGGCGCGGCCCGTGGCGAGATAGAGGCTGGCCCCCTCGGTGCGGTCGTTGGTGGCGCCATCGGCGCGGCGGTCGGCACCGCGAACGGCATTCTCGGGGTCAACCGCCGTGCGCGGTTCCTTATCTATGCCCTCGGCGAACGGTGGCCTTCCTTTGTTTATGGAGGCCCACTCCAGGTCGCGACCGTCCTGCCCGAGGACGGCGTCGTCTTCTAGGACGTGCCCTCCGAGTTCGCTATCCCGAGCCTCAACTACACCATCGTCAACGACCACCCCGTGCTCGTCAACCCGCGTACGCGGCGCGTCGTCGAGGTCGTCGACTAGGTCTGACGTCCACGTGGAAGGAGGCATCATGGCGGAAGAGGCTTGCGCTATTAATTGCAGAGCCGCTTCGCGCCGACGACACAAGCTACAGCCGCTTGATGCTGCAGCCACGATGCCAAGCCTCGCCGGAGACGCCAATGCACCTTCTCGCGGTCGAACTCGTGATCCGGTTGGAAGCTGCGCACCTTCTCGACCTCGCGGACGCCGAGTTCGACCACATGGTAGAAGGGCTCAACGAGGCGGGGCGGGAACGAGCTCCCAACGGGTTGAAGCGCGGGTTGCAGATGCGCGCCTCGTAATGGGCGGACTTTGACCATTCGCCCTGAAGCGGACGTTCTGCAAGCGACCCGACCCAGTCGTTCGGGCCCCTCGACGAGATACCCGGAAGCGGACGTTTAGCTACCCGCTTCCTTACGAAGCACCAAGGCCGTTACGTCTTCTTGCACTCTACGGCAGATTGATCGCCTCACGCGGTTCCGCGATGGCATGACGGTTCCGCTCGGCGCGGAAGCGCTTGCCCATCTCGTAGGCCTGCTTGCGCGAGCGCATGATGCCGCCGAGGGGTCGATGCGCCGCGAGCCCGTGCCACGGGCTGAACGACAGGCCATCGTCGACCGCGCTCGACCGGGCCTCGCTCCAAGCCGTCTGCGGCCTCACCCGGATCCGTGCCACGGTCTGGTACAGGCTCTTGCCCTCCGGCCAGACCGTGGCGGCGTTCTCGACCGGCATATCGTCGAGGCCGGTGCAGAGCTGCGCCCTGACCTCCCAGAGACCGCCATTCGCCCGGAAGAATTCGACCACGGCCTCCCGGATGGCGTTCGGGCCTCCGTCCTCCGCCAGGGGCTTGTCGGTCAAGGCCGTCAGTTCGGGCGCGACCGGCGCCACGCACAGCTTGGCGACGTAGTCGCCGAAGCGAACGGGCACTTGGCTGTAGAAGGTCTCGCCGAGGATGTGGGTCTCGGGCTGGCCGCCCATCGTCGCGACGGTGGCGTTGGGGCCGCCGGTGGTCGAGACGATGAGCTCCTGCACGCCGCGCATCGCGCCAGAGACGACCTTCTTGAAGCCCTCCGCCTTGTCGGTCGTGGCCGCAAGCAGCTTCAAGGTGGCGAGGAACGCCTTCGGCGTGGGCGCACCGAAGGCCGGTCCGTTGACCAGCACGAGGTCCTGGGTGACGTCCCCTTCGGAACCTTCCAGCCGTTCGCCCTCGACGCCGATGATCTTCACGGCGAGGCCGCGGGGCGTCGAGACGCTGTCGTCGAGGATGTCGCCCGGGAGGGTCGAGAGGCGCATGATCACGGGATAGGTCGCCGCCTTGGAAAACAGGCCCTGAGCCAGCATGGGTGGAAGCCCCGGGGCCACCTCAAGCTCGCCCTCAAGGAACCCGTGGCTCTTGGCGTGGACGCTGCGGATCGCGTGGCCGCCGTCTGCCAGGGTCTTCTCGCTGACCGAGCGCATCGTCTCCATAAGGCCCTGCGCCGTCTCCGCCTCGTCGTCGGCGACGGTTTCGACGTCGGGGCTGTAGCGAAGGTAGAAGTCACTCGCGTCGACCATGATCGTTCCTCGGGGCGGGAGCGATGGCACAACCGGGGACCGGTCACCTTCTGTCCTCACCCACTGAACATGGCCAAGGCCACCCGACCTTCACGGTTCCGAAGGCTCGGCCCGGTCGAACGCCAGCGGACGCGATCCGAACGATGGAGCACCGAGACGGGGTTAATCAGCGTCATGACGGGATCAGGTCAACTCGGTGTTCGGATGCTCATCCTCGATGCGCTCCGGCTCGCCTTCATCCATTCCGCCAATCAGACGGAATTGACTCGGCGCCGTCCCGAACTCGATCTCGAACGCCTTGCTGAACGCGCTTCGGCTGGCGTAGCCGACGGTGGCGGCGATGACCTTCACCGGCAGGTCGGTGCCGCTGAGGAGACGGGAGGCGATCCGCAAGCGGACCCGCTGGACGAACTCCATCGGACCCTGCCCGAAGGCCGCGGCGAACGCTTCGGCGAAGCTGGTCCGGCCCATGCCCGCGAGGGCCGCCAAACCCTCGACGGAGTAGTGCGCGCCCGGCTGTTCGAGCACCACCAGGACGGCGCGGGCGAGCTTTGGGTTCTGCAAGGCTGCCAGGATCGGGGGCGTGAAGTCGCTCGCCGTCAGCTGCCGACGCAGGAGGATGATGAGGCACTGCTTCATCAGCACCTCCGTCATCGCCTGTGTCGCGAGATTGGGGGTTTGAACCTCGGCGAGCATGAGATCGAAGGCGTAACGCAGCACCGGATCGGTAGGGAAGGTCTCAACCATCGGGGCCTGGAACAGCTCGAACAGCCCCATCGCACCGGTGTGAGTGTCGGCGATCTGGCCGCACACGAAGAGCGCATCGGGGCTGCCGTCGCCGGCTGTGAAGGCGATCAGGCCGTCACCATGGAGCGCGCAGTGATCCTCGGCGCGGACCTCACCGACGCAATCCTCGGCGGCGCCGAGGCTGTGCGAATGCCGAGCCGGCACGACGATGATGGTGTGTGGCGTAAAGGATCGCCACGGTCCCTGCCCAACCCGGAGGCTCCCGGTCCCGCGTAGCACGTAGTGGACGGTGATCGCCTCGAACGGGCTAAAGCCTAGGCGCCATCCGCTCTGAATGGTGCAGACGGAGAACGAGCGCAGCCGCACCGCAAGCGTGACGAGAAGGCGGTCGAGAAGATCGGCTCCCATGGTTGCGGACTATGTGTCACGGCCGGCAAAAGCTCCAACGATTTCGAGTGGTTGGGGTAGCGAAGCTGATACGCTGCTTTCGACCCAATCCAGCCGTACCAACAGCCATCAACGCTTCCCGAGCGGCCATTCGACGGATGCCTGGCAACCTCGGTTCGGGGTAATTAGACGTCCTTCCGTTGTCGACATTTCGTGGCTTGGCATCTGTCGCGTTCGACGCTACGGGCGTGATTAGGGATCACGTTGCACATGCCCAGACCGTCAAGCCTACCGCCGCATCCAGGATCTGTGCTGCGGTGTGGATGCGGTTCGCCACATATTCGAGCGCATGGCCCCCGCCGCCAGCGGTGATCAGATCCTCGCCCTTCAGCTGGATCGCGGCGGTGGAGGCCGTAACCGCCGTCGAGTCGAGCGATGACACGAGGGCGATCGGGCTCGAGTTGGTACGCGTCGTCACGCGGAGCAAGATGATGCTTGATCGAAAGCCTTATCGGACGATGGCGGCAGAGCCTCGTGCTATTGATTGCGAAGCTGCTTCGCCTTGGGGTGACATGCACGCGGAGGCGCCAGGTCTGGCTTCTCCATCTATTTCTAGAACGCCTACGGGCACGATCGCAGAAACCCGAACGATGACGGTTCATCGTCCGACCGTCGGATCAATGAAAGAGCCGGAGTAGATGACACTGCGCTATTAATTGCGCGTCGCGTATCTGGAGATTCTAACGATCGGCCTGTGGTGCCTCATCTTTTTATCGCTCCGATGATCCGTGACACTGACCGCCTCATGTATGTGGCGAAGCGCGCCGGGAAGGGCGGGGTACGAACCGAGACGTTCACAGGAAATCCCGTCACCACCTCACCAAAGTGTCGAACCAGCCGTCAGAAATGCATTGCAGCCTGATCGGTGAAAACCCGTCGCCGTTCTCGTCCGAACGGGTCACGCCGAGGGCGCCGCCGCGGTCTCCTCGACATCGCCGAGCCTACCGAGCTTGCCGACTTCGGAGGCTAGGTCCTGAAGGCTGGTGTCGCCCTTGCGCAGTACCTTGTCCGCCCCGGCGAGACGGTCGCGTTCGGCGGCGGATACGTCTCGTGCGCTCAGCACCACCACCGGCACCTCGGTGCATGACGGGATGGCGCGTAACTCGCGCAAGAAAGTGAAGCCGTCCATGACCGGCATGGTCAGGTCCAGTAGTACGATGCCCGGCCGCGCTTCAAGCACCCGTTCCAAGGCCTCGGCACCGTTGCCAGCCTCCCGTACCGCCCAGCCATTGCGTTCGAGGACGATCCGCAGCCGTTCACGCATGTCCGCATCGTCGTCGACGACCAGTACGTCGCCGGCGCCTTTCCCGAGCCGGTCGAGTACCGTTCTGAGCCGTGCCCAGTCCACCGGCTTGGGGATTGCGCCCGCCACACCGAGGGAGGCGCTGAGCGCCGCATCAGCGACGAAGCTCACCATGACGACCGGGATGTCCCGGGTGGCCGGGTTGTCCTTCAGGGAGGCCAATACCGTCCAGCCGTCGACCTCGGGCATCATCACGTCGAGCAAGATCACCCGCGGCGCCAGGACCTGCGCTAGGTCGAGCCCGGTTCGACCGTCGGCGGCGGTACGCACCGAGAACCCCTGCCGGGTCAGGAAGCGGCCCATGAGGTCGCGCTGGCTCGCTTCGTCGTCGATGACCAGGACGAGCCCGCGTCCACCGATGCCGGGGGCGCTTCCGAGAGCGGCCTCATTCGGAATGTCTGCGGCCGCCGCCTCGGGGAGGGAAGCTGGTACGGTGAGGGTGAAACAGGTTCCGCGATCAATCTCGCTCGTCACCGAGACGTCGCCGCCGAGTAGCTGCGCGAACGCCTTGGTGAGGGCCAAGCCCAGGCCGGTACCTCCGTACTTGCGCGTGGTGCTGCCGTCGGCTTGGACGAAGCGCTGGAACAAACGCTCGACCTGATCCGCGCTCATGCCGATGCCACTATCCTCGACCGAGAGGAACAGACGGTCGCCACCCAGGGTGGACTCCCGCCGCGCTCGCAGGGCGATGGTCCCGCCCTCGGTGAACTTGGCGGCGTTCGAAAGCAGGTTGAAGAGGCATTGCCGCAGCTTGGTTGCGTCCGTCCACGCTGAACCAAGCCCATCGCCGAGGTCGAGGATGAGGCGATTTCCTTTCTTCCCGACCAGGGCATCGACGGTTCCCGCCGCGTCGCGGACGAACGTCTCGACGTCGATGTCCTCGGCGAAGGTGTCCATCTTGTTCGCTTCGACCTTCGAGAGATCGAGCACGTCGTTGATCAACCCGAGCAGGTGCGTGGCGTTTGTGCGGATCTTGCCGAGGTCTTTCAGGAAGCTTTCTTGGCCGAGCTCCTCAGCCTCCTCTTCCAGCATTTCGGAGTAGCCGATCACCGCAGAAAGCGGGGTTCGAAGCTCGTGACTCATGTTGGCGAGGAAGCTGCTCTTGGCGCGGTTGGCATCCTCGGCGCCCTCGCGAGCGGCCTCGGCGTCGCGGCGGGCATCCTCCAGCGCGACCTGGCTCACTCTCAGGCCGACGTTGGCCGCATCGAGGCGACCGAGCGTCTCCTCGCGCTCCGCCATGGTCCGGCGCAGGCCGTCGCAGACCCAAACCATCGCGCCGCCGACGACGATGTACTGCGCGAGGGCAACGATCTGTCCAGGGCTCAAGGTGAAGGTGCCGTCGGACCTGCGGAAAAACCACGCGGCGGCCACGAGCGAAACCGCAACGGCGACGACGCCCGGTCCGCGTCCGAGCGCAAGGGTCACGAGAAAGACCAGTGGCAGGTAGAGCAGAAACGGAGCAACATCGAGCGGTGCGAGGAAGCGCATTAGTGTCGCTGCCGCGACTGCTGCAACGGGCACCCCGTAGCGCGCGGCCGCCCCGATGCCGTGGCCGGAGATGGCCGCCATGAATCTGTGCATGGATCCTTCTCCTGGTACGTCTGCGCGCTGTCACGCCCCCGTAGGGATCTCGTTGGTGTGGATCATGAACCCCGCAAACGGGGCAGGGCCAAAGTCTATGGCAATCGCGCAGTCGGTCGCGTCGCGACCGTAGGCCATGACGATGCGGCCGATTCGAGGTCAAGGTTCAACGCTGTTTGACACCTTATCAGACCATGGCGGGAGAGCCCGGCGCTATTAATTGCGGAGCCGCTTCGCCGGGGGGCTTCAGGTATGTGGAGGCGCCGGGTCTAGCTTCCCCATCAGCCTCCAGAGCGTCTTGAGGGACGATCGCAGAAACCCGAACGACGATGATCCATCGTCCGACCGTCGGATCGATGAACAAACCGCTCAGATCCGGCTCACGGAGAAGGTCGCATCCTCGCTTCATCCGGCCCAGAGGATCTGGGCTGAACCTCTGGGAGATCGGGTGATGATACGCTTCAAGGCGCTCGGTGCGGCGACAGTGCTCGCGGCCGGTTTCGCCACCGCTACAGGGGTAAACGCGGCTCCATTCGGCTATGGTCCGTCTGAGTACGGGGTCGTGATCGAGCATGTGGCGGGCGGCTGTGGCCCCGGCTTCCATCCCAACCCGTGGGGTCGTTGCCGGCCGAACGACCGCGGCTACGGCGGAGGCTATGGTGGCCCGCGAGGCTTCTATAGCGATCGACCAGCCTACGGATACCGTGGTGGGTACGGCGGCTATGATCGCGGTTACCCCGAGGGTGGTCCGCGCCGGTTCTACGGCGGGTATTGATCTGACCGGAGAAGCGGTCAGGTCGGAGCCCAGCTCTGATCACGTCGGCCGCAAGCCTTACGGGAACGGGTTGGCGGTGCTGCGATGCGCCGTCGATACCCGACGATTGGAGGCTTGTAGCGGAGCTTGTCGGGGACACGGTTGAGGACGCTGATCACTGCGCGTTCTGCAGCCTGATCCAAGCGCATTGCAATCAATTGCGCAACGATCCGGGGCCGTTCAGGTCGTACGAGGTCACGGCGGAGAGCCCCGAACTGACCATTCCGATCAATCCCGTATCGAGTGTCCCAAACGCCGATTTTCCCAGCACGACCGCGAGACAGGGGCTTTTCCGAGATTTTTGAAATACCCCCGAGGGATTCACTCGAGGGGTCATCAGGAGACGCACTAGGAGAACCCTTCGTAGCTCAATCCCTATGTTCCTACGATTTCACGCATAATCCCGCTTCGAGGTTTGAAGGGGAGCCCGCTTTTTGGCCCCGAAAACCAAGCCTTCGCGCTGTCCCAAAAAGCTGTCCCAAACCTCCCGAAACAGGGGCGGGGACGGGCCTTGGGACAGGGGTACTAGCCCACCATTAAGGGGGAGTGATCGGTCCTACGAGGGCTAAAGGCGGCGTGTCTGCCTGAGTCCGATGTAGGGTGTTGCCCGGACGTGCCGCCCGCGCGCTCCGCAGGATGCTCGCTATGGCCGTCGACCCCGCGAACCTCGACACAATCGAGAAGGCCCGGACCTATCTCGCCGACGTGCGCAGAGCCGGGCGCGAGGATCCCGTCCCGGCTGCGTTTCGACGGGTGTACGAGTTGGCGGGTCGGGACGATACGATGGGTGGCACCCGGGACAGGAGACAAGCATGCCGAGCGTGAGCGCCAACGGCGGATCGAAGTGCTATTGCTTTATCGCAGTATGTCTCGTCGTCGTGATGGGGATGCCGGCCGCGGCAGTGACTCCAATCACTCCGGTGAGCGTCGAGAGCTGCGATGCGTTCCTTGCAGCCTACGCGCAATGCGTGGCCAGTCCAAGCGTGCCTGACGCCGTCCGTCCCAACATCCGCCAGGGCATCAACACCCTGCGCGAGAGCTTCCGCGAGGCACTCGCCCGCAACGAAGCCTCCCGTCCGATCGTTGCCTATCAGTGTGCCCAAGCCCACGAAAGCGTGCGCCAGAGCATGGTCGACGCCTTCAAATGCGAGTTCCCGGCTCTACCCCCCGCCTCTCAGGTTCTGCTGCAGAGCCCGCCGCCCACAGCGACAACCACGTCGACTGGTCGGGCCCCGGTGCGCCCCGCACCATCTCCGCCAAGCCTAGAGGCGCAGGAGGTGGCCAAGGTCAATGCCTATACTGAAGCCCAGAACCACCTCGTACGCTCCCACCCCTTGGCGCGGCAGCTCGCCGAGTATCGGCGGGACAACGAACGGGTGCTCAAGCTCGGCACGAAGCTCGGCGCCAACGCGTGGTACCATTTCGGCATCGTCGACTTCGACGGGGTGATCGACGAGTTGGAGAAGGCGACGGCCCTGCCCAGCGGCGTCCCAGAAGTCGACCCGCCGGCCGCCTGGTTGCTTGCGAGCTTGCGTGAGCTCAACCCCACGCTGAAGGCGCTGACCCGCTACCAGACCACTCGGGAGTTCAAGGAGGACGGGTACAAGTTCGCGCGCGAGCAGCACCCGATCCTAGTGATTAGGGTCGAGGCGGCGGCTAAGGCGATGGACGCCTACGGCACTGCGCTGTTCGAGCGCGAACTCGTTCGGGACGAGCGGCGCGCGGCAGCAATGCCGCAGGATGCGCCGGCACGCCGGCTGCTCGCCACCAGCCTCGCGCTGCGCCGGGCGGTGCAGCGTTTCGAGGCGCTTGGCCCGAGGGCGGACGTCGCCCCGTTCCTGGCCGCGCTCGGCGAGGTCGGCAACGCCAATCGGCAGCTTGGAGCGACCTTCGACGGCATGAGCCCGAAGGCGAACTCCTCGTGCACCGGCTACGCCGATACGGTGGCGAGCGTGATCGGCCACGGCCGGGACATGGCGCGGGACATCAGGGCGAAAGGCGATCCGAGCCAGCCGGCGCGGCTGTTCAACGATACCTACAATCGCTCGGTGCGTGATCTTGAGTCCTGCCAGCGATATGAGATCCGCGCCCGGCCAAGCTGAGAGCCTGCCCGCACCAAATGGGTTGTGCCCGCCTTCCCGAGACATCCGATCACCGACGGGGCACATGATCATGCGGTTTTGGAGAGGCCAAGGCGATGGCCGTCGACTTCCCCCCGTCATCCTGCTTTTCGCCTGGGTCGTCGGTGTGCCGACCCTGCTTGCAGGTCTCGGGGCTTGGGAGGTCGAGCGCGGGCACGCGACTGCCGCTAGCTACACTCGCCGGATCGTCGAGTTGCCAGTTACGTTGGTCCAATTGAGGCTTCTGGCGGCGACGGACCCCTACGCCTCGGTACAGTTCGAGGGCGCGCGCACGGCCTACGGCGCCGCATTAGCCGTCGACAAAGCGCGGGAAGCTCTAGCCGGGGTGGAGCGCGATCGACCTATCGCCATTGCCCGGGCATGGTTCCCGTACGCAACGATCGCTGGTGCCGCGCTGGCGATGCTGGCCGGCCTCCTCGCGCTGGCGGGTGCGACGGCGGCAGGTCTGTGGGCACGGCGCTCGCGCGACGCCTTGCTCACCGGTTTCGGCTTGGTGCGCCGGGCGCTTCCGGTGCTGCTCGGCCTACAGATCGTCGGGCTCAGTCTCGCCGTGCTTTGTGCAACCCTATTCGAGGCCGGGGGCCTGTGGTTCACCGAGCGGTTCTCGGCCGGCGAGGCCAAGCTGCTGCTCGGTGCACTGGTCATCGCCGGCTTGGCAGTCTGGGCCGCGATCGGTGCCGTGCGCGGCCTGCGCGGCGTGTTCGCACTGTTCACTCCCGAGCCCATTGATGTGAACGGCCGGGCCCTCGACGCCGCCGAGGCCCCCGGGCTGTGGCGCCTCGTGCGTGAGCTCGCCGCGCGCCAGGATGCGCTCGTCCCCGATGCTGTGATCGTCGGACTGACCGGCGGCTTCTTCGTGACTGAGGGCGCCGTGCGCTTGGCGCCGAATGGGATGACCCTGACCGGGCGTACTCTCTACCTGCCAGCCCCCTATCTCGGCGTCCTCGACGGGCGCGAGCTCTCCGCGGTGATCGGACACGAACTCGCGCACTTCGCGGGCGAGGATACCGCCTACAGCCGACGGTTCACCCCAATTTACGCCGGCCTGCACCGGGCGCTGTCCGCGCTCGGCGGTGCCGGGATCGGCGACGTCCTCACCCGCCCTGCCGCATATGTCGGCAACCGCAGTCTGGGTACGTTCGACGCGGCCGTGGCACACTGGAGCCGGGTGCGCGAGTTCGAGGCTGACCGGCGCGGCGCCCTCGTCTCAGGCGCGCCGCCCGCCGCCTCAGCCCTACTGCGCGTCGGAGCCCTCGGTCCGGTGGTGGGCGAGACTCTCGGATCCGCCTTCAACGCGCCGGACGCGGCGAGGGCCGACCTTGTCGCGGGCGTGCTCGACGCGATCCCCGCCGCCGGCTTCCCGGACCCGGCGTCGCATCTCGACGAACGCCAGGAACATCCGACCGACACCCACCCGCCGGACCGGCAGCGCATCGTGGCGCTCGGCGTCCCTCTCGATGGCGACCTTATGAGCCGCGCCGCCAGGCCGCTCGGCGCGGAGGACCGCGCCTGGCCGGCCGCGCTGGTCGCCGATTGGGCCGGCCTGTGTCGCAGCCTCAGCACCGACTTCCTCGCCGGGGCCCGAGCGCACCGGGCAGCGGAACGGGCCTACCTGGAGGAGACCGTCGCGGCGGTGCCGGCCGAAGAGACGCTGGTCTACGAGAACGGTGCGCCGATGGTCTGGACGATGGGCGTGCTCGCCGTGCTATTCGCGGCCGCCGGGGCGGCCTTCGTCCTGTACCCGCGGGCACTCGGGATCGCGCACGACACATTGGCGCAGCAGATCCTAGCCGCCGTCGTCGGAGTAGGGGTCATCGGGGCGGCCCTCTACGCCGCCCTCGTCCACCGGCGCGGTCGCGCGCCCCTGCTGGTGCTGACGCCCGAGGCGCTCCGCTCGCCCCTACTCGACGGCGCGGTCCCGTGGCGGGACGTGGCGGACTTCCGGATCAGCTACGGCAAGCGTGTCACCTTGACGTTGGCGCTTGCGCCGGACGCTCCGCTGCCGCGGGCGACGGGCCTCCTCTCGCGGGCCGGGGTAAGCCGGCGCCGTCGTCAGGTGGTCGTGCACGCCTTGGGTGCGCGAGGCTTGAAACCCGACGTCTACGCGGCGCTGATCGGGCGCTACCTCGCTGCCGCACGCGCCCGTGTGCACCTGTCCGCGATGAACACGAGGATCTGATCGCTTGGCCGCCGGTACACGTCTCTCCGAACGCTGGTTCAACGCCGCCCTCTGGCTCGTCGCCCTACTGTTTGCGGGCTTCCTGATCGGGCTCGGCTCGCTTGTCGTCGGCGACCTGCCGCAGGTCGAGCACCGCTATACCCTGGACCAGTTTCTCGACCGTGAGCCCACACGCGCCTCGGCCGACGCGATCAAGCAGGTCCGGCGCGAGGAGGACGACACGCGGCGGAAGGCAGACGAGGCGCAGCTCGCGCTCGACGCGGCTCGCTCCGCCACCGAGGCGGCGCGCGAGACCTTCGCCAACTGGCTGAAGACCCGCAACGCCACGCAGCGCGTCGATCAGGACCCAGGACTCGTCGCCCGCACCCAGGGGCTGGATCAGCTCAAAGCTGCCGAGCGCACCGTCGAGGAGCGGCTGGAAGGGCTGAACCGGACGGCCCTCGAACTGAACGAGCGAGAGACCGCGCTGTCGGCAGCCGATGACGAACTGCGTGCCGCGGCGCAGGCCAAGCTCGACGCCGCCGAGCGCGGCCAGGAGCTGCGCGTGTTCGGCTATCGGCTCGCATTGACCCTGCCCCTTCTCGTCCTCGCTGGTTGGCTGCTGCTGAAGCGGCGGCGCACGCGCAACTGGCCGTTCGTGTGGGGCTTCGCGTTCGCCGCCGCGTTCGCGTTCTTCGTCGAGCTCGTGCCCTACCTGCCGAGCTACGGCGGCTATGTGCAGTACGGGGTCGGCGCGGTCCTGACCCTCGTCGGGGGGCGCGCCGCAATCAACGCGCTCCACGCCTATCGCGAGCGCCAAGCTCTGGTTGAGACGCGGCCCGACGCCGAGCGCCGGACCGAGATTGCTACGGACGAGGCACTCGTACGGCTCTCCCGCAAGGTCTGCCCTGGCTGCGAGCGGGGGATTGCGCTCGACGACCCGAACACGAATTTCTGCCCCCACTGCGGCCTTGGGGTATTTGAGCGGTGTCCCAGCTGCTCCCAGCGCAAGAGCACTTTCGAGCAATTTTGCCGAGCCTGCGGCGAGCGACGGACGGTCGCTGCAGCCCCGACTGCATGACAGGCTTCTGCTATTAATAGCGCAAAGCGGGAGCACCGAGCCGCTTCGGCTTCAGGGAGCCTTGGGGATACCGATCGCCGCGCGTTCTGCACTTTGATCCAGGCGATTTGCCATTAATTGAGCAACGAGCCGCGGGCCGTTCGGGTCGTTCGTGGGTCGTCTCGGGGAGAGCCTGATATGGGCCACGACAGCAATCCCACGTCCAGTGTCCCAAACGCCGATTTTCTCGGCGCAGACCGCGGGGCAGGGGCTTTCCTGGGAGGTTCGGTAAAAAGTGAAAAAGGGTCGAGGGATGCACTCGGGGCCTTACTAGGATCGTAGCTAGTACGTCCCTCAGGAACACGATCGTTATGTGGTTGCGTAGCCTCAGGTAATCCCGCTTTGGGGTTTTGCAGATAGCCCGCTTTTTGGCCCCGAAATCGGGATCTTTCCCGTGTCCTGAAACCGTGTCCTGGGACGCCCGAAAACAGGGTCAGGACAGGGGTTTTAGGCCACCCATTTCGGGTGTGTGATCGGCCCCACGAAAGTCGGCACGGGAGGCTTTTCCGAGGGTGAGGTGAGCCCCGCCACATGCCGCCGCGCATAGTCGAGCCAGGGCAGATTGGCGGTGGCCAGCTCGCGAGCCTTGTCGAGCATCTCGATCGGGATGCCCCTGTAGCGCCACCGGGCCGTCTCGCAGAGGTCGTAGACGGCTTCGCTGTCCGAGAACTCCAGGCGCCGGTCGAGGAGTGCGCTGTCCACCCGGAACATGATGCCCCCGAGAGTGTCGCGCTTGGCCTCGTAGTCGGTGATCCCGCAATCGTAT
Source organism: Methylobacterium sp. WL119 (assembly GCF_008039875.1). Classification (GTDB taxonomy): domain Bacteria; phylum Pseudomonadota; class Alphaproteobacteria; order Rhizobiales; family Beijerinckiaceae; genus Methylobacterium. The sequence goes on along the minus strand of NZ_VRUU01000004.1, from coordinate 23,239 downwards.
TCGAGGAACTGCCGGATCGGATTGCACTTCGCGGCCATGAACCCGAGCGCCTTCTTGCCGAGGCCCGTGTGCATGTCGAGCGCGTAGGATGGCAGGCCATGGATCATGGTGTGCGAGGGTAGGGCGGTCTCGTGGATCTTGAGGTGGAGCATCGGCTTGCCCTCCACGAGGCAGGTGTCGCCCGCGGCTACCGCGTTCGCGTGCAGTAGCCCCCATGCGAGCGGCATCGCATCCTGGGTCTTATTGCCCCCCTGCATGGCCATCCAACGGTGCGGGAAAGGCTGCTCCGTCAGGTAGGCATCGAACTCGAGGTCATGCCCCGCCTGCTTCTCGGGGAGGTCGCCCCCGCCGCGGTAGCGCTTGGTCCCGCCCAACGCCCAGAGCGCGATCAGGCGCTTCACAAGGTAGTTCTCGGGATCGCGCACATACACAGAAAGGCCCCCCGGCTTATCAGAGGAGAACGCCCGCGCGCGGAAGCCCGCGAGGTCGGGGTCGCTCTCCGCACAAACCACGAGGTCGCAGCACGTGCGGTCCTTGACGCTCTGCGCCATCAGAGCGGTGAGGCGGTCGGCCCATTGCATCTCGGTAGCCAGGGACGCGCGCTTGGCCTTTTTGCCCGCGATCCACATGATGGCGAAGACCAGGGTGGGGTTCGCGATGCCGATGTCCTCGATCGCGATCACGGGCAGGCGGCGCCAGAACGCCTCGAGATCGAGGGAGACATAGGTGCGGGCATACAGGCAGGCCTGCGCCACGTAGCCCCGTCGGATGGACTTCTGCCATGCCGAAGACACCCGCCACCTCGCGGTGTGGGGGTCTGCCACGATCACGATGGAGGTGGGCGCTGTGAGCGGCTCGATCGTCATCAGGCCGTGCAGGTAGCCCCACACGCGCCCCTCGAGGTGCATGCCGGAGCTGCCAAGCGCGTCGAAGCTCTCGAGCCATGTGGAGGTGTCGAAGGGGGATGACATGGCCGCAGCGTATCCCGTGCAATTAATAGCGCGGAAGCAATTTTTACCTGGGCCTGCAGCCAACCATGGGCATAATCAGCCGAGAGGCGGTGATCTTATCGTCATGAGCCAAGCTCAACGAAACTGACCGAGCCTGACGACCCGCGAAAAGGCATTGAAGGCCTGCTTGCGCGGGCGCCTACACTGAATCAGTTCGCTGGACAAATCCGCCGTATCGACGTTCTACGAGACGCTAGTTGACATCAGTGGCCGTTTGCGCCTGATTGAGGAGGCTTACAAGACACGGAGGTCACCGTAGGCAGGATGGTCTAGCGCCATCAAGCCGGCCTCCGACCGCGGCTTGATGACGTCTCCAAGCACGGTCGCCGAGCGCATCCAATGCCTTCTCGTTTGACGTTTGCTCTTCCCCTAACGGCTGCCGCCGATCTCGTGACGAAGGCTAAGGCCGCCAAGATGCTCGGCGTCTCACCTCGGACGCTCGATCGGTGGCATCAACTCGAGCAAGGACCGCCACGCTTCGTCGTTGGCAAGCGAGTTCGTTATCGTTCGAGCGCAGTCCGGCAATGGCTTGCCGCCTGTGAACGCGGGTCTGCCTCGCCATCAGCGGCTCGGTAGGCGGGACTAGCTCAATCTGCCGCCCGATGATGGCAAGGAAACGGTGATGCTCGACCTGGAGACTGTCCTTGAGCGTCTCGAAATGTCTGTGGTTCAGACGGCCGAAGCTCGCGTCGATGCAAGTTTCGCTGTCGAGGCACGGAAGGCTTTCCGCGATACCGGGAGTAAGATGTCACAGCTGCACCGGGCCGCGGCCAGCGGGTCGGGCAGACGGATTAAGGCAGCACAGGAGAACCTCCTCAAATCGTTCTCGAGCAGGCTCTGCTGCATCGTCCTTTCTGTTGAGAAAAAGCCGAAGCCGCTCAAGTACGCTGCGACCGAGCTTCACGAGATGGCGAACGAACTCGATGCGTTCTCCGATCCGGGGGAGCCAATTCGAGCTTACGCGAAAACCAAATCCCTCCGCGGAGACTGGCGTCCGATCTGCGCGTTCGGACCCCGCCGCAAAGCGCTACAAACGCTGGTCAACTTTTTGCTGATCGCCAAGTTCGGTCCCCACCCCCTCGACTATATGGCTCAGGGCCGTGGGGCCGAAGTCGCCGCCGATCGCATTACACAGTTCATCGATGATGGCATCAACCACTTCGTGGTTGCCGACATCGAGGCATGCTTCAGGTCCGTGAAGCAGGGGGAACTCGCCGCGCGTCTCGGCCTCCCCCCGATGGTGGTCCGCCACTGTCTCCTGATCGGAGAGGACGTCCCTGTGGCGTTGCCCTCCGAGCTACCCGTAGGAGAGAGCCCTAAAGCGTTTAGCGAAGCGGTCCGGCAGGGCCTACCGCAGGGTGCACGTTCGTCCAACCGCGTTATCAGTCTGCTTCTCGGACCTGAGCTGGGGTCTCTGACCCTGGACGACCGCGTGATTCTCTACGGGGATGACATCGCGGTTCCGGCTGCGACGCGGAACATGGCCGACACGCTTGCGAAGACCCTGTCTGAACTCCTTGGAGTTCACTCTGCCGGACCGTTTCGCTTAAAACGTTGCTCCGTCGAAGACGCCCGCTACGGCTTCAATTTTCTGAAATACAAATTTCGACGCGATCGGTTCACTGGGCAATCACGGCTCCGTCCGTCCGATCTTAGCTACCACCGCTTCGGGGAAGGAGTCCGTGAGGTCATTCGCGATGAGCCACTCGAGGAAGTGTACTCTGCCGTCCTGGCGTACCGCGGCCGTTGGCTGACTTCCTTCCGCCGCTATGAGCCGAACCCGCTGGCTCTGAACCTGCTCTGGCAGTCTGCGATCGCGAAGCTCAACCGCGAGCTTGAAATGCGATGGGATTTCAGCCGCCGACGGTATGCGAGCCTAGCCCTGCCCCCGGTACATCCTGTCGACGATTGGCTAGATCTTGAGGCTGCCGGCTTCGAGGCGTTACCCCAGTGATGTGTGTTGCGGTTTCCCACCCAACGGATCCTTCACGATCCAACCCGTGCGATAGGTGCGCCGCTCAGCTCCCAAACCGCCCCGTATCGACGCTCTTCACGAAGCGGAGGATCGCGCTAACCGCATCGAAAATGAACCGCGCCTCCGCTGCATCGACGAGATCGTTGTCGTGGGCGAAGGACCGGTTGTTTCGAACATCGTTCAGGTCGTCGAAGATGCCGATCGCAGTCTTGAGTACCCGTACCGTGATCCGCCGTAGCTCGCGCTCACGCTCCAGCGCCCTCACGTACTTTCCGACACGGCTGTGCAGGGGCTCCTCCCGATCCCACGGGATACGTCGCTCGTCGAGAAGGTGGGTGAACTTCTTCATGCAGTAGAGATGCAGCCGGTCTAGGGCAGGGGCCGGCTTGTTAGCAGCGATGTCGCGCTGGATGGCAGCTATCAACTCGTCGAGCGTGTCATCGCGTTTGAACCGCTCTAGCGCGTCGGTGCGTGGTCGTTCCTCGATCGCCTCGATGCGGTCGATGAAGGCGAACACCGTAGCTACTTCCGCTTCGCTCGGTGGGATGACGCGCTGGTCTCGTGTCTCCTCGGCGTAGACCCACAACGCACGTAGCACTGCACCGACCGTGTGCCCATCCTCGACTTCGATGAAAGTGCGCAGGCGCTTGGCCTTCGACGAGCCGGTGGCATCATAGGCACCCGATTGGATGTCCATGCCGAACCCCTCCTCGAACCACTCAGCCATCGTGCGATCGCTGAAGTCCAAGACGTAGCCGCTGGACATCCCGAAGGCAGCGTCGAGAGCGCGGCGCTCCGCGGAGGTCGGTTTTGGCATATGGGAGGCTCACCTCGGACCTGTGTTGCTAGGGGTACCTGTATCCGACGCATCGATCTCGTCATGGGAAGGACGGACGCTTACGCATCGAAATCTCTTGACGGCGAACCAGCAAGGAACGAGCACGTCCGCGTGGGACACATCACTCTGCACGAGACTGGACGGCTCGTCGGCATCGGGCTTTACACGCCCGCTGAGGCCGGCCGCCTGCTGTCCATTCGCCCGGCAAAAATCTCCCGCTGGCTCCGGGGCCACGACGCCAACGGCAAGCACTACGACCCGCTCTGGAGCCCGCAGGTAGACCTTGGCGAGGAAGGCACCTTTCTTGGCTTCCGAGATCTCCAAGAGGTTCGGGTCGCCTCGACCTTCATTGAAAAGGGCATGAGTGCCCAACGCGTACGCCAAGCGATCGAGCTGGCTCGCGAGGTTGTTGGAGAAGCACGCCCACTTTCGACAACGAAATTCCGATCGGACGGCCACACCGTGTTCCTGCGGGTGGTCGAGGAGGACGGCCAGACTAGGTTGATAGATCTGTTTCGGAAGCAGTTCGCTTTTGAAGCTGTCATCGAGCGCAGTCTCACCAACCTCGAATATGACGAGGAAGGAATCCCTTCTGTCTGGTGGCCGCTCGGCAAGGCTAAGTCGGTGAAGATCGACCCGACGCGCTCGTTCGGCCAGCCGATCGAGGCCGAGACCTCGGTACCGGTCGATGTGTTGGTGTCTGCGGCTGTGGCTGAAGGCTCCCCCGAGCGGGCAGCACGAGCTTGGGATGTGCCCGTGCGGGCCGTCAAACGCGCTCTCGCCTATCGGCGCGAGATGGACCTGCGGCAGGCTGCTTGAGGGTCTTCTTCGACAACTGCACGAGCCCCGTGCTGGCGGAGACCATTAACGGGTATCTGCGGCATCTCGGTGCTAGTGCCAACCATATCCGAGATCTGCCCTGCGGGCGCCACGCCACCGACTTCGAATGGATGGCCTACCTCGTCAGCACCGGTGAGGATTGGCTCATCGTCTCCGGCGACGGTCGGCTATACAAAAACAAGGCGGAGCGGCTGGCCTACCGACAGGCCGGCCTGAAAGGCCTCGTGCTCGCGCCGTCCTACCAGAAGACGCCGATTAACCAGCAGGCTTCATTCCTGATGTGGCGCTGGCCAGAGGTGCTGGATCTCATCAAGAGGTTCGAGCCGCCGTTCCTCTTCGAGGTTCCGATGGCGCGTGCGAGTAAGTTCAAGCCACTGCCGGTTTGAGGCGGAGTATGATGAGAGAAGAGCCTGAAATCAGCGTTCGGACGGGCGTCGACGAGAATCAGCAGAGCTTCATCTAGGCGCTCGTTGAAGAGGATGTGCTCGGCGCGGTTGTTCGTGGAAGCCACACCGAGGCGCGCAATTGATTGCGCAAGTCGCTCTCCATACTCTCATGCGTACCGACTACCGCCCCGGGCGACTTTGAGCAATAATTGAGGCTGGTCAGGCGACTGCTGGCCGGCATGCCCGCTTCACGCTCGCAGGCGAGATCCCGAACTGCGCGGCGGTGCTCGCGATGCTAGCCGCATTGTCCTTCCGCCAGATCGCCACCGATGCATCGTCGATCGCTTTTTGCCGACCGAGTGCCCTGCCCTCAGACTTCGCGCGTTGGATACCGGCCATCTGACGCGCTTTGATGTTGGCTCGCTCCAGCTCGGCCACGGCGGCCAGCATGGTGAGCATCGCCTTGCCGATCGGGGTTGAAAGATCGAAGCCCTCGCGCAGGCTGATGATAGCCACGCTCTTGGCCTGAAGCGCCTCGACGGTCGCCAGAACATCCAGGGTATCGCGACCCAGGCGATCGACGGCGCCGACGATGAGGGTGTCGCCTTTGCGAGCGTATTTGAGGAGAGCCGAGAAGCCCGGACGATCCAGGGCACGTACGACCCCAGAGACGCCTTCGTCGCAGAACCACTCCTCGACCATGTGGATCAGGCCAATGCTGTGCCGTTGCGCCTCGACGCTTTGGTCACCTGTGCTGACCCTCACATACCCGATCGTCGCCATTCCACCCGCCCTGGCTCAAAATCTATGGCTCAGGACGTAGCTTATAGCTCAGTGTCAAACAACACCTTTGAGCCGTATCGCGGTGCCAGCCCGCGGGTAGGCTCACAGGGTGTACCTTTCGAGCCTATCAAGCCGCGTTTCATGATGCGAGGCATGATCATTCCGGGAAGTTGCGCAATTGATTGCACTAGGATGATTGAGCGTCGGCTGTACAAGGCCGCGTTGAATGCCACGCAGGCCTATGCCATCCTGAACGGCATGGCAGGACGCCTTGACGCTGATCTCGTGCGAACGTTCCAACCCGTCGCCGTTGCATTCGGTTCCGCCGAGACGAACCTGGCTCACCAAGGCTGATAGCGCTCCAGGGGGATCGTCCTGACTACTGGACGTGCAAGGTGAGCTTCATCTTTGGGTGAATGCCGCACTGGATGATGAAGTTGCCGGGCTCCTTGAGCGTCAGCGTGGCCTGCTTGCCAGGCTCTTGGTCCCCAGCATCGAACGCGAACCGATCGGCCTCAATGAAGGCGTGATGGATCATGCTATCGTCACCATTGATGAGGGTGATGGTGTCACCTCGGCGCAGGAAAAGGTCGGTGGGATCGTAGTGCCGACTCTTCTGAAGCACGATCCTGATGCTACTAGACAGTTCTGCGCGAGCTGATCCGGCCGCGGCGAGCGCGATGGTTAAGGCGACGACTGACATACTAGTTCTATAAGCGTGCATATCCCACCCTCGTACTGTGGCAGGACGCTCGCACGTGAGATGGTAAGAGAGCGGTCGTAGATTGCCTAGAATTCAACCTATATCCGCGATAGCAAGCGTTCCATATATCCACGTCTCCGCCCTAACTATCGATCGATGCAGTAGGAATAAGCGTGAAACCTGCGTCAGGTCAGATGCTGGCCAAAAATGACATGTCACCCTAAACTCGACTTTGGGGCGCCTCTGTGGTGGCGATCGCTCGACCTCGTCGGCGGCTAAAAACTACGAGAGCGCTGGCTGGTTTGTACCTGTCGAGCGGGGCCGGCACCTTCCAGCCGGGAGAGGCCGACTGAGTGAATCTGCGAACTGCCGACCTATGCACCGCTCGGACACTTCTGGGTTCAGCCGATCCCGCATGTCCTTCCCGGCTTTGAAGGCAAGCGCAGTTTTGGCTGGCACCTTGATCCGTGCTTCCTTCCTGGGTTGCGCCCCTGCCGGGCGCGCTGCTCCTTCACAGTGAAGGATCCGAACCCACGGATTCCCACCCGGTCGCCAGCTGCGAGCGCATCCGAGATGCGACCGAGAATGGCATCGACCAGCGCCACGCAGTCTTTCTCGTAGAGATGCGGGTTCAGGGCAGCGACGCGAAGAGCGGGGGCGGACCGGATCATGAGGTCCTATTCATCAGGTGCCTGGGCTGGATCTTTGATCGGAAACTCTGACACTTCCGCGTTAGCTTCGATGCGTCCGGCCGCCCATTTGTGCCGCTTGGCGTCAGACGCACACTCAGGACATATCGAGCGTACCGCTTGGTTGCTGCGGGTCGCAATACGACGATCAAAAGCATCCATCCGCTTACGCGCCTCCGCGTTGGCAATAGCGCCCGTGATCGTCGGATCGTCAGGTGCCTGCTCAACGTGCGCTCCTCGCGTGCTGAGCGCTGTCGGCTGCGGATGTGGGGCAGCGAAGCGCGTTTGAGCTGCTGCAGGTTCAATCAAGCTAACGAACGCGATTATCGCGAATGCGGCATGGCGCATGGCAATGGCCTCGCAAGAATGGCCGCCCGGTCGAAGTCAACCGAGGATCACGAGACACCAACGACGTTACCGAAAGCTTAACCTTTGTCTGGACGCAGAGGCGCTCCTCCCATCCCGGCCGAAGCATGTGAGATCAGAGAGGGTAAAGACGGCATTCGGGGTCCGTCATCGCAGCGCAGCCCAGCCCCTTACCGCTGACTTAGAGGCGGAAGAGTGATGCGATAGGCGCAAGCGGGCATTCGACATGGCAGAAGAGTTCACCCCCAGGGCTAGGTCACCGTTGGGCGATCCGCGCCCTCAGCCCAAACCGCCGACAGAGACTTCTTTAGAACCCAGGGAGTAGCTCGATCAGAAGCATGAGCGATGTCGCGATTAACCTGATCCTGATGCACCACCTCAGCGCTTCGGACTAACCGACCTGCTTAGGCTCGCTTCAAAGTTGGATTGACAGTTCGACGTTCACGCGAACGTAACCTTACCGGTGGAATGTCCTCCAAGGCATCCTTCCTTTGTGAACACTCATGAGCCAGCACGCAGAGCAAGATTACAACCGACTAGATCTAAAATCGGTTGGCGAACGAGCCTGGGATGCACTGCGCCAACAGGGCATCCCGCCGACGCCGCGTAGCTTCGAAGTCTTCTACGCGTTGTTTGACGGTGGCAACCGGCCGCTCGTTAGCCATGTCCGCGAGTGTGAGGCTAACGGACAGCTGCTCACCGCTGGGTACATCGATGCCCTTCATCGGGATTACATCGACAGAGGGGAGGACAGTGCCAGGGTCGCGGCTGGTGCCGACGATCTCGCTGATGTCGCCCAGGGGATCGTCGAACAGGTCACGCGCGATGGTGACGCAATCCGAGCCTACGGTGGTACGCTGGATCACTGGCGCACTCATTTGAACGCAAGCTCGGGTACCGAGGAATTGCTGCGTGCCGTGACGATGCTGACGGCCGAAACCGAGGGGGCGAGCGCTCGCAACCGGGTACTCGAAGCGCAGCTGTCCGCTTCGGTTGGACGTATCGCTCGCCTGCGGGAGGATCTTCTCCAGGTACGCCAGGAAGCCGCCACCGATGCGCTGACCGGGATCGCTAATCGACGCGCTTTCGACTCCAAGTTGCGACGAGCGATCAAGGATGCCGTTGCCAATCCATCCAGTCGTTTTGCCCTTCTCATGATCGATGTGGATCACTTCAAGCGCTTTAACGACGAGCATGGGCACAAAACCGGCGATCAAGTCCTGCGGCGAGTCGCCCGCATGCTCGCGGACAATGTGAAGGGCCGAGATACGGCAGCACGTTTCGGCGGCGAGGAGTTCGTGATCCTACTTGCGGGGGCAGACCATGCGGTAGCCCGGACGGTAGCGTGGCAGATGTGCGAACGGCTAGCGGCACAGGTGCTGATGAAACGCGGTACCGGTGAGACGGTAGGCAGGGTGACGATCTCAATCGGAGTAGCCGAGCACCGCGCGGGAGAAAGTGGCGCGGATTTGATTGAGCGGTCGGATGCGGCTCTGTACGAGGCGAAGCGAACAGGTCGGAACAGAGTCTGCGTCGCGGAAGCTACGACGGCTGCAGCCTGACGAAGCGACCTTCGTCGCATTTGTGCTTGACCTCAGATAGCCAGTAGATCGTGCGCGGCTCGTTGGTGTCGCAGCCGTCGAGATCTGCACAGAGATCGGCCCGAGCTTCAATGTCAGCCGCCGCGCGATCTCACCCTTGAAAGCTTAGCCCTAGCCGTTTTAACGAAACAACGGCAGGCCGGCGCCGAGGAGACAGAGGCCGCCGATAATCAAGCAGCCGCCCATGCTCTCGATGGCAGCCTGGCGCCTGGGTTGGTGCGGGGCATTGCCGGCAAGCGTCGCTCCCGAGACGAGACACATGAGGCTCAAAACGAACATAGCCGCTACTTCCACACCCTTCATTAGGCTGTATCAGCAAGAAATGAGGCCACCCTACGTCTCTGGACCGCTTCCAAGCCGGCAACCAGTTAACCATAGCTGTTAACCAGCTCTCAATATGAGGTTAAGATTTGGTTAGAACTTGCCCCTAAATTCAGGGTAAATAGTGGGGCAGGCGGATGCCTGTAGACGCTCCACTAGGTTCCGTTATGACTCCGCAAGCAGCACGACAGCTTCGTTGGCTTTTTGGTGTCTTGCTGGCGGTGCCGGCCGTGCTCTTCACCCCCAGCGAGGCCAGCGCCCATGTGAAGTGGTTCTGCGCCTACGACGTCGCCGGCCAGCCCCGCGGCCTCGAGCAGGTGCTCTGCCTCGATTTCGAGTGGCTCGTCGGCCTGTCGGTCCTGTGCCTGATGTTCGGGTGCCTCGCCGAGGGCACCCCGCTCGGCACCGCGCTGCTCAACGCCCTAGACCGGGTCACCGCGCGGCTGCGCACCGACACCGAATTGCTGGTGCGGGCGACGCTGGGCTTCTTCTTCGTCTCGCTCTGGACGCTCGGCGGCATCATCCTCACCCCCGAGCTCAAGACCGACGCGGCCTGGATCCCGTGGTTCCAGCTCGCGCTTGCGGCCTGCCTGATCTGGCACCGCACCCTGCCGCTGGCCGGCGCCGGCATCATCGTGCTGTTCGGCTACGCGACCTGGAGCTACGGCGCGTTCCATCTGGCCGACTACCCGGTCTTCCTCGGCGTCGCCGCCTACCTGATCCTCACCGGCCTCGACCGCACCCTCTACGGCATCCGCCCCATCGACGTGGTCCGCGCCGCCGCCGCCGTCACCCTGATGTGGGCCTCGGTCGAGAAGTGGGCCTACCCGGAATGGACCGCGCCGCTCCTGGCCGCCAAGCCCGAGATGACCTTCGGCGCCTCGCCCGAGCTGTTTATGAAGGCTGCCGGCGTCGTCGAGTTCACCCTGGCCTTCGCCCTGATCTGGACGCCCCTGGTGCGCCGCACCGCCGCGATCATCCTGGCCGCGATCTTCGTCTCCGCCGTGTTCGAGTTCGGCAAGGTCGATGCGATCGGCCATTCCGGGATCATCGTGGTGCTGATCGGCATCGCCGCCGACGACGCCCGCAGCGCCGTCCGCCGCCGCGACGTGGCGCTGGCCCCGGCCTACTACGCGGTGGCGCTCACCGGCTTCCTCACGCTCTACTACGTCGGCCATGCGGCGATGTACGGCGCGCTGTTCTCGGCGCCCGTGATCTGATCTGATCGACGCGGACGACGGCATCATCCTCACGGGCCATGGCTTCATCGCTTACGTGAGCGAACCCTTCGTATTCCGTGACGATGGCTATTAGCTCGGCCTCCACCTTTGTGGCCGAGGGGAGCCGACTGATGCACAGCACCTACGAATTCATCCTCGAGAACGGGGGAGGGGCCGGTATCTGGTTTCGGGAGCGGAAGGCGCCGGCCGGTGAATGATCGTCGCCACACCGCCATTTACGAAGACGGGCACGCCGTCATCGGCCGCGTGCTGACCATGGCCTGCGGCTGGGCGACGATTAAGGCCGATGACGACAGCGCCGGGCACAGCATCACGGCCGATCCGAGCCTGATCCTGTTCGAGTGGGATCGCCGCGGGAAATGGCGTGGCACGGCATCAAAAGGAATGCGGTCAGTGTTCGTCGGCCGCATCCTGACCTTCATGGCCGGCACCGAGGCAGAGACAGCGATCCTTGGTAGCAGCCAGGGCGGCGACGCCGAAGATCGCTGTCAGATCACGCTCATGCTCTACGAGATCGAGCCGGAGAAGCAGCACGAGGCGAGAGAGGACCGCCTGCGGCGTGCGGCTCGCGCTCTGGTCCGCAGACACCGCGCCGACATCGAACGCGTGGCCGAGGCTCTGATGGCCCGCGAGGTCCTAACGGGGGAGGAGATCGATGCCATACTGCCGCCCGGCTTCATGGCCCGCCCGAACGTCTGGAACGACTTCATGGCGGTCGAGGCCGAAGCGTCCGACTTTCCATAAAAGCGTTGTCGGTCAGGAAGCGCACGCCGCGCGGGCCGCCTGCACCTTATATGTTCCGCCTCCCGCGAGAGGCACGAGCGTCATCCTCAGCGGCCGGAATGCCCATCAGGACCCGCAGGGGGTTCGTTCGCACTGAGCGGATTTTCCCCGATGCCGGCCCACACCCAATACAGACCGCATACGTCCAGCGGCTCCACAAATTCTCGTTCTGCCGATCAATCCCTTGCTGCCTGATCCTTGCCTTCTCAATCAATGCTCGGATCTCTGCTGCCTTCTCGTCACCGACGGATTTTCTCTGCTGTTCCGTCACGGATGGCTTTTGAGCCTCCTGCGCTATCGTAGGTGCTGAAGCCACAACCATCATGCCAAAAGCCAGAAATCTAACGAGCATATTTTCCTCCTGATTATAATTTTTCGCTACCGACTAGGCGGGGAGACGAAATCAGGAACGGAAAAGTTTCAATGTTGACCGGGGAAATAGTTATTCAGCGATCTAAAATTCGCGGAGGAACCCGATTAAAGCCGGCTCTGCGATACGCATGGCCCCATGTTCGGCCTCTCGACAATCACTAGGATCCAAGCGCCGCATCATCCTGGAACCGTCGAGCGTCGCGCCATTGATCTCCGGTTAACTCAGTACAGGCACCTTCCCGGCAAGCCGGGCTCAGGACCGGTTCGCTGGTGAGATGAACGAAGCACCCGTCGCCCCGTGATCAGATCGGGGGACGGGCCTGCCTCCTACAGTCACTGGTGTCTGACCGCTTTCTCAATGGCAGCTGTGATGTCGTGGAGGCTGCCGATCACGTCGATTGGACCGTCGTAAGCAATCGCGTTCTCCGGCATGCCGGGTCCCGGCTGGTTGTCCGGCGTCAGCACCATCGTTAGGCCGCTGGCCGCATGGATGGCGGCGAGGCCGCGTGAGCCGTCATCCAGGGAGCCGGATAGGATCACGCCGATCATCTTGTGCCCGCCATGTGCGGCGACCGAGCGGAAGAGCAGGTCCACTGTCCGGTTGCCGTGCAGACGATGCGGATCGTCTACGATCTCGCCGAAGCTCCTGGCCGCGAGCGTAAGGTGATCGGCCGGTTCGCCGATATAGGCCATCCCCGCCTCGAAGCGCTCGCCCTGCGCCGCGATGACAATCGGCAGGTTCGAGTCCCGGGCCAGCACTTCGCGCAGGTGGCTGATGTGGTCCCACGAGCGGTGGAGCACGATCAGCACCGCGGCGGGCAGATCCGAGGGCAAGGCCTGCAGCAGCGCCTTAATATCGGTGAGGCCCTCGGCGCCCGAAGCACCAACGGCGACGAACCAGGGCATGACGCTGTCGGTGTTCATCTGCGGAGCGTAGCACACCATCGGCCGAATTTACGGTTGCTCAACCTTGCGTCAACGCAGCCACGCGAGCGGCCATCTCTGCGACCGGCAGGCTGGCGTCAGGATGATCAGCCATGAGGGCTGCCCAGGGCATCGAGGGCTGCTCCGCCTCCTCGGGCTTCTGGACAAGAGCCAAGCCGCCACGCTCCTTGACCCTAGCTAGACCATCCGCTCCGTCACCGTCGTAGCCGCTGAGCACGATACCGATGACGCGCTCGCCGAAGTCCTCGGCGGCTGAGACGAACAAGGGATCGGCGGCTGGACGGGTGAAGTTCACCTTGCTCCCCTGATCCAGCCAGATCGAACCGAAGCCCAACCGCATGTGCTTGTCGGGAGGGGCGACGTAGACGCGGCCAGCCTGGATGAGCTCGCCATCCTCCCCGTGTCCTACGAGCAGGCAGCTCGTCATGTTCAAGATTTCCGGCAGGATGCTGGGATGGCTGCCGGTGTGCCAGACGATGAAAACCGATGCCGAGCAGGATGTCGGTAGCGCAGCGACGATCTGTTTGATTGGGGCAAGGCCCCCAGCGGAGGCAGCGATGACGACGATGGGTCCCATGCCCCCGTCAATCGCGCCACCTCAGGTTTGTTCAGTCTCAACCTGAGAACTGCTGTCCTATGGACTCCCGGGCTGCTTTAGGGTTCACCCGAGCCCGCATCTCCTTCCCAGCCTTGAAGGCGAGCACGGTCTTGGCCGGCACCGCGACCGGCACTCCGTTCCTTGGATTGCGCCCCTGCCGGGCACGCTGCTCCTTCACCGTGAACGATCCGAACCCACGGATCTCCACCCGATCGCCGGACACCAGTGCGTCTGCGATGCGGCCGAGAATGGCATCGACCACCGCTTCGCAGTCCTTCTCGTAGAGATGCGGGTTCAGGGCGGCGAGGCGGAGAACGAGGTCGGACCGGATCATGGCGAGGGAATAGAGGCAGGGGCCGCCCGGCGACAACATATGGGACGCTAAAATCAGAGGAATGCCCGTTGCGGGGATGGCTAAACGCGTCCGTCGTCCCCGGATCGTGTTTTTGCACGCAGTGTCCGTTCGGCTTTGGCGAACCGCTCCCCCATGCTCTCGGCCTTCTGAGCCTCCACGAACCGCTCTCCCCAATCTATACGAGGAGCAGGCTCAACAGCGGGTAGGCCGGGCTGCACCTCGGGATAGAGGTCGGGCCTTTGCCGCTTCCGCCACCGGTCAATCGCCTCGATGTCGTACAGGCCGGTTGTCTCGTCCGGCACGGGAAACCCGCGGGCGTAGAGGCGTCGCCGGCATTCCGCGAACTGATCCGGGGTAAGCCCCATACGGCGCGCGACCTTGTCGGTCGAAACATAGGCTGGGTCGATCCGAAACCGGACGGCCGGCGCTGTTGGGGGGCTTCCTCATGACGATGCAGCCTCGCCGCGCCTGCGCTTCGCGTACCCGTCCAAAACTGACTGCGCACGGGCGGGGCCTTCGACCTGGCGCCTCGCGTGGACGACTTCGCGTTCCATCCGATCCAGCAGCGGCAGGTAGACCGCGCCGTGCTGGACGGCAATGCGGGCAACCAGTTCATGCGCCTGCTCAATCTCCGGCAGGGTGTAGGGATAGCCGTAGCCGAGACTGTCCGTCATCGTTGCCGACTTCGGGTTCAAGCCGAGGCTGCGCGGCCGGCCTACTTCATGTTCTCAGTCGAGATGATGGCGCGTCAACCCGAACCCCTCCCCAACTGGCCGCGCCTCATGCGCCGGTCGCAGGCGGCGGCCTATTGCAGCCTATCCCTGCTGACGTTCACGCGGGTCTGCGGCGCGCAGGCGATCGACCTCGGCGGCTCGACCCGAGCAACGGGACCTGATCGCTATCACACCAGTGGCTTACGAACATCGGCGCGGTTGGCGGAGGCGGTGAGAGCAATGCGGTAGCCGCACACGACCGTTCGCCATGCCGGACGCGTCACAGACCTCGTAGGGTGCTATGCCACCGGCCTCTCGACGCACAAGCTGTCGACGGTCGCGAAGGTCGGTAGCAATGAAAAAGCGGCCGAGGCGATACCCCGGCCGCTTCATCGGGTCGTGATGGTGGGCGGTGCTTAGCGGAGGAGCTGAAGCACGCCCTGCTGGGCCTGGTTGGCCAGCGAGAGGGCCGAGATGCCGAGCGACTGGCGGGTCGACAACGCCTGGGAGTTCGCGGCCTCCTCGTTCAGGTCGGCATCGGTGAGCTTGGAGGCGCCGGTGTCGAGCACGTTCTGGAGGTTCTTGGTGAAGTCCTGGCGGTTCTGCACCACCGACAGGTTCGAGCCGAAGGTCGAGGCCTGGGAACGCAGCGTCGTGGAGGCGCTCGTCAGGCTGCTGAGCGTAGCGGTGACCGAAGCGTCGAGAAGGAAGCTGCCTTTACCGTCCGCCGTCGAGCCGGAGTTGCCAGTGATCGCCGTCAGGTTGAGGCCGCCCGAGGTGGCATCGACGCCCTGCACGTCGAGGTTCGAGGTGTCCTTCTCGTTGAACGAGATGTGCAGCTTGTTCGAAGCCGCGCTGCTCGACAGCAGGTTGGTGCCGTTGAAGCTCGAGTCCTTGGCGAGCTGGTCGATCTGCGTCAGCAGGCTGTTGTACTGCTTCGACAGGGACGCCCGCTCCTTGACGCCGGTCACCGTCAGGTTGGAGCTCTGTCCGGCCGCCGAAGCTGCGTACAGAGGACCCGCACTAGCGGCGCCGCTGGCAAAGCCAAGCGCGGTCTGGTCGGCAGGCGCCGAGAACTCGATGTCAGCCGTAGCGTTGACGACGAGCTTGGTGCCCGTCGCGTCCTTGCTGAACGCGTTGCCGGCGCCCTGAGCGCTGACTGCGGTGTTCAGCTTGGTGATAGCCGTGTCGATGGTGTCGCTGGTGGTGAGCGTAACAGGAACCGCACTGCCGTTGACGAGGAGGTTGACAGAGCCAGTCGCCGAGAAGGCGGTACCAGCCGTTCCGGTGGTGGTGATCTGCGTCGCGAGTGCCTGGTTGGCGGTCGACTTGGCCGAGTCCACGAGCTTCTGGATCGAGGTCAGGCCCGTGTTGGCTGCCTGGATCGTCTGCACGCCGTTCGAGATGCTGTCGAGCAGGGTGCCGAGGTCCGAGGAGCGGTTCGACAGGCTCTGCGCCGTGAAGAAGTTGACCGGGTTGTCGAGGGCCGAGGAGACCTTCTTGCCGGTGGAGAGACGGTTCTGCGTCGTGGAGGACAGCGCGGCCGTGTCCTGCAGCGAGAGCAGGTTCTGGCGGGTAGCAGCGGTGAGAGAAACGCCGGACATGAGGTGAGATCCATACTTGATCAGAGGACCGGCTTTTTGCCGGCCTCGTGAACAAACATGTCGCCACCTTCCGACACGTTAAATCGATCGCTCGATTCCGAGTAAGTGGGCATCCATCGCGTGTTGTTCGTACATAATGACTGCGATGGTTTAAGAAACATTAACAGATCGCACCCATGGTCCAGGTGTCTCTAGAATGGAGTTGCCGGAATGGCCCTTCGCATCGAACTGAAGCCTTCGGAACGCCTGATCATCAACGGAGCGCTGATCCGCAACGGCGATCGGCGATCGGTCTTCCTCGTCGAGACGCCGTGCAGGTTCCTCCGGGAAAGCGAGATCATCCGCGAGGCGGACGCTGATACGATCAGCAAGAAACTCTGCGTGACCCTGCAGGTCATCTACCTCGACGAGAGTGCGGCCGAGGCTGAGAATCTCCTGGTGATGCAGTCGACCGAGATCCTGAAGATTATTCCGGGCTCGGCCCCGTATCTAGTCGCGATCCACGACGCGCTGGCGGCCAAGCAGTACCACCTGGCTATCAAGACCGGGCGGAAACTCATCGCCTTTGAAGACGAGATGAGTGGTAGAAACTGATATCGCGGATCGGGTCGAGTTGCTGGAGGATGAGCGACGACACGACGGTTCTGGTCCTGGCGCTCGCGACCGAGAATGCGGAATTGCGCGCGGCACTCGCCGAGGCTCAGGAACTCCTGATCGAGACGGCCGTCGATGCCGGCGAGCTGCATGCCCGCGTCGAGGAGTTGCAGACGGAGTTAGTCAAAGCGCGCGGTGAACGGGATGCCTGGCGGATCGAAGCCAAGCTGCGGTCAAGATTCGTGCTGAGAACGGCATAACGATCTGCTACAACACACCTCTCTCGACGCTTGTGCGCCGCGGCGTCGCGAATGCCGACAGGCAGCCCAGCAGAGAGAGCACGTGACGACAGGCCGATGCGGGCCAGTTCCCTGCACCGTGCCTGTGAAGCCTCAGGCCGGGTGGTCGTGTGAAGGTCGGCGACGCGGGGAACAGGAACCGCCGGCGCCGGCCTATGGCTTGTCCTTCGCGTTCCTACTGTAGCCGGCGCGGATCGGCGTTTGCTCTGATCCAGCGCGGCGAGAGGATGTCGCCGTTATCGGTGATGATCCAGGGTTGCGCGTCGTCGGCCTGGATGCTTTTGACCGCAGCCACGAGGGCTTCACGCAGTGTGGAGAACGCCTGCCCGCGTGCAGTATGAGCAGGCGCGCTGGACGGCCAAACAGTCAACTCGGTACGCTTGTCGAGGTCGGCGAGTACCATGCACATGCTCCGGTTCATCGCAGTAGCGGCGGTGTCTACCGCTGCACCATGATCGGCATGTGGCGATCTGGTTACTGAACCGTGTCGCCCGCATCACGGGAGCGTGTGGCCGGCTTCGCCTCAACCATGCGGAAGTGGCCCTCGCGGCGGCCGACCCGCACCCCGACAGCGGCGAGCTTCTCCGCGATCCCCATAAGGACCTCGCGAAAATGCGCCGTGTTCCGGCACCCGGTTGCTGCGGCAATCCCAGCCTTGTCTTGTCGACCGCCGGCGCCCAGAGGCGCCAAGATGCGGGCACAGCAGGCAGCGTGCACCCAACCCGCCGCTGGTCGCGGCGGGCTTCTGTAGATCCTTAGGCGACCGCGCGCCCAGGCCGGCCGAGCCCAATGTTCTTCGCGAGGGCAGAGCGGGCTTCAGAGTACGAGGGGCACACCATTGGGTAGTCAGCCGGGAGGCCGAATTTCGCCCGGTAGGAGTGCGGGTCGAGACCGTGTGCACTGAGGTGACGCTTCAGGGTCTTGTAGCGCTTACCATCGAGGAAGGAGATGATCGCGTCCGGTGTAATGGACTTCTTGATCTGTGCCGCGGTCGGCTGCTCGACGTTCTCGGCCGCGGCATCGGTGCTCGCGGCCCCGGAGGTGTTGTAGAGGCCTGCCAGAGCCGCATGCACGCTTCCAATCAGCTTCGGCAGCTCAGAGATCGGGACGGAGTTATTTCTGACGTAGGCCACAACGATTTCGCTGGCCAGCGCGAGCATTTCGGGGTTCTGCCCCAGGTTTTTTTTTATCACTAAGGTTGTCCTGTGAGTGCGCTACCGGCGTGAGATCTACCAATCTCTGAACCAAATCAAGGTACGACTCCCGGAAGATCGCGCGATCTTGCTTTGATCTGCACGCATGTTTTTGATGATCGGAATTTGTGAGGAGGTGAGCTGGGGCGTCCCATCAGGGCAGCCCCGGCCTTTGCGCTGCACCCCTCGGCAGCGCAGCGTCAGGCGAGATGCTCTGAGCTGTCCCTTGTATCCGCATGGGTCTGCTGGCCCTCATTCGATATCGCATCGAGAGACAGCGTCGGCTGTTTGCGAGCACATAGCATTGCACAAGCGGTGTGTGATGAGCCCCGGCCGCGTAGACAGTCCGGGGCTTCCTTGCCCCTACTAAGCCTCATGTCGAAGCACAGCAGCAAATTTCTGTCCGTATTGTAGCGTCCGGCAGGGCTTTTTCTACCGATAAGCCTTGACGATCTGCCTTGTTCGGCAGAGGCGTACCGTCTTTTGATGAGAGGTATCATCGTGGACGAACAAATCGAAACTCAATCTACCAATTTTATGGAACTCGCTGCCGACCTCGTCGCGGCTTACGTGTCGAACAACAACGTGCCGGTAGCGGAGCTGCCAAACGTGATCGCTTCCGTGCATGCAGCCTTTGCCGGTCTTGCCAACCCGACGTCCGCCGAGCCCGCCGGCCCGGAGAAGCCGACGCCGGCCCAGATCAAGAAGTCGATCACGCCGGACGCGCTGATCTCGTTCCTCGATGGCAAGCGCTACAAGACGCTCAAGCGCCACGTTACCAAGGCCGGCCTGACGATGGAGACCTACCGGGCGCGCTACGGCCTGCCGTCGGACTACCCGTCGACCGCCGCAAGCTACTCCGCTCAGCGTTCCGAACTGGCGCGCTCCCTCGGCCTTGGCCAGCAGCGGCGCAAGGTGGCTCTGAAGGTAGTCACAGTAGACGAGACGGTCTCTGGGGAGTCCAAGTCCCCCAAGGGCAAGCCCAAGGCTGCTGAGGCGCCCGAGGCGGCTCCGAAGGCCCGCGGTCGGAAGAAGGCCGAGAAGGCCGCCGAGACGGCCTGAGGCCGCTCAGCGCCCCGTTCTGGCACACCGCGGCACCCGTCGCGGTGATGAGACCCTAACCAAGCGCCGCCATCCTGCACCCGGGCCAAGTTGCGTATCGGCCTAGCTGGTGAGATCCGGGGTTCCCCCGTCCCGTGAGCAGATCGGGGCGGGGCCGAACCGACTACGAGACTTAGGAGACCGCCGGATGCCCGGCAGCACTGCACTGCTGTTCACGGATGAAGCGCTGGATCGGATAGCCAGCCAGTGGTTCGAAGACGTGCGGGTGGACCAAGCCAAGGCGTCTGGGAGCAAGTCTCGCGTCGATGCTGCCAGCTACAGCACCTTCATTGATCGGCTGTTCGACACCGACGATGGCGACGCTGCAGGTGATAGCGCCGATGATTGAGAAAGCGGATACCTTCGCGCTCAGCAGTACCCTACCTGCAACCGGGATCGACCTGACGGGTTGAGGAAGCGTCGCCGTTCGACGGCTGAGGCTTCACCCATGCTCCTGATTGCGTCCCTCGTGGCCGGCACCTTCGCGCTCGCCGGTTCCTTCTCACTGATCGCCATCATCGCGGAGTAAAGCCAATGGCGCCCGCCAGCCGGTGATCGGATGGCGGGGCCGAACCAATAGGCGTGGAGCGTAGCGAGTCTAACGGGGTTGCGATGGATGCTCAGCGCGCTCCGGCAGCGCCCGTCGATGGGCTGCTCATGCCCGATGTACCTGCACCCGGCGCACCAGTCCCTGTGCTCATCCCATTCGCTCCTGGGGCAGTCGTCGGCGTGGAGCCCGTGCCGCCACCGGCATTCGCGCCACCCGGGGTAGCAAGTTCCTTCGGCTGGCCCGTGGTCGAACCGCCGGTCCTGCTGGTCCCCATGCCAGTCCCGGTTGTGCCCGAGGGGCCAGTTGCTTGTGCGAGCGCGGCGCCGGACAGCGCCAATGTGAACGAGGCGGCGAGTGCGAGTGTTTTAATCGACATAAATGTTCCTCACGCTGCGCCAATACCGGCGCGTTGATACTAAGCTGAAACGTGCGCGCGGTTGCTTTTGTTCAATGATCTTCGTGCTCGTAATTGAGCCCTCCCCGCCTTGTAAGCTCTCAGCAAAGTCGTCCGGCACCTCGCCGAACTGCCCAAGGATCGTTGCGCTCTCCAGCTCCCCGGTCTCATCGTCGGCGACGATCTTCAGCGCCGCGGTGCCAGGCATCAGGCCGGCCATGGTCTCGATCCGGCCGTGTAGTTACAGCCTAGGCAACGATCTATTAACCATGTCCCGCCAAGTTGTCCTTAGCGACCGGCTGATGGCCGAGCGCCGGCAGAGCAGCACCGCCTAGGGGGGGGCGCGGTGCGGCCTCGCCGGCGCCGTCGCGAACCACTCAGCGCCGAGCCGAATTACCTTCGCTCTCGTCTTAAGCGAGGAGCACGGCATGGCCGGTGATCTAGAGAGCTCAGAGACCGGTAAAGGCGTAGCGTGGCGGTCGTCCTACCGGGGCGTCCTATCTGTCGGTGATAACCGATCGAGCATCGTCATCATCGACGCCCCCAATGATGGGGACGCGCTCGCACTCATGAGTTGGATCGCTGAGGACCGCGCGTTCGAGCTTTAGAGCGGCCGCGCATGGATCGGCGAGTCTCCCCTACGATAGCCCTCCGACCTCAAGCGAAGCAATGGAGCTTAGGCCTCGGATTAACAATGGGTGACGGGCATCGTCACGGTCAGGTCGCAGCGTTGGGGTGCGGTGAGGATGTACCGCAGTAGGCTTTCGGGATTAGCGGGCACCCAGTGTGCATCCGTCGATGCGTGAGCCTGTGCTTCACAAGAGCCGTGTAGCTCCCCATGATCGACCCTGCCCCATGGCAAATCGGGCATCGCTTCGGAGCCAAACGGTACTTCCCCCTTGCCTCAAGAAGGCTCATGGGCATCCAGACGCCGTCGATCTTGGCCTCGCATTTCGGTCCAACAGTCTTCGGCATCTCGTTGTCGTGCCACGGCAGTCGCCAACGCGCCAGTGCAGCTACTGCGTGTCGTCTGCGCCTACCATCCGCCCAGTCGCGCCAAGCCGGCTCCTGTCGAGCCCCTTCGCCACGTATCGCTTATCCACCCGGGCAACTCGCACCGGCGCTGGGGTACTCCCCAGGAACGTCAGATCGCCTCGCACAGCCCGTTCAAGCTCCGACCGCACCGCGCCATCCGCCAGCACGGCAAGGCCGCCTACGGTGGCTACCGCGAGGACGCTGCGGGTGATGATCGAGGTGAAGGTGAGCATGGGGTGTCCTGCGCCTGCCAAGAGCTTAGCAGGATCGCGCTGCGCTGGCTGGTACGCGGTGAGCACACCCTGACCAAGGCATCTCTTAGCCGTTCCCGGTAACTGACGCGTAGGCTAGCCGGGTAGCACCTCGGGAGCATTCACCCGGTCCCTTAGGAACATCACACCGACTTTGTTGGCATGCTGCCACATCATCCGTGCCCGGTAACTTTGACCGTTATGCCCGATCTCAAGATCGAAGTACGTTGGGACCAAAACGCCTTCTGGAAAATCGATACAGGCACCTGCGGCCGAGAGATCCTCAAT
Source organism: Methylobacterium sp. WL119 (assembly GCF_008039875.1). Classification (GTDB taxonomy): domain Bacteria; phylum Pseudomonadota; class Alphaproteobacteria; order Rhizobiales; family Beijerinckiaceae; genus Methylobacterium. The sequence continues at coordinate 1,411 of NZ_VRUU01000004.1, read as the reverse complement.
GATGCAGTCCACATGCCTTGCAGGTCCGTGCACCAAGAACGCACGGCCGCTTATACGCGTTTTGGCTCGAACGGCTCTGACAGTCGAAATCATAGAAGGCCTTATAGAGCGCTGGCTTTAAGAACCCATCTCTGCAATCATCGGACATTACCCCTAATCCGTAAACTAGGTTCACGACTACTGGCTTCGGGCCGAAGCGAATGCCGCATTTTCCGTGCCCGCTTCAGCCCCCTTTTCTGCTTGTGCCGAGATCACCGAGACCAGTAGGTTTGTGGATCAAAGGAACAGTGACGGCTTGTGGAGCGTCGTTCACCGCGGGAAGCCGTTTCGCCCGATCGATGTCACCTTAACGGACGTTTGCGTGACGGCCTGCAGCTAAACAGGAACCGCTATTGGAAGAAATACTCATTCTCCCGCACTAAGTCCGTTACTCAAACGTACTGCAAACGGTCCGTCGCAACGTCGACGGTGAAGGCATGGCCTCAGCAGCATATCGCACGGCCGGATATAGCGACGTCATTACATTGGCTCAGTCTTATGCCAACTAGGACTCAATTTTGTGTACGGATACAATCTCGACGTCCTACTTGCTAGAGCTCAGGACCTAAACGAGGTTGGAATTAAATCAATCTTACAAGAGACCATAATCATGCACGGTAACGATCTGCGCCCCGGCACTCATGAGTGAGAGATGGCTGCCTGAAACAGCGGCCCCATCGTAGGTGGCACTGTCAATGTACAAATTACGATCCGTACTCGCAGTGCCGTCATAGGCATCGTTCAGGAAGTTGATGTTGACCTTGTGGTCACCCGCGGCCCAGTCGCCGTTCACCGTGACCGTGTCGGACTGCCCAGCCGTATGCGAAGCATGTGCTGTCAGCGTGCCGCCGATCTGCTTGCCATCGACCGAGACGGTGTAGAGCGCGTCGCCCTTGTAGGCGTCCTCGCTGATCTTGAAGATCAGCTGATCCGAGCCCGAACCAATGCTCGTTGAGGTAGGTGTCGAGACCAGCGTTGACACGGGAGCAGCAGGAGTGGGAACCGCCGTGGTGTCATGCACGGTAACGATCTGCGCCCCGGCACTCATGAGCGAGAGATGGCTGCCTGAAACAGCGGTCCCATCGTAGGTGGCACTGTCAATGTACAAATTACGATCCGTACTCGCAGTGCCGTCATAGGTATCGTTCAGAAAGTTGATGCTGACCTTGTGGTCACCCGCGGCCCAGTCGCCGTTCACCGTGACCGTGTCGGACTGCCCAGCCGTATGCGAAGCATGCGCTGTCAGCGTGCCGCCGATCTGCTTGCCATCGACCGAGACGGTGTAGAGCGCGTCGCCCTTGTAGGCGTCCTCGCTGATCTTGAAGATCAGCTGATCCGAGCCCGAACCAATGCTCGTTGAGGTAGGTGTCGA
>NZ_VRUU01000049.1 GCF_008039875.1 Methylobacterium sp. WL119 | reverse complement strand
CCTCGGGTTTGTCGAATGGCTCGGCCAGGGCGTCGCCGCGCATCCGGCGAGCGCCGCGGCGACGCCCTGGCCGAGCCATTCGACAAACCCGAGGATCGCCATGCAACAGCCCTCCGAATCCTGCTCCAGGCTGAGCGCCGGACAGTTAACGAAAGGTTAATGCGCCGACGCCGCATCCCCGCCGCACAGCCGCCGCCCCGGGACGGGATCTGTCCGGCACCGCAACCGTTAAGCCGACGTTAACCCTGGCGCTTCGATGGAGCGTCGGACGCGACCGGCCTAGGGGAGGTCTCGAAGGCATGACCTGCTGGTCCGATTCGCGGCCCGTCCTGTGGCTCGCCCCGGCGCTCGCCCTCGTGAGCCTGCCCCTTATGATCGGGCCCCTTGCGATCGGTCCCCTTGCGATCGGTCCCCTTGCGATCGGGCCCGCCTCGGCGCAGGAACCGCTCTTCCTGCGCATCCGCCCCTCGGATGCGCCTCCGCCCGCGCTCGGCTCCGGCGGGGTCGATCCGGAGATCGCGGCGGCGCGGGCGGCGCGCGAGGCGGTGTGGGAGCGCAGCACCGTCCGCGCGAACATCGCGATCGCCTCGGTCTGCACCGGCTGCCTCGGACGGCCGCCGGCGCCGACGCCCCTGCGGCCGGACCGGCCGCGGCCCGCCACCCCGCCGGAGAGCGCGCGCGCCGCGCTCGCTCCGGCCGAACCTTCCCCCGACGCGGCCGCCGGCCCCGCCGCGGACCCGACATCGACCCGAGGTGATCCATGACCCAAGCCCATCCAACCAGCGGCGCCGAGCCCGATGCCGCCTGCCCGGTCTCCCTGGAACTGCTCGGCGAGGTCTACCGGGCCGACGAGTACGACTTCCCCGAGATCGTCGCCGGCATCGCGCCGCTGAAGCGGGCACAGCTCGCCGCCTACCTCTACGGCAAGAGCCACATGCACCAGCTCGGCCTGAAGGTGGCCCGCGCCTGCGAGCGCGAGGACCTGATCCGGGTCGCCGGCGAGGTCGGATCGGTGATCCACGGGCAGGCGCACCTCAAGCCCGCGCCCGCCCCCGTCCCGGTGGTCGAGGCCGGCGCGCCCAAGCCGAAGAAGGTCAGCCTCGGCGGGCCTGCCAAGAAGATCAGCCTCGGCGGCTCGGCCGCCAAGGGCCGCAGCTTCGACTGAAGCCCCTCTTTCTCGTCGGGCCGGATACGGCACCGGTGCCGCGCGGAGGGAACCCGCGGCGCGCCGGTGCCGCTCGTCGCGCGCGCCTCGCCTGGAGTGTCAACGCATGTACGGTTCTTGGTTCAAGCTCGGGATGGACGCCACGATGCTGGCGTTCGAATCGCAGCAGGTGATCGGCATGCGGCTGATGATGCTCTCGGCGGGCGGGGCCGTCGGCCAGGCCGAGGCGCAGCGCATGGTCACCGAGAAGGTCGTGGCGGCGGGCGAAGCCGCGCTGATGATGGCGTCCGGCGCCTCGACCGCCAAGGTCATCGCCGGCTACCGGCGCAAGGTCCGGGCGAACGCGCTCCGCCTGTCGAAGCGCTGACGACCCCGCGCTGGCGCACGGATTCGCGCCGGCTTCGCACCGCAACACCCGTTAACCCTGCCTTAACCACCGGCTTTCATCGTTTCCCCGGGACAGCAACGGGAGACGAGACATGGACCTGATCGAGCACCGGGTGCGCGAGCGCGCCTACTACATCTGGGAGGACGAAGGCCGCATCCACGGCCGGGCGGACGCCCACTGGCTGCGCGCCGAAGCCGAGATCGCCGCGCCCGCGCCGATCCTGACGATCGAGGCCGTCGCCGAGACCAGCCTCGCCCCGAGCCCGGCCAAGACCCTGAAGCCCCGCGCCAGCCGCGCCAAGGCCATTGCGAAGCCCGCCGAGGCCGCCGCGAAGCCTGCCGCCAAGACCGCTGCCGGCAAGACCGCTGCCAGCAAGACCGCTGCCGCCAAGCCGGCCCCGAAGGCTGCGGCGTCCAAGATCGCGGCCCCCAAGGCTCCGAAGGCGCTCGCGGCCGCCAGCCTCGCCGCCAAGCCAAAAGCCGCCCGCGCCACGACCGGCGCCAGCCTGCACTGAGCCGCCGCCGAGGCCTCGAAACTCGACCGCAAGAGCCCGCCCCTCGACCGAGGGGCGGGCTCTTGCCGTTTCGAGGACCCGCTCGGCACCTTCCCGGATGCCCCCTTCCCGGATGGCCCCGGATGCGGGATACGCCGATCCTGCAGGCGCGAGGGACGGATCCCCGAATCTCCGTAAGCCAGGGGTTGTGGTTCGCATGCCAGACGCCGTGAGCGGGGCCGACGCGCCCGCATCCGCCAAGCCGTTGGTCCTGACCCACCTCGCGGATCGCCGCATCGTGGCGATGCTCGGGCTCGGCTTCAGCTCCGGGCTTCCGTTCCTGCTGGTCTACGTCACGCAGTCGGCGTGGCTGTCGGAGGCGAAGGTGCCGATCGGCATCCTCGGGCTGCTGAGCGAGCTGACGCTGGCCTACAAGTTCAAGTTCCTCTGGGCGCCGTTCCTCGACCGCTACGACGCCCCGATCCTCGGGCGCTGGCTCGGGCGGCGGCGCGGCTGGATCGTGGCGACGCAGCTCGGCGTGGCGCTGACGCTCGCCGGCATCGCCTTCGGCGACCCGGCCGACTTCCTCGCCTGGACGGTGGTGTTCTCGCTGGCGCTGGGATTCGCCGGCGCGACCCAGGACGTGGTGATCGACGGCTGGCGCATCACCGCGGTGGCGCCCGAGCGGCAGGCGCTGATGTCGTCCTTCGCCGAGGTCGGCTGGCGGGTCGGCAACCTCGCGGCGGGCGCCGGGGCGCTCTACCTCGCCGACGCCTACGGCTGGCGCGCCGCCTACCTGTGCATGGCCGTGCTGATGGCGCCCGGGATGATCGCGGCCCTGATCGCCCCCGAGCCGGAACCCGCCCGGCCCGCGACGCACGAGCGCGCCGGCTTCGTCGAGACCGTGGTCGCGCCGATCCGCGAGCTGGTGACGCGGCTCGGGCCGATGGCGGTGCCGATCCTCGTGATGGTCGCGGGCTTCCGCATGCCCGGCTACGTGTCGAGCGCGATGGCGATGCCGCTGTTCAAGAGCCTGCACTACTCCAACACCGACATCGCCACGGTGACCAAGCTGTTCGGCTTCGGCGTCGCGCTGGCCGGCACGTTCCTGGCGAGCTTCGTCGTGCCGCGGATCGGGATCCTCGCGAGCCTCGTCGCGGGCACCGTGTTCGGCTCGGCCTCGCACCTCGCGCTCGCCTACCTCGCGATCCACGGCGGTGACGGGGGAGCGGCGTTCTGGACCTTCGCGATCGCCGTCAGCGTCGACAGCTTCGCCTACGCCTTCGCCTCGATCGTGCTGATCACCTACATGTCGTCGCTGGCCGCGAGCGAGCACGCTGCCAGCCAGTACGCGCTGCTGACCTCGCTGTGCGCGCTCCCCGGCAGCCTGCTGGCCGGCGCCTCCGGCTTCATCATCGCCGATGTCGGCTTCGCCTGGTTCTTCGTCGGCACGGCGCTGATCGGCGTGCCGGTGGCGCTCCTGTGCGCCTATGTCTGGCACGTCCATCCGCGGACGGAGGCGCCGGCGGCGTGAGTGCGCGACGAGGGCCGTGGAACGGCGGCGAAGCTGTGCCGTTGTCCGACGAGAACCCTGCACCGGCCGGGATACGCGCGCGCCCCGCGCGCCGCCCTTTCCGACACGAGGACCCGATGACGCTCCGCACAGCCGGCCTTCTGCTCGCCCTGCTCGCCGTCCCGGCCGCCGCGCAGGCGCAGGTCTATCGCGACCGCGCGCCGGCTGGCCCGCTCGGCGAGACCGTGCCGATCACCGTCGGCGGCCGCGCGCCCTGGCAGCCGGCCTGGGCCTACGATTCCGGCGGCGACAACGACCGGCGGCCGGAGCTGCCCTATTACCAGCAGGGCCGCGGCCAGCAGACCGGCGGCCCCACGCGCAACCTGCTGCCCGACGACGGCCTGCGCCTCGTCCCGATCCCGCGCTGAGCCGATGAAAGCCGCGATCTTCGACATCGACGGGACGCTGCTCGACAGCGTCGACCTTCACGCGGAGGCCTGGGTCGAGGCCTTCCGCTACTTCGGCGTCGAGACCGACGTCGCCAAGGTCCGCAGCCAGATCGGCAAGGGCGGCGACGAGCTGATGCCGGTCTTCCTGTCGGAGGCGCAGCTGCGCGACCAGGGCGAGGCGATCGAGGCCTACCGCTCCGACCTGTTCAAGCGCGCCTACCGCGACCGGGTGAAGCCGTTCCCGGGCGTGCGCGCCCTGTTCGAGCGGATCCGCGCCGACGGCACGACGATCGCGCTGGCCTCCTCGGGCAAGCGCAGCGAGGTCGAGCACTACCAGGACGTGCTCGGCATCGCGGACCTCGTCGACGCGGCGACGAGCTCGGACGACGCCGAGCGCTCGAAGCCCCATCCCGACATCTTCGAGGCGGCGCTGAAGCGGCTCGAAGGCATCGACCGCGCCGAGATCGTGGTCCTGGGCGACACGCCCTACGATGCGCAGGCCGCCGGCAAGGCCGGGCTCGCCACCGTCGGCCTGCTGTGCGGCGGGTTCCCCGAAACCGACCTGAAGGCGGCCGGCTGCATCGCGATCTATCGCAGCCCACAGCACCTGCTCGAAGACTTCGAATCCTCGCCGCTGGCAAAGCGCAAGACGATCTGACGTCGAATCCGGTGCGCGCCCGCAATTGTCCCCGCAATCCTGGCATGCGTGTGGCCCGGATGCGACGCGGTCTCGCGCCGGCTACGGACAACGCAGGATAAGACTGGCGCGGGTGGCGCGAAAGGCGTAGCCACCCCGCCGGAACTTCCTGGGATCCTTCTAAGGACGGGGCGGATCATGCGTCAGACGGCCGAGACCAGCGTACAGACCTGGAATCCCTGCAGCGACAGGCCTCTCCACGAGCGGATCGCGGAGGCGGTCCAGAGCCGCGCCACGCCGATCAGCCAGCTCCTGCGCCTGATGTCGGCCCTCGACGCCGAGGGCAACGCCAACGAGAACCTGCGGCTTCAGCTGCGTGCCCGCATCGGCGCGCCGCTCAGCGTCTGAGGCCGACCCGCCCCGATGGGGGTGAGGCGTCGACGACGGTCCCGGCGATGCGCCCGCCGCCGGGGTGAGCCGAAGCAGGACGGCTGCCGGCGCCTCCCCGCATCTCGGCGCGACGCATCGACCGACCCGCAGGCCGTCATCCTGACTTCAGCTCCTCAAGGCTGAACCCAGAGGCAGGCCGGCTCGCCCTTCACCGCGAGGCATTCGAACGGCGCGCCGCCGATCATCGCGCGGTGCTCGACCGCGCCGACGTCGGCGCGCCGGATCGCCTTGCAGCCGGGCCGGCTGCCGGCCTGGGCGAGGGCGGCGGCGCGGTCGGGGGCGGCGGTCGTAAGGAGGCGGAGCGACACGAGGGTATCGCAGGCCGCGACCCGATCGTCCGGCTGCGCGAGCGCGGGGGTGACGAGCATCGCGGCCAGCCCGATGCCGGCCCGGCACGCACGCCGTCGGAAATGCCGCTCGATCATGTTTCCTCTTCGGCGGTCTGCGGACAGGCGGGACGGCCGCGCGAGGCGCGAAGGTCCGGAAGAAACGGCAACGCCGTCCGCGGCGGGCGGACGGCGCTGTCTGGCGGCCGATACGACGCGGCGTCCGCGTCAGCGCTTGGTCTTCACCTTGGCCTTGCGGGCGGCATAGCGGGCGTCGCGGAGTTCCTTCTTCGCGGCGAGCTCGGCGGCCTTGCGCTCCTGCAACGCCGCGGCCTCGGCGGCCTCGCGGGCGATTTGGGCGGCGAGCTCGGCCTCCTCGCGGGCGCGCTTCTCTTCCGCGGCCTGCTTCTCGGCGGCGATGCGGGCGGCTTCGCGCTCGCGGAGACGGGTCTCGCGGGCCTGGACGAGCTCGGCCCGGGCCTTAGCCTTGGCGATCATCTCGGGGTCGTCGGCCGGGGGGCGCGCCTTGAACTTGGCGAGCAGGGCAGCCTTGGCGGCTGCGGAATTCTGGCGGCGGTCGTCGAAATTACGATAGTCGAATGCGCTCATCTGACCTTTCTCGTACGGTGTCTCACTTCGGGTTTCGGGAGCGTCCGCGACGGATCAATCCGCGGGACGGGGCCGGGGGAACGGGCCCTTCAGCAAATCGGATTCGGCAAGCCTGATTCCGCCTCGCGGCGAATCGAAAAAGCCAATGACCGACGGATGGGCGGCGTGCAACCTGAGCTGCATTCGGAAATCGCCGCGATGGGTGACAATCGTCGTCGCGCCGTCGCAAATCCAGGGACAGATGCGGATATGCCGCAGCGGGACGATCGACGCCCCCGGACCGCTCCGTCCGGAGGCGTCGCTGTCGCGGATCAGGCCGCCTGGAGGTTTCCGGCCGACTGCTTGCCGGTGCGCCGGTCGTTCTCGATCTCGTAGGAGAGCTTCTGGCCCTCGATCAGGTTGCGCATGCCGGCGCGCTCGACGGCGGAGATGTGGACGAACACGTCCTTGCCGCCGTCATCCGGCTGGATGAAGCCGTAACCCTTGGTCTCGTTGAACCATTTCACGGTGCCCGTGCTCATGGCGCCTACCTCCGTCGTATCGATGTGTTGAGCCTGCCGGCCCGAGCGGCTGTCCACGCGCGGGGGTGGGCGAAGCAGGTTGGATGTCGAGATGGAATGTCAGTCGAAGCGACGCCCTTGCAAGTGGCTAAAGGGACAGCGGGCGGAGCAACCCGGCGGCGGCCGGCAAGCATCGACGCACGCTGGAGTTAGGTCGCGGCCTGCCGTCTGACAAGAGTCCGGCCGACAGTCCCGGCGCCGCCCCCTGCGAAGCCCGCCGAAGGTTGCCGCAGCCGGCCCGGCCGTCTAGGTTCGGCCCGGTGCGCGATGGGGTCCGGACGGAGGGTCCGGCGCCCGATCACCCCGGATCCGGCTCGGGCGGGGGACCACCGGCAGCGGCCTTCCTTAAGGCCTGCTCCGGCATGATCGGCATCGCGACGAGGGGGGACTTCGAGATGAGCGCGACGGAATTTCCGCACGCCGCGGACGTGCAGCGGACGGCCGGCCCCTGCGCGTGACGCGACGGAACCCGGATCGCGCCACCACCGTCCCGCGCGGCCGCAACGGCGCCTTCGCCGGCGCCGTCATGGCCGCCGGCCTGTCCCTGGCCGCCTCGCCGGCCGCGGCCTTCGACCTGTTCGGGTTGTTCGGCTCCGAGGAGGAGCCCCTGGCGCCGAGCGCCACCGCGCTGCCCTACGCGCTGAAGATCCAGGGCACCGACGATTCCGACCTGGAGAAGACGCTGGAGGACACCTCGACCCTCCACCGCCTGCGCCGCGAGCCGCCGCCGGACGGGGAAGGGCTGGTGCGCCGCGCCGAGGCCGACCTGCGGCGCCTGCCCGACGCGCTCTCCGGCTACGGCTACTACGCGGGCCGTGTCACCGTCCGGATCGAGGAGGTGGTGCTCGGCGGCGAGGCCTCGCTGATCGCCGCCGCGCGGGCGGCGGATGCCGAGCGCGCCCGCACCCTGGTCCCGGTCCGCATCGCGGTCGATGCCGGGCCGCTCTACACCCTGCGCACCGTCACCGTACGCGACCCGCAAGGCGCCGCCTTCCCCGAGGAGGTGCTGCCGAAGCGCTTCACCCGCGTCGACGACGAGACGCCGGCGCGCTCCAGCCTCGTGCTCGCCCGCGAGGCGAAGATCGTCGACCGCTTCCGCGAGCGCGGCCACCCCTTCGCCAAGGTGGTGTCGCGCGATCCCGTCGTGGACGACGCCGCCCACGTCATGGACGTGACCTTCACCGTCGATCCCGGCCCGCAGGCCGGCCTCGGCGCGGTCACGGTCCGCGGCACGAAGGACATCGACCCGGCGGTGGTGCGCTCCTTCATCGACGCGGAGCCGGGCGACCCGTACTCGCCGAAGGCGCTCACCGACATGCGCCGGGCGCTGGTGAAGGTCGAGGGCCTCGGCTCGGTGCGGGTGCGCGAGGGCGAGGCGCTGGATGCGCAGGGCAACCTGCCGATCTTCGTCGACGTGACCGAGCGCGACCGCAACCTGATCGGCGTCTCGGCCCGCTACTCCACCGTCGACGGCCCCGGCATCCGCGCGACCTACGCCAACCGCAACCTGTTCGGCGGCGGCGAGACGATCCGGCTCGACGCCGACCTGTTCTACCTCGGCAACGATCTCTACGCCACGCAGCGCAAGCTCGCCGGCATCGAGTCGAACGGGCTCGGCGGGCGCCTGTCCGCCACCTTCGTGAAGCCGGCGCTCTGGGGCACCCGCAACGACCTGATCGCCAACCTGTTCGCGGGTCGCGAGGCGCAGCAGAGCTACGTCGCGGACGCCGCCGGCGGGACGCTCGGCGTCCGCCACCGCTTCTCGGACACGTTCTACGCGCAGGTCGGCGTCGAGGGGCAGGCGGGCCGCGCCCAGGACGCGCTCGGCAAGGTCGATTACCGCCTGGTCGGCATCCCGGTCTCGGTGTCCTACGATTCGACCGACAACCTGCTGGACCCGACCAGGGGCGTCCGGCTGACGGCCTCGGCGACGCCCTATGCCGGCTTCCTCGGCTCCGATCCGTCGATCTTCGTCGCCAAGGCGCAGGGCTCGACCTACTACGCCCTGGACGAGGACGCGCGGTACATCCTCGCCGGCCGCCTCGGCTTCGGCTCGATCTCCGGCGCGAGCCTGGAGGACATTCCGGCCAACATCCGCTTCTTCGCCGGCGGCGGCGGCTCGGTGCGCGGCTTCCCCTATCGCACGCTCGGCCCGCGCGGGCCGTTCAACCTGCCGGTCGGCGGCCGAAGCCTGCTGGAAGCCTCGTTCGAGGCCCGGATCAAGGTCACCGACACGATCGGCGTGGTGCCGTTCTTCGATGCGGGCACGGCGTTCGCCGGCTCGCTCCCCGACTTCGACGAGCGCATCCGCACCGCGGTGGGCCTCGGGCTTCGCTACTACACCGGCATAGGCCCGATCCGCGTCGACGTCGCATTCCCCCTCGACCGGATCAAGGGCAACCACGAGCGCCCGGTCGCCCTCTACATCAGCCTCGGGCAGTCGTTCTGATGGGGATACGGGATCGGTTCGCGCGCGTTCTCCCTCCCCCCGCAGGGGGGGGAGGGATCCGCGTCGCCGTCGCGATCCTGCTCGTCCTCGGCCTCGCCGCGCCCGCGGCCGTCACCCAGGCCGCCGACGAGGCCGAGAAGACCATGCTCGGCGGGCTGCTGTCGCGCGCGCTCTCCACCCCGTCGTCGCGCGTCGCCATCGGCGCGGTCGACGGCGCCCTCTCGTCGGACGCCACGATCCGCGACGTGGCGATCAGCGACCGCGACGGGGTCTGGCTGAAGCTCGACCGGGCGCGCATCGTCTGGCGCCGCCTCGCGCTGCTCTCCGGCCGGCTCGAGGTCGACACCCTCGAGGTCGGCCGGCTCGACGTGCTGCGGCGCCCGGTGCCCTCCGCCGTCGCCGCGACGCCAGAGCCCGACGGCACCCTGCTGCCGGACCTGCCGGTCAAGGTCGAGATCAAGGACTTCTCGCTCGCCGAGCTCGTCCTCGGCGAAGGGCTCGCCGGGCAGCCGGCGCGGCTCTCGGCCAAGGGCCGGGCGAAGCTCGGCGCGCCGTCCGAAGGGCTCGACCTCGACGCGGCGGTGCAGCGCCAGGATGCCGGCGGCCGGTTCGGCCTCAAGCTGCTGTTCGTGCCGCACGGCGAGCGCCTGGAGCTGAAGGCGACCCTGAACGAGCCGGCCGGCGGCCTGCTCTCCAGGGGCCTGAACATGCCCGGCGCCCCGCCTGTCGACCTCGACCTCGACGGCCGCGGGACGCTGGACGCCTGGAACGCCCGCCTCGACTTCTCCGCCGGCGAGACCATCGGCGCCCAGGGCGGCGCCCGGATCTCGCGGGTCGGGGCCGAGCGGCGCCTCGCCCTCGACCTCGCCGCGCGCATCGAGGGCCTGCTTCCAGGCCCGGCCGCGGCGGTGTTCTCCGGCACGACCAAGCTCGACGGCGCCCTCGGGTTTTCCGATGGCGGCGCGCTCAGGATCGACCGGCTCGAGCTGACCTCGCGGACCGCCCGCCTCGACGCGCGCGGCACCCTGGACGTGGCACGGAACGCCGACTTCACCCTCCAGGCCCGCGCCGTGCCGACCGAGGGCGGGGTGACCCGGGCCGCCGACAGCGAGCTCAAGACCCTGGTGTTCGACGGTAGCCTGAAAGGCCCGCTCGCCCGGCCGCACGTGGCGGGCAGCCTGAAGGCCGCCGGCCTGCGCACCCGGGACAGCGCCCTGGACCTCGTCGAAGCCCGGCTCGCGGCCGAGCCCACCGCGGCCGACCGCTTCGACCTCAGCGCCGACGCCCGGGTCGAGGGGCTGACGCTGCCCGACCCCGCCCTGCGGCGGGCGCTCGGCGCACGCGCCGCCTTCGACTTCCGCGGGACCCTGGAGCCCGACAACGCGGTTTCGGTCTCGCGCCTGCACGTCGAGGCGCCGACGATGCGGGCGGACTATGCCGGCCGCGTCGGGCGCAACACGCTCACCGGCACGGTCGAGGCCGCGCTGTCAGACCTTTCGGCCTTCTCCGACCTCGCGGGCCGGCCGCTCGCCGGAAGGCTGTCGGGCACGGCCAAGCTCGGCGGCGATCCGGCGCGGAAGGCTGTGACCGCGGAGGTGGATGTCCGCACCGAGGCGCTGTCCCTCGGGCGACCGGCGCTCGACGGGCTGCTCGGGGCGGCTCCGCGCGTCACCGGGCGCCTGTCCCAGGTCTACGACGGCTACGCCTTCGACGGCGCGAAGCTCGAGGGCGCGGCCGTCGTCGCGCGCCTCGACGGCCGCGCCACCGCCCGGGTCGCCGACGCCAAGCTCGACGTCGACCTGAAGGACCTGTCCGCCCTCGACGACGCGCTCGCCGGGCGGGCCGGGCTGTCCGGGCGGCTCTCGGGGACCCTCGAGCATCCCGACCTGTTCGCCCTCGTCAGCGCGTCCGAGGCCAGCGCCATGGGCCGCCCCGTGCGGGGCCTGAAGGTCGAGGCGACCCTCAAGGACCTGACCGGCGCGCTCGACGGCACGGTCGCCCTCGGCGGCACCGTCGGCGGCAAGCCGCTGCAGGGAGGGGCCCACCTCGCGCGCTCGGGGGCCGACTGGCGCCTCGACCGGCTCGGGCTCGGACTCGGCTCGGTGACCCTCGACGGCAGCGCCGCGCTCGACGCCGCGACCCGGCTGACGGAGGGCGCGGTCCGGCTCAAGGCGGCCGACCTCGACGACCTCACGCCGCTGGCGCTGACGCGGCTCGCCGGCCACCTCGACGCCGACATCGCGCTGTCCCGCGCGAGCGGCCGGCAGGACGCGACGATCCGCGCGACCGGCGCGCGCCTGCAGGCCGGCGCGATCGGCCTCGCCCGGCTCGACGCGGACCTGACGGGACAGGACCTTCTCGGGGCGCCGCGGATCGACGGGCGGGCCGAGGCCGACCGCATCGTCGCCGCCGACCAGATCCTCGACACGGTGCGCCTGACGGCGGCGGGCTCCCCGGCGGCGACCGATCTCGTGCTTAAGGCGCGCGCCCGCGGCTTCGACCTCGACGGCGCCGCCCGCCTCGTCCCGGGCCACGGCTCGGACGCGGCCACCCGGATCGACCTGCTGCGCGTCTCCGCCGCGCGGGGCGCCGACCGGCTGGCGCTCGCGGGCCCTGCGACGGTGACCCTCGAAGGCGGCGGCGCGCGGATCGATGACCTGACGATCGCCGCGGGCGGCGGCCGCGTCACCGTCGCGGGCAAGGCCGGGCGCGACAACGACCTGACGATCGGCATCCGCGCCCTGCCGCTGGCGCTCGCGCGCATCGCCGCGCCCGGCCTGGCGCTGAGCGGCACCCTGGACGGCGAGGCCGCGATCCGGGGGCCGACGGATCGGCCGCAGGGGCACTACGCCCTCACCGTCGCCCGCCTCGTCACGCCGGAGACGCGCAAGGCCGGCCTGCCGCCGATCGAGGCCCGGGCGTCGGGCGACCTCGGCGACGGCCGGATCGGGCTCGACGGCCGCATCACCGCGGGGCCCGGCGTCGCGATGACCCTGTCCGGCTCGCTGCCGGCGGCGGCCGGCGGCAGCCTCGCGGTGAAGGCGCGGGGAACGCTCGACGCGGCGCTCGCCAACAGCCTGCTCAGCGTCGGCGGCCAGCGGGTCGCCGGGCGGGTGGCGATCGATGCGGGGGTGACGGGCACGCTCGCCGCACCGCGGGCGGAGGGCAGCGCGACGCTGTCGGGCGGCAGCTTCACCGACCCGCTCAACGGCATCCGGCTGACCAACATCGAGGGCCGCGCCACGGGGCGCGGCGACGCGGTCGTGCTGGAACGCCTCACCCTGGCGACCCGCAACGGCGGGACGCTGCGCGCCGACGGCCGCGTGGCGCTCGAGCCCCAGGCCGGGTTCCCGGGCACGATCCGCATCGCGGGCGAGCGCGCCGAGCTGATCTCGAGCCCGCTGATGACGGCGGTGGCGAGCCTGAACCTCGCGCTCTCCGGCCCGCTGTCGCGCACGCCGCGGATCGCCGGCCGCGTCGACGTGGTCTCGATCGACGTGTCGGTGCCTGACCGGCTGCCCGCGACGGTGCAGCCGCTGCCGGGCATCCGCCGGGTCAACACCCCGCCCGACATCCGCGCCCGGCTCGACGCCAAGGCCCTACGCGGGGCGCAGGTGGCGGCCGTGGGAAGACGCGGCGCGCGCGGCAAGCCCGCCGTGCCGTTCGACGCCACCCTCGACGTCGCGGTGAGCGCTCCGAACCGCATCTTCGTGCGCGGGCGCGGCATCGACGCCGAGCTCGGCGGGAGCTTGCGCGTCACCGGCACCTCGCGCGACCCGAACGCGAACGGCGCGTTCGAGCTTCGGCGCGGGCGTCTCGCGGTGATCGGGCAGCGCCTCGACTTCACCCGCGGCCGCGTGACCTTCGGCGGCGCCATCGCGGCCCCCGACCTCGACTTCGTCGCCGAGACAAAGGCCACCGACATCACCGCCCGCATCGCGGTCTCGGGGCCGGCCGACAGCCCGGTCTTCGCGATCTCCTCGGACCCGAGCCTGCCGCAGGACGAGGTGCTGTCGCGGCTGCTGTTCAAGAAGGCGTCGGGCAGCCTGTCGCCGTTCCAGGCGCTGCAGCTGGCGCAGGCCGTGTCGCAGCTCTCGGGCGGGGCAGGGGGCGTCGACGTGTTCGAGGCGGCGCGCAAGGGCCTCGGGCTCGACAGCCTCGACGTCTCGACCGGGACCAGCGGCGGCCCGGGGCGCGGCGCCTCGCGCTACCTCAGCGATCGCCTCAGCGTCGGCATCAAGGCCGGCGCCAAGCCGGCCGACACGGGCGCGACCATCGACTACGACGTGACGCGCCGGGTGAAGATCCAGGGCGAGGCCGGCAGCGACGGCCGCACCAGCGTCGGCGTCGGCGCGGAATGGGAATACTGAGCGCGCGACGCGCTTAGTGGCGGGCGAGGCCGGCCTGCTTCGGGCCGACGGCCTGGGCGAGGCGCCGGCCGACATGCAGCATCGCCCTCTCGATCAGGGCGAGCGTCGGCGGATCGTTGTCGAGCTTGGCGTACTCGTAGGCGACGATCAGGCCGTCGGCGATGCCTTCGAGCAGGCTGACGGTCTCGCTGGCCGCGTCGGCCAGTTGACGGAACGGATCGCCGGACGTCCCCTCGGCGGCCCGAGCCTCCGCACTGTGAGCCTCGGCGACGTGAGCCGTGCAGCGGTCGAGGATCCCCTGCGACGCCTCGATCGTCTTGCGGGTCTCCTCGATGATCTCGCGCATCTCCGCGACGAGGGAAGGCTGGTCCGCGACCTTCGGGTGATCGATGCTCATGCTGATATTGCCCCCACGACGGAGCAAGCTTGCATCCTATGGTTGAGATGCGTCAACAGGATTCGCATGTCGCGCGACGTCGCACGGTCGGCCGCAAGGGTCCGGTGCCAAGGGGCCGGTGCAAGGGTCCGGTGGAGGCGGGTGCAGGACGGGAAGCGGAACCGGACGTGCGTCAGGAAGCGTCCGAACGAAAACGAGCCGCGCCCGTTTCCGGGGCGGCTCGCAGGTGGCACATCCGACGCGACCCCGCAGGGTCGCGCCCGAGGGTCACTTGATCAGCATCAGCAGAGCCTTGCCGGCGGGGGACTTCAGCTCCTTGGCGTCGAGCGTGCCGTCGTTGTCCGGGTCGGCGGCCTGGAAGCGGTCGGCGACGGCGGCGAGGTATTCCTTCTTGTCGATCGTGCCGTCGTTGTCCGGGTCGGCCTTCTTCAGGCCGGCGGCGCTCAGGCGGCCCTTCAGCTCCTTCTTGTCGAGGGTGCCGTCGGCATCCTTCTCGAGGCGATCGAAGGTCGCCGAGGCGGTCGCCTCGATCTCCTTCATGTCGACGGTGCCGTCGTTGTCGGTGTCGATCATCTTGACCGCCTGGGCGCCGGTCATCGGCTTGGCGAAGGCGACGGGGGCGGTCATGGTGGCCGAGGCCAGGACGAGAGCGGCGAAGGTGCTGGAAAGACGAAGGGTCATTGCCGAATTATCCCGAAATGTGTTGCGCGAACTTCCTACGCGTGACGATTGCACTGCACAAGCGATTTCTCTCGATCGATCGCTGAGGTTGCCCATGGCGCGTCCCACGCCGAAGGCGGGGCGAGCCCGGCGCGACATCCCTGCGGGCGCGGGCGCGAGCCCAACGCGCCATCGTCCGCGTCGTTGCGAAGGCTCGCCGAATCGCCATCGTCCCGACGCACGGTGCGCCCCGAACGGCCGACGCGGGGGCCGGCGTGCCGCCCGCCCCACCCTCCAGCGCGAGACCCCGATCCGATGGCAGCCCGTCCGCTGATCTTCTATCCCGACCCGCGGCTGGACGTGCCGTCCGACCCCGTGACGGCCTTCGATGCCGATCTCGGCGACCTCGCCCGGGACGTGACGGAGACCCTCGATTCGGCCGCGGCCGCCGGGTTGACTGCGGCGCATCTCGGCGTGCGGCGGCGCCTCGTCGTGCTGCGCCCGGAGCCGGGCGGGCCGGCCATGGTCTACGTCAACCCCGAGATCGTCGACCGCTCGCCCGAGCGCGTCACGGCGCGGGAGGGCAGCGTCTCGATGCCGGGCGTGTCCGAGCCGGTCGAGCGGGCGGCCACGATCCGGGTGCGGTTCCAGGATCTCGACGGCGTCGCGCAGGAGGAGGCGGCCGAGGGGTTTCAGGCCGCCTGCCTCCAGCACGAGATCGACCAGCTCGACGGCATCTTCTGGATCGCCCGCCTCTCGCGCCTGCGCCGGGAGCGGGCGGTGAAGCGCTTCGCCAAGCTGCGGGCGCAACCGTGAGCGCGATCCCGTCTCGAGGCCATCCGGCCTTGGGCCGCGCCGTGCCGGCCACGCCGGCTCGATCACGGAGGCTTGACGCCGGGACAGAGGCTTGGCCCGATGCCGGCCTGCGCTTAGGAGGAGGCATGCGTCTCGCGATCCTGCTCGCCACGTCCCTGTCCGCCCTGGCCGTATCCCGGCCCGTGCAAGCCCAGGCGCCGGGCAGGCCGGCCAAGCCGGCGCCGGCCGTGCAGGGGCCGGTCTCCGCACCGGTGATCGCGTGCCCGTCGCTGGCGAACTACCGTCTCCTGCGGCGGGAAGCGCCCGACGAGGCCGCCGCGCTCGCACGCCTGGGCGATGCCAGGGCCGACCACCTCGGCTGCACGGCGTTTCCGCGGGATCGGATCGCCGCGCTCGCCGAGCACGTCGCCCTCGGCGGCGCGCAGTACGATTGCCTGGCCCTGCAGGGCACCGCGATCTGCCAGTGGACGGCGACCGGCACCGTCGACCTGCCGGTGCCGGCCAAGTCGCAGCCGAAGCCGTCGGCCGCCGACAGGGGCCGACGCTGAGGCACCGTCCGGCGCGCGCGGCGGCGATGCCGGGGACGGCGCCGGGAGCGCGTTCGCGACCGGGCCCGGCTGCGCTCGCGTCCTGGACCGGATGAACGCGCCGGTTGTAACGTTCCGGTCCCGGCCGCATTCCGCGGCGCGGATCAGGACGCGAGACCGATGGCACCGACTGACTCCGAGACCGTCCCCTGCGCCTGCCCCGACTGCGTCTGCGAGGTCGCGCCGGGCCATGGCATCGCGCGCGCGGGCAAGACCTTCTGCTGCGAGGACTGCGCCGCCGGCCACCCGGACCATGCCGGCTGCGGCCATTCGGGCTGCGCCTGCCACGGCTGAGGCCGCGGGTTCCTGAGCCGGTCAGAACCGCGCGGTCAGGAAGATCCGGACGTTGCGCCCGGCGAGCAGGATCTCGTCCTTCTTGAACGAGGCCGAGTTGCGGATGCGGTCGTCGAGCAGGTTGCGGCCGGCAAGGCCGAGCGTCACCGCGCTCGCGCCGTAGACCGCCGGGTCGAGGGGCTCGGTGTAGCTCACCTCGGCGCGCAGGTCGTCGAAGCCGGGCGTCGTCGTCTCCAGCGGCGCGACCTCGGTGTGGGCGAAGGCGTGCAGCAGGAAGACGCGGGCGTACCAGCCGTCCGCCCGCACGAACGCGCCGCCGCCGACCCGGTGGGGCGGGATCCGCGGCACGTAGGTGTCGTCGTCGAACTGCGCGCGGACGAAGTCGTACTGCGCCTCGAGGCCGGCCCAGCCGTCGCCCACCGGGATCAGGTCGAGCTGCGCGCCGATCTCGGCACCGTAGAAGGTGGCGTTGCGCTGGGAGTAGACGATCTGCTGCAGCGCGTCGTCGGAGCCGCAGGAGGCGAAGTCGTCGCCGCAGCGGGTGCCGGTCTCGCGCTTGTAGATGAAGCCGGTGTAGCGGGTGTAGTAGCCCGTCGCGTCGAGGCGCAGCGGACCTTCCGCCCGGCGGATGCTGGCCTCGACGGTGCGCGCCCGCTCCTTCTTGAGGTCGGGATCGCCGATCTCGAAGGTCGCGGTCGCGTCGTGCGCCCCGCGCGAGTACAGCTCGAAGGCGGTGGGCGCGCGCTCGACGTAGGACCCGTTCAGGCTCGCGACGAAGCCGTAGGGCAGGTCCTGCAGGGCGCCGAAGCTGAGGCTCTTGGGGGCGAACTTGCGCCGCCGCCCGAAGGCGAGCGGATCCTCGCCCTCGACCGGCAGGTAGCTCCCCGGGAACTGCGTCGCCGTGCCGGTGGAGCGGTCGCCCTCGATCCGCCCGGCGGCCTGGAAGCGCAGGCCGTGGCCGACGTTCAGCTCCTCGAACAGGTAGACGGCGTTCGAGCGGGAATCGGTCGGCGCCAGCAGGGTGCCGGCCTCGCCCGAGGTCCCGATCTCGCGCCGCCCGGCCTGGAGCCCGAGCGCCCCGGTCAACGTGCCGAGGGCGGTGAAGACCGGCACGTGCTGCAGCTCGACGCGGCCCTCGGCCTCACGGTTCTTGAAGGTCGCCTGCACCCCGTCGAGGCCGTCCTCGCCGAGGCCGATCTCCTGGTGCTTGTAGACCGAGCCCCCGGCCCAGAACCGGATCACCTCGAACGGTCCCTCGAGCGGCCGAACTTCGCCGCGCGCCAGCACCCGGTCCTGGTTCGGGTTCAGGCGCGTGCGGCTCTCGGCCGCCTCGCCGCCGGGGATCTGGTAGAGCGCGTCGTAGTGGCTGTACGAGATCCCGACGAAGCCGCGGTCGCCGATCACCGACATGCCGACCGCGCCGCCCTGCGAGCGGTTGGCGGAGTTGGCCTGGATGCCGGCGGGCGTGTCGTAGCTGTCGGCGCCGGTCCGGAAGCCGTCGGCATGGACCGCGACGTTCTCCGAGCCCGCATCGACGGTGCCGGCCACGAGCCGGCCGTTGTCGACGCTGGAATACCCGGTGGTGACCTGGCCGGCATAGCCGCGCGGCGGGATGAAGGTCGGCACGCGGTTGTTCTCGGAGGAGACCACGCCGCCGATCGCCTGGCTGCCGTAGCGCAGGGTCGCGGGCCCGCGGATCACCTCGATCCGGTCGGAGACCAGCGGGTTGATCGGCACGCCGTGGTCCTCGCCGAGCTCCGAGACGTCCTGGATGCCGACGCCGTTCTCCTGGATCCGCACCCGGCTGTTGTCGAGGCCGCGGATGATCGGCCGGCTGGCCGCGCCCGGCGCGTAGGTCGAGGCCGAGATGCCGGGCCGGTCCATCAGCGCGTCACCGAGCGTGCGCGGCTGCTCGCGGGCGATCTGGTCGCGCGTCACCACCGTCACCGGCGAGAAGGTGTCGACGGCCACCGGCAGGATGCCCGCCGGCAGGCTCGCCTCGGGCGCCGCCTTCGGCCCGGGCTGGATCGGGCTCGCCGTGGTGACGCTGAGCTCGGACAGGGCGACCGCGTCCTGCGCCCGCGCCGCACCCGGCAGCAGGCCCAGGCTCAGTCCCAACAGCGTCGCCCGGAATCTCGCTTGCCCGCTTCGCATCACGCCTCGTCACATCATGTTATAATGTTTCATTATGCGAATGTAACACAATAACAAGACAGGAATCGAACCGTGGCGCCGCTCGCGCCCCGGGCGTTGCGGTGCGGCCACAGCCGTATCCCCCGGTCAGCGGATGGCGGCGAGGTAGCCCGAGACGGTGAGGATCGAGACGATCGTCGAGACCAGCACGACGTTCGAGGTCACGGCGGCTTCGCGCCGGTAGAACTCGGCGAGCATGAACGGCCCGGTCCCGGTCGGCAAAGCCGCCATCAGCACGGCGGTGTGCAGCAGCAGCGGCGGCAGGCCGAAGGCACGCGCGAGGCCGTAGGCCAGCAGCGGATGCGCCACGAGTTTGAGCCCGACGAGCAGGGCGGTCGCGGCGACCGGGCGTTCGTCCGACACCCTCGGGCGGGCGAGGAACAGGCCGAGCGCGACGAGCGCGCACGGGGCGGCCGAGCCGCCGAGCAGCTTCAGGAAGGTCTCGGCGGGAAGCGGCACGGCCGCGCCCGAGAGCGGGACCAGCGCGCCGAGGGCGGGCGCGATCAGCAGCGGGTTGCGCACGAGCGAGCGGGCGACCTTCAGGACCAGGTCGGAGCGCCGCCCCTCGGCCTGAAGCCCGATCTCGATCAGGACGATGGCGAGCGCGAACACCACGCAGACGGTCATGATCGCGGCGATGGTGGTCGGCGCCAGCGCCGCCGGGCCGAGCGCCACCAGCGCCAGGGGAAAGCCCATGAACCCGGTGTTGGCGTAGGCCGCGTTGAGGCCGTCGATCGCCGCGTCCGCGAGCGGCAGCGGCCGGCGCAGGCGGAACGTCACGGTGGCGGCGAAGACGATCACGCTGCTCAGGCCGAACACCGCGATGAAGCCGGGCTGCCAGATCTCGGCGGCATGGGTGTGGGCGATCACGTCGAAGAGCAGCGCCGGCAGCGCCAGGTAGACGACGTAGCGGTTGAGCTCCGCCGTGGCGCCGTCGCCGAGCACGTCGAGCCGCCGCACCAGCCACCCCGCGAAGATCAGCGCGAAGATCGGCAGCACGACCATCAGGGTCGAGAACATCAGGAAAACCGCGTCCGGGACAGGTCCGTCGCGTCCTAGCCGCGACGGCCGTCCGCACCAAGGCGCGAGCCCCGTCCGGAGGGGCGCGTGGATCGATACGGGGGAGGGCGGTTGGCGGAAGCGGATGGGAATCGAACCCACCGTACGCTTTGGGCGTACCACTGGTTTTGAAGACCAGGAGGGCCACCAGACCCCGTTCGCCTCCGCCGACCGGGATAGCATCGTCCGGCCCGGGGTCCAAGCGCGCGCGGAGGCCGAAGCGTCGCGGCCGGAGCGCCGGGCCCGCGGCGCGACCGGGCGAATGCCCGATTCGTAATAATTTCGCCACACTGTGGTGGCTCTGCATCAGCCATGCCGTTTCTGCGATCCAGGACTTCGGAGGCCCCGTCGGCGAGGCCCGACGAGGGCGGTGCCTCCGTCCCCGACGCGCTGCGGGCGGGGCCGCGCGGGCCCGGCTGGATCGGCGCCGGGGTGGTCGTCACCGCCCTGATCTCGGCGATCGCCACCTTCCTGGTGCTGGCCGGCGTCATCCGCGTGACGCCGACGCCGACGATCGGCGTCACCCTGCTCGCCATCAACGTCGCCCTGGTGCTCGGGCTCGCGGTGATCATCGCCTGGGAGGCGCGGGTCTTCCTGCATGCGCGGCGCGCCAACGCGGCGGTGGCCCGGCTCCACACCCGCATCGTCGGCCTGTTCTCGCTGATCGCGATCCTGCCGACCTGCCTGCTGGCCGTCGTCGCCTCGGTGACGATCGACCGCGGCCTCTCCCTCGGCTTCACCGACCGGGTCCGCGACGTGGTGCTGAAATCCGTCGAGGTGGCCGACGCCTACCAGGAGAACCAGTGCCAGTCGCTGGCGCGCGAGATCCGCATCCTCAACGACGACCTGACGCGGGCGCGGCCGAACTTCGACGTCAACCGCGACTGGTTCGAGGGCTTCCTCACCACCCGCGCGACCAATCTCGGCCTCCCGGTCGCCCAGATCATGCGCGGGCCGAACGAGGTGGTGGCGCGCGCCAAGATCGACGTGCTCAAGACGACGCGCCTGCCCTCGGCCGCCGCCTTCGAGGACGCGGCCAAGTCCAGCGAACCGATCTGCCTGCTGCCGACCGAGGGCCGCGTCTTCGCGGCGATGTTCCGGATGCCGGCCTACGACGACGCGGTGCTGCTGGTGCAGCGCGAGGTCAACCAGCTCGCCATCGACTTCCCCGGCGTGTCGCGCGCGGCGGCGGCCGAGTACCTCACCTACGATTCGCTGCGCACCTCGATCCAGGTGACCTTCGCCTCGATCTTCGTGCTGATCGCGCTGATCGCGCTGCTCTCGGCGGTGTGGTTCGGGATGAACTTCGCCAACCGCTTCGTCGCCCCGATCCGCCGCCTGATCAACGCCGCCGACCAGGTCGCCTCGGGCAACTTCTACGCTCAAGTTCCGGCGCGGAAGACCGACGGCGACCTCGCCCATCTCGGCGAGAGCTTCAACAAGATGACGCAGGAGCTGCGCCGTCAGCATGCCGGGCTGACCGCGGCGAGCGACCTGATCGACCGCCGCCGGCGCTTCACCGAGGCCGTGCTGTCGGGGGTCTCGCCCGGCGTCGTCGGCGTCGATGCCGCTGGCTTCGTCACCATCGCGAACCCGGCCGCCGAGCGGATGCTCGATCTGGCCGACGGCGCGCTCGTCGGCCAGCGCCTGTCCGACGCGGTGCCGGAGCTCGCCCCGCTCCTGCCCGGCGCCGAGGGGCGCCAGCGCGCGCAGGCGCACCAGATCCAGCTCACGCGGGGCGGGCGCGAGCGCACCATCGCGGTGCGGGTCACCAGCGAGCAGGCGCAGGGCGGCGCGCGCGGCTTCGTGGTGACCGCCGACGACATCACCGACCTCGTCTCGGCCCAGCGCACCTCCGCCTGGGCGGACGTCGCGCGCCGCATCGCCCACGAGATCAAGAACCCGCTGACCCCGATCCAGCTCTCGGCCGAGCGCATCCGGCGCAAGTACGGCAAGGTCATCACCGCCGACAAGGAGGTGTTCGACCAGTGCACCGCGACGATCATCCGCCAGGTCGACGAGATCAAGCGCATGGTCGACGAGTTCTCCTCCTTCGCCCGGATGCCCAAGCCCGCGATCGCCGAGAACGACCTCACCGAGATCGCCAAGCAGAACCTGTTCATGATGCGGGTGGCGCACCCCGACATCGACTTCGCCTTCACCGCGCACGGCCTCGGCGGCACCGGCACGGCGGAGGCCGAGAAGATCACCGCGGCCTTCGACATCCGCCTGCTGAGCCAGGTGATCACCAACATCCTCAAGAACGCCGTCGAGGCGGTGGCCGAGGTGCCGGAGGCCGAGCTCGGCAAGGGCAAGATCGGCTTGAGCCTCACCGTCGAGGAGGGCTTCGCCACGATCGCGGTGACCGACAACGGCAAGGGATTTCCCGTCGAGGGGCGCCAGCGCCTGCTGGAGCCCTACATGACGACCCGCGAGGGCGGCACCGGCCTCGGGCTGGCGATCGTGAGCAAGGTGCTGGAAGAGCACGGCGGCGGGATCGAGCTGAACGACAACCCCGCCGGCCGCGGCGGCCAGGTGCGCATGCGCGTGCCCCGCGCGCTGTCGCCCGCGGACGACGCGGTCGCGGGCCCGGCCCGCCCCAACCCTGACGAGAAGGGCGCCGCGACGACGGCCCCCCGAGAGATTGCGGAGATGCAGCCATGAGCGCCGATATCCTGGTGGTCGACGACGAGGCCGACATCCGCGACCTGGTCGCCGGCATCCTCGACGACGAAGGCCACCGCTCGCGCACCGCGGGCAGCTCCGACGAGGCGCTCGCCGCGATCGAGGCGCGCCGCCCCCACCTCGTCTTCCTCGACATCTGGCTGCAGGGCTCGCGCCTCGACGGCCTGCAGGTGCTCGACCTGATCAAGGCGTCCCACCCGGACCTGCCGGTGGTGATGATCTCGGGCCACGGCAACATCGAGACCGCGGTCTCGGCGATCAAGGCGGGCGCCTACGACTTCATCGAGAAGCCGTTCAAGGCCGACCGGCTGATCCTGGTGGCCGAGCGCGCGCTCGAGGCCTCGCGCCTGCGGCGCGAGGTCCGCGACCTCACCGCGCGCTCCGGCACCGCCAACCGCATCGTCGGCGGCTCGGTGGCGATCAACCAGCTGCGCCAGACGCTGGACCGCGTCGCCCCGACCAACGCCCGGGTGATGATCACCGGGGCGCTGGGCTCCGGCAAGGAGCTCGCCGCGCGCGGCCTGCACAAGGCCTCGGCCCGGGCGAGCGGGCCGTTCGTGCTGCTCAACGCGGCCGCGATCCTGCCGGAGACGATGGAATCGGAGCTGTTCGGGGTCGAGGCCGGCGGCGAGCAGGGGAGGCGGGTCGGCGCGCTGGAGGAGGCGCATGGCGGCACCCTCTACCTCGACGAGGTCGCCGACATGCCGCGGGAGACGCAAGGCCGGATCCTGCGCGTCCTCGTCGACCAGAACTTCCAGCGCGTCGGCGGCACCACCCGCGTCCACGTCGACGTCCGCATCATCTCGTCCTCCTCCCGCGACCTCGCCGAGGAGATCGCCGCCGGGCGCTTCCGCGAGGACCTGTTCCACCGGCTCTCGGTGGTGCCGATCCGCGTGCCCTCGCTCTCGGAGCGCCGCGAGGACGTGCCGGAGCTGATCCAGTTCTTCATGGACAACATCT
The DNA here is from genome assembly GCF_008039875.1 of Methylobacterium sp. WL119. Classification (GTDB taxonomy): domain Bacteria; phylum Pseudomonadota; class Alphaproteobacteria; order Rhizobiales; family Beijerinckiaceae; genus Methylobacterium. Next base: position 15,728 of record NZ_VRUU01000049.1, on the reverse strand, counting down.
CGGCCCAGACCGGGCTGCCGCGCCGGGTCATCGGGCAGGACGCGATGGCGGTGCTGCAGTCGCACAACTGGCCGGGCAACGTGCGCCAGCTCAAGAACAACGTCGAGCGGCTGATGATCCTGACGCAGGCCGACCCGGACCAGGAGATCACCTCGGAGATGCTGCCCTCCGAGATCGGCGCCCTGGTGCCGACGACCCCGAACGGCGCCGGCGGCGAGAAGCTGATGAGCCTGGCGCTGCGCGAGGCGCGCGAGATCTTCGAGCGCGAATACCTCGTGGCGCAGATCGCCCGCTTCTCGGGAAACATCTCCCGGACCGCCGAATTCATCGGCATGGAGCGCTCGGCCCTGCACCGCAAGCTGAAGTCCCTGGGGATCGGCCCCTGAGCGCCTTGCGGGCGGATGACGGAAGCGGTGAGAAGCAACCCCCGTTCGTCGCGTGCGGAGCCGGTTCGGGTCTTGCATCGGCGCCGGAATTGAACCTGTAATGCACGATTCCGCTCCGCGGCGGGCTCCTCAAGACCAGCGCTGCGGCGGCAGGATCGATGCCGCGGATAGAACGAAAACCCGCTCCCGAAGGCGGGCGCCAAGACAACAAAGGACAAGAAGATGGCGGCCGAACGCGCACAGAACCTGCAAGACACCTTCCTCAACCATGTCCGCAAGAACAAGATTCCGTTGACGATCTTCCTCGTCAATGGCGTCAAGCTGCAGGGCGTGGTGACTTGGTTCGACAACTTCTGCGTGCTGCTTCGCCGCGACGGCCATTCCCAGCTCGTCTACAAGCACGCGATCTCGACGATCATGCCGGGCCATCCCGTGCAGCTGTTCGAGCCGGACGAGACCGCCCCCGAGAAGGCGTGACCGGGCGCTCCTGACGCGCGGCCGGCCCCGGTCCGCGCGAGCGTGTTCCGCGCCATCTTGGTTCGCCGGCCGCTCAGCCCCATCTGAGGGGTTCCGAAACGCATCACGCCGCCGCCCCGACGGGCGGCGGCTCAAGGATTCCATGACCGAGACGCTGACCTCCGGCGAGGCCCGACTGCAGGCGATGGCCGCGCCGGAAGGCGAGATCGCCGCCGCGACCCACACCCTCGTCATCGGTCCCTACCTCAGCCGCACCGCGGCCGCGTCGCCGCACGGGCCGGCGCCGGTCTCGCGCTCGACGCAGGCGCGGCTGGAGGAGGCGGTGGGGCTGGCCGCCGCGATCGAGCTCGACGTGGTCGAGGCGATCCCGCTCAGCCTCGCCCGCATCCGGCCCTCGACCTATCTCGGCAAGGGCCGCGTCGAGGAGATCGCCGGCCTGATCAAGGCGAGCGAGATCGGCCTCGTGGTGATGGATTGCGCCCTGTCGCCGGTGCAGCAGCGCAACCTCGAGAAGGAATTCGGCGCCAAGGTCATCGACCGTACCGGCCTGATCCTCGAGATCTTCGGCCGCCGCGCCTCGACGCGCGAGGGCACGCTCCAGGTCGAGCACGCCCACCTGGCCTACCAGAAGTCGCGGCTGGTGCGGTCCTGGACCCACCTGGAGCGCCAGCGCGGCGGCTTCGGCTTCCTCGGCGGCCCCGGCGAGACCCAGATCGAGGCCGACCGGCGCATGATCCAGGAGCGCATGACGCGGATCGAGCGCGACCTCGACGCCGTCACCCGCACCCGCGGCCTGCACCGGCAAAGCCGGGCGCGCGTGCCCTACCCGATCGTGGCGCTGGTCGGCTACACCAATGCCGGCAAGTCGACGCTGTTCAACGCCCTGACCAAGGCGCAGGTGGTGGCGCAGGACATGCTGTTCGCCACCCTCGACCCCACCGCCCGCGCCACCAAGCTGCCGCACGGCGAGACCGTGATCCTGTCCGACACCGTCGGCTTCATCTCCGACCTGCCGACCGCCCTGATCGCCGCCTTCCGCGCCACGCTGGAAGACGTGATCGAGGCCGACATCCTGCTCCACGTGCGCGACGTCGCCCACGTCGATTCCGAGGCGCAGGCCGAGGATGTCGGCACGGTGCTGGGCGAGCTCGGAATCGAGATGTCGGCCGACCGGATCATCGAGGTCTGGAACAAGGCGGACCTGCTCGACGAGGGCGAGCGCACGCGCCTCGCCAACCTCTCGGCCCACGACCGCAACGACCGCGACGGCGCCGCACCGGTGCTGGTCTCGTCGCTGACGGGGGAGGGGCTGTCGGCGCTGACCGCGCGGATCGAGGCGCGCATCGCCCGCGCGCGCTCGACCTTCGCGGTCATCCTCGGCCCCGAGGAGGGCGCGGCCCTGCACTGGCTCTACGAGAACGCCGAGGTGCTCGACCGGCGCATGGAGGAGGGCGGCACGCTGCACCTCGCCATCCGGATCGCGCCGGAGAAGGAGCCGCGCTTCCTCAACCGCTTCGGCGGCGCCCGCCGGCTCAGCCGGGCCGGGTAGTCCCGACCCGCGCGGGCACCCGCCTCATGCTCGACGACAGGGCCGCACAGCGCGCGCAGGACGAGAACACCGTCCTGCGGCTGATGCAGCGCGCCACCGGCGGTCGCCTGCTGGTCCTGCGCGTGGTGATCGTGCTCGTGCTGCTGATGGCGGCGCAGGTCTACGACGGCTCGCTGCACGCGCTGAGCCACTGGTTCATCCTCGGCCTCTATGCGGCGGGCTCGGTCTGGTTCGGCCGGGCCGAGCGCGGGGAGGGGCGCCACGCGGAAGGCTTCGCCTGGGCCGGCACCGGGCTGAACGCCGGGCTGGCGATCTACGTCCTCGTCGAGCACATGCTGGCGGGCGCCGCCGACGATGGCGGGGCCGCCGACGCGGTGAGCCGGCTGCCGGCCTTCCTGCTGCTGCTGCAGACCGCGCTCAGCATGCGCGTGTGGCACGCGGCCCTGTTCTCCGGCACGGTCGTCTTCGCCTGGGGCGCCGCGATCCTCGTCGGCCTCGTCAACCCGGCCGGCTTCCTCGGCCCGCATGTCGATCTCGGCGAGCAGGTGCCGGGGCTGCTGACCTTCCTGGCCGCGAGCGTCGTGGTGGTCGACGGGGTCGCGCGCCTGCGCCACGCCGCCGGCGAGGCCGTGCGCCTCGAGCACGAGCGCACGCAGCTCGCCCGCTTCGTTCCCGACGGCGTCGCGACCGAGCTCGCCCGCGACGGCGACCTCGGAACGGCACGCCGGCGCCATGCCTGCCTGCTGGCCCTCGACGTCCGCGGGTTCTCGCGCCTGAGCCGCGAGCATCCGCCCGAGGCGATGGTGCGCGCGCTGCTCGCCATCCGCGCCCTGGCGCATGCGGCCGTGACCGAGCACGACGGCATCGTCGACAAGTATGTCGGCGACGCCGTGCTGGCGCAGTTCGTGGTCGGCGGCCCGGTGGCGCAGGCCCGCGGCGCGCTGGCCTGCGCCCGCGCGATCCGCACCCGGCTGTCCGCCCTGAACCGCACCCGCGCCGAGGCCGGCGACTTCCCGCTCCGCGTCGTCGTCGCGCTCCATGCCGGCGACCTCCTCGTCGGCGTCTTCGACGACGGGCTGCGCGCCGAGTACACCGTGCTCGGCCCGGCGATGAACACCCTCGCCCGCCTCGAGACCCGCGCCAAGGCGGCCGATCTCGACGTCGCCGCCTCCGAGGATTTCCTGCGCCTCCTGGGGCCCGCCCTCCCGGACGGCGCGCGGGCGGTGCCGGTGGCGGAGGCGGGGGCCCTGCAGCCGCCCCTCTTCGCGATCGCGGATGCCGCCGTCCCGGCGGACGCGTAAGGCCGGAACGCGCGGGCTCGGGCACGCGATGAGCCGGCACCGCTCGCGCGATGCCGGCCCCGTCGTTCCGTCCCTCGTTCCCGCGTGTCCACCGCTCAGTCCTTGGACGGTGCCGCCACGGCCGCGACGAGCTTCTCGTGCGGCCGGCCGAACCCGCCGACGACCGACACCCGCGTGCCCGAGGCGGCGCGCCGTCCCGCCCAGTCCCCGATCATCTCCAGGCAGGTGTGGTCGATGTGGGCGAGGTCCTTCGTCCCGAGGCGGACCTCGCCGCCCTCGGGGGTCCGCTCCAGCGCCTCGGTGAGGTGCGGGAGCTGCAGGAAGGTGGCCGAGCCCGAGAGGCGCAGTTCCGGCACCCCCGCCACCTCCGTCGCCGCCGCGTGCTCGATCCGCAGGCGGCCCTTGCGCAGTGTAGGAATGACCTGGAGCAGGCTGAGCCCGAGCCCGACCAGCACGCCGGTGAGCAGGTCGGTGGCCACCACCATCACCATCGTCGCGAGCCAGATCGCGGCGGTGAGCCAGCCGTAGCGCGCGTGCAGGTGGACGGCGTGGTGGGGCCCGATCAGGCGCCAGCCGGTGACCACCAGGATGCCGGCGAGCGCGGCCGTCGGCACCAGCTTCAGCACCCAGGGGAGGGCGAGCAGGAAGGCGAGGATCCACGTCCCGTGCATCACCGTCGAGGCCCGCGTCGCCGCGCCGGCCTGGACGTTGGCCGAGGAGCGCACGATCACCCCGGTCATCGGCAGGCCGCCGATCAGGCCGCAGATCAGGTTGCCGACGCCCTGCGCGCCGAGCTCGCGGTTGTACTGCGTGCGCGGCCCGTCGTGCATCCGGTCGACGGCGGCCGCCGACAGCAGGCTCTCGGCGCTGGCGACGGCGGCGATGGTCAACGCCATCACGATCATCGTCGGCTCGAGCAGCCGGCCCCACTCCGCCGCCCCCGGCATCGACAGGGTGGACAGGATCGCGTCCGGGACCTCGATCCGCTTGACCGCGAGGCCGCCGAGCCCGGCGACCGCGGTGCCGGCGAGGACGCCGATCAGCGCGCCGGGCACCATCCTCATCCGCGCCGGCCGCAGGCGTTCCCAGGCGATCATCGCCGCGATGGTGGCGAGGCCGACCGTGACGGCGCCGACGCGGTTGCCCTCGCCCGTGACGAAGTCGAAGAACGCGGCCGGGATCGCCACGAGGTTGTCGAGGCCCGAGGCCAGCGGCAGGGCGTCGGTGAGCACGTGGACCTGGCCGAGCACGATCAGCAGGCCGATGCCGGCGAGCATCCCGTGCACCACCGCCGGCGAGATCGCGCGGAACCAGCCTCCGACCCGGAGCGCGCCGGAGGCGACCTGGACCGCGCCGGCGAGCACGAGCACCGGGCCGAGCATCCCGAGCCCGTGCTGGCGCACGAACTCGAACACGATGACGGCAAGCCCCGCCGCCGGCCCGCTGACCTGCAGCGGCGAGCCCGCGAGCAGTCCGACGACGATGCCGCCGACGATCCCGGTGATCAGCCCGCGCTCGGGCGGCACACCCGAGGCCAGGGCGATGCCCATGCACAGCGGCAGCGCCACGAGGAACACGACGAAGGAGGCCGGCAGGTCCCGCGCGAGGGAGGCCGGGAGGATGCGCGCGGGGGGCGTTTGGGTGGGTCGCATCGGCCCGGCCCCTACGCGGCCGCCTGCGGCGGCGCGTATTCCGGCGCCGCCATGCGCACGGCCGAGCCCTGGGCGACGGGGAAGTCGCCGGCGGAATCGAGGGCGTCGAGCGGCAGGAAGCGGCCGGCCTCGCCGTCATAGGCCAGCAGAATGCCGGTCTCGATCTCGAAGAACCAGCCGTGCAGCCGCAGCTGGCCCTTGGCGAGGCCCGCGGCCACGCTCGGGTGGGTGCGCAGGTTCGCGAGCTGGACGATCACGTTCTCCAGGGCGAGCGCCCGGTGGCGCTCCTTCGGGTCCATGTCGGCGGGATAGGCCTCGCAGACGATCCGCTCGGCCGCGTGGCTGTGCCGGAGCCAGGCGGCGACGTTGGGCATCCTCGCCAGGGCCTCGGGGCTCATCAGCCCCTTCATCGCGCCGCAATCGGAATGGCCGCAGACCACCACGTCGCGGACGCCGAGCGCCACGACGGCGTACTCGATCGCCGAGGAGACGCCGCCGGTGGCGGTCGAGAACGGCGGCACGATGTTGCCGGCGTTGCGGCAGACGAACAGCTCGCCCGGGCCGGCCTGGGTGATGTGCTCGGGCGAGACGCGGGAATCGGCGCAGGCGATGATCAGGGCCTTGGGCTGCTGCCCGTCCCTGACCAGCCGCTGGTACATCGCCTGCTGCCCCGGGAAGACCTTGTCCTGAAACTCGGAGATGCCTTGGATGATGTTGTCCACGAAGGATCCTCTTGCGCTGAAACGATGTGGGCGCCGACTCGCGGCGATCGCTGCGATGCCGGCACGGCGGGGCGCCTGCCGTCGAGCGGCGCGGCGCGGACGCGAGCGAGCCCGCGCGGTGGCGGCCGTGCGGGCTCGGATGTCGGGCGGGGCGGCGCCGGATGCCGGCGCCGGTCGGCGGATCGGATCAGCGGCGGCCGCGGGGGGCCGCGCTTCCGGACGCCCAGTGCGGCGAGACCACGTCGCGGCGCGCGACGGTGGCGCCGGGCATGTCGGAATACATCGGTGCGCCCAGAAGCTGCCCGGTGCGGTTGCGCTGCGAATGGGCGGAGCGGGGGTCGTGGTAGGGGTCGTTCACGTAGGAGCTCATGTGGCCGCCGCCGGCCGGCTGGCGGTCGCCGCCACCGCCCTCGCCGGCCCGAGCCGCGACGGGGAGGGCGAGAACGGCGGCGAAGAGCGCCGAGGCAACGATGCGCGTCATGAGATAATCCTTCCTCTCGAAGTTTTCTTCTGCAGGACATGCCGCCCTGCGCCAACGAGAAGAACATAACCAATGTCGTTCGACGAATATGTGTGCGAATGCACAAGTATAGCAAACTATATTTAATCCGTTTCTCTTTCGACTTGGGTGCGGCGGCGCACGCGGACCGTCCGCTGCGACGAACGGAGCGGGATTAGACGCTGGCCGGCACCGCCGCAGCCCTTCGGGAGCGCAGGCGACCTGCGGATCGCGGGTCGGGCCGAACGACGACGGAGGCCGCGCCGCTGAGCGACGGGCCTCCGGGAGGGCAGGGCGGTCGGGACCGGGTTCGCGCCGGCGTGGGCTGCCGGATCGCGACGGCGGGCGCTACCCGAGCAGCTTGTCCAGCGTGATCGGGATCTCGCGCACCCGGATGCCGGTGGCGTGCCAGACCGCGTTGGCGATGGCGCCGGCCGAGCCGGTGATACCGATCTCGCCGACGCCCTTGATGCCGAGCGCGTTCACGTGAGCGTCGTCCTCGTGCACCAGGATCGCCTCCATGGCCGGCGTGTCCGCGTTCACCGGCACGTGGTATTCGCCGAGGTTGTCGTTGAGGAAGCGGCCGGTGCGGGCGTCCATCGCCGCGTGCTCGTGCAGCGCGAACGACATTCCCCAGATCATCCCGCCGTAATACTGGCTTGTGACCAGGCGCGGGTTGACGATGCGGCCGGCCGCGAACGCGCCGACGAGGCGGGTGACGCGGATCTGGCCGAGATCGGGGTCGACCTTCACCTCGGCGAAGACCGCGCCGTGGGCGTGCATGGCGTAGGTCTTGGCCGCCGCCGGATCGGTCGAGGCCTTCCCGGTCGCGGTGAGGCTCGCCCGTCCGGCGCGTGCCAGGATGTCGGAATACGCCTCGCTGCGGCTCTCGTCGTCGCGCCGGAAGAGTCGTCCGTCGCGGGCGACGAATCCGGCATTGCCCGCGCCGTAGAGCGGGGAGGCGGAATCGTTGGTGGCGAGGTCGGCGAGCTGCGCGATCACCGCCTGGCCCGCCGCGTGGATCGCCCCGCCCGCGGTGGCGGTGTGGGCCGAGCCGCCGGCGATGCCGGCGTTCGGCAGGTCGGAGGAGCCCATCCGGAAGGTCAGCCTGTCGAGGCCGATCCCGAGCCCGTCGGCGGCGATCTGGCCGAGCGCGGTCCAGGCGCCCTGCCCCATGTCGTGCGCGCCGGTCTCGATCAGGCCGGTGCCGTCGGCCCGCAGCTCGGCCTTCGCCTGCGCCTCGAACATCAGCGCCGGGAAGGTCGCGGTGCCCATGCCCCAGCCGACGAGGAGGCCGTTCGCGTCGCGGGTCTGCCGCGGCGCTCTCGGCCGCGCCGACCAGCCGAAGTGCTCGGCGCCGCGGGTGTAGCACTCGCGCAGGGCCTTGGAGGAGAACGGCTTTCCGGAGATCGGCTCGACCTCGGCATAGTTCGCCAGGCGGAATTCCAGCGGGTCCATGCCGCACGCCAGCGCCATCTCGTCGATCGCGCTCTCCAGCGCGACGCTGCCCGAGGCCTCGCCGGGCGCGCGCATGAACAGCGGCGTGCCGGTGTCGACCCGCACCGCCTGGTGCCGGACCGCGATGGCCGGGCTGGCGTAGAGGGTGTGCGAGACGCCGCCGGCCGGCTCGAAGAAGTCGTCGAACCGGCTCGAGGCCGTCAGCGTCTCGTGCTCCAGCGCCGTCAGCTTGCCGGCGTCGTCGGCGCCGAGGCGGAAGCTCTGCCGGGTCTCGGCGCGGTGGCCGACCGGGCCGTACATCTGCGCGCGCGCGAGCACCAGCTTGACCGGCCGGCCGACGAGGCGCGCGGCCATGCAGGCCAGGATCTGCGGGCCCGAGATCAGGCCCTTCGAGCCGAAGCCGCCGCCGAGGAACGGGCTCTCGATCCGGATGTTCTCCGGCGCGATCCCGAACAGCCCGGCGAGGCGCCCCTGGGCCATCGACATGCCCTGGCTCGGCGTGTGCAGCGTGAGCCGGTCGCCGTCCCAGGAGGCCACCGCCGCGTGCGGCTCCATGGCGTTGTGGTACTGGGCCGGGGTCTCGTAGGTCGCCGCGATCCGCCGGCTCGCGGCGGCGAGGCCGGCCTCGACGTCGCCGTGGGTCTCCTCCGGGGGCTGGCCGACGCCGATGCCGGGGGGCGTGAACGGCGGCTCGGCGTCGAGGCCGATGCGCGGCGTCTCGGCCTCGTAGCGCGGGCTCAGCAGGCGCGCGCCCTCGGTGGCCGCCTCCAGCGTCTCGGCGATCACCACCGCGATCGGCTGGTTGGCGTAGCGGACGGCCGAATCCTGCAGCAGGTCGAGGCGGAAGATGAAGCCGTGGGGCTTGTCGTCCGGGTGCTGGGCGAGGGCGGGAGCGTTGTCCGGCGTCATCACCGCGACGACGCCCGGATGGGCCTCGGCCGCCGCCACGTCGAGATGGGTGACGCGCCCGCGGGCGATCCGGGCGACGCAGAGCGCCGCATGGAGGGTGCCGTCCGCGACGTTGTCGGCCGCGAAGGTCGCCCGGCCGGTGACCTTCAGCGGCCCGTCGCGCCGGGTCAGGGGCTGGCCCATGCTCGATCCGTGGCGGGCCCGCTGCGGCGCGGACGTCAATGCGATCTCAGCCATGGGCGGCTCCTGCCGGCGAAGGGGAGGGGACGGCGAAAGGGGCCGCGAACGGCGAGGCCGGCAGCGCCGGCAGGCGCTCCGGCGTGCCGGCGGCCGCCAGCGTCAGGGCCCGCACGAGGATGCGGCGGGCGAGCTCGATCTTGAAGACGTTGGCTTCGCCCGACGGCTTGGCCCCGGCGAGCGCCGCGTCGGCGGCCTTTCGGAACACATCCGGGTCCGGCGCCTGGCCGGCGAGCAGGTGTTCCGCCTCCCGCGCCCGCCACGGCTTCAGCGCCACCCCGCCGAGCGCGAGGCGGGCCTCGCCGATCCGGTCGCCGTTGAGGCGCAGGCCGGCCGCGGCGGAGACCACCGCGAAGGCGTAGGAGGTGCGGTCGCGGACCTTGAGGTAGCGGGCATGGGCCGAAAACCCGGCCGCCTCCGGCGGCAGGCGCACCGCGACGATCAGCTCGCCCGGCGCCAGGTCGGTCTCGCGCTCCGGCGCATCGCCGGGCAGGCGATGGAAGTCGACCAGCGCCACCGCACGCCGGCCGCCCGCGCCCTCGATCTCGACGACGGCGTCGAAGGCCGCCAGCGGCACGCAGAAATCCGATGGGTTGGTGGCGATGCAGTGCTCGCTCCAGCCGAGCACCGCGTGCAGCCGCGTCGCCCCGCCGATCGCGGCGCATCCCGAGCCCGGCGCGCGCTTGTTGCAGGGGGAGGTGGCATCCGCGAAGTACGGGCAGCGGGTACGCTGCATCAGGTTGCCGGCGGCGGTCGCGGCGTTGCGCAGCTGCGCCGAGGCGCCCGCGAGAAGCGCCTCGGCCACCGCGGGATAGGTCTTGGCGAAGCGCGGATCGTGGGCGAGGTCGCTGTTGCGCACCAGCGCGCCGATGCGCACGCCGCCGTCGTCCAGGAACTCGATCCGGTCGAGGCCGGGGAGGCGGGTGACGTCGACGAGGCGGGCCGGCGTCACGACGCCGCCCTTCATCAGGTCGAGCAGGTTGGTGCCGGCGCCGAGATAGGCCGCTCCGGGCGCCTGCGCCGCCGCGATCGCCTCGGCGACGCTGGCGGGACGGGTGTAGTCGAACAGGTTCACGCCGCGTCCTCCCGGATCGCCGCGCCGTCGCCGGCGCCCTGCGCGGCCAGCACCGCCTCACTGATGCCGGCATAGGCGCCGCAGCGGCAGAGGTTGCCGCTCATGCCTTCGCGGATCCGCTCGGGATCGGTCCCCGCCTGCCCCTCCGTGATCAGCCCGACCGCGCTCATGATCTGGCCCGGCGTGCAGAAGCCGCACTGGAAGCCGTCATGCGTGATGAACGCCGCCTGCACCGGATGCAGAGCGTCGCCGTCCGCCAGCCCCTCGATGGTGGTGACGGAGGCGCCGTCGAGGCTGACGGCGAGCGCGAGGCAGGCGTTGATCCGCCGGCCGTCGACCAGCACCGTGCAGGCGCCGCACTGGCCGCGGTCGCAGCCCTTCTTCGATCCGGTGAGATGGAGGCGCTCGCGCAGCAGGTCGAGCAGGGTCACGCGGGGATCCTCCAAGAGGACCTCGCGCACCGTGCCGTTCACGGTGAGCCTGAGAGGTATCATGCGATCTCCGGGCATGGCGCAGCTGGGATGGCGCAGCTTGGAATGAAACCAGATAGGATCGTGCGGTGCGAAGGCCAGGGGACGGACCTTCGCGCGGCGAGGGCAGGGGGCGCGGCAGCGCGCAGGGCGGGGGCAGGGAAGGGGGCGCGAACGGGAACGGCGCGGGCAGGGCGGTCCGCAACGCGCGTCGCCTCCCGCACCCATCCCTGCTACCCTCCCCGCGTCATGAGCGATCACCATCCGGACCTGAGCTACCGCCTCCGCCAGCAGGCGATCCTGTCCGAGTTCGGCGTCGAGGCCCTGCGCGGCGAGGACGTCGACGCGCTGCTGCAGCGGGCGACCGAACTCTGCGCCGAGGGCATGGGCGCCGAGTTCTGCAAGGCGCTGGAGCACCTGCACGACGAGGACATGCTGCTGGTGCGCGCCGGCGTCGGCTGGGGACCGAACGTCGTCGGCCACGCCCGCGTCGGCGCCGACCTCGCCTCGCCCGCGGGCTTCGCCCTCAAGACCGGCCGGCCGGTGATCTCCAACCACCTCGAGAACGAGAACCGCTTCCGCACGCCGCAGATCATGGCCGAGCACGGCATCCGCCGGGCGATCAACGTGCTGATCGAGAACCGCGAAGGCGCCTTCGGGGTGCTCGAGGTCGACGATACCCGCGAGGGCATGTTCACCGAGGCCGACATCGCCTTCATGCAGGGCTTCGCCAACCTGCTCGGCGGCGCGATCGAGCGGCAGCGCACGGAGGGGCTGCTCAAGCAGGCGCTGGCGCGGCAGGACCTGCTCGTCCGTGAGATGAGCCACCGGGTGAAGAACAGCCTGGCCATCGTCGCGAGCCTGCTCGCGCTGCAGGCGCGCAACGCCGACGACCCGGCCGTGCGCGACGCCCTGATCGACGCCCGCACCCGGGTCGAGGCCATCGCCGGGGTCCACGACCAGCTCTGGCGCCAGGGCGACACCACGCCGGGCGAGATCGACCTCGCGCAGTTCCTGGAGACGTTGACGGCCAACCTGCAGAGCAGCGCGCCGAACCACCGCATCCGCTGCAGCGCCGAGCCGCTGCGGGTCTCGGCCGACCGGGCGATCCCGATGGGATTGATGGTCAACGAGCTCGTCACCAACGCGATCAAGTACGCCTATCCCGACAGGGCCGGGGAGGTGCGCGTGGGCGCCGCCTGCACCGGCGCGGCGCTCGTCCTCGACGTGTCGGACGACGGCGTCGGCCTGCCGGCGGATTTCGACATCGGCCGGGCCTCGGGCAGCCTGGGCATGCGCGTGATCGCGAACCTCGCCCGCCAGCTCGACGCCCGGATCGCGACGCCGCGCGGGCAGGGCGCCCGCTTCCACATCGAGATCCCGCTGGAGGCGTGAGACCGGTTCCGGCACGGTGGGCGCCGGAGGGCGCTGCGCGACCGCACGAAGATTTGCATCGGGCCGGCCGGTCATGCGTCATGCGCCGGACGCTGGCGCACCCTACGCTGCAGGCCGGATACGAGGAGATGCCATGCCCCGCTTCCCGGTCTTGTCGCGCGTCCCGGCCATGCCCCGCTTGCCGATCGCCGCGCTCGCGGCCCTGTGTCTCGCCGCTCCCGCCTGCACGCGCCCGGCCCTCGCCACGCCGGCCGATCCGATTCCGCCGACCACGCTGACGCCGCCCGCGCCGCCCACGCCTCCGCCGCCGGCCGCGTTCCCGCTGATGCGGGTGGTGCCGAAGGGCGAGGCCCGCACCATCGCGTTCTTCGCCTCGCTGTTCCCGGACTGCTCCTCGCAGGGCCCGGTGGTGATCCGTACCCTGGAGCAGCCCCGGCACGGCTCGATCGAGCTGGCGCAGACGGATTCGTTTCCCCGTTACGGCGTGGGATCGGCGCTGGCAGCCTGCAACGCCCGCAAGGTGCCGGGCTTGAAGCTGACCTACACCTCGGAGGAGGGGTTCGAGGGGCTCGACACCTTCCGCATCTTCGTCATCAACGCCGACGGCACCGGCTACGAGTCCGACGTGCGCGTCACGGTGCGCTGACCGCACTCGATTCCGGCCGCCGACCGCCCGGGATCGCCTGCGGAAACACGCCCCTAAAGGGCACATCCGTTATTCGCATAAGGTATATTATGGAACATGAAAGGCTGATGTCCCCGGGGCGAGGGGGCTTCGGCCGGTCCCGAACCAGCTGGCATGCCAGCATCCGGCAGGATCGCCTTCACGGCCTCGGCGATCCGGGCCCAGCGGATCCAGGCTCGCGTCGTCCCGGGCGAGGGCGCTCCGAGCCCCCTGCCCTCTACGCTTGCCCCGGGTCACGAACGCCCTCGCATCAGGCGGCCAGCGCATCGGCCAGGCGGCGGACATCGGAGACGATGCGTCCGTCGGGGAAGCGGCAGGCCACCTCCTCCGAGGCCCGGCCGCTCGGGCGGATGCGGATCGCCGCCGGACACACCAGCTCGTCGCGGCGGTCCAGGGCTTCGGCGGCATCCATCGGCGCCGCGCGGCCGCCGCCGAGCCCGCGCCACCACTGCACCGCCTTGTCGCGGGCAAAGCCCGTCCGCTCCAGAGCGAGCCGGATGCGATGGGCGCCGTCGGAGCAGCGCAGCACGATGTCGAGGCCGTCCGCCCCGCGCTCGAAGCGCCAATCCGAGACCGGCCGCCAGCCGTCCGCGCGCTCGGACAGGATCGGCAATTCGTCGTCGGCCGCGGCCTCGTGCTTGGCGGACGCCGCGTCGTCCTCCGGTTCGATCCAGCAAGGCTCGCAGGTCGAGGCGTTGAGCGCGATCAGCGCGCCGCAGCCGGGGCAGGGCTTGGCCCGCGCCAGCCCTTCCCTGCCCTTCACCGCGGCGGCGGTGCGGGCGGTGACCACGTCCACCGGGCCGTGCATCCGCACCAGGCCGGCATAGTCGAGGATCAGCGCGTCGCGCTTGCCGGGCGCGTTGCGGAGCGCGCGCCCGACCTGCTGCACGTAGAGCCCGGTGCTCTGGGTCGGCCGGAGCAGGGCGATGAGGTCGACCTCCGGCACGTTGAAGCCGGTGGCGAGCACGCCGACGGAGGTCAGGCAGCGGATCCGCCCGGCGCGGAAGGCCGCCACGATCCGGTCGCGCTCGCGCCGCGGGGTCTCGCCGGAGATCGTCTCGCAGGAATGGCCCTCCGCGCGGATCGCGTCGCGCACCGCGTCCGCGTGGCTGAGCCCGGCACAGAAGGCGAGCCAGGCCCGGCGCTCGCGGCCGTAGCCGACCATCTCCTCGACCGCGGCGCGGGTGATCCAGTCGCGGTTGACCGCCGCTTCGAGCTGGCTCGGGATGTAGTCGCCGCCGCGCTTGCCCACGCCGGCGACGTCGAGGGCGGTCAGCGTCGCCTTGGACAGGAGCGGGCAGAGATAGCCCTGCCCGATCAGGTCGCCGGCATCGACCTCGTAGACGATGCCCTCGAAGATCCGGCCCGCGCCTTCGTCGAGGCGTCCGCTGTCGAGCCGATAGGGCGTCGCGGTGAAGCCGACGACGCGAAGCTCCGGCCGCAGCGCCCGCAGGCCGGCGAGGAAGCGGCCGTAGCGGGTCTCGGCCGAGCGCGGGATCAGGTGCGCCTCGTCCACGATGACCAGATCGCGCGGGCCGATCGCGTCGAGCCGGTCGGCGACGGATTGGATGCCGCAGACCAGCACCTGCGCCCCCGCCTCCCGCCGCCCGAGCCCGGCGGAGAAGATCCCGGCCGGCGCCTCCGGCCAGTAGCCGGTGAGCTCGGAGAAGTTCTGGGCGATCAGCTCCCGGCTGTGGGTGACGACGACGATGCGGGCGAGGGGATCCGCCTGCAGCGTCTCCCGCGCGAGCGCCGCGATCACCAGCGCCTTGCCCGCGCCGGTCGGCAGCACGATCAGGCCGTCGCGCAGGGGCTGCCCCCCTGCCCCGCTCCAGGCGGCGGCAAGCGCGTCGAGGCTGGCACGCTGGTAGGGTCGCAAGGTCAGCATGGCGCATGCTCTACCGCAGCCGGGCGGACGCGTCCGTGGCCCGTTCGCCGCGCCCGGCTGGGATCAGGGCGTCTCGGGCGGTTGCAGCAGGTAGACGTCCATGATCCAGCCGTGGCGGGCGCGTGCCGCGGCGCGCTGCCGGCGGATCTCCGGCCCGACGGTGCCGAGCCGCCCGACGATCAGGAGCTCGTCCGGCGAGCCGAGATAGGCACCCCAGTGGATCGTCAGCTCGGGATCGAGATGGTCGAAGCGCGGGTCGGCGTCGAGCATCACCACGACGCTGCCGACGCCCGGCGGCAGGCCATCGGCGATCGCGCGGCCCGTGGTGATGTGGACGGCCCCGCTGATCCGGTTCAGCGGGATGCGGTGGGCGGCCGCCAGCATCTGCACGCTGGAGATGCCGGGGATCACCGTATAGGCAAAGGCTCGGGCATCGCGGGCGAGGATGCGCTCGAGGATGCGCAGGGTGCTGTCGTAGAGCGCCGGATCGCCCCAGACCAGGAAGGCGCCGACCTCCCCTGCCCCGAGATTCGTCGCGATCAGGCCGCCGAGGAGGTCGGCCCGGGCGGCGTGCCAGGCCTCGACGGTGGCAGCGTAGTCCGCCGGCCGGCGCTCGCGCGGGGGATCCTGCGCCACGACCAGGCGATACGCCTTGCGGATGTGCCGGGCGCAGATCGTTCGGCGCAGGGCGACGAGGTCGTCCGTGTCGGCGCCCTTGTCGAGGACGAACACCGCGTCGACGTCGGCCAGGGCCCGCACCGCCTGGAGGGTGAGGTGCTCCGGATCGCCGGTCCCGATGCCGATGACGCGCAGGGTTCGCATGAGGCTTGACGAAGCTCGTTGACCGCGCACGACGAAGCCCGCGCCGTCGTGTCGGACGGCGCGGGCTTCATGCTGATTTGGTTGCGGGGACAGGATTTGAACCTGTGACCTTCAGGTTATGAGCCTGACGAGCTACCGGGCTGCTCCACCCCGCGCCAGGGTGCGTGCTGGTCCTCATGTGTGGACCGGCACGTTCGGCGATC
>NZ_VRUU01000048.1 GCF_008039875.1 Methylobacterium sp. WL119 | reverse complement strand
TTGGGCCGGCAGGCCTCGACCAAAGGCTCCAGTTCAGACCACTGGGCGTCGCTCAGCATCGTCCCTCCTGCTCAGAGAAACGAAAACGCTAGCCAAGCCAATCCGTTCAGACGACAACAGGCCCTAGACGCTCGGCTGAGAGCAGGACGATGCGGGCACGCTGGATGTGTTTGAGTGGGCGCGATCGATCCTGCGCGATCGCAGCGAGCCGGGTCACGTCGGCTGCATAGGGAAACACGCAGACAGTCTGAGCCATCGCCCAGACTCGCACACCTCATCCCGCCCGTGAATCCTTCGTCCGCGTCACTGCACTAGGGCCGCCACGAGGTAGGGATTGCAAATGCGCCGGCCACGCTCCAGGACCGTAGCTGCCGGCTCTCGCTGTTTTCGACCACCGTGCGAGTGGGTCAGAGCAACGCCTTCGCAACGCGCTCTAAAACCAAGACTGCAGGCCGCTAGCTAAACTCGTCAATCCCCGAGCCAAGCCAACTCATTACGTCGCCCCCTCGGGCTGCGCAGGCGCGTTGCCGAGATCGTAGAAGCCGTCGTTGCTCCATCGGCAGATGTAAGCGTGCCGATCGCATTGTCCTTCGCGAGCAGATCGTCCAGGCCCCGGAAGGCCTTCAAGGCTTCCACGGGCCCTCTACCCTCGCGGACCTGCCGGACCCGTAAATCCACCTTTGGAGCTGCTGACGCTTCGACCACGGTCACAAGGACCGCGCTGCCGGGTTCCACCTTTTCGAAATGGACCTTGTCCTGCTCGCCGAGCAGGCGCGCGAGTTCGGCCATGTACTCGGCTAGCCGGGCCATGGGGAGGGTTTCAGGACGGAAGGCGTCGATCCTGAGCCTGTACTCTTGATGCTCGCTCATCGCCTGAAGACTGTGTTCTCTAACTGTTCAGGGGTCAATTCCACTTCGATCGCCGGTGGTAGCGATCAAGGCCCCCCCTGGGCAGGTCCACCCTCATCAGCACGAGACAGTATGCGATGCGGCTTCGAGGTGCAGGATGCAGCGATGCGGTTGATTGTCGGTTCCGGATGATCGAGCCCGCCTGTGCCACCCTGGGCCCATTCTGCGGTGTCGCAGGAGCGGGCCTGATGCGGCTGCATCGGTGAGGCCGCGCCGTGGCCCATCTCACCGGTCGCGGTGCTGCCGACACGCAGCTCATGGCTGATCGCTACAGTCCACTCGACGCGCCACAGTTAACAGATACCTACCGGGCCCCTCTTGCTGCTGTTCGGCCAGGAGCTAGACATACGTAGTCTACTCGGAGGCTCCCATGATCCGCATCCGCGCTACCGATGAGGGGACCTACACCGTTTACAGGGACGAGCACGCCATGGTGACCGGCCTGACCCGCCATCAAGCGTACGATGTCGCCCACTCCCTCCGGACGGTTGTCGTTGAACAAGGCCCGCAGGCCCCCCGCTTTGAGTGAAACCGATCGCACCTCGGCTATCTGCTGCCGCCCTTGATAGTGGCGACCCGCCGACCGTCCTGCCCGTAGACCTTGGTCCCAAAGTTCGTCCGCTTGATCACCGCCACGCGGCGACCGTCCGCCCCGTAGACCTTCGACACCTTGGGGAAGGCGACCGCGGCGGCCGGTACCCTGATCAAGGCCAGCGCGGCGAGGACGATGTTGGCCACGATGGGGGGCTAGTAGTGGAAATCTGACGCTTGGTACCCAATCCCTGAACGTCCGAGTAGGGTGGATTTCAGCCGGTCCGCTTCGAGGCGGCGATGTATGAAAGCGGACATCGTCGCCGAGACTGCTCCCGGCCCATTGCGGCTCCCGGCCCAATGCGGCCCCTCTAATGGCTCGCTACGGGGCAGCTTGGTGGATGAAGACCTACGGCCGGAGCGGACGGAAAGGAGGCCTCGTCCATCCAAAGTGACTGCTTTTAGACTCTGTGGCCCACTGCCGGGTGTTTGCGGTTGAAGCAGTGGCTTACGCGGATCGACTCAAACTCAGTTGCTTCCTCGATACGTCCGCTCTCATCATATACGTATCGTCGCGTGGTTGGCATCAACCCATGTTGTGCATCGGCCGTGTCGATGTCCGAGGAGGGTAGAAAGCAAACTTTGCTCGCTCAAGGTGTTGTTCTCACGGAGATTTTTTGGTCGGCGATGATGTGAGCGACGCACCTCAATGGACACGATCTTTTGCGGCAGGTGCAGTCATGCTCCGTGCCAGAAGCCTCCCAGCCGTGAAAAGGGCCTCCCTCAACACCGGTAGCATTTCTTTGGCGTGGTCCTGTTCGATGAGGCCATGGGCGATCAGCAGGTGATCGGCCACGCGTTCCAGCGTCGAACCAGGTGCCGTCGCAGGGTGGGTAGGCGGTGGAACGAAGCGCCCGATCGAGCCGTAGGCAGTCATCGGTTCAGAACCGCTCGGTCCGAGTTCTGTCAGCGAACCAAGGTAGCCGAGGAACGTGTGATCAGGCGGACCAAAGGAGGGGACAGCACCATCGGCAACCCAAGCGTAGCTTCCATCAGCTCGTCGAAGGCGGTGACGGAAGCTGTACTCGCTCTGCTTTTCGGCGGCGCAGCGTAGGAAATTAGCCGCCGTCTCACGATCATCGGGATGCACCGAGTCGAGCCAACCATGCCCGATCGCCGCTGAAGCAGGTTGCCCTGTGAATGCGCACCACTCCGGGCTGACGTAGGTCACCTCGCCATCGGCTTTTGTGACGAATATCATGTCCGGCCCTCAGCTTCCGTCACCGCACTACGCTGAGGCTATGGCGCAAAGTTTCATCCACTGCTACCGATTGCGTCATACTGGTAAAATTTGATCATTTACTGGTTACAGAAACGTAGGTTTTTTCCAGGAACAATTCTCCTCGATTTTGTATGTACCTCTCGTTATGAACGAAATCGACGAGAGAGAATGGGCGGCTTTGCACAGGCTTGCCAAGGTGCTCGATATTCCGATCGAGCGGTTCTTCACGGGACCACCTCAACCGGTGTTTGCAGTCAGCGCCGACGAATGCCTGCGCCTCTGGTCCAGGATTAAAACTCTGGAGGGACGCTTGCGAGCCCTTCAAGCGCTGCGGGTGATCGCTGCTACAGAACCCACGTAGCAAGCTTCCTCAAATGCCGAGCTTTGTGCGGTTCACCATCCAGGGAATGCGCATTGGCTCAGCCAATGCGCGAACTCACAGTTGTCCTTCTGCTCACGACCCATCGCAGACCTTGGGAAGGTCCGCTTCACGACATGCTGGCAGAGTATGACCCAAGTCCGCGCCGGGTTAGATTTTCGGTTGTCAGCTTTGACGGGTGCTTTCCGAATAGCCGCCGGGCTTATCTGAAACCGTGGCCGTCGCATGCTTGACCGTGTGATCCCGGCACAGGATCTTCCCAAGGACATTCGGCGTGTGCGGCGGGAAACATGATCGGCCATCTGGAAATTCTGAGCCGCTTGATGCTCGCCGCCATCCTCAGCGGCCTAATAGGGGTTGAGCGCGAGCGATTGCTCTGGGCCGCAGGCCTGCGAACGCACATGCTCGTCGGGGTCGGTGCCTGCCTCATCGTCATCGTTTCGGCCTTCGGCTTCAGCGATGCGCTCAGCACGCACAACGTCGTCCTCGATCCTTCACGTATCGCAGCGCAGGTCGTCTCAGGCGTGGGGTTTCTCGGAGCTGGGACGATCCTGCTTCGCGGCGAGGTGGTCAAAGGGCTCACAACGGCAGCGAGCCTCTGGGCGGTCGCGGCCATCGGCCTCGCCGTCGGCAGCGGCCTGTACGTCGCCGGCATCGCGACGACCGTCATCCTCCTGGCGATCCTTGCCGGATTGAAGCCCCTTCAAGAGCGCTATCACAACCGGCAGCGTGTCCAACCGCTACGGGTGCTGGCAGAGCCGGGTACGATCACGTTCGACACCCTGCAGGGGATCGCCGGACAGCGTGCCTCGCGCATCCGCCAATTCGTCGTGCAGCGTGCCGCCGATCCGGCGCAGGACGAGATCCTGATCTCGTTTGCGCGGCTATCAAATCAGTCGGTGGCGGAGATCGCTCAGGGACTGCGAGCGCGCTTAGGTGTGACGAGCGTCGAGAACGTCGAAGGCCATCTGTAGTCATCTGATAGGCCGGCGGGCGCGCAACCACTGTCCATACGAGCCGTTATCCGGCATCGTAAAAATGGAGACGGCTAATGAAATTCAGGACGCTCGCAACCGTTGCTCTCATGTTGACGGTGGGTCTCGCCGGCCCTGCCATGGCCAAGAAGGACAAGCCGGGGGCGGACTGGATCCCCGCCGAGCAGGTCAAGCAGAAGCTGATGGACGCCGGCTACTCCAGCATCACCGAGTTGGAGGCCGATGACGGGCACTGGGAGGGCGAGGGCCTGAAGAACGGCGTGAAGATGGAGTTCCACGTCGATCCCAAGACGGGCGCCATCACCAAGGAAAAGCCCGACAAGGATTGATGGATAAGGTCCCGCCCCCCGCCTCCGGAGAGGTCCAGACCGGCAAGAAAGGCAAGCGCACAGCGTACCTGATCGCCGTGCGCCATAAGCGCGAGGCGCCTCGTATCTACGCCGTAGTAGCCGCTTCCGCCGAGGCCGCACTCGCGCAGTTGGACGGACTGACGACCGATGGCATGGGGATCGAGGTCGTCGGTGCCCTCTACCGGGACCTCATCCGACGCCTCGGCCTCAAGGCGGGCGAGTTGCGGCTCGTATGAGCGTCCCGCCGCTCCGTCGAGGCGGCGCGCGTTCAGTACCCGTGCCGAGCGCCCGCCTGCTTCTTCGCCTTCTTCAGACGCCGCAAGCCCCGGATCGCCCGGACAAGCCTCTTGGCTTGCCGCTTCTCACAGGCCTCCGTAACAGCGCGGCCGGCGACCTTGACCATGAAGTGCCCATCGGCGGCTCTCTCCTTGGTGACGTAGTGCATCGTCGGATCTCCTGCTGTCAGGGTGGTCGGGAATCGTGGAGCTTGTCTCCGGGATGTTTACGAAGGCGCCATGCGTGTGCACTTTTACGAGGTGAAGCACCGGCCACCACAATTAGGCGGCGGCATTTGCCCTGCAATCTGCCTCCCGCCCTCGTGATGCAGCAGCTTCGAGGCCTCCCTCTCACCGGACGGTTGACGTGTCCTGGGCAGCGACTTCCGCAGCGGCTCGCGCCAGGTCCTGTTGGAAGCGTGGATCGCGGAACAACGCCTCAGCGATGACGGCCGCCGCGATCTTCCCCGCTTCGAGATCGGACGGGAAGTGCGTGCCCGCGATCATGCGGTTGGCCCCATACGAGCTTGCGAAAGCAAACAGCGCCTGGCGTTTATCCGGCACGAGATGCGAGAGCACCGTGGCAGCGAGATACCCGAACGTGGCGTGACCGCTTGGGTAGGAGGTGCTGTCGGAGCGATGTCCGAACGTGGCGAGATCGGGCTTCAGCGTGTAGGGGCGCGGCCGAGCGATGGCGGCCTTGGCTGCCAGCACGGTCAGCTCACCATCCTGGAACATGCGCTCGATCAGCCCGGCGGTGACCGGCATCGTCGCCGCGGTGAAGGCCGGACCCAGAACACCGCTGAAGCGGTCGAGCGTGCACGGGAGGTTCGCCGTGATGCGTCGCTCATCCTCGGAAGTGCGGGCGCCGACGGCCGCCTCGACCGCCTGCATGTCGGCCCTGGCCGGCTCCGAACCTGCCGCAGGCGGCGGGGGTAGGACACGTTGCAACGCCATCGCGGTCGGATCGACGTAGGTGCTGCGCAGCGTGCCTGCAGCCGCAGGCAGGGCGAGAAACAGAAAAACCGCGAGCGTCGCGGCCCGCCGGCGGCCTGTTCCAGAAACGTGACGTCCCACTGACCCTCCTTAAGCTTTGCCCGGCAGCATCGCCCGCAACCACGCCGCCGGTCCGCTACGAGGCCGCTCGGAAGCGGTTTCTGGCATCAGCGCCACCAACACCGCGAGGGCGACCGCGGCGGCCGCGGCACAGGCGAGGTAGGCTGCATCGAACCCCGCCGTCTGCACCAAGGTTCCGGCGATAACGAAGGACAGGGAGGCGCCAGCGCCCTGCACGGTTCCGATAAGACCGTGGGCGGCGTTGTAGCGGCCGGTGCCACGGGTAATGTCGGCCATCACCAGGGGCTTCATCGCGCTGAGCAGTCCGGCGCCGATGCCGTCGAGGCACTGGACCGCGATCAGCCAGTATGGGTCGCGCCAGGCGAGGTAGAGCAAGGCCCGAACGGGCAGCGCGGCAAAGCCGATCACGAGGAGGGGCTTGCGCCCCCAGCGTTCGGCACGGCGGCCGACGATGAGCCCCATCGGCACCATCACCGCCTGGGCGCCGATGATGCAGACTGAGACGATGACGGACGACCAGTCCGGGCGCACGCGCCCGCTTTCCTGCGCCACGAGGGTCAGAAGCGGCGCGTTGGCGAAGTGGAACAGCCCAACGCATGCGGCGAAGACCACGAGCGGCCGGTTGGTCAGCAGCGACCGCCACCCGGCGGGTGCGTCTTCCGCTTCGCCCTCACCGCCCCCACGGGCTCGGCGCGCATCGATTGCCCGACGGGGGATGGCGTAGAGGGCCGCCGCCGAAACGATGGCGCAGGCGGGCACCAGGAGGAACACCGCCCGGTCTGGGAACAGCCAACCGACGAGGCCGATCAGTGCGGCGATGGCGACGTTCCCGGTACGCTCCAGGGCGGCGTTGCGGCCGAAACGTCGGGCCAGCTTCCCGGCGGGGAACAGGCCGAGAGTGAGCGCCGCTACGGCTGGGCTGAGCATGCCGCCGACCGCCGCGAGAACGCAGGAGGCGACGAGCACGGACCAGAAGTTTGGAAAGAGCGCGATGAGGAGGGTGGCTAGGGAGAGCGCGACCAGGGCACCGAGCAGGATCACGCGCTTGTCGCGGACCGCGTCGATGGCGGTCCCGATGGGCGTTTGCGCCACGATGCCGACGATGCCCGCCACCGTGCTCACCAGCCCGACCGAGGCGTCGTCCCAACCGCGATGCACGTAGAGGTAGACGTTAAGGTAGGGTTTGATCGCCCCGTTCACGTCGATCAGCAGCAAGTTCAGCAGGTCGAGCGACTTGGAGACGGAGCGTTGGCTCGAAGCGGGTGGCTGCCCTTGTCCTTCACCGATCTCATGATCCACGTGTTTGGCTCCCTTTCTTGCCAAGCTAGGGTGGGCAGGACTGAACCGAAGTAGGCGGACCCTATTTACGCATGACCGGATTGGATCGGAGGAGGAACGTCTGTTTCGGAACGAAGGGGCAGGGTCCGGTTGCCACCCTAAACTGAAGTTGCCGGACAGCCAGCAAACGTCCGCTTCGAAGAAGCGATGACGGCGCTCCAGGCGTCTGGGTTGGGTCGGAAGCGGACGGTACCAAGCGTCAGATTTTGACCACTAGATCCGAATGGCGCGACGGCGCGGACCGGCTTCCTGCAGCGGAAGCTCGATCACGTCCGCGGGCTCGATCGCTGGGGCTGCCGGCGGCACGATCGCCTCGCCCATCACCGCGACCTCATAGGGTTCGTGCACCTGGTTCAGCTCCAGCTCCAGCGGCAGGCTATCGCCGCGCCGGAGGCGGGGGCGGTTTTCGGTCATCCACTCCCCCGCAAGCCGCCGGAGGATGGTGCCGGCCTTCGCGGCGGTCCACGGTCCACCATCGGGGCAGGGGATCAAGCGCTGGGCGAGGGCGAGCCGGGGGCGGGTTCTCCGGGCGTCGAAGTCGAGCCTGTCCAAGATCCGCGATGCCCTGGAGGGTCGGGGTCTCGTGCTGCCTGCCGACGGGGCAGTGGTGATCGCTCGTGTCCAGAGCAGGTGCCTTCCGAGTGACCGAAGGCGACGTTGAGCCCGATCGAGTGGGTGCTGACGGAGACCGAGACCGAGTTCTTGCCGGGCGATGCCCCCGGCGTGCGGCTTCGGCGAGCCGCCGCCGCTGAGTGAAACCGGTTGCACTGGGGTGTGAGCTTTACCGTTGAACCTCTGAAGCCTTCTCATCGACATCAATCAGGTGCATCAGATCTAGTCCATCGTAGCGGATGCGCTTGATGTGCCGATGGAGCGTTGGCGCGGCAATCTGCCGGCCACCGTAGTTCGCTTGGGTGCTACCATCTTCCCATCCCCCCAGTGCAATTACGCTGTCGAGTGGCACGTCTGCTTCCCGCATCGCATCCCGGAAGGTGTGCCGGAAGCTGTGAAACGCGTTCCGATCTCGTTTGACGCCCGCCTCTGCGAGGAACCGTCCGAACCATTTGGAGAAGGGGCTGAAATAGCCGTCAGCCCCGCGCACGATGTCCGGGAACAGCCGTTCGGCGCCAGCCTTGCCCATCCTCTCGACATGCCGAGCGAACCCAATCTGCTCCAGCATGGGGTGGACCGGTACGAAGCGCTCGCCGGCTTCTGTCTTCACCCGCTTCCGATCGGCCTCGTCTACGTCGTCGCCGTCCGCCGCGATGAAGATGCACAAGACGCCCTGAAAGAGGCGTACGTCGTCGGTGCGGAGCTGCGCGACCTCTCCTTGCCTCATACCGGTGAAGAGGCTGATCAGCGGTATCCAGAACCGGCCGCGGCGGGGGTGGTTCGGGCCGGGCTTCGCATAGCCGCCCTCATCGTCCACGCAGCCGGCGTAGAGAGGCGCCTGGAAGATCTTGGTCAACTCCGCAGCGGTGAACGGGTCGCGACGGCCACGCTTCTTCACGCCCTTGATGGCGAGCCGCTTGGCCGGGTTTTGAGTGATCCATCCCTCGCTTTGAGCGTAGTTGAAGAGCATCGCTAGAGCATCGAGGTAATGATTGATCGTGCTTGGACGAAGACGATCGTTCTCAGGCTTCGCCAGCTTGGCGACATCTACCAAGGCCTTGCCAGGAAAGCGTTTGGTTGCGTTCGGCGGGAGCGCTTGGACTGTCGCCCGGAATGCCTTGCACTCGTCTCGATCGATCTCACGAATAGGCCGATCCGCGCCAAACATCTCGCTCGCAAGGCGGAAGACCGATGCGTAGGTTTGCTGAAGCTTGGTGATCTGCCCGGCCCGCTCGGGCTCCGCTTGGAACGCCGCGATCACCTGGGCCAGCGTCTTGCTGTTCGGCTCGACACGTGGCCGGAACACCGGATCGAACGCCACATCCTGGTAGTTGCCTGGCAGCTGCGCCCTGCTCCGATGTACGTCTTCCAGCCGCGCCCTGCGCAGTAGGGCCAAGAGCTGCCGAAATTGCGCGGAGGCTGCGTCCTCACGCGACACCACGAACAGCATCGGCGATCCGGCAGCGCGGATCGGGTTGAGCTGGCGCCGGAGCAAGCGAACGTCGGCGGCCCGCAGAAGCCGGATCGCGGTCTGATAGGACGCATCAAGGCCCAGGTCGTCCGGGTCGTTCAGCGCCGCCTCATCCTGCCCCAGGTTGATCAGGGCTTCGTCTCGATCGAGCGGAACCGCCAGACGCGCCCGTTGCTCACCTTCGGCAGCCACGGTGCTGAACCAGCCGATCGCCATTTGCTCGATCGCGGTCTCGCTCAACGATGTGAGCGGGACGCTCCCGATCGTGACGCCGCCATCGGATGCTGCCCGGTCACGAAGGGCTCGGCACTGCTTGTCGAATGCGTCAGCTTCATCGCGAACCCGGCGCTTCGCTTCCGCCAGATCGGAGGTTCCCAGGCTCCGGGTGACCTCCCGCTTGCCGAAGTCGGCAACGAGATCGAGCGGGACCCTCGCCCGAAATTGCCAGTTCGCTGTCCCCTTGCGACGCGCAAGGTATGTGTGCCGACCCACGTCCTTCATGCTCCATGCGTACACTCGTGTGTAGCAGTCGCCCAGACGTAAGCCGTTGATTTCGGTGCATTTCGTGGCGTATCAGCCACTTAGCAGCGAGCTGGCGGAAGAGGTGGGATTCGAACCCACGGTGGAGTTGCCCCCACGGCGGTTTTCAAGACCGCTGCCTTAAACCACTCGGCCACCCTTCCGGCGGATCGAGTTGTAGCGAAGTTCGGAGCCGGCGGACATCGGGAAAATCGGGTCATGGGGCGAGGCGCGCGAGGCGGTCGAGCAGGGCGCGGTCGTGGAGGAGGGCCATGCGCTCCCTGGGGCTGAGCCAGGTGCGGGCCTCGTCGAGGGTCTCGGCCTCGACGACCTTGGCCTGAGCTAGGGTGTGGTCGACGTCGACCCGGCCGCGGGGGCGCGGCTCGGCGCTCGGCAGCATGCGGGTGTGGGCGTCCACCAGGGCCGGGTCGGCGTGGAGCGCCGCGAGCGCGTCGGCCTCGTCGAGGCCTCGGGCCTGGTTGCGGGCGGCGAGCGCGCCGGCGCGGGTGGCGATCGGCGGCGGGTCGCGCTCCTCCGGCGTCATCAGCAGGCCGCGCCGCTTCAGGGCGAGGCCGAGCGCCAGCTGCCCGCTCGCCCAGGAGATCGGGATCGCAAGGACGAGGCCGAGGATGGTCGGCGCCATCCAGAGGAACAGCGAGGTGGCGATGGCGAAGGCGGCGATCCCCGAGACCAGCCCCAGCACCGTGTGCCAGCGGTGGCGGCGGACGATGTCGCCGAGCGGGATCGAGCCATCGTCGCGCCGTTGCGGGTTCCAGCCGGTGTCGCGCCCGGCGAGGATGCTGAACACCGAGCCCGACTGGATCACCATCGCAATCGGCGCGATCAGCGCCGAGAGCAGGATCTCGATGAGGCAGGACGCGATCAGCCGGCCCGCGCCGCCGCAGGCCCGACGCACCGGACCGTCGATCAGCGCCAGGAGAAGGCCCAAAAACTTCGGGGCCAGCAGGATGCCCATGGTCAGCCCGAAGAGCTGCAGCGCGCGCACCGGATCGAAGCGCGGGAAGACCGGGTAGAGGCCGAACTCGGTGGTGAAGTATTCGGGCTTCACGTAGGCCGTCTGCAGCACCAGCGCGATGCCGACCACGAGCTGGCACAGCCAGAATGGCGAGGCGGCGTAGCCGGCGATGCCGGTGGCGAAGTGCTGGCGCGAGGCCGCCTTCAGCCCCGCCGCCCCGATGATCCGCGCGTGCTGGAGGTTGCCCTGCGCCCAGCGCCGGTCGCGGACCGCCACGTCGATCAGCGAGGGTGGGCTCTCCTCGTAGGAGCCCGGCAGCGTCGGCAGCATGTACACCGCCCAGCCGGCGCGGCGGATCAGGGCGGCCTCCACGAAGTCGTGGCTGAGCACGTGGCCGCCGAAGGGCGGCGTCCCGGGAAGGTCCGGCAGGCCGCAGGCGGCGGCGAAGGCGCGGGTGCGGATGATCGCGTTGTGGCCCCAGTAGTTGCCGTCGCGCCCTGACCAGTGGCCGAGGCCGGTGGCGATCACCGGGCCGTAGATGCGGGCGGCGAACTGGGTCACCCGGGCGAACAGCGTGTTACGGTTGATGATGAGCGGCAGCGTCTGGATGATGCCGGCATCCGCGTCCGCCTCCATCGCGCCGGCGAGCCGGACGACGCTGTCGCCGGTCATCAGGCTGTCAGCGTCGAGCACTAGCATGTGGTCGTAGGCCCCGCCCCAGCGGGTGACGAAGTCGCCGATGTTGCCGGCCTTGCGGTGATGGTTCTTCCGGCGGTGACGGTAGTACAGGCGGGCGTCGGGGCCGAGCTGGGCGCGCAAGCCCAAGAAGGCGCGCTCCTCGGCAATCCAGGCGTCGGCTTGCGTTGAATCCGACAGCACGAACCAGTCGAAGGCCGTGCCGAGGCCGGTGGCGTCGACTGCCTCGCGCATCGCCTCGATCGCCGCGAAGGTGCGGGCCGTGCCCTCGTTGTAGACCGGCATCAGGATGGCGGTGCGGGTGGCGAGGGCCGCCGGCACCGGCGGCAGGCGCGGGCGGCGCAGCAGCACGGCGAAGCCAAGGATCGCGCTCGTGAAGGCCAGCGCGATCCACGAGAAGGTCAGGAGGAACAGCGCGACCAGCACGTACTGCAGCGCCGTCGGCGAGCCCGAGACCGACACGGTCTCGTACATCTGCCAGCCGCCATAGGCGGTGAGCGCGACCGCGCCGCCGAAGACGAGGAGGCGGGACGCGTGAGGGCGGGCCGGG
Source organism: Methylobacterium sp. WL119 (assembly GCF_008039875.1). Lineage (GTDB taxonomy): Bacteria > Pseudomonadota > Alphaproteobacteria > Rhizobiales > Beijerinckiaceae > Methylobacterium. Next base: position 28,392 of record NZ_VRUU01000048.1, on the reverse strand, counting down.
TGCCGCGACGGCGCATGCCCGAGCGCTGGGTCCCAGGCGGACAGGCTCTGCACCGGCATCGCCAGGGGCGATTCCGGCGGCAAGGCGTCGGGGAACGACCGCTCGCCCGGGTAGCCCGACGGGGCGTCGCGCCGTGCGGTCGCGGGGAGGGCGGCGAAATCGTCCATGCGCACGGCCTTTGATCCATCCTCGTCTTCGGATTCTTGCGGGGCCGGCCGATGCGGCCCGGCGGTCCCTCGAACGCCGCTGCCTTCTACGGCGTCCAGCGATAGAGCCAGGTCTCGGTCACCGCCCGGCCGCCCCGCACCAGGGCGAGGCGCAGCTCGCTCGCGCGCTCGCTGCCGGGATCGAGCTCGAAGGCGACCCGGACGGTCCTGCGCTCCGGGTAGCTGAAAAACTGCTGGCGCGCGATGCTGCCCGGGGCCGCCGCCAGGGCGATGTCGAGGCCGCCCTCGGAGAACAGACCGTCCCCGGTGAAGTCGACCAGGAACAGGCGGCGCGCGCCAGCGCTTCCGCGCCCGCTGCGGGTGCCGGTCACGGTGGCCAGCGGCGCGGCGGGCGGCTGCCAGCACCAGTGCTGGCGGTAGCGGAAGGTCGTCTCGGAGCCGGCGACGACGGGCTCCTTCGGCCGCCAGTAGGCCAGCACGTTCTCGTTGAATTCGGAATCGCTCGGGATCTCGATCAGCGTCACCGCGCCGCCCGCCCAGGCATCGGCCGGCTCCAGCCAGAGCGAGGGCCGCCACTCCCAGTGCTGCACGTCGTCCTCGAAGCCCTCGTAGGTCCGCGCCCGCTGCATCAGCCCGAAGCCCTTCGGGTTCTCGTCGACGAAGGACGAGATCTGCAGCGCGTCGGGGTTGTGGACCGGGCGCCAGATGGCCTCGCCGGCGCCGTTGCGGATCTGCAGGCCGGCGGCCGAGAAGGCGGCGGCGCGCGCGTCGTCGACGCGGCGGCGATCCTCGGAGCCGAACAGGTAGCTCGCCTGCATGCCGCCCAGGCCCAGGTGATCGATCGCCTTGCGGGCAAAGATCGTGGTCTCGACCTCGGTGGTCGAGGCCTCGGTGCCGGGCCGCAGCACCATCCGCAGGGCGCCGGAGGCGGAATCGGAATCGATCAGGGCGTGCAGGACGAGGGCGCCGTCGGCCGGGCGCTCGATAAACACCGCGCGGAAGATCGGGAACTCCTCGCCGCGGGCGTCGGCCGGGCGCAGCGTCAGCGCGCGGGCGTTGATGCCGAAGCCCTGGCCCTTGGCGACGAGGCGGAAGAACGAGGCCCCCTGGAACACCGCGAAGTCCGAAAGGTCGGGGCCGTCGGGGAAGCGGGCACGCAGGCGGAAGCCGGAGAAGCCCGGATCCTCCGAGAATTCCGGCAACGCGAAGCCGCCGGTGTCGAAGCTTGCCGGATCGTAGGCGATCGGCCGGATGCGGCCGTCCTCGACCAGGAACAGAGCGACGCGGCCGGTGAAGATCGCGCCGCGATGCAGCGGCTCGATCGTGAAGCCGAGATCGTCGCCGGCCCAGATCGCGGCGGCGGGCTTGGTGCGGATGGCGCCGTACTGCTCGCGGCTGAGCCCCTTGAGGCTGGCCGGGAGGTCGTCGGTGCGGGGGGCGGCGTAGGCGGCCTTGGCCAGCGCGCGGGCGAGGGCGGGCACGGTCGACGCGTCGAAGGGTGCGCCGGCGCCGGGCAGGGCGGGGGCGTCCTCCGCGGCGGCCGGATCGGATAGGAACCCGGCGCCGGCCAGCACCGCAGCGACGGCCGACAGGCGTACGACGTCGCGGCGGGTACGGTCTCGCGAGACGGGGTCACGGATGGCGTCGGAGCGCGGATCGGTCGGCAGCGTCGTACCCTTCGTTCGGGTGGGTCGGCGATAGGATCGGAAACAGCGAGACCTTGGAAACGGTTCGCAACAATCGGCCCCTCGTACCATCCCGGCACCTGAACCCTCGGTTAAGGTCGGCCGACGATGGCGAATTCCGTCCCCTGTGTGATCGAGGCCGCGCTTGCGGGCCGGACGATGCGCGCGGGACGCGCCGTTTTGCCGGACGGGCGCGATCGGCTAATCCGGTCCCCTCATCCCGTCGCCGCCGATCATGGCGGTCGGCACCAGCGAGCGTCCCCGGGAACCTGAACGCGATGACGACACCGGCCCCCGTACGGCGAAGCCTCACCGCGATCGTGCTCGCCGCGGGCAAGGGCACGCGGATGCGCTCCGACCTGCCGAAGGTGCTCCACCGCCTCGCCGGGCGGAGCATGCTCGGCCACGTGCTCGCCGCGGTGCAGGCGGCCGGCGCCGCGCGCATCGCCGTGGTGGCCGAGCCCGGCCGCGCGGACGTCGCCCGCGAGATCGAGGCTCTGGCGCCGGGCTCCGAGGTCTTCCCGCAGGTCGAGCGCCTCGGCACCGCGCATGCAGTGCTCGCGGCGCGGGCGGTCCTGAGCAACGGCGAAGGCGGGGAGGGCGACGACGTCATCGTGGCGTTCGGCGACACGCCGCTGATCACCGGCGAGACCCTGGCGCGGCTGCGGGCGCCCCTGGCCGAGGGCGCGGCGGTGGCGGTGCTGGCCTTCGAGACCGAGGCGCCCGCCGGCTACGGCCGGGTGCTCACCGAGGGCACCCGCGTGGTCGCGATCCGCGAGGAGAAGGACGCCACGCCTGAGGAGCGCGCGGTGCGCCTGTGCAATGCCGGCCTGATGGCGCTGTCGGGCGCCCACGCGCTGGCGCTGCTCGAGCGGATCGGCAACGACAACGCCGCCGGCGAGTACTACCTGCCCGACGCGGTGGCGCTGGCGATCGGCGACGGTCTCTCCGTCGCGGTGGTGCCGGTGCCGGAGGCGGAGGCGCAAGGGGTCAACGACCGGGTGCAGCTCGGCGTCGCCGAGGCCGCGATCCAGGCCCGCCTGCGCCGCAGCGCCCAGCTCGGCGGCGCGACGCTCGTCGCCCCCGAGACGGTGTTCCTGAGCCACGACACGATCCTCGGGCGCGACGTGCTGGTCGAGCCCAACGTGGTGTTCGACACCGGCGTCCGCGTCGACGATGCTTGCGTGATCCACGCCTTCTCGCACCTGAAGGACGTGCGCCTGGAGGCCGGCGCCAGCGTCGGCCCGTTCGCCCGCCTGCGCGGCGGCGCGGTTCTGGAGGCCGGCGCCACCATCGGCAACTTCGTGGAGCTGAAGAACGCCCGCCTCGGGCCGGGCGCCAAGGCCGCGCACCTGACCTATCTCGGCGACGCCGAGATCGGCGCCCGCGCCAACGTCGGCGCCGGCACCATCACCTGCAACTACGACGGGGTCTCGAAGCACCGCACCACGATCGGGGCGGGCGCCTTCATCGGATCGAACTCGGCCCTCGTCGCCCCCGTCACGGTCGGGGCCGGCGCCTTCGTCGCCTCCGGCTCGGTGATCACCGACGACGTGCCCGAGGGGGCGCTCGCCGTCGCCCGCGGGCGCCAGGCGACGAAGCCGGGCTGGGCCGAGACGAAGCGGGCGGCGTTGCGGGCGGAGAAGGCGGCGCGCGCGGGGAAATCCTGATCCTCTTCAAAACGCCGCGCCGGTCCCTCATCTCTCGGCTGGCACCGGCCCGATTCCTAATGCCCGCCCTGCGTAGCCACCAAGGGCTGGCCTCGCGCCGCGCCGATCCGGTACAAGCCGCCGGTCCACCGGGCGATACGAAAGACAACCCAGCATGTGCGGCATCGTCGGCATCGTCGGTAACGGGGCAGTGGCCGGTCCGCTGATCGAGGCGTTGCGGCGCCTGGAATACCGCGGCTACGACTCGGCCGGCATCGCCACGCTGGAGCAGGGCCGCCTGGCGCGCAGGCGGGCGTCGGGCAAGCTCGTCAACCTCCAGGCGCGCCTGCGCGAGGAGCCGCTGGCGGGCGCGATCGGCATCGGCCATACCCGCTGGGCGACGCACGGGCGGCCGAACGAGACCAACGCCCACCCCCACGCCACCGCGCGGCTTGCGGTCGTGCACAACGGCATCATCGAGAACTTCCGCGCGCTCAAGCAGGAGCTCGAGGCCACGGGCGTCCGCTTCGAGAGCGAGACCGACACCGAGGTGGTGGCCCAGCTCGTCAGCCACGCCATGGACCAGGGCCTCGGGCCGGTCGAGGCGGTCGCCGCCTGCCTGCCGCGCCTGCGCGGCGCCTTCGCGCTCGGCTTCCTGTTCTCCGGCCACGACGACCTGCTGATCGGCGCCCGCCACGGCGCGCCGCTCGCCATCGGCTTCGGCCAGGGCGAGACCTATCTCGGCTCGGACGCGCTGGCGCTGGCGCCGTTCACCGACGCGCTCACCTACCTGGAGGAGGGCGACTGGGCGATCCTGTCGCGCGCCGGCGCCGAGATCCGCGACATCCACGGCACGGTGGTCCAGCGCCCGCGCCAGACCATCGCGACCCAGGCCTACCGGATCGACAAGGGAAACCATCGCCACTTCATGGCCAAGGAGATCCACGAGCAGCCGGAAGTCGTCGGCCGCACGCTCTCCCACTACGTCGACCTCGCCCAGGGCCGCGTCGCACTGCCCGAGCCGCTGCCGTTCGACTTCGCCAAGCTGTCGCGCCTCAACATCACCGCCTGCGGCACCGCCTTCTATGCCGGGCTCGTCGCCCGCTACTGGTTCGAGCAGATCGCGCGGCTGCCGGTCGAGATCGACGTAGCCTCCGAGGCGCGCTACCGCGAGGCGCCGCTGGAGCGGGACGGGCTGACCCTCGTCATCTCGCAATCGGGCGAGACCGCGGACACCCTGGCCTCCCTGCGCTACGCGAAGTCCCAGGGCCAGCACAGCGTCTGCGTCGTCAACGTGCCGACCTCGACCATCGCGCGGGAATCCTCCGTGGTGCTGCCGACGCTCGCCGGCCCCGAGATCGGCGTGGCCTCGACCAAAGCGTTCTCGTGCCAGCTCACGGTGCTGCTGTGCCTGGCCATCGCCGCGGGGCGGGCGCGCGGCACCATCGATGCGGCCGAGGAGCGCCGCCTCGTCGACGCGCTGATCACCGTGCCCGGCCTGATGGCCGACGCGCTCGCCCGCGAGAACGAGATCGAGGGGCTGGCCCGCGAGATCGCCAAGGCGCGCGACGTGCTCTACCTCGGCCGCGGGACGAGCTACCCGATGGCGATGGAGGGCGCGCTGAAGCTGAAGGAGATCAGCTACATCCATGCCGAAGGCTATGCGGCGGGCGAGCTCAAGCACGGGCCGATCGCGCTGATCGACGAGAGCGTGCCGGTGATCGTGATCGCACCCCACGACGCGGTGTTCGAGAAGACCGTGTCGAACATGCAGGAGGTGGCCGCCCGCGGCGGGCGCATCGTGCTGATCGGCGACGCCAAGGGCGCGGCCGAGCACGGGCTCGACACCCTGGCCACGGTGACGATGCCCGACCTCGACCCGACGGTGGCGCCGATCGTCTACGCGGTGCCGATCCAGCTCGTCGCCTACCACACCGCCGTCGTCATGGGTAAGGACGTCGACCAGCCGAGAAACCTCGCCAAATCGGTGACGGTGGAATAGGCGTCGGCCGTCAGACGCCGATCAGCAGGATCGCGAGCGCCGCGAGCACCGCGCCGATCGCCGGGCCGGCGACCGGGATCAGGGCGTAGCCCCAATCCGAGTGCCCCTTGCCGGCGATCGGCAGCACCGCATGGGCGAGGCGCGGCCCGAGATCGCGGGCCGGGTTGATCGCGTAGCCGGTGGTGCCGCCGAGCGAGAGGCCGATCCTCCAGACCACCATGCCGACGAGGTAGGGCGCCAGCCCCGTCGGGATGTTGCCGGAAGCCCCCACTGTCCGCGACAGCAGGGCGCTGATGATCAGGATCAGCAGGAAGGTACCGATGATCTCGCTCGTCCAGTTCGCGGCCGATTGCCGGATCGCCGGATCGGTGCAGAAACAGGCCCGCTTCAGGCCCTAATCCTCGGTGACGGCCCAGTGCGGCAGGTAGTGCAGCCAGACCACGGTCGCGCCGAGGAAGACGCCGATCATCTACGCGGGCACGTAGATCAGGAGCTTGCTCGGTTTCCCGGACGTGATCGCACCGGCGATCATCACCGCCGGGTTGATGTGCGCGTCGGGGCTGCCCGTCGCGGTCGCGACGAAGATGCCGGCCAGCACCGCGAAGGCCCAGCCGGCGGTGATCGCGATCCAGCCCGCGCCCTCCGCCTTGGAGCCGCGCAGCAGCGCGCCGGCGACGACCCCGTTGCCGAGGATGATCAGCACCATCGTGCCGAGAAGCTCGCCCAGGAACGGCGACGTCATGAGGTTTCCTCCGAGAGTGTCCGAGATGGGAAGCGGTCGAGGCGGCGGCCTCAATCCTCCTGCTCGTCCCAGTCGAAGGCGCGCTTCACGGCGCGGCCCCAGGCGGCGGTGATGCGCCGGCGCTCGCCCGCATCCATGTTCGGCACCCAGCGCCGGTCGACGCCCCAGTTGCGCACGAGGTCGTCGGTGCTCCGCCAGTAGCCGGTGGCGAGGCCCGCCGCGTAGGCGGCGCCGAGTGCCGTGGTCTCGGTGACCCGCGGGCGCACCACCGGCACGTCGAGGATGTCGGCCTGGAACTGCATCAGGGTGACGTTGGCGACCATGCCGCCGTCCGAGCGCAGCTCGCGCACGGGGATGCCGGAATCCTTCTCCATCGCCTCCAGCACCTCGTGCGTCTGGAAGGCGGTCGCCTCCAGGCAGGCGCGGGCGATGTGGCCGCGGTTGGCGTAGCGGGTCAGGCCGATGATCAGGCCACGGGCGCCCTCGTTCCAGTGCGGCGCGTAGAGGCCCGAGAAGGCGGGCACGAAGTAGACGCCGCCGTTGTCCGCGACCGTGGTGGCGAGGCTCTCGACCTCGGCGCTGTCCTGGATCATGTGCAGGTTGTCGCGCAGCCACTGCACCAGGGCGCCGGTGATTGCGATCGAGCCCTCGAGCGCGTAGACCGCCGGTTTGCCGTCGAGCTTGTACCCGAGCGTGGTGACGAGGCCGCAGGTGGAGGGAACCGGCGTCTCGCCGGTGTTCATCAGCGCGAAGCAGCCGGTGCCGTAGGTGTTCTTGGCCTGGCCCGGCTGGAAGCAGGCCTGGCCGAACAGGGCCGCCTGCTGGTCGCCGAGGATGCCGGCGATCGGCACGCCGGAAAACGGCACCCGCGTCTCGCCGTAGACCTGCGAGGAGGAGACGATCTCGGGCAGCATCGCCCGCGGGATGCCGAAGGCCGAGAGCATGCCGTCGTCCCAGGCCAGGGTCCCGAGGGACATCAGCTGCGTGCGGCTGGCATTGGTCACGTCGGTGAGGTGGAGGCCGCCGTCCGGGCCGCCCGTCAGGTTCCAGACGAGCCAGGTGTCGATGTTGCCGAACAGCACGTCGCCGGCTTCCGCCTTCTCCCGCGCGCCCGCGACGTGGTCGAGGAGCCAGCGCAGCTTCAGCCCGGAGAAGTAGCTCGCCAGCGGCAGGCCGGTGAGCGCGCGGAAGCGGTCGCGCCCGCCGTCGCGGGCATATTCGGTGACGAGGCGGTCGTTGCGGGTGTCCTGCCAGACCAGGGCGTTGTGGAGCGGTTGGCCGGTGCGCTTGTCCCAGATCAGCGTGGTCTCGCGCTGGTTGGTGAGGCCGATCGACAGGAGGTCCTTCGGCGTAAGCCCGGCGCCGTCGAGGGCGTCCTGCATCACGCCTTGGGTGTTGCGCCAGATCTCCATCGGATCGTGCTCGACATGGCCGGGTCGCGGATAGATCTGCGCGTGCTCGCGCTGCTTGCAGACGATGATGCGCCCCTCGCGGTCGAACACGATGAAGCGGCTGCTGGTGGTGCCCTGGTCGATGGCGCCGACATACTGGGACATGGCTGTCTTCCTCCCTTGCGGACCGTGGGTCGATCGTCTCCCGCGGACCAGTCTTCGCGCCGATTCCGCGCCGCGCACCTTGATTCAGGCGGCTTCCGCCTTTCGCGTCAGGTAGGCGGCGAGCCGCGCGGCCCCGTCCGGGCTGGTGCGCAGGCCGAGCTTCGAGCGCCGCCACAGGATGTCCTCCGCCGTGCGGACCCATTCCGAGCGGACGAGGTAGTCGACCTCCGCCGCGCTCAGGCCGCCCTCGAACGCCTCGCCGAGGTCGGCCAGGCTGCGCGCGCCCTTGACGATGGCCCGCGCCTCGGTGCCGTAGGCGCGGGCGAGCCGCCGGGCGGTCTCGGCCGGCAGGAACGGCGCCTCGCGGGCGAAGGCGGCGAGGAAGGCGTCGAAATCCGCCTCCGGCATCGCTCCGCCGGGCAGGGTCGCCTCACCCGTCCAGGCCGGCTTCAGGCCGGGGAAGTGGGACGCGATCTTCTCGATCGCGTGCTCGGCGAGGCGGCGGTAGGTGGTGATCTTGCCCCCGAACACCGAGAGCGCCGGCGCCTGCCCGCCGGCATCGTCGACGTCGAGCACGTAGTCGCGGGTCACCGCCGAGGCGTTGGCGGCGGCGTCGTCGTAAAGCGGGCGCACCCCCGAATAGCTCCAGACCACGTCCTTCGGCCCGGTCACTTTGGCGAACGAGCGGTTGATGCAGTCGCAGAGGTAGCGCGTCTCGTCCTCCGAGATCCGCACCGGGCCGGGCTCGTTCGCGTAGGGGACGTCGGTGGTGCCGATCAGCGTGAAGTCGCGCTCGTAGGGGATCGCGAAGATGATGCGCTTGTCGGGCTGCTGCAGGATGTAGGCCTGGTCGCCCTCGTAGAGCTTGGCGACCACGATGTGGCTGCCCTTGATCAGCCGCACCGCCGCGCGGCTGTTCACGCCGAGCGTTCCGCCGAGCGTCGCGCTCACCCAGGGGCCGGCGGCGTTCACCACCGCCTTCGCCCGGACGGTCTCGGTCCGCCCGGTGACTGCGTCGCGCAGGGTCGCCGTCCACGTCCCGTCGACTCGGCGCGCCGACTCGACGCCGGTGCGGGTGCGGATCTCGGCGCCCCGGGCCTGCGCATCCATGGCGTTCAGAACCACGAGGCGGCTGTCCTCGACCCAGCAGTCGGAATAGACGAACCCCTTCGTGAGCCGGTCCAGAAGCGGTGCGCCCATCGGCGATGTTCGCAAGCGAACCGTCTTGGAGCCGGGCAGGGTGCGCAGCCGGGCGAGGTGGTCGTACAGGAACAGGCCGGCCCGCAGCATCCAGGCCGGGCGCAGGCCCGCGTCGTGCGGCAGCACGAAGCGGAGCGGCCAAATGATGTGCGGCGCCTGCCGCAGCAGGCGCTCGCGCTCGGCCAGAGCCTCCCGCACCAGGCGGAACTCGTAGTATTCGAGGTAGCGCAGGCCGCCGTGGATCAGCTTGGTGCTCGAGGACGAGGTGAATTCCGCGAGGTCTCCGCGCTCGCACAGCAGCACCGAGAGGCCGCGCCCGGCCGCGTCGCGGGCGATGCCGGTGCCGTTGATGCCGCCGCCGATGACGAGCAGGTCGTAGGGGGCGCCCAGCGCCAGCACGTTCGAGACCGTCGTCATGAGTCGCCTCCCGCCCCGGCCGATGCCCGGGTCGGCAGAATATTGCCTTATCATAGGATTTTCGCAAGCGAAAATTGCGATGTTCGCTACGGCTCGTCTCGGTCGGCCACCGCGAGGGCGACGCCGTGACGCTCCATCAGGGCGACGATCTCGGGCGGCGGGACGCGGTCGGTAAAGAAGGTGTCGATCTGCTCCAGCCGCCCGACCTCGACCATCGGGCGGCGGGTGAACTTGGTGTGGTCGGCCACGAGGAAGGTCTGGCGCGCATGCGCCACGATGGTCTGCGTCGCCCGCACCTCCTCGTAATCGTAGTCGAGCAGGGCGCCGTCGGCGTCGATCCCGCTGATGCCGATGACCGCCACGTCGACCCGGAACTGGCTGAGGGTGTCGCAGGTGAGCTGGCCCAGGACGGCGCCGTCGCGGTTGCGGATCGTGCCGCCCGCCACGACGATGCGGAAGTCGGTCGCCTCCGCCAGCCCGACCGCCACGTTGAGGTTGTTGGTGATGATGCTGAGGTCGTCGTGGCGGACGAGTTCGCGCGCCACCGCCTCCGGCGTGGTGCCGATATTGAGGAACACCGAGCAGTGCGACGGGATGCGGCCGGCCGCCAGCCGGCCGATCCGGGTCTTCTCGGACAGCAGCGTGGTGCGGCGGTCGGCGTAGTCGATGTTCTCGACGCTGGACGGCAGGCCGCCGCCGCCGCGGTAGCGCTCGAGCCGCCCCTCCGCGCTGAGCTCATTGAGGTCGCGCCGGATCGTCTGCACGGTCACGCCGAACTGGCTCGCCAGGGCCTCGATCGTCACGAAGCCGCGCTGGCGCACCGCGGCGACGATCGCCCCGCGCCGCGTCTCGACCGCCGACGCGTCGGCGCGCTCGCCCGCCTTCCGCTCGAAGCCGCCCCGCTCGACCATACGCGTCATGGAAACTCCGGCCCGGGGCTCGCACGCCTCGGATCGGATTGTAGGTGACGGGAGGAGTTTCGCAAACGAAACGCGCAGGCCCAGGGGCCGGCGGCGCTCGACCTGTCCTCGGCCTGTTCGAGCAGATCGTCTACCGCGACGGCGCCCGGCAGTCGCGGAACGACAACACCGACCCGATCCGCCGCGAGCACAGGCCGGCGGTGCACGTGCGCATCGTCGAGAGCGGCGCGCCGACGGGCGGCGTCGGCGCGCCCGGGCTGCCGTGGGTGCCCCCGCCGTGCTCGACGTGATCGCGGCGCTGACCGGGCAGCGCGTCCGCGCCCTGCCGGGCGCCGACCTTGCGCGCAGGCCGGTTTCGCGCGCCTTTTCCGGCAGCCCTGGTGGATCGCGGGTGCGGCGCGCGTGAGCGTGAGGGGGAGACCGTCGATGCCGGAGGTCGTCCGGGACGCGGCGATCGCGCCATCCTCCGAGGCCGTGTCGACCGGGCTCCGGGCTCCCGACCGACGCCGTCGCCCTCGTGCTCCTGACGCTGGCCACCCTCGTCATACTGTGGCTGCTCGTGCGGACGCTGCTCGGCATCGCCCGCGGGGAGCTGCGCACGCCGTCGTCCTGACGCGCGGAGGCCTCGGGCGCCTCAGGCGGGCGGCCGGGAATAGTCCATCCGCTCCAAGTCCTCGATCAGGCCCCGGCCGGTCGGGTGCCAGCCGAGCCGGGCCCGCGTCAGCGCGCTGGAGGCCGGCATGTCGAGGCCGACGAACGCGGCGAGCCAGCCGAAATGCGCGGCGGCGTCTTCCGGCGCGAGGGCGACCGCCGGCAGCTTCAGGCCGCGGCCGATGGTCTGCGCGATGTCGCGGGCGGCGACGCCCTCCTCGGCGACCGCGTGGTAGCGGGCGCCCGCCTCCCGCCGCGCGAAGGCGAGCGCGTAGAGCCGGGCGACGTCGAGGACCGGCGCCGCCGCCCAGCGGTTGGCGCCGTCGCCGACATAGGCCGAGACGCCGGTCCGCCGGGCGAGGTCGATCATGTAGGTGATCAGCCCCTGCTTGACCGTGTCGTGCACCTGCGGAAGCCGCACCACCGACACGTTCACCCCCGCCTCCAGCAGCGCGGCCCCGGCGAGCTCGGAGGCGATGCGCGGGTTCGGGTGCGCGCGGTCGAAGACGTCCTCCCGGGCCGGGCCACCGCCGTCGGGACTCCCGATTCCCGCACCGGAGGTGATGAGCAGCGGCCGATCCGAGCCGGCAAGGGCGGCCCCCAGGGCCTCGATCGCCCGCCGGTCCTTGTCGCAATTGGCGACGAAGTTCGTGAAGTCGTCGTGGTCGAAGGCGGTGTGGATCACGCCGTCGGCCTGCGCGGCGCCGCGGCGCAGGCTGTCCGGGTCGTCAAGGGTGCCGCGATGCGGCTCGACCCCAACCTCGATCAGCTTGCGGGCGCCGGCCTCCGAGCGGGTCAACCCGAGCACCCGATGCCCGGACCGGAGCAGTTCCGGGACGATGGCCGAGCCGATGAAGCCGGTGGCGCCGGTGAGGAAGATGCGCATGCGATGCACTCCGCTGTGATCAGAGCGCCCCTTGTCGGCCCGCCGCCGATCCCGTTAAAGTCGTGACCGTATCCCGGTATACGTCCCAACAGGATCGCCATGCCCGCCCGTTCCGAACCCTCGCTGGGCGCCTACCTGCGGGATCGGCGCACCAAGCTCGATCCGGCCGCCCTCGGGTTCTCGGGCCGCCGTCGCACGCCGGGCCTGCGCCGGGAGGAGGTCGCCCAGCGCTCGAACATCAGCGCGACCTGGTACACCTGGCTGGAGCAGGGGCGCGGCGGCGCGCCCTCGGCGGACGTGCTGAACCGCATCGCCGCCGGGCTGATGCTGACCGAGCCCGAGCGCGAGCACGTCTTCATGCTGGCGCTGGGGCGTCCGCCCGAGGTCCGCTACCGGCCGCAGGAGGGGATCACGCCGCGCCTCCAGCGGTTGCTCGACACGCTGGAGGTCAGCCCGGCCCTGATCAAGACCGCGACCTGGGACGTCGTCGCCTGGAACCGCGCCGCCGCCGTCGTGATGACCGACTGGGAACCGCTGCCACCCGGCGAGCGCAACATCCTGCGCCGCATGTTCGGCGACCCGCGGGTGCGGACGGCGCAGCAGGATTGGGACAGCGTCGCCCGCTTCGTGGTCGGCGCGTTCCGGGCGGACGCGGTGCGGGCCGGCGCGGCCTCCGAGGTCGGCGAGCTGGTGGACGAGCTCTGCCGCACCAGCCCGGACTTCGCCGCCCTGTGGCGGGAGAACGACGTCCACGCCCACGGAGACGGGGTCAAGCGGCTCCGTCACCCCGTCCTGGGCCCGATCGAGCTGGAGTTCTCGACCTTCGCCGTGGACGGAAGACCGGATCTCGGCATGATCGTCTACAACCCGATCACCCCGGAGGTCCGCGAGCAGATCCGTGCGCTCGTTCATGCGCGGCAGGGCGAAAACGGCGCCGACGGGTCGCCGCCGAAGGCCGCGTAGTGCACGCGGCGCAGCTCCCGAACTCCGTGCGGCCCTTGCCGGGCCTCGTGCCGCCCCTGTCCGGAGGCCGGCCCTGACTGCGGACCTCTCCGCCTCCGAGGCCCGTCGCATCGCCCTCGTCGCCCAGGGCTTCGCCGCGGGCCGGCGCGCGGGACCCGTCTCCGCCGCGCGGATGCGCAACGAGATCGGCCGGCTCGGCCTGCTTCAGATCGACAGCGTGAACGTGCTGGTGCGGGCCCAGTACCTGCCGCTGTTCTCGCGCCTGGGCCCCTACGAGCGTGGGCTCCTCGACGCCCTGGCGGCCGACCGGCCGAAGCGGTTCTTCGAATATTGGGGGCACGAGGCCTCGCTCCTGCCGGTCGACCATCACCCCCTGCTGCGCTGGCGCATGGCCCGGGCCCTCGCCGGCCGCGGCCTGTGGCGGCGGCTCGAACCCTTCGCCGGGGCCAGGCGCGGCGAAGCCGAAGCCCTCCTCGCCCGCATCGAGACGGAGGGGCCGCTGGCCGCCTCCGACGTCGCGGGCAATCGGGCCTCGCAGGGCATGTGGGTGTGGAGCGCGGCCAAGCACGCGCTCGAATGGCTATTCTGGGCCGGCCTCGTCGCCTCGACGCACCGTCGCGGCAGCTTCGAGCGCGTCTACGACCTGCCCGAGCGCGTGCTTCCGCGCGCCGTCCTCGCGCATCCGACCCCGAGCGGCATCGACGCGCGGCGGGAGCTGATCGCACGCGCGGCGCGGGCGCTCGGCATCGCGACGGCGCAGGACCTGCGCGACTATTATCGCCTCGCGCCTGCCGATGCGCACCTGCCGATCGCGCAGCTGGTCGAGGACGGCACGCTGGTTCCGGCCCGGGTCCGCGGCTGGCCGCAGCCGGCCTACCGGCACAGGGAGGCGCGGCTCGGCCGACGGCTCGACGGCGCCGCGCTCCTGTCGCCCTTCGATCCACTGATCTGGCACCGGCCGCGGACCGAGCGGCTGTTCGGCTTCCGCTATCGGCTCGAGATCTACACGCCCGCTCACCAGCGCGAGCACGGCTACTACGTCCTGCCCTTCCTGATGGACGGCGCGCTCGTCGCCCGCGTCGACCTGAAGGCGAACCGCAGGATCGGCATGCTGGTCGTCCAGCGCGTGCACCTGGAGCACGATGCGCCCCCCGGCACCATGGACCGGCTGCTCGGGGAGCTCCGCCTGATGGCGGCGTGGCTGGACCTGGCGAGCCTCGCCGCCGCGCCGGCGGCCGGCGCGACCGGCCTGCCCATCGCGGCGGCCGGCGAGCCCGACCCGCCGTCGATCGAACCGGGAGCGAACGAAGCCTCGGGCTGACCGATCGCCGCGAGATCGTGCGGCGGCGCCGCTCGCCCCGCGTTCGGCACGGCTACGATGCGGCACGGACGCTCAACTCCGCCGGACTCGGGCGCCATCCTCAGGGACGGGCGGGGGAGGCGGGGCGCGGCGTCGCCAGCGCCGTGCCGAGGTCGATGGCGAGCGCCAGCACCATCGCGGCCGTGCCGAGCGCGAACAGCAGCGTGTAGTTGCCCGCCGTGTGCGCAAAGACGAAGGACAGCCCGTAGGCGGCGCCGGCCTGGAACAGCGCGAACGCCACGGTGGCGACGCTCCAAGCCGCCTTCTGCCGCTCCGGCTCCCCGGGCAGGAGCTCGCCGATGCGGCCGAGCATGAGCGGCACGGTTCCGGTGACGAAGGCGCCGACCGCGACGCTCGACAGGATCAGCCACGACGGGCCGAGGCCGAGGGCCGGAATCGCGATCGCGCCGGCCTCGACCAGGAAGGCGAGCCGGAGCGCGGGACCGAAGCCGGTCCGGTCGGCGAGGTGCCCGACGAGGATCGGGCCGACCGTCGCGCCGAGCCCGAACAGCACCCAATAGTGCGATCCGGCCTGGATGCCCTGCCCGAGGCCGCGCGCGACGAGGTCGACGAGGAACAGCATGTGCGGCACCCACGCGGCCGCGTTGAGCGCGTATTCCGCGTAGAGCGCCCGCAGCGCCGCCCGGCCTGGCGCGCGCGACGGCTCGGCACCGGCAACCGGCCGAACTGCCACCGGAGCGTCGGACGGCCAGCCCCGCCAGCCGATGACGGTAAGCAGGCAGGAGAGCGCGCCAAGGCCGAACCAGGCCTGCTGCAAGCCGCCGCGCAGGAGGAGCGGGACGAGCGTCCCCGACGCCGCGATGCCGACGCCGATGCCCATGAAGATCAGGCCGCCGGCCAGGCCGCGCTTGCCCGGCGGCACGTGCGGAAGCACGGCGGGCGCGGCCAGCACCATCAGCGCGCCTCCAGCAAAGCCCGACGCGAAGCGCCAGGCGAAGAACCACGCGACGTTCAGCGGGTAGGCGCAGGCGAAGAACGCCGCGGTCGCCACCACCATCATCGCGCGGAGCACCACGGGAACGCGGGTGCGGGCGGCGAGCGGCCGCCCGAGCAGGGCGCCGGCGAGATAACCCGCAAGGTTGGCCGCCCCGAGATAGGCCGCGGTCGAGGCCTCGAACCAGCCGCCGTCGATGATCGCCGGAAGCAGCGGCGTATAGGCGAACCGCGCGAGCCCGATCCCGATCAGGCTGGCGCAGGAGGCCGAGGCGACCGCGCGCCGGGCCGTCCGTCTGTCGTCGGCGCCGGCGCGATCGCCGTACGGAATCGGTCGAGGCCGGGCAGGCGTCGGCAAGGCCATGGGACGAGGTTCCCGCCGTTCGGTCCGAGAGTGCAGGGCGACGACGTGAAAGCGGGCCTGGCGACAGGAACGGTCCTACGCCGTGGCGAATTCGAGGCGCACGCCGCCCGGCATCGTGCCGATGAAGTGGTGCGTCTCGGACCCCTCCCGCATCGGACCGGGCGCGAACTCGATCGTCGTCCCCGGATGGCCGCGCACCCGGTCGTAGGCGGCGGCGAGCGCCGCGCGGTCGGCGACCTTGAGGGCGAGGTGATGCAGCCCGACGTTGGCGCGGCGGTCGAACGGCACCGCGGCCTCCGGATCGGCGATCCGCCACAGCGTCACGAGGATCGCGCCGTCGGAGACGAACACGGCGGGGTAGGACGGCACGCCGCCGGCGACGCGCCAGCCGAGCGCGTCGACGAAGAAGCGCTCGGCGGCGTCGAGGTCCGGCACGGCGAGGCCGACATGATGCACGCCACAGGTCGACGGCTCGGTCATGCGGAGGCTCCCTTGAGGCGCGCCAGCTCGGCGCGCAGGTTCGCGTTCTCGATGAGCAGCGGCCCGAGCTCGGCCTCGATCTCGGCGCGCGTGAAGCGCGGCGCGATGAATTGCGGGCAGTTCCAGTCGAAGCCGACCACGTCGATCACGAACGCGGCCACGGCCGGCGGCGCCGCGGGATGCGAGACCCGCGCGACGAGATCAGGATCCTCGGCCGCCGCGACGATGCGCGCGTGGCCGATGAGCTTGAGCCGGCGTTGGGCCGGATAGTCCATCGCGAACAGGGCCACCCGGCCGCGCTCGATCACGTTGCCCTGCGAGATGTACTGCCGGTTGCCGGGATAGTCGGCGAATCCGATCCGGTTCTCGCCCAACGACCGGACGAAGCCGGCCGCCCCCCCGCGATGCTGGATGTAGGGCCAGCCCTCGGGGCCGACGCTCGCCAGGTAGACGCTGTCGCGCGCCTGCAGGAAGGCGTGCTCGCGCTCGGTCAGCGCATCGCGCCCGTCGGCGGACGCGGCCTCCCGCCTGGCGTAGCTGGCGCGGGAGCCGGCGCGCGCCTGGAGCGTGCGCGCCGTCTCGCCGAACAGGTGGTGGAAGTAGGTACCGGGCATGCCGGAGAGGTAGCGGCTTCACGCGGCGGCGATAATCCATCACCTTCGCAGTTCAGAATTTCGTTTTCGGGAATGATCGCGTGGACCGCTTCGCGGCGCTGACCACCTTTGTCGCGGTGGCCGAGCGGGGCGGCTTCAAGGCCGCCTCCCGCCACCTCGGCCACTCGCCGCCTGCGGTGACGCGGACCATCGCCGCCCTCGAGCGGCATCTCGGCGTGCCGCTGTTCCGGCGCTCGACCCGCAGCGTGGCGCTGACCGAGGAGGGCGCCGCCCTCCTGGATCGCGCCCGCGAGATCCTGATGCGGCTGCAGGATGCCGAGCACGTCGTGATGGGGCGCCAGGCGGCGCCGCACGGCGAGCTGCAGATCACGGCGCCGGTCGTCTTCGGCCGCCTGCACGTCCTCCCCGTGGTGGCGGACCTGCTCGCCCGGCACCGGCCGGTGTCGGCGCGGCTGATGCTGCTCGACCGGAACATCCGGCTGGTCGAGGAGGGGATCGACGTGGCGGTCCGCATCGGCGAGCCGCGCGACAGCCGTCTCAGGTCGGTCGCCCTCGGCACGGTGCGGCAGGTCATCGTCGCGAGCCCGGCCTACTGCGCCGCGCGCGGGCGGCCGGCCGACCCGAAGGCGCTCGCCGAGCACGACATCATCGCCGGCGACAACGTCCGAACCGGCTCCCACTGGCGCTTCGGCCCGCGGTCGCAGGGCGTCGCCGTCGCGCCGCGGCTGACCGTGACCTCGATCGATGCCCAGCTGGCCGCCGCCGCGGCCGGGCTCGGGCTCGCGAACGTCCTCAGCTACCAGGCGGCCGAGGGCCTCGCCGCGGGCCGATTGTGCAGCGTGCTCGACGCGCACGCGCCGCCGCCCGTGCCGATCCACCTGCTGTTCGACGCCAGCCGCGCGCACCTGCCGAGCGTCCGCCTGTTCATCGAGGCCATGCGCGCCCGCGCGCGGAGCGGCGCCTGGGAGTGAGTCCGGAGGCCGCCCGGACCGCGTCGTCCGACGTTTGAAGTCTTTGAAATGACCGCGGGACCGTGGCTCGAACCCGCCCCGAGGAATCAGGGCCCCGCAAAGCGCGTCGAAGACCTGAAGCAGCCGGCCTGCGCGAGCCCCGTCCTCCGGAAGTGGACGCGGCAGTGCTGCCAGGTTGCGTTCATCACCTGGGCCACCGATGCCTTGATGCCCTCGTAGGCGTCCGAGATCACCAGCTTGACCGCGCGCAGCCCCCGCCGGGCGAGCTTGCGGAAGGCTGTCCCGAACATCTCGGCCTCGGAGGGGCCGACATCCATGCCGCGCACCTCGCGCCGGCCGTCGGTGCTCACGATCACCGCCGCCGAGGCGATCAAGAAAGCCGGGAAGCACGAGCCCCTCCGCAGCTTCGGGATGCGCAGTTCGACGGTCCCGGCCCGCGTCTGCCAGTCCCGGTCACGATAGCCGCTGCGCTGGACCAGCCGCACACCCCCGATGGTTCCGAGTGCCCTGGTCGGCAGGGATCCTGGGCGATCTTTGCGCCGCCGGCGTGCGGCCGTCCCCGCTCGCCATCCTGTGCGAGGCGACCGATGACGGACCGACCGATGCGGACCGTGAGCATCCTGGTCGACGAACTCGCTGCCGGCCCTGGGCTCGATCACGTCGCATGACGACCGGCGCCATCGAGAGGAAGGCAGGGACGACGGCCCTGACTCCGAATCGGAAGTCAGGGCCCGGAGCTTATCGCAGCGTCGGCGACTCACCGGTCTTGAGATGACGCTCGTCCCCCTCCGGTCCGCCGAGCGACACGTGCGAGTTCAGTCGATCGAGGTGCTCGAAGACGTGCTCGAAGGCATTCGTCACCGCCTGCTCGAAGGAGCCGTCGCCTTTGCCCTGCGCGGCCTTCAGAGCGCTGAGCAGTTCTTGATGCTTGTGGGTGTCGCTCGACATGCTGCTCTCCCGCCGGACCTCATGCCGGCAGGAAGGCCAAGCCCTGCAGATGATCGCGGTTCCCCGTCACGGTGCACGACCAAGCCGTCGCCGACCTCATCAAGCGAGACCCTCGACCACAGCAAGAGAGGAGTAGGCGCAGAAGGCTGGGACCGTGGGGAGGAAGAACCGCGATCGGGGTCATCCGGAGTCCGTGCGCGCGCCGGGATCGAGGTTCCGGCCAGCCCTCGATGTCGGGTCCGCATCCCGATCCCCTTCTGAGATCGTGGATTGGAGGGCCGAGAAATGGCTCAGGACACCGCTCGAAGACCAACGCCTCGTATCGGGAAGGACCGCGGTGCTCCGTCGCCGCATCGAGGCCGCGAGCATCGATCCTGACTTGGTCGATCCGCGGGAAATTCCACCCGGCATCGCGATCGACAAGTCCGCCACGGCCTTCCATGAAGAACCTGGGCCAGAGCGCATCCCTGGCAGCATGGTGCTCAACCATATCACCACGCCGTGGGATCAAACACCTAGTCTGCGACGACCACCCTCAATGATCCGAGGCTGAGTTCTTCCGCCATGTCGCCCAGGACGGCGCGGACGCTGATGAGGCCCGTGCTCAAGATCTCGAAAGGCGAGAGGATCAGGCTCGCCGACGCCACGATATATCGCGGCGCCGTGCTGCCGGATTCGAGCGCGGAGACGAGCTTCCGCTGCTCGGCGATGGGCGGCGTCTCCACCGGCTCCTCGATGATCGGATCCTCGAGGCCGGGCACGTAGCAGCGTAGCAGAACGGAGGAGAGCGGGTGCTCGGCCGACGAGATCACATGCGTATGGATGCAGAACTTCGGCAGGATGAACGGCATGTCCGGAGAGGCGAACATGACCGAATTGTAGCACCCGATGAAGCTCAGCTTTCTGATCGGCCCCCAGGCGGTGGTCCAAGGGTGGAGTTAGTGCGCGGTAGGCCGTTCTGCCACGGGTAGCTTGGCCGGCGGAGCTGGTCGGGCGAGCGCAGCCGGCCAAGCGGAGAACGCTGGCACGAACACCTCCGGTGCCGGGGGCCGGTATCCCAGCGAGGCATGTGGGCGCACAGTGTTGTAGTGACGCCTCCAGCTTTCGATCACGATCTGCGCCTCCTTGAGTGTGTAGAAGATCTCACCATTCAGGAGTTCGTCGCGCAGACGCGCGTTGAAGCTCTCGACGTACCCATTCTCCCAGGGTGAGCCTGGCGTGATGTAAGCGGTTTTGCTGCCGACCGCGGTGATCCAGGCTTGCACAGCCTTCGCGACGAACTCAGGCCCATTATCCGAACGAATATGGCCCGGTACGCCACGCAGGATGAACAGGTCCGAGAGCACGTCGATAACGTCGATCCCCTTGAGCTTGCGTGCGACCCGGATCGCCAGGCATTCGTGCGTGAACTCGCTGCGCGGTCCTTCCGTTCATCGACCACGTTGAGCATCCGGATCTTGCGCCCATCGTGCGTGCAGGCCTCGACGAAGTCGTACGACCATACGTGATTGCGGTGTTCCGGGCGAAGACGAACACAGGAGCCGTCGTTGTCCCAGATCCGCCCCCGCTTGGGCTGCTTGGCCGGCACCTTCAGCCCCTCACGCCGCCAGATCCGCTCGACGCGCTTGTCGTTGACCGACCACCCAGCCGCCTTCAGCAACGCGCTGATCTTGCGGTAGCCGTAGCGCCCGTACTTCTCGGCCAATGCCACAAGATCGGCCGTCAGCGCCTCTTCGTCGTCCCGGCCCCGCGGTACCTTGCGCTGCGTCGAGCGATGCTGTCCGAGCGCCCGACAGGCGCGGCGCTCGAAGACGGTCATCGTCCGCATAATGTGCTCGACACAGGCGCGCCGGCGCGCGGGGCTCAAAAGTTTCCCCGGGACGCCTCCTGCAGGATCAGCTTGTCGAGGGTGAGATCCGCAATCGCCTTTCGAAGCCGCTGGTTCTCGGTCTCCAGGTCCTTCAACCGACGAACCTGATCCGACTTCAGGCCGCCAAACTCACGCCGCCACCGGTAGTATGTCACTGAGCTCACGCCGAGCGCGCGGATTGCATCGGCCACGCTCTGGCCCTGTGAGATCAGCACATCCGCCTGCCGCAACTTGGCGACGATCTCCTCGGGCTTCGGGTGCTTTGCCATCTCGTCCGTCCTCCAGGCTCAAAAGCCATACTAAAGGGCGGACCACTTCAATGGGGGCTGATCACGTGCGCCCGCATGCATCGCTGAAATACCAGCCGCCGGCACCGGAGGTGTTCGTGCCAGCCTTCTCCGCTTGGCCGGCTGCGCTCGCCCGACCAGCTCCGCCGGCCAAGCTACTCGTGGCGGAGCGGCCCACCGTGCACTAACTTCACCCTTGGACCACCTCGCGGGGGCCGATCAACCCGCGTTTCGACGACGATGGCGGAACGTGCCCTGTGCCCGAGTTGCCTGATCCAAGGCAGTTACTGATTTGGCGTGCGCTCCTGTCGAAGAGGTAAGCGGATCTCGAAGGCACCGAAGGAGCAGTTTCGAAAACTCGATCCGCTCCACCACATGCTAGAACAACACATATCCGGTCCTACGACTTCGTCGAGCATCGTACGCACAGGGGTCGCAAGCAGCGAACGCTGAACGTGGTGGCGGCCCCAAGGATCGTGCAGCGCGCTGACCCGCAAGCGCTCGCTCAACCGGATCACTCGCAAGCTCCAGGCGGTAGACGTGATCGACGCGCTCTCGGACTTGTTCGGTTTAGATTGGGCACCCCATCAAATCCGCCCGGGCAACGGGCTGGAATTGATCGACAAACGGTCCAGAACTGGATCGCAGCGGTCGGCTCGCGGGCAGCCTGCATCAAGTCGGGCGGTCCCTGGGAAAACGGCTATTGCGAAAGCTTCAACGCGAAGCTCCGCGACGAACGCCTGAACGGCGAGGTGATCTTCGCCACAGCGTCGCGACCGACCTGCGCGAGCTCGGAAATACGGATCGGGAGATCGCCGATATCTTGGGCCAACGCACGGCCTACGCGACGCCGACGTACCACCGACATGAAACGGTCGAACGCACGCGTGATCGGCGATCTGCACGGGGAAGACCGTTCCGAAGAAAAGTCAAACCTGCCGCCGTAAGCACTCGTCGTTGAAGCTAAGTCGTTGAAAATTCATTGGCTGGGGGACCTGGATTCGAACCAGGACCAGAGGAGTCAGAGTCCACCGTTCTACCGTTAAACTATCCCCCACCGAAGGGACGGGTACCGCTCGCGATCCGGGCACGGCTGGAAGCCGGTGACCGCTCGGAAGGGGTCCGTCGTTCGGGAGCGCTTCCGTTAAGGGGAAAGCGCGGATCGGTCAACAGGCTTTGCCCGCGCCGGCGCATTTCCGGGCCGGCCCGGTGCTTCCGGAACGCCCGGGCGCATCGGCCGGAGCATGGTCCCCGCGCAAGCCGCGACGGACGCCGCCTGGCCGACCCTCGCCGCGGCGGCGGGGGTTCGCGCCGTAAAACCCACAACCCTTTGGATTTGTAGGCCGGACCTTGCGTCCTGCGTTGCGTTCGCGTGCACGTTCGACAATATTCCAGCGCTCGGGCAGGGGCCCGAGACTTCGGGCCGCAGAACCCGCGACGGTGCCTCAAGGCACCGCGACACAAAAAACGCCCAGATCGGGACACGGAGGAAACAGCCATGACACTGACGACGCGCGCGTTCGTTGGCGCCCTGCTCGGCGCGACGGCACTGGCCACGCTCGGCGCCCTGCCGTCCCAGGCCGCGGACCCGATCAAGATCGGCGTCACCGGCCCCTATACCGGCGGCTCCTCCGCCATGGGGGTGTCGATGCGCGACGGCGCACGGCTGGCGGCCGCCGAGATCAACAAGGCCGGCGGCGTGCTCGGGCGTCAGATCCAGCTCGTCGAGCGCGACGACGAGGCCAAGAACGAGGTCGGCGCCCAGGTGGCGCAGGAGCTCATCAGCAAGGAGAAGGTCGTCGCGACGCTGGGCTTCATCAACACCGGCGTGGCATTGGCCGCGCAGCGCTTCTACCAGGAAGCCGAGATCCCGGTGTTCAACAACGTCGCCACCGGCACCGTCATCACCAACCAGTTCAAGGCGCCGGACTACGACAGCAACTACGTCTTCCGGAACTCGGCCTACGACGTGCTGCAGGCCGGCATGATGGTCGACGAGGCCGTCGCGCAGGGCCACAAGAAGATCGCCATCCTCGCCGACTCGACCAATTACGGCCAGCTCGGCCGCGAGGACATCGAGAAGTACCTCGGCACCAAGGGCGTGAAGCCGGTGGTGGTCGAGAAGTTCAACATCAAGGACGTCGACATGACGGCCCAGCTGCTGAAGGCCCAGCAGGCCGGCGCCGACGTGATCCTGGCCTACGGCATCGGGCCGGAGCTGGCGCAGATCGCCAACGGCATGGCCAAGCTCGGCTGGAAGGTGCCGATGATCACCTCGTGGCCGGCCTCGATGCAGAGCTTCATCGACATCGCCGGCGCCAACGGCAACGGCGTGGTGATGCCGCAGACCTTCATCGAGGACAAGACGCTGCCGAAGCGCAAGGCCTTCCTCGAGGACTACTACAAGACCTACGGCGTGACCAAGATCCCGACCCCGGTCGCCGGCGCGCAGGGCTACGACTCGGTGTTCCTGATCGCCGCCGCGATCAAGCAGGCCGGCTCGACCGACGGACCGAAGATCCGCGAGGCGCTCGAGAACCTCAAGGAGAAGGTCGAGGGCGTGGTGACGACCTACGACAAGCCGTTCACCGCCGCCGACCACAACGCGATCTCGCGCAACATGGTCGTGTTCGGGAAGGTGCAGGACGGCAAGATCGTCTACGCCAAGGACACGGACGCTAAGAACGCCGGCGTGGTGCGCGTCAAGGAAAAGACCTCCAACTGACGATTTTCGTCGGTCGGGCGGGATGATCCACCGCTGCCGGAACGCTTATCGAGCGTCCGGCGGCGCGCGAGGTCCCGCAACCGCCCGCGTGCCGGGGCGGCACGGCCGGCCCGACGCCGTCCGGTCGCCCGTCGCGCGGCCCGATCCCGAGCGGGACGGGAGCCCACGCCTCGACGGATTGGGTCGGGACCGGGCGTCATGAACGACCAAACCCTCACGCACGGGCGCCGGTGACACGATGACCATCTTCCTGCAGCTCGTCGCGTCCGGCGTCGCGGTCGGCATGATCTACGCCGCCATCGCCTTCGGCTACCAGCTCACCTTCGCCACCTCGAAGACGCTGAACTTCGGGCAGGGCGAGGCGCTGGCGCTGGGCGCCCTGTTCGGCCTGACGCTGGCGCCGTTCACCGGCTACTGGCTGATGATCCCGCTGGTGCTGGTCTTCGGCTTCGCGCTGGGCGCCGTGGTCGAGCGCCTCGGCGTGCGCCCGGCGGTGAAGATCAAGTCCGAGTACGGGTGGATCATGGCCACCATCGCGCTCGGGATCATCTTTCGCAATCTCGCCGAGAACATCTGGGGCCGCGACGACCTGAAGTTCCCGTCGCCGCTGCCCGAGGAGGCGCTGCAGCTCGGCGGCATCCGCATGCTGCCGATGGAGCTGCTGATAATCGCCGGGGCGTTGCTGATGATGCTCGCGGTCGAGATCTTCAATCGCAAGTCGATCTGGGGCAAGGCGGTGATCGCCACCTCGAACGACATCGATGCCGCCGGCCTGATGGGCATCAACACCAAGCGCGTCATCACCCTGTCCTACTCGATCAGCGCGATGACGGCGGCGTTCGCCGGCGTGCTCGTCGCCCCGGTCACGCTGACGGGCGCCACGATGGGCGCGGTGCTGGCGCTGAAGGCCTTCGCGGTGGCGATCATCGGCGGCCTCGAATCCGGCCTCGGCGTCATCGTCGGCGGGCTGATCCTCGGCATCGCCGAGACGCTGACCGGCTTCTACATCTCCACCGGCTACAAGGACGTGCCGGGCCTGATCCTGCTCCTCGTCGTGCTGTCGATCCGCCCCGTGGGGCTGTTCGGCAAGGCCGTGATCAAGAAAGTCTGAGCCGATGGCGCACTCCACCTTCGCGCCGGCCGCCGCCCCGGCGCCCTCGGCCTCCGCCGGTCTCGGCCGGCATATCGGCGCGGCGGGCGCGGTGCTGCTCGTGGTGTTCCTCGCCGCCTTCCCGCACGTGGTCACCAGCAGCTACTACATCCACCTGCTGCTGGTGATCGCGATCTACGCGATCCTGATCCTCGGGCTCGACATCGTCGTCGGCTATACCGGCCAAGTCAGCCTCGGCCATGCCGGGCTGTTCGGCGTCGGCGCCTACGCGGCGGCCGTGCTGTTCCTGCACTTCAAGCTCGGGATCTGGTGGGGCCTGCTCGCCGGGATCGGCGTCACCTCCGCCTTCGGCCTGCTGCTCGCGGTGCCGGCGCTGCGGGTCACCGGCCCGTACCTCGCGATGGTGACGCTGGCCTTCGGCACCATCGTGCAGATCTTCATCAACGAGCTGACGCCGATCACCAACGGGCCGCTCGGCATCACCCTGCCGCCGGCCCGCGTCATCGACTTCGCGAGCTTCGGCATCAGCCCGCCCTGGGGCGCGGCCGGCCGCAAGCTCGAGTTCTACTATCTCGTCTGCGCCTGCCTCCTGCTGACGATCGTGGTGGTGAACCGCATCGTGCGCTCGCCGTTCGGGCGCGCCTTCGAGGCGCTGCGCGACTCGCCGATCGCCTGCGACTGCATGGGCGTCAGCGTCTACCGCTACAAGGTCTACGCCTTCGTGGTCTCGGCGGCGCTCGCGGGGCTCGCGGGCGCGCTGTTCGCCTGGTCGGAGCGCTACGTCGCCCCGAATTCCTACGGCTTCGAGCTCACCGTGCTGTTCCTGCTCGCGGTGACGATGGGCGGCCGGAAATCGCGGGCCGGCCCGCTGATCGGCTCGGCGATCATCGTGATGATGCCCAACATCCTGGCCGACATCGACCTGGTGCGGATCATGGCCGGCCTCATCGCCGCCGTGGCGCTCGTCGTCGGCATCCAGGCCTTCCTGCGCCGGCGCGAGAACCGCTTCGCGATCCTCGTGCCGGTGGTGCTCTGCATCCTGTTCCTGCCCGCGACGCTGGCGCTGCAATCGGTCACCGACTTCCGGCTCAGCGTGTTCGGCCTGCTGATCCTGTTCGTGGTCTACTACCTGCCCGATGGCATCGTCGGCTTCCTGCGCGAGAAGATCCCGGCGCTCCGCCCGGCCCACACGGCGGAGGGCAAGGCGCTCTCGGCCGACGGCGACGCGCTGATCGCGCAGCGCGGCAAGGCCGCCGGCACCGAGCCGCTGCTGCAGGTCGAGCAGGCGCTGATGCAGTTCGGCGGCCTAAAGGCGCTGGCCGGCGTCGACCTGTCGGTGAGGCCCGGCACGATCCACGGGCTCATCGGCCCGAACGGCTCGGGCAAGAGCACGATGATGAACGTGCTCACCGGCATCTACAAACCCACCGCCGGCGCGGTGACGCTGGCCGCGGCCGGCAGCGCGCCGAAGCGCCTCGACGGGCGCACGCCCTCCGAGATCGCGCTCGCCGGCGTGGCCCGCACCTTCCAGAACGTGCAGCTCTTCCGCGAGATGACGGCCCTGGAGAACGTGCTCGTCGGCCTGCACCACGCCTTCCACGGCACCATCGTCGACGCGATCCTCGGCACGCCGCGGCGCCGCCGCGAGGAGCGCGAGGCCCGCGCCCGGGCGATGGCGATCCTCGACTTCATGGGCCTGTCGAGCCTCGCCCAGGTGGAGGCCCGCAACCTGCCCTACGGCAAGCAGCGCCTCCTGGAGATCGGCCGCGCGCTGGCGCTCGATCCCGTGCTGCTGCTGCTGGACGAGCCGGCCGCCGGCCTGACCGCGCCCGACATCGCGGACCTGACCGCGATCATCCGCAAGATCCGCGACGCGGGCATCACCGTGATCCTGATCGAGCACCACATGGACGTGGTGATGGGGCTGTGCGACCGGGTCAGCGTGCTCGATTTCGGGCACAAGATCGCCGAGGGCGGGGCCCGCGAGGTGCAGGCCGACCCGAAGGTGATCGAGGCCTATCTCGGCGCCCCCGACGACATGGGCGGCTCGGCCGCTCCGGAGCCAGCCCATGCTTGAGGTCGCCAACCTGTCGGCCGGGTACGGCCAGATCGAGGTCCTGCACGGGCTCTCGTTCCAGGTGCCGAAGGGCAAGGTCGTGACGCTGATCGGCTCCAACGGGGCCGGCAAGACCACGACGATGCGGGCCCTCTCGGGGATGATCCAGCCGCGCGCCGGCTCGATCCGGCTCGCCGGGCGTGAGATCTCGGGGCTCGACAGCCACGACGTGGCCCGCGCCGGCCTCGCCCACTCGCCGGAGGGGCGGCGGGTGTTCCCGACCCTGTCGGTGGAGGACAACCTGACGCTCGGCGCCTTCCCGCGGCTGACCGGCTCGCGCCCCAAGGGCGACGTTTCCGCCGACCGCGAGCGCGCCTACGCGCTGTTCCCGCGCCTCAAGGAGCGCCGGCTGCAGCTCGCCGGCACGCTCTCGGGCGGCGAGCAGCAGATGCTCGCCATGGGCCGCGCCCTGATGCTGCGCCCCGACATCCTGCTGCTGGACGAGCCGTCGATGGGGCTGGCGCCGAAGCTCGTCGAGGAGGTGTTCCGCATCATCCGCCAGCTCAAGGAGGAGCAGGTGACGATGCTGCTCGTCGAGCAGTTCGCCATGGCGGCGCTCGGGGTGGCCGACTACGCCTACGTCCTCGAGAACGGCCGCATCCGCTTCCAGGGGCCGGCGGCCCGGCTCAAGAGCGATCCGGCGGTGCGCGCGGCCTATCTCGGCGGCGACCACTGACCGCGGGTCTTCGCGGTGCCGCTTGGCAATCCGGGGCGCGAGCCCCTACCTGACGCCGAGCGACACCCGGAGACACCCTTGGCACACGACGATTCAGGCCCGGCCCAGATGCACGCCACCACCATCCTGATGGTGCGCAAGGGGGGCCGCGTCGTCATCGGCGGCGACGGCCAGGTCAGCCTCGGCCAGACCATCGTCAAGGGCAATGCCCGGAAGGTCCGGAAGCTCGCCAAGGGCGCGGTGATCGGCGGGTTCGCCGGCGCGACGGCCGACGCCTTCACCCTGTTCGAGCGGCTGGAAGCCAAGCTCGAGCAGTATCCCGGGCAGCTTACCCGCGCCTGCGTCGAGCTGACCAAGGACTGGCGCACTGACCGCTACCTGCGCCGCCTGGAGGCGATGATGCTGGTGGCCGACAAGGACGTCAGCCTGCTGCTGTCGGGCGCGGGCGACGTGCTCGAGCCGGAGGGCGGGGTGATGGCGATCGGCTCCGGCGGCAACTACGCGCTGTCGGCCGCGCGCGCCCTGGAGGACACCGACCTCGACGCCGAGGCGATCGTGCGCAAGGCCATGCGGATCGCCGCCGAGATCTGCGTCTACACCAACGAGAGCCTCGTCCTCGAGGCTCTCGACGCGGGCTAGGTCCGGCCCTCACCGGCTCCGTCCCGACGGCCCTGGGGCCGCCGGGAGGCTGCGCGGCTGCTACTTGTCGAAGCTGTAATCGAGGTCGATGCCGTCCTTGCCGTCGTCGCTGGCCTTGAAGGTCATCTTCATGCGCGTCTCGGTCGTGCCCGTGTCCTGGGTCTCGTCCCAGACCGAGGTGTAGCGGCAGGTCATCCGCTTGGCCTTGCGATCCTCGAAGACCGTCTCGGGCTCGACCAGCGCCTTGAGCCGGCGCTTGCCGTCCTTGAAGTCGGGGGCGCCGTTGACCGAGGCCATCAGATCCGTGCGCACCGCGTCCTGCGCGCAGAGCCCACCCGCAGGCGAGGGCGGAGCCGCCGCGACGACCGGGGCGGGAGCGGGCGTCGACGGCGCGGGCACGGCGGCCGTCGGAGCCGAGGGGACGGGCGCGGTGGCGGGG
>NZ_VRUU01000047.1 GCF_008039875.1 Methylobacterium sp. WL119 | reverse complement strand
CTGGGGCGACTTTACGAAGTCGGCCAGCTCGACTGGAGCCGGGCCAGCCTGGACAGCGCGTCTGTCCCGGCGAAAAAAGGGGCTCTGCCACAGGCCCGAACCCGACGGATCGCGGCAAACCGGGCACCAAGCGCCACCTCGTCGTCGATGCCCGCGGCACGCCCCTCGGCCTGACCTTCACGGGGGCCAACCGCCACGACAGCGTGATGATGGCCCCGACCCTCGATGCGATCCCGCCCGTGGGCAGCGGCCGGCGCGGTCGCCCACGCCGCCGTCCCCACAAGCTTCATGCCGACAAGGCCTACGACGCCCGTGCCCGTCGCCAGGAGTGCCGCGCCCGTGGGATCGTCCCTCGCATCGCTCGGCGCGGGATCGACAGCAGCGAGAAGCTTGGGCGTCACCGTTGGGTAGTCGAGCGCACCCATGCCTGGTTCAACCGTTTCCGACGCCTGCCCGTACGCTACGAGCGTCGCGCCGACATCTACAAGGCCTTCACCAACCTCGCCGCCAGTCTCATCACCCTCAACCAAATCAGGCGGTTCTGTTAGGCGCTCTTACACCCGCCGGCTTGTTGAGTTGCCGGTCTCTTTGGTCCAGCTGCGCCTTCTGGCAGCAACAGACCCCTACGCTTCAGTCCGGTTCGAGGGCGCACGCACCGCCTACGGCGCAGCGCTGGCCGCCGACAAGACACAGGAAGCCCTAGCTGGCGCGGAACGCGACCGACCGCTCGCCAGCGCCCGGGCGTGGATCCCGTATGCGACCCTCGTTGGAACGATGCTGGCGATGCTGGCTGGTTTGGTCGCGCTGGTGGGCGCGGCGGCAGCAGGTCAGTGGGCACGGCGCTCGCGCGACGCCTTGCTCGCCAGCTTTGGCCTCGTGCATCGCGTGTTGCCGGTGCTACTCGGTCTGCAGATCATCGGCCTCAGTCTCGCTGTGCTGAGCACGACCCTGTTCGAGGCTGGGGGCCTGTGGTTCGTTGGGCGATTTTCGGCCGGCGAGGCGAAGTTGCTGTTTGGCGCGCTTATCATCGCCGTCCTGGCGGTTTGGGCCGCGATCGGTGCCGTACGCGGTCTGCGCGGCGTGTTCGCTCTGTTCACCCCCGAGCCCATCGATGTGAACGGTCAGGCTTTAGATGAGCGGGAGGCCCCTGGCCTATGGCGCCTCGTGCGCGAGCTCGCCGGGCGCCAGCACGCTCTCCCGCCGGACGCGGTGATCGTCGGCCTGACCGGCGGCTTCTTCGTCACAGAGGGCGCCGTACGCTTGGCCATGGACGGGACGATCCTGACTGGTCGCACCCTCTACCTGCCTGCCCCTTACCTTGGTGTGCTCGACGGGCGCGAGCTTTCCGCGGTGATCGGACATGAACTCGCGCACTTCGCGGGTGAGGACACCGCCTACAGTCGTCGGTTCACCCCGATCTACGCCGGTCTGCAACGAGCGCTGGCTGCGCTCGGCGGTTCCGGGGTCGGCGACATCCTCACGCGACCTGCAGCGTATGTCAGCCACCGCAGCCTCGGCACGTTCGATGCGGCGGTGGCCCGCTGGAGCCGGGTGCGCGAGTTCGAAGCCGACCGGCGCGGTGCCCTCGTCTCAGGCACGTCACCCGCCGCCTCTGCCCTGCTGCGCGTCGGCGCTCTCGGACCGGTGATGGGCGCGACCCTTGAAGCTGCTTTCAACGCACCGGACGCAGTGGGCAATGACTTGGTCGCAAACGTGCTCGACGCGATCCCCGCCGCCGGCTTCCTGGACCCGACGAGCCATCTCGACGAAAGGCAGGAACATCCAACCGATACACACCCGCCGGACCGGCAGCGCATCGCGGCGCTCGGCGTCGCCCTTGATGCCGACCTTATGCGCCGTGCCGCCCGGCCGCTTGGAGCGGAGGATCGCGCTTGGCCGGACGTTCTGGTGGCAAACTGGCCCAGCTTGTGCCGCACGATCAGCGCGGACTTCCTCGCCCGGGCGCGAGAGCATCAGGGTGCCGAACGAGCCTACCTGGAGGAGGCCGTAGCGGCCGTGCCAGCCGAAGAGACGCTGGTGCACGAGAACGGTGCGCCGATAGTCTGGACGATGGGCGTACTCGCTCTACTGTTTGCCGGGACCGGTGCCATCCTGCTCCTGTACCCTCGCGCGCTTGGCATTGTGCACGATACCCTAGCCCAGCAGATCCTGGCCGCTGTGGTCACCTCTGGCGTCATCGGGGCGGGGATTTACGCAGCTCTCGTCCATCGACGTAGCCGCTCGCCTCTCCTTGTGCTGACGCCCGAGGCGCTGCGCTCACCTCTGCTCGACGGCGCAATCGCCTGGCAGGACATCGCAGACTTCCAGGTTACCTACGGTAAGCGCCTCATCCTGACGCTGGCGCTTGCACCGAACGTCCTCCTGCCACGGCCGAACGGGGTGCTCTCGCGGGCCAAGGTGAGCCGACGCCGACGTCAGGTGGTGGTGCAATCCTTTGGTGCGCGCGGCTTGAAGCCTGATGTCTACGCGGCACTCATTGGGCGCTACCTCGCTGCCGCACACGCTCGTGCCCGCCTATCAGCAGCGAACACGAGGATCTAATCGCTTGCCGGCCGGGTGCACCGTGGAGGAGCGGCCGGAAGGATTGAACCGGACGGCCCTCGAACTGAACAAACGATAGATCACGGTGTCGACGGTGAGCGCCGAACTGCGGGTCGCTGTAACGCAGTGAGAAAACGACCGTTTTCTCGACGCATATCGCTTCATACGGCGGCGTCCGAGAAGGGTGGTTTTGAGATTGTTCGGTATCGTGGACGAGGCTGGAATAGCAGACGTTCCTAGGTGGCAGGATCAGTCCAGCAAATGACCGGCTGCGGTGTCGTATCTAGAGCATGGTGCCTACGTTGCCGGCCACCCGTCCCGGCCCGATCTGGACCTGAAAGGCGACAGGCTTCACAAACCAGCATCGGTGTGAGGTAGGCCTTCCTCCGTTGGGAAGAGGCCTTCGAAGGGAAACGCTGGCTTGTCTGGACGTGATTTAGCAGTCCTCTCGCGGGAGGAGCTGGAAGCCGAGGTGCGGCGACTGCGTGAGAGGGTCCGCAGCGGCAGCATGGATGCCGCCCGCCAGAACGCGGTGTTCGAAAGCGCTCTCGATTTCGCGATCGTCGTGACGGATCGCGACGGTACCATCACCGGCTGGAACAGCGGCTCCGAGCACGTGATGGGCTGGACCGCCGACGAGATGCGCAGCCAGGATGCCGGACGTTTCTTCACGCCTGAGGACCGAGCCAACGGTCGGGTCGCCTATGAGATGGCCACGTCTCTCAAAGAAGGCCGCGCCCAGGACGAACGCTGGCACCTAAAGAAGGGTGAGGAACGGTTCTGGGCCTCGGGCGAGATGATGCCACTGCGCGACGAGAACGAGACGCACATTGGCTTCGTCAAGATCATTCGGGACCGCACAGCCGAGCACCTGACCGGGGTGGCGTTGCGGGACGGCGAGGTGCGGCGCAAGGCGCTGCTGGACCTCAGTGACCAACTCGTCGAGCACGATGACGACACCGCCAGCTTGAGCGACGTGGCCAGCCGCATCCTCGGGCAGGTCCTTGGCGTGCAACTCGTCGGCTACGGGCTAGTAGACCCGGACGCCGAAACCATCACCGTCGAACGGGACTGGACCAGCGGTGGGGCCGTCTCCATCGCTGGGACGCTCCAGTTCCGGTCCTTCGGCAGCTACATCGACGACCTGAAGCGCGGGGAAATGGTCGTCATCGACGACGCCCGCAACGACCCGCGCACGGCAGGCCAGGCCGCGGCGCTGGAAGCCGTCAACGCGCGGGCGCTGGTCAACACCCCGGTGTTCGAACACGGACGCTTCGTGGCTTTGCTGTTCGTTTGCAGCGCCACCCCACGAACGTGGACCGAGGACGAACTTGGGTTCATCCGCGAGGTCGCCGCCCGGACCCGTACCGCCACCGCACGGCGGATGGCGGAGAGCGATCTGCGCACCAGCGAAACCCAGCTCCGGCTGGTCACCGACGCATTGCCGTTTCTAGTCTCGTTCGTGGACCGCACGCTGACCTACCAGTTCGCCAACGCGGCTTACCGGGACTGGTTTGGCCGGACGCCGGAGGAGGTCGTGGGGCGAACCATCCCCGAGATCGCCGGGGCGGATGGCTATGCAGTGCGTCGCGCGCAGATCGAGCGAGCCCTGGCGGGCGAGTCCGTACAGATGGACCTGGATTGGCCCCGACAGAACGGGGGGCGGCGGATCGCTGATATTCGCTATCTGCCCCGGTATGACGCCAGTGGTGCCGTCGATGGGTTCTACATGTTCGTCCAGGACGTGACCGCTCTACGCGACGCCTCGACCGTTCTGGCTCAGCGCGCTGACACACTCACGCAAGAGGTCGCCAAGCGGACCGCGGAGCGGGACGAAGTCTGGCGCCTCGCCACAGACCTGTTGTCCGTACTGCACATCGACGGTCGCATGGTCGCCTGCAACCCAGCCTGGACGACGGCGCTGGGATGGTCCGAGGCCGAACTAGTTGGTCGCTCGGTTTTCGACCTGATCCACCCCGACGACCAGGAACACTCCACCGTCGGACTAGCTGGGCTGGCGCGGGGAGAGACGGTCACCGGGTTCGAGAACCGCTACCAGCACAAGGATGGCAGCTATCGCTGGCTCTCCTGGAACGCCGTGCCAACCGGTGATCGGATCTTCTCCACGACGCGTGATGTGACGGCGGCCAAGGAGCAAGCGCTTGCCTTGGAAGCTACCGCTGAGGCCCTGCGCCAGTCGCAAAAGATGGAGGCGGTGGGCCAGCTCACCGGTGGTGTGGCGCACGACTTCAACAACCTGCTCACCATCATCCGCTCGTCCGTGGACTTCCTACGCCGTCCGAACCTGCCGGAAGAACGTCGCAAGCGGTACATGGATGCCGTGTCGGACACGGTGGAACGCGCCGCCAAGCTGACCGGCCAGCTCCTGGCCTTCGCACGACGCCAGGCGCTGACGCCGGAGGTACTCAACGTCGGCGATCGGCTGCGGGCCGTCGCCGACATGCTCGACACGGTGACCGGTGCCCGGGTCAGAGTTGTCACCCAGCTGCCGGATCACGCCTGTTTCATCAAGGCCGACCTGAGCCAGTTCGAGACCGCATTGGTCAACATGGCGGTCAACGCCCGCGACGCAATGGATGGGGAAGGGACACTGACCCTACGGCTGGGTTGTGGCGCAGCCATGCCAGTGATCCGAAACCACGCTGGCGCTGATGGCCCCTTCGCCAAGATCGAACTCAGCGATACGGGCAGCGGCATCGCCGAGGCGGACATGGGACGGATCTTCGAGCCGTTCTTCACGACCAAGGAGGTCGGCAAGGGCACAGGCCTAGGCCTGTCCCAGGTGTTCGGCTTCGCCAAGCAGTCGGGCGGCGATGTCGAGGTGCAGAGCGTGGTCGGCGCGGGTACCACGTTCACGCTGTACCTGCCGGAGGTCGCGGAGGAGGCCGAGCACGAAACTCCTGACGAGGCGAGCGGCCCAGCCCCCGGGGGTAATGGCCAGAAGGTACTTGTGGTCGAGGACAACATCGAGGTCGGCACGTTCGCGACCCAAATCCTCGAAGACCTGGGCTATCGGACGGAGTGGGCGGCCAACGCTGAGAGCGCGCTGATCCGCCTTGGTACCGACGGCGACGGGTTCGAGGTAGTGTTCTCGGACGTCGTGATGCCTGGCATGGGCGGGATCGCCCTGGCCGAGGAGTTGCGCCGCCGCCTACCTCGACTGCCGGTGGTGCTAGCCTCCGGCTACAGCCATGTGCTGGCCGAGAACGGCGAACACGGGTTCGAGCTGCTGCACAAACCCTACTCGGCAGATCAGCTTTCCCGTGTTCTACGACGCATTACGACTGGTAAACGCCGCCATCGCTAGCACTCATCACGTAGGTTGTGACGCAGAGGTGCCGAATGGTCATCGAATGACCGCTTTCGGAATGCGCCGACGACGGTCTGAACGGTTGCCATGGGTCGGAGACGGAACATTCGCTTCAAGGTAAAGGGTCAGGGTCCGATCCCCACCGTGAGCCGAATTCGCTACATATAGTCATATGCGTCGGAAAACGATCATTTTGTTGGCAGTCAGGCTGGCAGCTTCTGCCTCAACTTAGCCGAGTGCCCGGTAGTACGATGACACGACGCGGTTGTTCACTCGGCGGCGCGAGCGACACCTTCAGCCTCTAAAATCGATTATCGCCTTTCTGCAAAGATGCGATCCGCGGTGCGCAGCGCGACTGCCTGAATGGTGAGGGACGGATTCACTCCGCCCACCGTCGGGAAGACCGAACCATCGCAGACGTACAGGTTCGGGATGTCCCAGGACCGGCAATCGGCATCGACCACGGAGGTGCGAGGGTTGGCACCCATGCGAGCCGTGCCGTTGAGGTGGCAGGTGTCATCGCCCTGGTCCCAGACCTCGCGGCCGCCTGCGGCCGACAGGGCCTCCCGCATGAACTTGAGGGCGTGCCGGTTGAGCGCCTTGTCGTTCTCACACCAGGAATAGGTGATGCGGGCCACCGGCAGCCCGTACTGATCCTTCACGTCGGCGAGCGTCACCCGGTTACGCTCCTGCGGCATGTACTCGGAGACGACCTTCAGACCGGCGACGTGGTTGTAGCGCTGCATCTCGGAGACGAGTGCCTCGCCCCACAAGCCGTGCGCGGAGGCCTGAGTGTTGGCCCAGAGCTGCGGCAGCGGACCCTGGCTCATGTAGGAGTAGCCGCCGAAGAAGTCCTTCGCGAAGGGACCATAGCCCTTGTCGTCGTAGTTCCAGTGCTCGCTGATCGCCAGTGAGGGCGGCCCCTTGTAGCTGCGGATCTCCTCGTCGAGGACGCCCCAGACCGCTTGGTTACCCTGAACCATCAGGTTCTTCCCGACGAGGCCCGAGGAGTTGGCAAGGCCGTCCGGGAACTCCTGGTTCGCCGAGTTCAGGAGCAGGCGTGGAGTCTCGATGGCGTAGCCCGCCACCACGACGTTCTTCGCGCGCTGGAACCGCCACTTCCCTTCACGGAAGTAGTGGACGCCGGTGGCGCGCCCGTTTTTCGTCTCGATCCGCCCCACCATCGCGAGGTCGCGGATCTCGGCACCGGCTTTCAGGGCGCGGGGAAGGTAGCTCACGAGCACGCTCTGCTTGGCGTTGGTCGAGCAGCCGAGCGTACAGAAGCCGCGGTAGACACACGGGGGTGCATCTCCGTGCGGGGCCGACACGGTGGCGAGCGGCGTCGGCGTCCAGTCGATGCCCATCGCTTCCGCCCCCCGCGCCAACACCTTGCCGGCCGCGTTCACCTCGTGAGCGCGGCGGTGGTAGCGGCGTCGGTGTGGCCCCCAGGGATAGCTGCCTTGTCGGATTTCAACAAGTTACCGGCCTTTTCCGATTGCGCGGCGCGGGCTTTGGCATTCCGGGCATGCGCCTTGTCCTCGACCGGGAAACGCTGCTCGTCGGGTAGGGCAAAATCCTTCTTCGGAAGGGCTGTGCGGTCTTTGGTGGTCAGCTTCGACGTCGCTTGCTCCTATGGCCGCACAACTCCCTTCTACCGAGTCAGTTCTATGGAGACCGCAGGCTTCAGATGGCGATCACAGGCATGCCCTCGGATCCTCCTAGACGGTCGCATCTCGCCTGTTGGGAGGGCGGTCATGGAAATGCGCTACCGCTTCTGCAGTTCGGAAACACGTCGTCCATGCACCCTCCCCGGACTTGCGCGCTGAGTTGCTGGAGCGTCCGCTTCGGAGAAGGCGCCAAAGTGGGCTGAATGGCCAGGTTGGGTCGTATCCGGGACGGCTGCTTAGGGAGGAAATTTGCCGCCTACCTATATCCTAAAAAATCGTAGGATACCCGACATACGAATCAATGGGATTAATATCTTTTATATGCGAGTGATCGTTAAATTTAGTACTAATAGGCAAATACAGAGTCTGTCACGATGCAGACGAGACGTGCGACCGCAATGGGTCGCACGTCTCGTCTGCTTTTCATGCGGAAGCGGCGACCGTGTCAGCCACCTTCGCTTTGCGTGCACCAAGCTCCTCCGGCCGACCGGTGGTCGTATCGGTGACTGTCTGATGTTCCATCTCGGCGTTCAACTCCGCTCCGAGCAGGACGATGGTCGTAGAAATCCAGATCCAGGTCATGAAGCCGATGATGGCTCCGAGGGACCCGTAGGTTTCATTGTAGTTGCCGAAGCTTGACACATACCATGAGAACAGCGCTGACACGACAATCCAGAGAACACCAGCAACGCCACTTCCCCACGTGACCCAACGCCACTTAGCAGCTTCCCGACTCGGACCGTATCGGTACAAAAGCGCCAGGCTGCCTAGGACAACGAGGAGTAGGATCGGCCATCGTGCCAAGGCGATGACCCACTCCATCGAACCCAAATTCAACAAGGCTAGCGCAGCCGGTATCACAACGATACCAACAAGAGCTAGAACCACAAATAAAAGTGCCCCGGCTGTGAAAGTCAAAGATCTCAGGTTTAACCAGAAGAAGTTGCGCTTCTCTTTCTCGTCGTAGACAATGTTTAGTGCATCGAAGATTGCCTTCATGCCGCCGTTGGCGCTCCAGATCGACACGACGATGCCGAAGGCCGCGGTGAAACCGAGGGTGCCGCCTCCTTTTGCTGCGATGCGCTTGACCTGCTCGCCGATGATATCGAGGGCACCGCCCGGCATGACGCTTTGAAGAGAGGCCAACTGTTCATTGATGGTCGTAGGGTCGGCCACAAGGCCGTAGATCGAGACAAAGGCGCCAATGGCCGGGAACAACGCCAGGATGGCGTAGAATGTAACTCCTGCCGCAACCAGCAGCACACGGTCGTTTCCGAACTCTTGGAACAGGCGCTTGCCAATATCGAGCCAACCTTTGGCCGGGATCTCGGATGGGGTGGACGCCTTACGGCCTCGGTCAACCTCTGTATCTGCGACCTGGGAAGCGGCCGCTCCTTCGTGGGTTCTTGAGCCTTCCTCGGCGCCTAGCTGACTCGATGCGCCTTCTGGGCGCGAACTGAGTCGGCGATGTGGTAGAGCCACCAATCCAAGAAGCGCGGTTCCAAGAAAGAGGGTCCAGACTATTGGGGAGGTCTCAGTCCGTGGCTGCGGGGTCAGCTGTTGGATAGGGTCAGTCATGGGGCATCTCGGGAAGTAGGCTCAAAAAGGGGGGCCTCGGGTCGAGGCAGCGTACGCACATCTGCGTCAGTCTTGCGACCCATTCCATGCGCTCAGACAATTTTTCCAGCCGCTGTGATCAGAAGCAGGTCGATTGTGGACGATATTAGGTCATGAGGGAGCGCCAGATCATCGCAAAGCCAGTGAGGATCATCGCGACCAAGATCAGGCTTGCGGATGGGGGCGTACGCAGGTGCCTTAGCCGTGCGATGAAGATGCCAATGAGAAGGTTTAGAACGACCACCAGGCAGACTTGCTCGATGGTCATGCGAGAATCCTTCCAATACTTTTAACTCGACGCAATGGGTATATGATTGAGAGAAAGAAGTGCTTTAGCCGCAGTGTTTTCGCTATTTCATCGAATTAGCGAGCTGCAATTAAATGCGTTTCTCTGGGTGGGGAGTCAGCGCATTGCCATTATTTGGGCTTAGGCGCCGTACTTGGTCCAGCTAGAACAGGTGCTGACTGGACGGAAAGCTGCTGCCGAATATCCCAAGCTTGACCAGTGTCGCGGCGAGCTCATATCGCCTCGTCCCAGGGCTGTTTTCGACGCTGGCCATTTCTGCGTCGTGGACTGTCATTGTCTCGGTCACGGGGAATTTTTCGATGTCGTAGCTGGAGGCTTCGAGGCAATGGCAGTGCTCGGTACGGCGAACCGATCCGGATCGCGTATGGCTCGGTAGGCAGCGCCTCCAATGGGACCCTTGCCCTTGAGGAGCATCACGGTGCCGAGGCACATCATGAGGACTGGCACCGGGTTGCGGCGGACAGCCTCCAGCGCGCCGTCGTAGAGGACGGCCCCGGTCGCGTCGTGGCGGATGCTGCCGAGCATGTCCTCGACGATGCCGGTGGGGGTGAGGCGCTGCGTAAGACTGTCCAGCGTCCGGCCCAGGCGGCCGCGGCTTGCCTCGATCTCGTGCTCCAGTGCGTCGGCATCACTCATCATGCGTCTGCGTGCTCCTTGATAACGTTGGCGTCCTGCCGAAGCTGGCGGCCTGTCCGAGTCGGCATGAGCCCCTTGAGCGAGAACCGGCTCCTGGCGGTCAGCGCCAGGACGACGCCGAGAACGAGGAAGACGACACCGACGATCAGGGCGGAGAGCGCCTCCGAGCCGACGACAGCGGCGAGCCACTTCATCAAAGCGTCGACCAGGACCAGGAAGCCGACGATTGCGAACACCGCTGCGCCAGCCATCGCCGCGAGGCCGATGACCACGCTTCGCAGGCTGTCGATTATTTCCTGGCGGAACAGGGCGATCTCGCCCCGGACGACGTCGCCTGCACCCCGGAGCGCTTCGGCGAGCAAACTGGGAATGCCATGAGGAGACGTGGGTGGCGGGACGGCGCTCAAGGGTACCCGCCCCACGCCTGCCTGGGTTCACCGGGGGATTTGCCAGCACCTCCTTCGCCGGACCGGATGACGTGGAAAGCGCCGTACCCGAGCGCCCCAACCACCAGGGCCGTCGCCAACGGGTGGCCTAGTGCGCCCCCCTCGGCGTCGCGGTAAAGCTCACGCCAGCCTCGGCGTATGATACGGTCCGAGAACGCGTCGAGGTTGTCGGCGACGGCGTGGACGAACGGCTTTACCTGTGTTTGTCCATTGAGTTGGCTACCGCCCGAACGCAGCGCGCCGGCGAGCTCGGAGAGGAAGCCTGCAGCCTCGATCTTGTGCCGGTCGGCATAGCCGCTGGCTTGGTCGCGCACGGCATCGGCCAAGCCAGCCGGTGAGCGTGGCGCCTGCATCGGGCCATCGGCGAGGGGCGGACCCGCAAGTCGGGTGGGATCGCTCATGGTGCTGCTCCTGACCTGCGGGACGATGTGGGGACGGGCCTAGCGGCGGCCGTGAACGACCATGGCGAGGAGGTAGCCGAGCGCGCCCGCCATCGCGGCCATCATCAGCGGGGACTCCTTGGCGTAGGTCGTCACCGTATCGGCGCCCTGGCGGTAGGCGCGCTCGGCGTCGGGGAAGGCGTCGCGACCCTGCTTCATGGCACCCTGCGCAAGGTCGGAGGCCTGGTCAGCCACGTCGCGCACCGCGTCCTTGGCCTGCCCGTACAGGTTCTCGACGTTGCCCTTGGCCTCGTTGGCCGCACCCTTGGCCTGGGTCTCGCGGTCTCTGGTCACGTCGCCGACAGCGCCCTGGACCTTGCCGCCGAGTTCCCTAGCGGCGCAGGTGATGCGGTTCTCGTCCATGTTCGTTCTCCTCGGTCGGGGCCGGACGCGCGAGATGCGCGTCCGGGGATTGGGTCGGATCGGTTACTTTTTGGCGCTCTTGCCGTGGGCCTTGGTCGAGCTCTCGTGCGCCTTCTCGGAGTGGCCATGGGCCTCCTTCGAGTGCTTGGCGGCGGCGGTCTCGTCGCCCTTCTCGTGGTGCTCGGCGGCGGTCTTGTGCGACTTGGCAGCGGCCTCGTGGTGCTTGGCAGCCTCAGCGTGCGCGGTCTTGGCCATGGTGGGTTCCTCGGGTGGCACCGTCACGGTGCTCGTTGCGGTCATCTCGACCGGCGCGTCCGGACGGGAGGGATCCCGACCGGCATGCGGGATGTCCTCAGGTGCAACGCCTCAATGGGCGGGCAGCCTGCCGTCGGGGGTGTAGCGGTCCACCGCCGAAGGAAGCTCTGATGAGAGCCAGGAAAGAAGCTCGTTGCGGGAGAAGCCGGCCTGTCTCGAATGAGTATCGAGCTTGTCCAAACTAATCGATAGTTAGTGGTTGGCTTCGGTGCTGCCGACCATCAGAAAGGCAAGCGTTGTCGTCAGGAGCCAAGGACGAACACCTCTGTGCTGATCCAATTGGAACGGCAAAGCTCGTTTTGTCCTGGGTAGGCGCAATAAGAGCTACCAGTGTGCGTGCTCCTGCTCGGTCGGCATCCGGCCTTGCGGGGTGAGCTGGTCGATCACACCTGGCAACAGGTGGGAGAGCTGCGACAGCAGGTCGGAGCTTCCCATGCCCGTCTGCTGTGAGAGCTGCCCCACCGTTTCCGGACCGAGCGCCGCTCCGAGATCGTGCGGAGCGATTGGCTGGTTCTGTCCTTGGCCGATCCACGAGTTGATTGCCCCACCATGGCCGGCCTGGGTAAACTGCTCGACCAGGGCACCGAGACCTCCGGCTCCGCCACCGAGCAGACCCCCGAGGCCACTCCCGAGACCGCCGCCTGCGTTGCCCAGCATGCCGCCGAGGCCGCCGCCTCCAGCCCGTGCGGCCAGAAGGCTCATCAGGACGCCTACAAGGGGACTGGCGCCGGCGCCCTGCTGCTGACTGG
Organism: Methylobacterium sp. WL119; assembly: GCF_008039875.1. Taxonomy (GTDB): domain Bacteria; phylum Pseudomonadota; class Alphaproteobacteria; order Rhizobiales; family Beijerinckiaceae; genus Methylobacterium. The sequence goes on along the minus strand of NZ_VRUU01000047.1, from coordinate 28,870 downwards.
CGTTGCCACCGACCACACTGCCGATGATACTGTCGAGTAGGCCCATGATCTGGACTCCTGAAGCGGCCTTTCGACCAGGTTGATCGGATTAGTCGATGCCGAGGCTGCGCTGGCGCGCGGATCCCGATGATCAGACCGGGTGATTGTAGACACGCACCCGGCGAGCACCGGACGTCCGTGTATCCGGGCTAGCCACGGGAGCGCCGACCGCATCGTTCTCGCGCACGATCGAGCCTGCGGCTGCGTCCGAACCGATCAAGGTCGAAGTATCGCTTTGCGACGCGCCAGCCGTCTTGCTGCTCCAGCCCTCGCTTTCCCAACCCTGCGTACGCGCGTCGAGATCGACAGCGCCATGCTCCTCCAGGATGCGCATGGTTACAGCGGCGTGGGCCTCATCCACCTTCGCGGTCAGTAGCGAACCACCCCGGCGCACGCCTTCAGCGTAGGCATGCGCATCGGTCTCGCTCACGCCGGCGCTGGTCAACGAACCGGTCAAACCACCTGCCGCGGCACCGAGGCCGGCACCGGTCAACGTTGCAACGAGCCAGCCCGCAGCCACGACCGGACCGACGCCCGGGATGGCCATCAGCCCGAGGCCAGCGAGGAGACCGGCACCGCCACCCAGGATCGTTCCAAGCGTTGCACCGGTCCCTGCACCGTTGGCGGCATGGTCCACCGGATCGCTGGTTCCAGTGGTGGTCGTCTCCGTCTTGTTGCCGACGAGACTGATGTCGGAGTGCGGCACACCGGCCGCCTCCAGCTTCGTCACGGCCGCGGCAGCGTCGTCGTAGCGATCGTACAGGGCCGAGAGGGTCTGTGTGGGCATGGAAGCACTCCGAAGGGTTTGAACCGGATGAATCGAACGCGGAAACCGGCTAGCGCACCGCGACGTTGCCTTTGAAGTCGAGGCCGACGCTGGCCGGCTTGCTGCCCATCAGCGCATCGCCGCGCCAGATGCCGTCGCCGTCCATCTTGAGGTTCTTGACCTCGTGGTAGCCGGCCTGATCGAGACGCCGGCGGGCCTCACCCTCGGTGAAGCTGTTGGCGCCCCGCTCCAGTTTGACGTTCGCTCCCGTCCCACTGGCCCTTGTCGTGTTGGCGTGATCCGTGTTCGGCCGTGTCACGGCGTTCTGACCACCGGAGGTCGCACTAGAGACCCCACCTGCTGCCGGCTGCCCGGTGACGGTTGTCTGTGCCGATGCGGGTGCTGCCGCGAGCAGCGGCAAGAGGAGAAGAAGCGAGCGGTTCAGGAACATGGCGGCGCCTGTTTGACGGGTTGCAGTCGAGAACGGGCCGACCCGAACTCGGATCTCGGCATCATGCGCTGCCTGGTGCATCAAAGCTCCAGGCAGCGCTTTTCGGATGGATCAGACCGGCTTGCGAGTGCCGGGCGCGGCGTCCGTCGTGGTGGTGCCGGTCGTGCCAGTGCGACTGACGTTGCCGCGCTCGTCCTCGACCTCGACCTCGGTATGGCGCACCTTATCGGTCACGGTCTCGACGCGCTGAGCCGCATCCTTGCGGATGCCGACCTCGCCAACGACCCGGGCTTCCTTAGACACCACTGCCTCTTCGCGCATCTCGGTGGCCTCGATGACCTTGTCCTCGAACAGGGCCATGTCGCCAGGCGTCACCGCTCGGTCGACCACACGTCGATCGACGTGCACGGTCTCGTCATGCAAGGTGACGTTCTCGCTTACCGCCTTCTCAACGGCGTAGGAGCGCACCCGCACCCGGCCGCTGTCGACCATGCGCTTGCCGACGTTGAGCCGCTCCTCAACAACCGGGATGTAGTCCGACTCGCCCGTGGTCGTGCCGGCGGCCTTCAGCGCCGCGGCGCCCGTAGCCGTCGTTCCGGTCGCCGTCGTACCCGAGGTCGAGCTAGCTGCCGTTGCTCCACTGGCCGAGTAGCCGCTCCAGCCTTCCTGGCGCCAAGCGCTTTCACGCTGGTCGAGATCAATCGAACCGTTCTGCTCCAGGATGTCGTAGGCTGTGTCGGACTGCGTCGGCTCGACACTCACGGTCAGCAGCGTGCCGCCTCGGCTCAGACCCTCGCTGTAGGCGTAGCGATCCTCCTCGGGCATGAAGAAGTCTTTGAGCGAGCCCCAGAACCCGCCCTCGTCCTTGCGGTAGTCGTAAGAGCCGCTGGTGCGCGCCGTCTGCGCTCCCTGCACCAGCTTAATCGCCGATTGCGGGATGCCGGCGGCGACGAGCTTGGCTTGAGCGGCCTGTGCCTCGGTGGGGCGATCAAAGAGTGCGGTGATCGTCTGCGTCATAATGTTTGCTCCTGAGCTGATAGGGGATTGATCTGCTCGCTGGCGTGGCCTTCCGGATCCACGCGTTCGACCACGGCGTGCTGCTTGCGCAGTGTCACCGGGACCTCGACGTCTTCGTCCGCTGTGGTCTGGCGAACATGCACCTCCTCCCGTAGGACGAGGCGCTTCTCGACGACGAGGATCTCTTCCAGGACCGGGATGATGGTCACCCCGTTCTCCTCCCGGACCAACGGGGGCGTCTCGCCCTCGGCCAGGGTCCGGTTGATCGGCACCCGAGTAACCCCAACCATGTCGCTGCGCAGGGTCTCGCGCAGGACCTGATCGACCGCCTCGGTTCGGGTCGAGACCCGCACCCGCCCGGTCTCCACCGCCCGCTTGTCGATGCGGGCGGTCTCGGCGATCAGCGGAAGCGTCACGCTCTCGCCGACGGCGACCTCCGCCGCCTGCTTGTCCTGCGTCCCGGGGAGACGCGGCTCGGTGGCGGCGGGGTCGCTCACCGTCAGACCCGACGCTGGGTCGTGACGACGGGGGCGGTGCGGGTAAGCACCGGGTCGACGGCGGCACCACGCCCGGCGAAGAAGGCCGACAGTGCACCGAGGACCAATGCCAGGGCGCCGTAGAGCGCTCCCTGCGAGCCGACCCGTGCGGTGGCATCCGCCGCCTGCTTGGCCTGCTCCTTGGTCTGGGCGACCGTGTCGTTGAACTGCTTCACATACTGGGTGACCTGGGTCCGGGCCTGATCGACCGGGATGCCCTGAGCCTTGGCCAGTGCCTGGGCGGCCTTCTCCTGCGCGTCCTTCTGTTGGGCGGCGTCACCGGTCACGGCAGCGCGCATCGCGCTGACGGCGGCATTCTTCAGGGCCTCCGGATCGTTGCCGGTCGTGCCACGGATCTGGCCCTCGATGTTCGAGAACGGGTTGTTCATGCCCTGCAGCGACGGGGCAGCCGCCTGTGCCGCAGTCTTCACTGAACCACCGACCAGGTTGCCGGCACCGCCAAGCGTGCTCGACACCGCGCTCGACGCGCCGCTGACGATGCCGCCCACCGCCGAGGACAGCAGGTACACGACGACCAGCGTCGAGACCGCCCAGGCGAGCAGCCCATGGTAGGCAGTGGTGGTGTTGGCGGGCTTGCCCGAGAGGCGCCCGGCGAGCCAGCCGCCGGCGGTGGCTGCGAGAATGCCGGAGATCACGAACCAGATGCCGGCGCCGGACGAGAGCGACCCGGCGGTGGGCGTGCCAGTGCCGGCCGGGTCGATCGTCGAGAGGCCGATGCCGAGCCCGACCATGTTCAGGATGATCTGGGCGACGAGCGCAATCACCGCACCGGCGATGACCGCTCCCCAAGAGACCGAGTGCAGCGCCATCGTGCGCATGTCCTCGGCCGGGGTGGCCAAGCTGGCGGTCGGGAAGTCGTGGTCAAGAGTCGAACGGGTGGTGTCGGGGGACAACGCCATAGTTGGTATGCTTCCGTTTTGTGAGATCGGGTCGGTCTTTGGCCTGTATCGGCGAAGAGGGTTCGCCTGGATCAGAGCACCCGTCGGCGGCCCATCAGGGTGTGGTAGATCCACAGCACCACCACGGCGCCGACGACGGCGACGAGGAGGCTGTAAAGGTTCACGCCGGACACCCCGGGCTGGCCGAACTGGTTGAACAAGAAGCCGCCGACGACGGCGCCGACGATGCCGAGCAGGATGTCAACGACGAGCCCCTGGCCGGTGTTGTTGACGATCTTGCTGCCGATGAAGCCGGCGATCAGGCCGAGCACGATCCAGGCGAGGAGGGACATGGTTCAGTTCCACTTCATGCAGTTGGGTCGGGAGGCCTGCCTCTGCAGATGTGCTGACGGTGTGCAGAAGATGAGTGCAGCCCGCGCGCCTACTCGCCGCCCAGCATCACCTGTGGGTCGAGCGCTTCGGTCTTGGCTCAGGGGTCGACGACGTGTGTGCAGCTTCGATGGCGGCGATCTCAGCGGCGGCTTCCGCCTGGATTGCCTCGTCGCCCTCGACGATGCCGATGGCTTCCTTGATCAGCGCCCGGATATGGTCGGGAGAGAGCACCTTCCGACGCCCAGCCAAGCAGATCTCCTCATATCAACCCAGGGGGATGATCTTCCGAGATGCTCGCATGAGCAGAGCTACCACTGCGTAATAAGGAATTCTACTCGAAGTTCCGACAATTTACATAAAGTACATTTGTACCAAACCGACTTGGTAGTTCCGTCACGGTTTCCCCCGCTTCAGCGTAGGTGCCGGGTGTTCGGGCCGATCCCACGCTCCTGCGCCCACACCACAACGGCGCTGCGGCGGTTGACCCCGAGCTTGCGATAGAGCGCTGAGACGTGATTGCGCACCGTGTTCGGCGACAGCTTCAGCTCGGCCCCGATCTCCTGATCGGTGGCCCCCTGACAGATCCGCGTGAGCATGTCCCGCTCCCGGATCGTTAGGTTCTCGATCCCGACCGACGGCCGGCCGGAACGGGTCGGGTTGCGTAGAGTCGCCAGCTTGTCGATCACCCCATGGCTGAACCACGACGCGTCGGCCATCACCGCCTCGATCGCGGTGATCAGTTCGCGTTCCGAGCGCTTGCGGGCGGTAATGTCCTGCAGGACGCACAGCACGCAGGCCTCACCGTTGATGATCACCTTCTCGGCCGAGATGAAGCAGTCGATCTCGGCGCCTGCCGCATCCTGCAACACGGCCTCGAAGCCTCGGACGCTGCCGAGCCGCTTGAGATCGCGTGAGAACTTGCGCTGCTCGGCGCGATCGACCCAGAGCGCAAGGTCCGTGAGCGATTGGCCATCCGCGGCCTCGGGGGCATGCCCGAACGCGGTGACGAAGGCTTGGTTGACGCTGGTGATCTCCAACCCGTCCGCACTCATCAGCGCGCTCGGCACGGGCGAGAGATCGAATGCCTTGGCGAAGCGCTCCTCGCTGTGGCGCAGCGACATCTCGGCTTTACGGCGATCCTCCAGGTCAGCGAAGGTGAACAGCATGCACAGCTCGATGCCGCCCGGGCCCGGCATCTCGATGGCGTGTCCGGCCACGATCACATAGCGGCCCTTCCCGCAAGGCGTGGCAAGTTGCGCCTCCATCTGCGGAATCGTGTGGCCCGCGTGCAGGCGATGGATCGCCATCTCGCGACGCTCGGCCTCGCGCAGCAGATCGATTTCGCAGAACGTCCGACCGAGCACGTCATCACGATGGTAGCCGGTGAGGTCGAGGAAACCATGGTTGACCCGCACGAAGCGCAGATCGCTGATCCGGCAGATGATCGCTGGGGCCGGATTGGCGTTGAACATGCGCTCGAACCGAGCCTCGGCCTGGTAGCGTTCGCTCACATCTTGCATGACCAAGGCAAGTCCGCTCGGCGTGCCATCCGCATCCGTGGTCACCAAGCTACGGATACGGTGCATCCACTTGTGTGACGGATCCCGGGTTGGGACCAGCTCAACCACGACGTCGCGGAACACCTCGCCGGCAAGCACCCGGTCAAGGGGATGTTGTAGCGGGCCGATCTCCCGGTGATTGCGGTAGTGCAACTTGAAGTTCGCGCGGTACTCCGACACGGTGGCGCCGAGATCGTCGGCATCGGCAACCCCATGCATCGTCACGGCGGCGGCGTTCGCGTAGGAGATCGTCTGATCCGGCTCAATCAGGATTACACCTTCGGATAAGCCGGCCACGATCTGCCGCATCTGCGTGTGACGCGTTTCGTCGATCATCGGCGTATCTCCTCACCGAACACCAACGTTCGAATACGCGAAAATACGTTATGCAAAAAGTCAGTGTCAGGAAAACAGTTCAATTCCTGACATAGCAGCGGATAGGACATATGTCTGAGTTCAGTGGTGACATCTTGCAGCCCACGCTCCAGGGCATGAAGACCATCGTGCGCCTCGGCGAGCCGGTGACGCACGCGTCTGGTAGTTGATCTCTAGGGAAAGACACTCCCGGGTCACCGATGCAGTTCCTACGGGTTGGAATGAGGAACCTGAGGGCCGGGTGGAATGGTTCCGGTTGTTGGTCGCACCCGCGGCCAGGGTATCAAGCGATGAGCCATGTTCCGGAATGGAAGAGACGATCAAAACCTTCACCGTGTGGCTCGCCATCGGCACGGAGGCCGCAGCGGCCCTGATCATCGGGTTTGCGACGCTGGAGGCTACTGTCTTCGCCCTCCTACTGTTTTTGCCTGCTTCGTTGCGTCGTTCGGATGATGATGGACCGCAGGCAGCCAAGGAACAGGTGCGGCTGAGGCTCGGTCGCTGGCTTGCCGTGGCGCTGGAGTTCGAGCTTGGCGCCGACATCCTGCGCACGGCCGTAGCACCGACCTGGTCCGAGATCGGCCAACTCGCGGCCATCGCGGCGATCCGAACGCTGCTGAACTACTTCCTGCAGCAGGAAATCGACAAGGCCGAGGAGCGGTCGCACTAGGCGCCTGGATCAGGTTCGCCGATGGCCGATCAGCCAAGAAATCGCACGGAGACTTGCGCGGTGCCTCTCATCGACCAGTGGATACGTGCTCTTGCCGCGCTCATCGAATTTGGCGGTAGCCTTCTCGTCGTGTTCGGTTACGTTCGCGGCGCACTGGAACTCGTGCGAGCGCGCGGTAGCCATCATGGTATCGTTGCGGCGCGCCTCGCCGTCGCCGATGGCGTCGTGGCTGCGCTTGGATTCAAGACAGCGGCTACGCTGTTGAAGACCATCGAACTCCGTAGCTGGAATGCCATCCTAATCTTCGTGGCGGTTTTTGCCATTCGCACAATCGTCAAGCAGGCGCTTGCCTATGAAGAGACGTCACTTAATCGTCCCTCGCACAGCACAAAGTAATTTATGGCAGTGTGTTATATCGATTAAAATTACTCAATCTATTCTGTATAAGTGTTATTGATAAAATTAGGGGCTTAGCGGCGATCCATCTCATAAGCCACTGTTCTCAATCGCAACTGGCGTCCAAGTTTCCACACTGATGCACATTGACCGCCTCACTGCTTGTTGTGATGTACAAGAGACGAGTGTTAACTATGTTATGCTGCAAGAATCTCCGATTGATCACGATTTGAGCAATACCAGGTTTGGAACGCCTTAGCCGTCATGGGTCGTCCGAAGAAATAGCCTTGGCTCTCGTCGCAGCCCATGCCGAGGATCAGACCGGCTATTTCCTGCGTTTCGATGCCTTCCGCCACAACGCGGTAGCCGAGATCATGGGTCAGCGTGATCATCGTCGCCACGAGGCTACGCTGCCGAGCATCCTCTGCGCAGCCAGTGATGAAGGAGCGGTCAATCTTGACCACGTCGAACGGAAGCGCCTGAAGGTAGGAGAGGGAGCTGTAACCCGTCCCAAAGTCGTCGATGGCAAGGCGAATGCCAGCGGAGGAGAGCCGTTGAAGCTGCTCCAGAGCATGGCCAGCATCTTCCATCACCGCACTTTCCGTTACCTCAAGCTCGAGACGGTGCGGCGGGATACCGTGTCGAACCAGAAGGCCCATGACGCGCTCGACGAAGTTTGGCTCACTCAGGTTACCAGCCGAAATGTTCACCGAGAGAACGAGATCCATGCCCTCGGTCAGCCAGGTTGCAAGCTGAGTCAGAGCGGTGTTGAGCACCCAGGTCGTCGTGGGCTTGGCAAGCGTCATACGTTCGATGAGCGGGATGAACTCGCTCGGGGAGACGCTTCCCAGCTCGGGATGGGTCCAGCGCAGGAGTGCCTCGGCACCCAGGCAAAGCCCCGTGTCTAGGGCGACACGGGGCTGGAAAACCAGATGCAGCTGAGACGACTCCTCGAGAGCTTGGCCAAACCCGTTCAGGAGTTCGAAGCGCCGCCGATGCAGCGCATCCTGCTCGCAAGAGTAGAGGCTGACTCTGGTGTCCGTCAGGCGGGCGTCATCGGCCGCACAATGCGCACAACGTAAGACGTCACTTGGATCGGTCTGACCGAGCTCGAAGGGGGCAACGCCGATTGCAACCGTTGTGACGAAGCGCGAGCTGGCGTTCGCGCGGATCGCGCCGAGCATCGCCGCGAGCAGCCTGATGTAGGCGTCCTCGACGACATCCCGCGGGGCCAGAAACGCGATCTGACTCGTGCCGATCATGTAGGCCGTACGTGTCGGTCCGAGGGCTGAGCGCAGCACCTGCGCCGCCTCTTGGACGAGTTCGTCGAGGAAGCTCGCGCCTATCACACGTGCGGCGTGGCTGAGCTCATCCGGGGATGCCAGATCCACGAACACGACCAAGCGCCGCGAGCCCCGTGGGTCCGTCAGGACGAGATCGTTCAGGTCCTCGACGAACTGGGTTCGGTTTGGAAAGCCGCTGAGAGGATCAATGCGGCCATAGGCGTGCTGCAGCTCAACCTGCGCCATCACCATGGCAGCCATGTCGCGCAACATCGCCGTCTCCGCAGCCGAGAAATCTCGCGGCTCGGAGCCCGCGACGCAGAGGGCACCGATGGCTAAGCCATTCTGCGTTAGAAGTGGGACTCCTGCGTAGAAACGGGCGCCTGCCTGCGCCAAGGGCGTATCGCAGTACACAGGGTCCTGCGCGATATCGTGTAGGACGAGAATGTCGCGGGTATCGGTGACTTCCGCACAGGGCGCTCCCTCACGTGGCATTGAAGCCACGTCGATACCGACGCGAGACTTGAACCACTGGCGATCGCGATCGGTCAACGAGACGGCTGCGCTCGGGAGGCCGAAAAGCTGACTCGCCATCCGGGTGATACGATCAAAGCTCTCGCTTGCTGGCGTATCGAGCAGACACAGCTCTTGCAAAGCGGCGAGCCGCACAACTTCAGATTGAACGCCCGCCATTAGCTAACTCATGTTAGTACAGCGACCATGATGATGGGTAAAAACGAACAGAAATATAATCCCCCACTCTAATTCCGATATATCGGTTGTCCTGCGTAGCTCTGACACACCAGACAACGATCCGCGTTAACGATTGCCAAGAAAACGGTCGTTTTCTCGGCGCAGAAAATCCAAACGCGTTTGCGCTCGACGTGCATTTCGTGAGCGCGTTCCAGCCCGGCGACGTTGCGGGCTCACCTAAGCTGCTAGTGCTCTAAGGGGGATCGTTTGGGCTATTGAACGTGCAGGGTGAGCTTCATCTTTGGATGGATGCCGCACTGAATGATGAAGTTGCCCGGCTCTTTGAGCGTGAGCGTGGCCCGATTGCCGGGCTCTTGATCCCCAGCATCGAATGCGAACCGATCGGCCTCGATGAAGGCGTGATGGATCGTGCTGTCGTCACCATTGACGAGGGTGATGGTGTCACCTCGACGCAGGAACAGATCGGTAGGATCATAGTGACGGCCCTTCTGAAGCACAATCCTGATGGCACTGGACAGTTCTGCGTGAGCCGCTCCGACCGCGGCGAGCGCGGTGGTCAAGGCGAGGACGGACATAGCGGTTCTGTAAGCGTGCATATCTCGCCTCGTACTGCGGCAGGACGCATGCACGCAAGATGGTAAGAGAGCAGCCGTAGAATGCATAAAATCCAAATTATCTCAGCTGTAGCAGGTCTCGTTTGAGCAAAGCGTTAAGCAGGCGTCCTTATGAACGGGCGCGCAATCATCAGCGCTTGGTGAGAAAACTCTGTGCCCTTATTCGATGCCGATCTGCGCTCGCTCATGGCGGCAATCGACAGGTCCAGGGCTCGGATCGAATTCGCCCCCGACGGTACGGTTCTAGCCGCCAACGTGCTGTTCCTCGACCTGACGGGGTACGCCCTCGCCGAGGTGAAGGGACAACATCATACGCTTTTTGTCTCCACTGGTGAGAGCGATGGCGACGCTTACCGCGTGTTTTGGGAGGGGCTGCGCCGTGGTGAAGCGCAGACCTGCGAGTTCAAGCGCATCGCCAAGGGGGGTCGCCAGGTCTGGATCCAAGCGACCTACAATCCTGTGCTGGATCGCGCGGGACGTGTCACCCGGATCGTCAAGTTCGCGACCGACATCACTGCGCAGGTGCTTCGTAACATCGACCACGATGGCCAGCTCGATGCTCTGCACCGCTCCCAAGCCGTGATCGAGTTCGCCCTCGACGGCACGATCCTGACTGCCAACCAGAGCTTTCTCGATGCGGTGGGCTACAGCCTCGACGAAATTCAGGGCCGCCACCACGGGCTGTTCGTGGATCCCTCCGAGCGAGAGGGCGGGGCCTACCGTGAATTCTGGGCGAAGCTCGCCCACGGTGAGTTCGCAGCCGGTGAGTTCCGGCGAATCGCCAAGGGCGGCCGCGAGATCTGGATCCAGGCCACGTACAATCCGATCTGTGATCGAGACGGCAAGCCGATCAAGGTGGTGAAGTTCGCTACCGACATCACTGCGCAGAAGTTGCAGACAACTGATGCGGCGGGTCAGCTGGCGGCCGTCAACCGGTCCCAGGCGGTGATCGAATTCGCTCCCGACGGTACAGTGCTGGATGCCAACGCAAACTTCCTCGCGACGGTCGGTTATCGGATCGAGGAGATCCGTGGGCAGCACCACGCCATGTTCGTCGAACCCGGCTACGCGCAGACTCCGGAATATTCAGCCTTCTGGGATCGCCTGCGCGGCGGCGACTTCTCCTCCGGCATGTTCCAGCGCTTCGGCAAGGGCGACCGCTCAGTGTGGATCCAGGCAAGCTACAACCCGATCTTCGACCCCAACGGCCAGCTGACCAAGGTCGTTAAGTACGCCACTGACGTCACAGCTAACATGGCAGCGCGTTCCGTCGCGGTGCAGGCGGCCGAGCGAACCCTCGACAACGTGCAGGTGGTGACTGACGCCGCTGAGACCATGAACGCCGCCGCGCAAGAGATCTCGCGTAGCATGACGCAGTCCAAGACGGCTGTAGATGACATCCACGGGCGAACTGGTGAAGCGGACGCTGCGACCGAGCGGTTGCGTGCGGCGGCGAGCGCGATGGGTGGCGTCGCCGCCGTGATCGCGGGTATCGCCCAACAGATCAACCTACTGGCACTGAATGCCACCATCGAGGCGGCGCGAGCGGGAGCTGCCGGACGCGGCTTCGCAGTTGTGGCGGCCGAGGTGAAGGATCTGGCCGGTCAGGCCGCTGCGGCCACGAACCGGATCAGCGGCGAGGTCACCAGCATGCAGACCGTGTCGGCGGAGGTCGCCACGACGCTGGCATCGATCACCGCGGCGATTGGAACGATCAGCGCGCATGTCGACGGCGTCAGCGCATCGATGGACGAGCAGACCCGGGCAACCGGGGAGATCCTCGCTAGCATGCGGCATGCGGCCGAAGGCGTATCGAGCATCAGTACGAGTCTAGATAACTGGACGGTGGGGATGGAAGAGCGGCGCAACGAGCGTCGGACCCGTGTCCTGCTACCAGCCAGCATCCATGTGCCTGGCAGCTGTATCGCCTGCTCGATCCGCGATTTGTCTGACGGTGGTGCGCGATTGCATATTCGGATGCACGCGCAAGTCCCCGAGCGGTTTGAGCTGACTGTTGATAGCGACGGACGTAAGTTCAGCTGCGAAGTCCGACAGCGGTCTGGCGCCAGCGTGAACGTACAATTTCTGCAGACCGTAGAAACTCGGATCTCACGTGTGGCTTTGTAAGGGTGTCGCACGATCGAGTTCGGCGGGAAGCCTGCTACCGCCGTTGCCCTACGCGACCTCACCCACCGCAGGCGCGACGATGCGCGTATCTGCCACCTCGCCTTGCACGACGCCCTGGCAGCACCCGGAGCGTGGCTTCATCTCTCTGGGGAGTTCATCCCGGTGGCGGAACAGGCCAACCTCATCGGGCAGATCGGGGAGTGGGTGATCGACACTGCCTGCGCGGCGGCGGTGGCTTGGGCGCAGCCGTGGCCCGTCTCGGTCAACGTCTCGCCGACCCAGTTCCGACGTGCCGGCGATCGTCGCGGCGGCGCTAGCGTAGCACGGGCTCGACCCGGCGCGACTGGTGGTCGAGATCACCGTGGGCGTGTTCATCCAGGATGCAGCGAAGGCCGTGCAGGTCCTGACCGACCTGCGCGGGCTCGGCGTCCACTTGGCCCTCGACGATTTCGGGACCGGTTATTCCTCGTTGAGCTACCTGCAGCAGTTCCGGCTGAACAAAATCAAGGTCGATCAGTCGTTCGTGCGCCGCCTCGGGCAGAACGTGGACACACTCGCGATCGTGCGGGCGATCGTCAACCTCGGGCACAATCTCGACCTGCAGGTCACGGTCGAGGGGGTCGAGACGATCGAGCAGCTGGCGATCCTGCGCGAGCTGCGCTGCGAACAGATGCAAGGCTACCTGTTCGCGCGTCCAACCCCGGTGCTGGCGACGACTGAGCTGGATCGGGCACGGCTTCGGGCGCTGTTTGCTGCCCCGTCGATCAAGGCGCACGCTTGAGACTGCGACGAGCCCCCGAGGCGCATCGCCATGACCGATCCGGAGCCCATCTCAGCGTAACGCCCAATCGGCCTCAACCGGTCGTGGAGGATGCTGCGACGCCGCTGGGTGCAGCCTCAGCGCTGTGTCGGACGGGAGTAATCCGGGCCATCGACCGCACGAGCTGAATGCTGCGTTGACGGGTCACCCTGTCGCCGATCGCAAAGTAGGCTTGCACCAGTGCCATCACGGCTAATGCTTCCTCCCCGGGGGCATCCGCCGGGCCAAGCGAGCGATACGAGGTGTAGAGCTCGGTGATCGGCACGCCGAGTTGATCGGCGATACGCGCGAGCAGACGCGACCGGTCCGTTATGTCTTGACGGTGATCATTAGCCATCAGGCGAGCCTAAAGCGACCTAAAAGTTGCATGGTTTACCCATAAAACACAACCTATAAGGGAAGTCGCCTCGCTTTAGGGTTGTCTCCTTTTCATCGTGCGCGTGATGCTTCGGGGCCACACCGATCCGGTGTCCGTAGGTGAGACGGAGCCATTTCTGGCTAGGTTTGAGTGGCGCCTCAATGCGAAGGAAAGCCTTATCGTGATCGGACAGCGCTTGAAGCCGTCTGGGACGTCGAGCCGAAGGAGAGCCACCGGTACTCGCTCGGGGACAACCCATAGTGGTCACGGAAGCGGCGACTGAAGTGCGATTGGGTGGCAAAGCCGCAGCCGTACGCGAGCGCTCCAATCGTCAGATGGGCATGGCCGGGATCCATGAGCCGCTGCGCCGCGACTTCCAGACGTCGGCGCCAGATCCAATCGGCGACGTTGCGGTCGTGCTGGCGAAACAGTTGCTGCAGGTAGCGTAACGACACGCCTACGGCGGCTGCAAGGGTGGGCGGATCCAGGTTCGGATCGCCGAGGTGGCCCTCGATGTAAGCCATGGCACGCTGGACGATGAGCGTGCCTTGCAGGTCTTTGGGCGTTTCACGGGCAAGACGCTCCGCAAGGCTGGCAATGAGAAGATCGACCCCGATCGAAGCCATCCGTGCCGTCGTATCCGACGGGAGTCGTGCGTAGGTGCGAACCAGTTCCTGGAAGAAGGTGGTGACCAACGAGGTGCTGGCTTGATCCATCCCAAGGGTTAGCGCCGTGTAACGACGTGTCGATCCAAGTGCCTGTTCCAAACGTTCACGAGGCAGCTCGACAAACAATGTCCGGCTCTCGGCGTCGGTGGCCATGACGGTCGGGCGCCGATCCAGCACCACAATCTCACCGGGATGCTGGACTGAGGTGCGATCATCCTGCGCGCTGAACACTACACCGTGCAGCGCAATCGCGACGTTGAGCGTATCGTGCTTGCCGTGCCGGCGGATCGTATCCGCCGTCGCCTCGGTCCTGATCGCGCTTTGCGTCAGGCGGGTGATCACCAACGGACCGACGTCGGCAGCCTCCATCGTACCCTGGAATGCCCCAGCATCGGCGGGCGTCAGTTCGACCGGGACAATCCGCTCGAAGACCGTTTCGCGCCAGCGCCGAAATCCATTCTTGGGCTCTTCGTCTGCGGTCGAGAACAAAGTCCTCATGATTTGACCAAACGAATGCTTCTATACACACGTGAAAATAAGCACCGATGCGCGCTCATGCAAACCGTAGCACGCTCTCAGGCAAGCGCAATGCGGCGTATCAACCTAAGAGTGTATTTCGGCCTCCGAGGAGCTGTGTGCGTGTACCCACCAATCTCCGCCAACGCCCCGTCTGCGATCGAGCTGACGTCTGAACTCGTTGCTGCATACGTTGCGAACAATCCGGTTCCATCCGCCGAGCTTCCAGGATTGATCGCGCGCGTGCACGTTATGATCGCTGGTCTGGCGTCCGGTATGCACACGGTCGAAGACGGGGCGCCTGCCCGTGATGCGGTTGAAACACCGAACTCGGCCCAGATCCGCGAATCAATCCAGCACGAAGGCCTTGTGAGCTTTATCGACGGCAAAACCTACAAGACGCTGAAGCGGCATCTGACCGCGAATGGGTGCAATCCGCACAGCTACCGCGCCCGGTATGGCCTGCCGGCGGACTACCCGATGGTCGCTGTGAGCTACGCCGAACATCGCTCCGCCCTCGCCAAGGCGATCCACCTTGGCCGATCCGGCCCCTTGACCGAGCGCGAGCGGAAAGACCGCAGGGTTGCCTGACGCGAGCTCCTCCACGGACAGGTCCAGTGGAATATCATGAGTGAATTCGAAGAGCAGCGTGATACCTTGCTGAGCAACCTCGCGAAGCATGCTTGTACGGCGCGAAGCCGATTGAGGTTGTCCCTAGCTGACGCGGCACGCTTGGCTGACCTCACACCTGACGTCGTCGGAGCGATCGAGACCGGTGCTGATTGCACACTTCCGCTCCCTGCGCTCAGGCAGTGGGCTATGTTTCTCGGTCTTACCAAGTGTGGCCTCCCGCGCCCGCGTCCGGCCGGGATGCAGTAGCGTCCGATCACGAGGCCTCGACCCAAGAAACTTCCGCTGGCGCACCCGCGTAGAACGCGGTGATGAACACATTCGATGATGCCCCCCGAACCGCGGAAGCGACGTTGGCCGCTGAGGTCCGTGCAGCCCGTAGCCGCGGGGCCTATGCGATCGAGACCTTGGCGGAACTCGCCCGGGTCAATCCCATGGTGATCCATCCGCTGGAAGACGGCGCGACGATTACCGACTCATTGGCTCGGGATCGCGTGCTGGACGTGCTCGGCCTGCGACAGGGCAACCCGCGACGCGCGAAGATGGTACGCGATCTTACCCGCCCCCGGGGCAGCGCGGGATAAGTCCCTGCCAGTACGATCGCGACCGGAATCGCTTGTTTTGAATTGTACACAATGGGTTGCGACCGGCTGGAGAACGCGCGCTCTATTCCGTAACGCGCCCGACCCCGACAGTTCAGATATCGAGCCTGGCTCACTGTGTGGTTAGCTGTCGCGGCCTATGCTGGCCCAACCTCTTTTCAGACAGACGGCTTACAGAAACCCGCTGCCCGAGTGCCCTTTGAAGGCGTCGCCCGCCTCCGACCCCCAGGAAGCGGGCGGAACTTTCGGACGGCCGGGCGTGGAGGTATCGCCCCGTCGTCGCGACGCTGGCGTGACGGCCCAGGTCGTCGCCGACCGCCGGCCGGCGCATCACACGGTCGGCGGTCTCTCTGAAAGTCGCAGCACGCTCTTTCAGGGACGGGCGCTCGGCGCCCCGGCGGAAGGGATTGGACAGTCTGAGAGAAGGCACAGGCGTGCTCCGGGGTTTGGAAGGGAAGGGATGGCGGGGGGCGGGGACGGGAGACTAGGCGCCCTCGTCGGCGTCGGCTTCTGCCTCGGCGATGGCCCAGACCGGAAGGCTGCCCTGCGCCGCGAAAAGCGCGTCGTCCCGAGCAAGGCAGTCCGCCTCGTCGCCGAACCCGGAGAAGGCCAGCGGTAGCGGGGTTCCGGTGAAGGCGAGCACGGCACGGGTCAGGGCGCCGCAGCAGACTCGGGCGTCGTCGGCGTTAGGGCGTAGAGGTCGAGGCGGGCCAGCCGGCGGACATAGGCCAGGGAAGTACGGTAGGCGCGCCACCCAGCGGGCATGGGCTGGCCGCTGGCAGCCAGGTCGGCCACGACATGGCCCGAAGCGGAATGGGCAGCGTCGGTGGTCTCGGCCCAACGGATCGCCGGTAGCACGCCGTCAGAAGCGATGGCTGGCATCCGTGCGGCCGCGAGGACGAGGGAGGCGCCGAGGACGCCGCGGCGGGACAGGGCGACCATCAGTGCACCCCGCCCAGTTCGACGGCCACGAGGCGAAGGCGGCGAGCGTTGCCAAGCGCCCAGGCATGGGCCTCGCGCTGGTCGGTTTCGCCGGCCGCAATGCGGTGGCGGTAGGAGGCGGCGAGGCGGAGGCAGATCGCGTGATCCTGCCGGGCGTGCAGCAGGCGGACAGCGGGGGAGCGGATCAGGTCGGCGGCCATCGGTCCGACCCTCAGTGCGCGCGGACGAGGCGGGAAGCCTTGGCGGCGGCCCAGGCGCCCTTGAGGGCGTAGGACATGCACACGCCCCAGGCGTCGCCAGTCACTTCCATGCGGGCCTGAGCCGAGAGGATCGCAGCGCGCATGATGGCGGAGCGGTCGAAGGTGCCATTCCGGTTGACGAGGGGAGTGGTGCGGTTGAAGCGCTTGGCGCTCTCGGTCGAGGCGACGATGGCGGCCTTCGCGGTTATGACGGCGCGACGGGCATCGGCGGTGAGGCGCGGGTCGGCGCTGCGGGCGATGTGCAATTGGGAATGAGGTTGGCGTAACGCATTGGGAACCCCAAGTAATTAGGGTCTATACCGAACTCGTCATGCGCTACACATAATGGAACAGGTCTGAGGCGTCAAGCTCTACATATAACGAAAGATGCGCAGAACATGAAATCGGCCGGCATGGTCAAGGCGGGGCGAGATTTGGTCGGTTGGTCACAGGCCGACCTTTCCTCGAAGTCAGGGCTATCCCTGCCCACGATCCAACGGATGGAAAATCCTGCGTTCGGGCCTCTGCGCAGTTCCGGCGCCAACATCGAGAAGATCAGGGCCGCATTCGCTGCGGCCGGCGTCACCTTCATAAGCGACGGAACTCGGGAATGCGTCTGCTACGACGCTTCACCGGCCCAGACTCAAGAGGCTTGATCGCCCGTACTTGAATTCATCCCCGAGAACGGGGGCGGCGCCGGCATCCAGTTCCGGGAGCGGAAATCTCAACCATGAGCGTCGGCGTTATCTCCCCCGAACGGCTATCCGAGGTCCTGCGCCTCGCTACGGCCCTCGCTGATCGTGTCCTCGACGCACAGATCGCAGGCCGCCCGGTCCCCGCCGACCAAGCAGGTGCGCTCGCGAAAGCCGCCGGACTGCTGCATGACTATGGCGTCGACTGGCCGCCCCTTCTGACGCAGGCGCTGTATGGTCTGGCGCCCGACACTGATGCTGCGGTGGTGGAGCCTAAATCCGCGGTGGCATTACCGAACGCCGACCTCGACGGCCTATCGCGCTTCTTCGCCGGCTTCCGCAAAGGCACGTCGAAGCCGTGACCGATCCCGCCCGCCACGTCGTTCCATTCCGTTCGATCGCGGAGCGCGGATGAACCTCATCAAGGGCCGGCTGCTAGCGATTGCAGTGGCTGTCGTACTCGTCACAGCCAATTGGCTGCTTGAGGCTGCCGGGCTGGAGTACGCCTTTGAGGACTGTGCGTTCGCCGCTCTGTCGGCGATGATGGTTGTCGTAGCTGCGGACCGTCGATCATGACTGCTGGCGTTCAATTCACCCCCAAGAATGGCGGAGGGCCCGGCATCCGGGTTCGGGAGCGCAAGGCACCCTGAGTGCCGAGTCGGCGCCTGACTAAAGACGAGGCGTTCCAGGCATCCATAATGGCTTGCACCAGCGAGACGACGGGGGCGTCGTCTGCGCGGATTTGCAGGCTGCGGCGCTGGAGGCCAAGCGCCTGCTGCCGGCCATAGCGGTGTACGAGATCCCAGAGGATGGTGAGCGCCAGATCATCACGGTTGTGGTGACGGATGAGGACGGACACGCCGTCTACTCGGCAGCTCTGACTTTCGTCGGTACATGACTGCTACGGTAGGAGCTAAGGCACATGATCCGGCATTTATTATCGCTACTGAGGCGAAATGAAGAAGTTGCGGCCCAAGAAATCACTTTAACGTGCGGGCTATATAATGCTTGTTATGGGGTGAGGCAGGAACATTTAAGCTTTTCAGCCCCTTGCCAGGTATCGCCAGCTGATCACAGGCACTTGCGACTGAGAGCCCTGTATGCTCACGCCTATCACTGCTGAGCGCCCGATGCCCCATTATCACTTCAATGTCCATGACGGCGACGGTACTCTGGATCGAGATGGAATGTTTCTCGCTGACATTGGTGCAGCGCGTCGGCAAGCCATGCTATTAGCAAGCGCTTTGCTTGAAGCTGATGCTGATCGGCGGCGTGATGGGAAGCCATGGCTGATGGAGGTCACGAACGGAGCCGGCGAGGCGCTGTTTCGGCTCGACTTCAAGCTTACCACGAATGCCCTTGGGGCGTTTACTCCATAAGGCCGGTCTCTGCTAGCTGAGCCATACCTGAGGCCCGCCAGCATCTGCTGCGCTAGTTTTTTCTTGCTTACAGCTTCTCAGCGTCTATCTTGGCGATGATCGAGTCGAGTTCTTCGATCGATGATCGTTTGGCGGCCATCATCTGCAGAGACACATCGAGCAATTCGCCGCGTGGATCAGTGGCATATGTCCGTATCTCACCCTTCTCCATCCGAGCTAATATGGCCGCCGAGGAGTCGCGCTCGGTACGACACCACTCCTCGAACCAAACCTGCGGCTCCATCCAACCCTCCATCTAATCCGGTTGGAGAACCGCGCGTTAGGCTTCTTTGTTCTCCGTTAACCAGTACGCCCTACGACCCAGCCATCGAGGGGGTTCCTCTGGCCCTGACATCACCTTAGCCCGCCCGGCACCAGCCGCGGCGGGCTTCTTCGTGTCCGCACCCTACCGCCTGACATTCCACACCGGCACGCCGACGGGGCGCCCCGGCCTGTCCCGGCGGAAGGTCTGGTTCCCGTACCGGATCCAGGTGTCGCCGATCGCCGCGACACGGCGCGCGTTGATCATCAGGGCGACGCAGCGGTACCCGAGATCATGCCAAGCAGTCGGTATGACCGCTGGACCGGTCCAGACGCTCACTGCAAGGGAGCACCAGATCCCGGCACCCAAGTAGCCCCCGCAGCCTCGTCGCGGGTGCCAGGTTCCAACGGCAGGCTTCGAAACGAATTCGGGCCTATGGTGTGGGTAGGATCGCCGATGGAGGCGGTAGTCACGCCGTGGCTTCGGAGCCATCCCTGCATCTGATCAATCTCGCGCTGTTGCTCCACGATGATCGACTCGGCGAGCTGACGGCTCCAGGGGTTCTTGGCGCGGCGCATCGCGACCTTCGCCATATCGATTGCGCCCTGATGATGAGGGATCATCTGCAGGCGGAAATCCACGTCCGGGTCGCCCGTATACGGTACGGCCATGTTTTTCATCATCTGCTGATGCGACACCTTGAACTCGCGCGTGGCAGGTGTGTCGGCGCTATCCTTCGAAGAATGACCCATGTGCATGTGATCGTGACCCTGGGCCATCGCGTTTCCAGCTAGTGCCACCGCGAACGCTGCCACCAACAGTCCGGAAGCGTGCCGCATGTTGTTCTCCTACCCTAACATCATCCTGATGGAGGCCGGGCCTAAACGTTCCAACAGTGGGAAGGTCAAGGCGAGCGGAAGTCGGATTGGTGCAGGTGATGCCATGGGTCTCGCCGGAGGTGAGCCGGCGGGGATAGGGGCACGAGCGGGCGGCGCAACCCGGCTGTCGGCCACCGCCAGCGTCCTACCAGCTATCCGCGATCCCCGCCTCCTAGCACGGCCAAGAGTTCCCGCCCGGTGTGGGTGATGAACCATGCATGCTCTAGCGGCTTCGCGCCTGGCCACCGAGCGGGTCGTTCCTCGACATAGCCGAGATCAGCAAGAGTGTGCATCGCCTTCGGATGGGCCGTGAGACGCATCCCTTGCGGGTAGAGGGCAACGGCTCGAAGGGCTTCGAGTGCTCGGCCGCCGACGGACGAGTTGCCGTGTCTGCCACTCACTGGATCGTCACCGACCCGGGGACAAGGCTCAGCAGCGTGGCAAGCTTCATTAGACCCGCATCGGTCATCTCCTCGCCATTCACGAGCCACAGGCTGAGGTCGTCGCCGGTTGGCTCGACATACAGGCCGAGCGCTCGGAGAGCTTCGACGGCTTCGTGGAAGGGGTCGTCGCTCACGGCGCCACCAGCCGCGCCTTCGGGTTGAGCCGGTCTCGCATCTCTTTGCCGGTCTTGAAGACCAGCTTCGACTTCGCCTGGACCGAGACGAGCGCACCGGATCTCGGGTTGCGGCCCATCCTTGCCTGCTGCTCAACGATGGTGAGAGACCCGAACCCGCGCAACTCAACCCGATCGCCGGCCACGATGGTGTCCGCGATCCGGCCTATGATGGCATCGACCACGGCCTCGCAGTCCTTCGCGTAGAGTTGCGGGTTCGCAGCGGCGAGGCGCTGGACCAGTTCGGATCGGATCATGCCGGTGCGGCCGCCCTCGCTACCATGCCGTCAGCGCGGCTTCGCCGGTCCGGCCGATCCCCACCCGTGGGCCTGGATCGCCTTGGTCAGCTTTCCCTGCATCTCAGGTGTCACCGACTGCATCCACTGCTGCGTTCCTACGAGCTGGGCTTGTGCGAGTTGGGGCTGGGCAGCGACCAGGCGCTTGCCGGTTGGGGTAGCGTAGAACGCGGCGATAACCTGCAGGTCGTCCTTGCCGAGGGCCCCAGCGAAGCCGCGTGCCTGGATGTCCAGCAGCTCGTCGAAGTGTGCCGTGAGGGTGGGCAGCACCACCTCCTGGACCAGGGCCTGGGCCTGATCCTGCTGTTTGACCCCGATCTGCTGCATCATGCCGACCATGGGTGCCGCCATCGCGTTCAGCAGCGCGGTACGATCCCCCTGCATCTGCGCGACGACCTCGCGCGCCGCCTTCAGCGTCGCAGGATCGAGCGTGGCAGTCGGGGCAGCTGGCTTGGCTGCTGACTGCGCCATTGCCACGGTCGGGACGGAAACGGAGAGGCAATAAGCGATAAGGGCTAAGCGGCGCATTGGCTGATCCGATCGCGATTAGGGACGACGCAGCCCTGCGGCCGGACGCCTGCTCTCGTACCATGCTCGATGTCGGCTGCATCAACCCTCAACGACGCCAGTGACGATCCACTCCGCAACGTTGACTTAACGGTGTCACCCGGCCGACATGCCATGTCCGGCTTCTGCGCGCCCTGTGGCGAGTCGTGAGCCGGCAGAGACAAGGGACCAAGGCCGCGAGAAAGACCTAAGCCCAAAACGCCAACGGCCCCGCATCGCCAAATGCAGGGCCGTCGAAATCGAATGGGGTCCGGGGACCGCAGGTGTGCCCCCCAGACATCATAGCTCCCGCCGGGAGTCAATCGGGATCGCTTCCCGAAACGATGGCGCTTTGCCTTTTGCCGGGGACGGTTCACGCCGAGCCCCCTGCTTTGACGCGGCCCGAGCAGGGCTGTGACTGATGAACTATGCCTACGAGATCCGCCGGCAGGCGGAGGCGGCTCCGCGCGCCGCGTTGCCGGCCGTCGCGTCCGCATTGTGGAAGGCGTTTGGCGAGGGACACCTGTCCGAAGCCGAGGTGGAAGCGCTGGCCACTGTCATTGAGGCTCGGAGGGTTTCCCCCAGATTTGAGGAAAACCTGCCCGAGGCGCGCGCAGGAGGCCCCAGGAAGGCCGTAGGCTCCCGGCCGCGCACGGATGCCTCAATGGCCCGCCGACGGCGCTGGGCGGCCTCCGGGCGATTTCCACCGGGCATTGCGGCACGGTTTACCCTGGCTGAGCAGGCGGTGCTCGCCGTGATCGCAGTGGAGGTGGCGAAGCGGGGCGACTGTCGTCTAGCCGTCGGACACATCGCCGCGATTGCGGGCGTATCCGAGACGATGGTGCGGAATGCGATCCGTGAGGCTCGAACGCACGGCCTCCTCACCGTCGAGGAACGCCGCCTCGCTCGCTTCCGTAGCGATACCAACGTGGTCTGCATCGTGTCGCGGGAGTGGTGTGCCTGGCTGCGGCTCGCCCGATCCCCCGAGCGCGGTGCCGCGCCGCGTCAATCAGGGGGTGGGTGCAGATCCCCGCAGGGCACGAGTACTCCTGTTCCTTACCCTGTGAATTTAGAGGGCCGGAGAAGACAGAAGGGCTGCCGACAGTTGGCGAATGGCGCAGGCGATAAAGCTGCGTCTGACATCCGAAAGCTAAGCAGGACCGGTTGAGCCGTGTCGTGGAAGGACGAAAATGGACGACAAATCGACCGTGGCAGCGATGCAAGATGACCTGTCGGCGAAAGTCGCGAAGTTCAGCGCTTGGGCTCGGCGCTCGCTGCACGTGTCAGATATGCTCAAGTCGGAGAATACCCCATTCCGGCCGAGAAGCTTACAGCTCTGATCCTCGTGGTGCGATTGCTCAAAGAATACGATGCGCCATGGCCGCTATTGATGAAACAGGTTTCAAATTAACTCATGTTGCATTATCAATAACTGAAAGTTATTAAATCTGCTTTGAGTAAGGTATAAGCGGCTAGTGTGCTGTCTGGGAAACACCCTCTCCGCTTTTCATTTTGCCTCCAGAAGCCCATCGCTGAAACGTTGATTGAATGGTAGTGCGCCTAACCAAGTCGTTAATCGAAGGCCTTCGTTCGAATTAGGCCTCAAGTGCCTTTAGAAAGGGAGGATCATGAACCCGGCAACGAAGTACCTTTGGCAGAATTTGTCAGCTCTAGACGCTCCTGTTGAAGATCTTGAACCTAAAGCAAGTCCAGCCAAAGTGGTGCGGCTTGTTGAGCCCGTTGAAGACATCAGCGACGGATCACTGCCGACGCCTCTCTCCTCATCAAAGGACTGGTCGAAGCTGATTGAGCGGGTTCGGCATGCGGCCAACCATGCTCGCGAAATCGAGGCTCAGGCTCAAGAACAGGAACTGCGCGTTCAGGAGGTGCTCGATCGCGTCCGCGAGGATGTCCGCAACGCCGCTGAGCGGGTTCGGGCTGCTGAGGCGCGCACTGCTGAAATTCAGAGCCGTGCCGACGCCTTGCTGAAGGCGGCAGACGAGAAAGTGAAGGCGGCTGAGGAACGGGCACGGATCGCGGAAGATTGGCTGACACGCGTCTACGACACGATCGCAAGCGAGTTCACTATAGAGCCTGATGTGAAACGGACACCTTGAACCGATGCTGCGGAGCGGCTGATGATCTGATATACGCCAGGCCTCTCGACGTTTGCGCGACAGCGGCGGTCGCGAACGCCGACAGGTAGCCCAGCACCGAGAGCACATGACGACAGGCTAGTGCGGGCCAGTTCCCTGCGCCTTGCCCGTGAAGCCTCGGGCCGGGTGATCGCATGAAGGTCGGATGCAGCGGGGAACAGGAACCGCCGGCGCCGGCTTATGGCCTGCTTGAAGGCCTACCACATGCGCGCGCTGCTTCTCCTTACTGCCCTGGCCATTCCAGGTTTTGCCCGCGCCGAAGAGGCGCCTCTTGCCGTTCCAATCGTCATCCCAGGAGAGATCGGCAAGGACGCTTGTCCAACGCAAGGGCGCGTAGCGGGTCTGACCGATCAGGTCGAGGGAACTATCTCTGTCCGAAATGGGCCGGGTGAAAACGAGCCCTTCAAGGAAATTGACCGCCTTCGCGAGGCTGAGCCCGTCCTAGTTTGCGAACGTCTCGGAGGATGGTCCGGCATTGTCTACGGCTCTGATCTGCTCGGCTGCCGTACCACCGCCGTTCTCCCGGTAAGCCGGGAATACACCGGCCCCTGTCAGCGGGGATGGGTCCCATCGCGCTTCGTTAGCACTGGTACGCCCTGAAGATCGATCGGAACGCTGCCGATCACCTCGCCGTTACCGAGCGCTTTGATCCCACCTTGGGTTCACGCGATGGAGGATGGAATGAGCATTTTCGGTTCGATCATGTCGAAAATCTTTGGTGGCAGCGCGAGTGCGCAGGCTGCAGAACCTCATGCTTCTGAAACCCCAAACGTATCGGCGGCTTCGACCGGCGCTAGCGGCGCCGGATCTTCCACTAGCAGCGCGTCAGCTCCTGCGATGGCTGGTGCGCCCTCACCGGTCGCTGCAGGTTCGTCGAGCAGCCCTCAGACGAGCGTCGACGTCGGCCAGGTGCTGAGCGATATGGCGGCCAAGAAGGGTGAGACCCTCAACTACAAGCAGTCGATCGTGGATTTGATGAAGCTGCTCGACCTCGACAGCAGCCTGACCGCCCGCAAGCAGCTCGCCGACGAGCTGCACTACACCGGCGACAAGGACGACTCGGCCACGATGAACGTCTGGCTGCACAAGCAGGTGGTCCAGAAGTTCGCTGAGAACGGCGGTAAGGTGCCGGCCGACTTCCAGCACGCCTGATCGCCGCGTTTCGGCTTAGCCTTTCGCAACCAGGTCCGATGTGAGGTACGTGCGAGGTCGACCCGGCATCGGAACCGGAGGGCACGCTGTAGGCGGATCGACGGGTCTGTGGGAGGCGGCCCTGCTGTGGGGTGGGAAAGCAGGGCCGCCGCAGCGGATCGGGGGCGACCTGCTGGCTGCGGGTGCAGCGGCGCCCATAGTGGATCAGGTAGGTTGCAGAAGGATGAGCGACGACACGGCGGCGGTGATCCTGGCGCTCGCAACCGAGAACGCGGAACTGCGCGCGCAGCTTGCCGAAGCGCAGGACCTCCTCGTCGAGGTGGCAGTGGATGCTGGCGTGATGCACGCCGAGGTCGAGGCCCTTCGTACGCAGATCGCAAATCTCGTGATCGGTAAAGTTAAGTCCACAACCCAAGCTTGACGGCTTGGGCCGTCCGCGCTCGACCCAGGCTGTATGAAAACGCGCCACCCTAGAAGTGTGAATGCCGATTGGGGGGAGGTCGGAATGTGGATGAGAACTCGCCTCGACGGCCTGTCATGCTACCCAATGATCGAGAGGCGTGAGCTTCAGGTGCGAAACGGTTTGGTGTGCGTTGAAACGGAATGACGATCTTCGCAAAGCCACACAGCGCCGAGTGGTTCGAGGCGCTAGAGCGCATCAACCCCCGACAGGCTGCCGTGACACGACAGGCACTGACCGCGGCCGGCCGTGAGGACGGGTGTAGCGTTTGCGGGGATGATCCTGCGACCGACTGCAAACTGGTGAGCCCACCTCCACCCCCCGGCGTAGTGGCGACACTTCGGCTCTGCGATGATTGCCGCACCATCCGGATCATGACGCGGAACGAGCTGTACGAAGCGTTTGGGCCGAGCTAGCAGGATCGTAAACGGGGCATTAGCCACCCGCGGTGATGGTGGATCTGATAGGGGGGCCGATCCCCCATCGATAGTCCTAGAAGTTGTAGGAGAAGCCACAAGGGTAGTGTGGCTGCCGCAATTGCAAATTGGGTCCAACCCCACGATAGAACAGTTCGGTGGACTAGGCTAAACTAGCCACGGTGCTCGCAGCAGGACATTGCCGTGGCGGGGCAGCCCGACGATGCAGTGCGCCGGGGAATCGATGGATCGAACGAACCAACCTCAGCCGACCACTGAGACCCGTACCTTACCCGACAGTCCTACGCTCGAACTGTTCGAGGCTACCCCGAACCCGTATTTGCTACTCGCCCCTGACGGCCCGATTTACACGATCGTTGGGGTCAACGAGGCCTACCTACACGCCACCATGACCAAGCGTGCCGCGATCATGGGGCGCTCGATCTTCGACGTGTTCCCCGACGATCCAACAGCACCGGAGGCCTACAGCACCCGCGACCTGTGCGCGTCATTCGACCGAGTGATGCGGACCGGCCAGCCCGACCGTATGCCTGTGTTGCACTACAACATTCGTCGCCCGGACGGTGTGTTCGAGGAACGGCATTGGCGCCCCCTTCAGGTGCCAGTGCTCGGGCCCGGCGGTGAAATCGTCAGCCTAATCCATTACGCCGAGGACGTGACCCAGGGCGTCCTGGCCGCGCGGGCCGCGCGGACGGCGCTCACCGCCAGCGAGGCTCGCTACCGGGCGATCGTGGAAAGCTCGACCGATTACGCGATGATTGCTACCAATCTCGACGGTAAGATCACCACTTGGAACGCGGGCGCCGAGCACATTTTAGGTTGGTCGGCCGACGAGATGGTCGGCCAGACTGTTGACCGGTTTTTCACCCCGGAAGACAGGGCTGACCGCATACCTGCCCAGGAGATGCACAGCGCCCTGACAGTGGGGCGCGGCATCGACGAGCGCTGGCATGTGAGAAAGAACCAGGAGCGGTTTTGGGCAAGCGGCGAGATGGCACCGCTCAAGGACGAAGCAAGTGCCGTAATCGGCTTTCTTAAGATCCTGCGCGATCGCACCCCGCAGCGGGAGACCGAACTGGCGCTGGAGCGGCAGAGTGCGTTGCTGCGGACCGTGACCGACCACGTCAGCGAGGCAGTGTTCCGGCTCGACCCAGATGGTACGATCGTGTTCGCCAACCCGGCGGTCGAGCGACTGTTTGACTGGACGCCTGACGAGCTGTGCGGCCGCAACTTCCACGACACGCTGCATCACCACCATGAGGACGGCGCGTTCTTCCCGGCGGAGGCATGCGTGTTTGTCAACGCCCTTCGTGAGGGCACCCCGCTGCTGGGCGAGGCGACCGTATTCTTCCGCAAGGACGGGGAACCGGTGCCGGTGGAATGCACCAACATGCCGTTCCACGCTGGGGGGGTAGTGTCTGGCGCGGTTATCACCGTCACCGATGTGACCGAGCGCCGGCGGACACAGGAGCAGCAGCAGACGATCAATCACGAGCTGAGCCACCGCATGAAGAACGTGCTGGCGATCGTGCAGGCGATCGCCGCGCAGACGATGCGCTCGGCTCCCGATCTAACCTCAGCGAACGAGACCCTTGGAGCGCGGCTGATCGCGCTGGGCCGGGCACACGACATCCTGATCAACACCAAGTCGGGTGGCGCAGAGATGCGCGCGCTAGCCGAGGCGGCGCTCGGCTTGCACGACGACCGGCAGCCAGGAAGGTTCCGCATTGAAGGACCGCCGGTCGCGGTCGGTGAGACGGCGATGATGTCGCTCACGTTGATGTTGCACGAGTTGGCAACGAACGCGGCCAAGTACGGGGCGCTGTCGGATCCGGCGGGCTCCGTGCGGCTGTTGTGGCGGGTCGCATACGAGGCGGGACCACCGACTTTTCATCTACGCTGGGAAGAGCGGGGTGGGCCTCTCGTCACGCCCCCGAGCCGCGCCGGGTTCGGATCGAGACTGATCCAACGTGGGTTGTCGGGCGGTAGCAGCGGCCGTGTTGAATTGAGCTACCAACCGGACGGTGTGGTGTGCACACTGGCCGCCCCGTTGGCGGAAATTGAGGGGGGATGAAGCTTGACCAGCATCAGGCCTGAAGAAGCTAACGAGGCATGCTATCATCTGATGTCGTTGCCCGGGCGAACTCCATTCATCTGCTTCGGATAAGTTTCGAACAGTAAGAGATCTTGTATACTAAAAAAAGTAATTGCGACCTGATGGACGCGCTTCTTGTTTGCATCGCAGTGAACGAAGGCTTTGCCTGTGAGTTCGCCGAGATCGCGGAGCAGTGCGAATTGGACGGCAACCATGCCATTGCTGCCACCATGCGAGATATTAGCCGCAACCATCGGATCGGGGGTATGGAGAGCCGCGCTAACCTTGCCGTACTTCAGGGGTAGTATGCCGACACCTTCGAAGGCGACGGAGGTTGAAGGGTAAGCTCCCACGATCGGCATCAGGAGCCGCAGGGCACAGAGGCTTCACGGGGCCTAGGGACGCCGCAGCCTTGCCCTGGACAGCCACCGAATGCCGATCCGCCCCGAGCACCGCTTCTTCTACCCGATCGACTGGCCACAGCTCTCGGCCACAATCCGCTTCGGGCGGGCAGGTGGAGCTTGCGAGGGCTGCGGACGGTCGGAGTATCAACGGCGGCGGTGGCGAACGCTTTTCCAGCACAGAGCACTGGGAGACCTGTTTCGGGGGATCTATCCGCCATGACGGGAGCCGACCCGGCGACCGCCTGAAACGACGTCTCAATGCGCATGCCTCTCGGTCATCAGGTCGGGCGTTAACTCTGGGGGTAACGCCTGTGGCGCAGCCTGAGAAAGCCACGCCCGAGCGACAAGCTCGCCCTCGCATCAAAGGCTTATGAGAAGACGCGCTCAAGAAGGACACGCCCCAATGATGAGAGAGCATGTTTGGATAAGAATATAGGGATCGTCGGTGTGTCCTGAACGCTACATCTACTCGCTGAGAAAAGGGTAGTTTGTCCGTCAACCAGACATACCGATCGGTACCCTAGATATGAACAAGATCCTTACGTCCCTCGCAGCCTTCACGGCTCTCACCGCTGCCGCTTCGGCCGCCGACCTTCCGCGTCGCGCTCCGCCGCCGGTGTTCACCCCGGTTCCGGTGTTCACCTGGACGGGCGCGTACTTCGGTATCAACGCCGGCTACGGCTTCGATGCCAACGACAACCGCGGCGCCACCGTCGTCGGCGTCTCGCCGCAGAACGCGATCTTCGCCGGCCCGGCCGGTGGTAACCGCGCTGGCGTGCTCGCCTTCGGCGGCAGCCGCGGCAACGACGGCTTCACCGGCGGTGGCCAGGTCGGCTACAACTAC
>NZ_VRUU01000046.1 GCF_008039875.1 Methylobacterium sp. WL119 | reverse complement strand
AGAGGTCGCTCCCCTCTCCCGACCCTCGCTGACGCGAGGCCCACCCTCCCCCGCAGAGGGGGGAGGGACAAACCCGTCCCCCTACCCGTCGGCGTGCAGCACCTTCCCCCGCGTCTCCGGCAGGGCGAAGGCGGCGAGAAAGAACACGCCGTAGGCGCCCGCGGCGAAGACCGCGATCGCCGAGGCGAGGCCGATCGATTTCGAGAGCTCGCCCACCAGGAACGGGAACAGCGCGCCGAGGCCCCGCCCGAAATTGTAGCAGAAGCCCTGGCCCGAGCCGCGCAGCCGCGTCGGGTAGAGCTCGGTGAGGAAGGCGCCCATCCCCGAGAAGTAGCCCGAGGCGAAGAAGCCGAGCGGGAAGCCCAGCACCCACAGCACCGCGTTCGAGAGCGGCAGCTGGGTGTAGGCGACGATGACCAGGATCGCGCCGATCGAGAAGATCAGGAACAGCGGGCGCCGCCCGAGCCGGTCGGCGAGCCAGGCGCCGACGAGGTAGCCGGCAAACGAGCCCACGATCAGCGCCGAGAGGTAGCCGGTGGAGGAGACGATCGACAGGCCGCGCTCGGTGGTGAGGTAGCGCGGCAGCCAGGTGGTGATGGCGTAGTAGCCGCCCTGGCAGCCGGCGGCGGCGAGCGAGGCCAGGATCGTGGTGCGCAGCAGCGGGCCGGCGAAGATCTCCCAGAGCTTGGGCTCCTCGCCGGCCGCGCGCGCCCTGGCGCGGGTCTCGGCGGCGACCTTCGGCTCCGCGACGTAGCGGCGGAGGTAGAACACCAGCAGCGCCGGCAGCGCGCCGATCGCGAACATCCAGCGCCACGCGCTCTCGGGCGGGAGATAGGAGAACAGCACCGCCTGCGACAGCACCGCCATCCCCCAGCCGATCGCCCAGCCGGACTGCACCGAGCCGACGGCCCGGCCGCGATACTGCGCCCGGATGGTCTCGCCCATCAGCACCGCGCCGGCCGCCCACTCGCCGCCGAAGCCGAGGCCGAGCAGCGCGCGGGCGACGAGCAGCTGCTCGAAGTTCTGCACGAAGGCGCAGACCAGCGAGAAGACCGAGAACCAGAGGATGGTGATCTGCAGCGTCAGCACACGGCCGATGCGGTCGGCGACGAAGCCGGCGAGCCACCCGCCGAGCGCGGAGGCCAGCAGCGTGACGGTGGCGGCGAGGCCGGCCGTGCCCGGATCGACCCTCCACAGGCTGATGATCGTGCCGATCACCAACGGGTAGATCATGAAGTCCATGCCGTCGAGCGCCCAGCCGGCGGCGCAGGCCCAGAAGGTGCGCCGCTCGGGCGTGGTCATGATCCGGTAGAACGCCCCGAGGCTGGCATCCTCGATCGGCACGAGGTCGAGGGGGTTTGGGGCTCCGGGTCCCGACGCCACAGCCATGATCCGGTCCCCTTTCGCCGACCCGGCGATCCTGGCGCGGATCGGAGCGGCAGGACAAGGGCGCCGGCGGCACGGGAGGGGGGAAGGACGAAGGATTGTCGCGGTGCGCCGCACGGAGCCGGTCATCCCACCCACCCCCTCATCCTGAGGTGCCCCTTGCCTCGGCAAGGGGCCTCGAAGGAGCCCTCCCGCCGTCGGTGCGATCCCTGGAGCCCTCCTTCGAGGCCGCTCACGCGGCGCCTCAGGATGAGGGGGTCGGGTGGGACGAGGCGGCGCGGACGCTGCCCGCCTCAGGCCGGCGGGCGGCCGCCGACCAGCACCGGCTCCGGCGCGGTGCGCTCGGGGAACAGCGCCTGCAGGTCGCGCAGCTTCGGCGCGTCGTTGGCGGCGATGTAGGGGTGGTTCGGGTGGCTCGCCATGAAGTCCTGGTGGTAGCCTTCCGCCGGGTAGAAGGTCGCGCCCGGCTCGATCCGCGTGGCGATCGGCTTCGCGTAGGCGTGCGCGGCGTCGAGCTGGGCGATGTAGGCCTCGGCGACCCGCGCCTGCTCCGCGTCGGCGGGGAAGATCGCCGAGCGGTATTGCGGGCCGGAATCCGGGCCCTGGCGGTTCACCTGCGTCGGGTCGAGCGCCACCGAGAAGAAGATCCGCAGCAGCTCGTCGTAGCGGATCACCTTGGGATCGTAGGTGATGCGCACCGCCTCGGCATGGCCGGTGCCGCCGGTGCTGACCGCGCTGTAGCGCGCATCCGACGCGTCGCCGCCGGCATAGCCCGACACGGCCCGGCGGACGCCGCGCACGTGCTGGAACACCCCCTGCACGCCCCAGAAGCAGCCGCCGGCGAGCGTCGCGGTGCGCAGGCCGGTCTCCTTCGCGGTCTCCCGGGCGGTCACGGCGGCCTCCGGCAGGCGCCGGCCGGGCTCCTCCGCATGGGCGAGGCCGCGCAGCGAGACCGCACCGGCCATCAGGGCGAGGCCCGCGACCGTCGCGAGCGCGATCCCGCGCAGGCCGGACGCTTTGGGTGTCAGGGACATGTTCTTGGACATGGCGGTCTCCGAGCGAGGGGGCGCGGCGCGCGCGGGGCGGGGGCCGATCCTCATGTACGCGCAGCCGAGGCCATCGGTTACGCGGCATCGTGGGCACCGGAGCGCGCCGGGTGCGTCGCGGCGCCCAGCTCAGGCGGCCGGCGCGTCGGCGAGCCCACGGAGGCGACGCGAGCCCGTGTCCGGTCGGTTCGGCGGAGGGTTGCCGCCCGGCAGTCCGTGCTAGTCCTTCAGGCGATCAGAAGATATATCACAAACCAAGATAACGTATGGAGTTCTAGCCATGCGCACGACCACGGTCCTGTCGAGCGACGAACTGGCGAGCCTCGCGAGGCTCGGCCAGACCATCCGGCTCGCACGGCTGCGCCGAAACCTCACCCAGGCCGCGTTCGCCGAGCGCATGGGGGTCGGCCGCCCATCCGTGGTCGCGATCGAGAACGGGCGTCCGGGCGTGGCGGTCGGCATCCTGCTCAAGGCGCTGACCGTCCTCGGCTATACCGAACGCCTCGGGGAGATCGTCGCCGCCGATCCGATCG
Source organism: Methylobacterium sp. WL119 (assembly GCF_008039875.1). Classification (GTDB taxonomy): domain Bacteria; phylum Pseudomonadota; class Alphaproteobacteria; order Rhizobiales; family Beijerinckiaceae; genus Methylobacterium. The sequence goes on along the minus strand of NZ_VRUU01000046.1, from coordinate 38,458 downwards.
GCGACGACATGGACGCCGTGCTCGGCCGCCGGCGATCGAGGAGGTCTGCCCATGTGGCGGATTTCTGAATCCGGCCGCCTCGACGAGCTCGTCGTCTTCCGATGGGATGCGGCGCGCTACGTCCCCGTCGGCTCGCTCCGCTTCGAAGGGGGCGACAGGCGGATCGGCCGCTTCGTCTACGCCAAGTCCGTCCTTCGCTCCAGGACCCCGAGGCCGATCGATCCGATCGGGCTTCCGATCAGCGGCCGGTCGAGGTCGGCTCATCCCGACGAGGTCCACCTCGCCTTTCACGATGCCGGGCCCGACGGCTGGGGCAAGGGCATCCTCGATCGGGCCTTCCCGCATCGACGCCTCGGGATGGCCGAGTATCTTGCCCTGGGCGGAACCACGCGAACGGGGGACCTCGCCTTCGGCCCGACCCCGGACGGTCCCCGAACCTGGGTTCCGGACGAAGCCCCGCTCCTGCACCTGCCCGCCGCGGAGGACGACATCGCGGCGCTGCTGGCGGCGGCCGAGGCGATCGAGGACGGCCGCAGCGCCTCGCATCACCTGCAGGTGCTCCTCCGCAACAGCGCCGACGTCGGGGGCGCCCGCCCCAAGGCGCGGCTGCGGCACCGCGGGCGCCAGTGGATCGCGAAGTTTCCCGCCTGGGGCGACAGGTTCGACGATCCGCGCGCGGAGGCGGTCTGCCTCGACGTCGCCGAGGCGGCCGGCCTGTCGGTCCCGGCTCGCGAGCTTCTCGATATCGGCGGTCGAAGCGTGCTTCTCGTCGAACGGTTCGACCGCACCTCGGAAGGCGAGCCGATCGCCTATCTGAGTGCGGCCACGCTGCTCAAGGAGCCGAGCTTCGGCTACGGCACCCGGAAGACCTACGTCGACATCGCGGCGGTCGCGGAGTCGATCGGCGTCGCGAACGCGTTTCCGGAGATGTTCCGGCGGCTCCTGGTGAACGCGTGCCTCCACAACACCGACGACCACCTGCGCAACCACGCGTTCCTCGGTGCGGGCGACGGGTGGCGGCTGTCGCCGGTCTTCGACATCGCACCGCATCCGGGCGTGATGCGGCATGTCTGCGCGCCGGCGCCGGGCCTCGGTCCCGAATGGGATGCCGAACGGGCGTTCGCGTCCCATCCGCGGTTCAAGCTGTCGCGCATCGCGGCCGACAGCATTCGCGAGGCGGTCCAGGCGGCGATGCGGCGCGTGCCGGAGTTCATGGCGGCGCGTGGGATGCCGGCCGGGGACCGGACGATGCTCGCCGCGAGTTCCGCCCCGGCCGCACGCGCGTCCTGAAATCGTGCCGGCCCCGGCCGCACGCGGGGCGCAGCCGGACCGACTGGGTGCAGATCCCGTCGGTGCAGGTCACGTCGAGGCAGGCCACGTCGGGGCGGTCGACGGATCGGATCCCGTCTCTCCGCGATTCCGGGCCGTCCCGACTTGTGCAACCCGGACACATCGCCGTGTTCCCACAGCATTCGCCCGCACCGGCATCTTGAACGGCCGCGCGGATGCAGGCAGCCTCGCGCCGATCTTCGATCCGAGGGGCGTGTCCGTGAGCCGAGCCGTCAGCCCTTCGCAGGAGCGTGCGCTTCCGGTCGCCCCGGTGGCGCGAAAGCCCGGGGCGGTGCGGCACGCGGCCGGGCCGGCGCTGACGCTCGGGGCGCTCGGGGTCGTCTACGGCGACATCGGCACCAGCCCGCTCTACGCCTTCAAGGAGGCGGTGAAGGCCGGCATCTCCGGCGGGGCGCCGGTCGCGGCGGCGGCCACCGGCGCGGTCTCGCTGATCCTGTGGGCGCTGATCCTGATCGTCTCGCTGAAATACGCGGTGCTGATCCTGCGCGCCGACAACCGCGGCGAGGGCGGCATCGTCGCGATGCTGGCGCTGCTCGGCGCCCGCCACGCCAAGGCCGGCACCTGGCAGGCGCTGCTGCTGGTGGTCGGGCTCGTCGGCGCGGCGCTTCTCTACGGCGACGGCGCGATCACCCCGGCGATCTCGGTGCTGTCGGCGATCGAGGGCCTGAAGGTCGACGCGCCGGTGCTGAGCCCCTTCGTCGTCCCGCTGACGATCCTGATCCTGATCGGGCTGTTCCTGGTCCAGCGGCAGGGCGTGGCGGTGATCGGCCGGGTGTTCGGCCCGGTGATGCTGGTGTGGTTCTCCGTCCTGGTGCTGCTGGCGATCCCGAGCATCTGGCACGCGCCGCAGATCCTGGCGGCGGTCAACCCGTGGCGGGCGGTCGACTTCCTGGTCCATGCCGGCTGGCACGTCTCGTTCCTGATGCTCGGCGCGGCCTTCCTCGCGGTCACCGGCGGCGAGGCGATGTATGCCGATCTCGGGCATTTCGGGGCGCCGGCGATCCGCACCGCGTGGTTCGGCCTCGTGCTGCCGGCGCTGCTGATCCACTATTGCGGGCAGGGCGCGCTGCTCATCGCCGAGCCGGACGCGATCGAGAACCCGTTCTACCGGCTCGCACCGGACTGGGCGCACTATCCCCTCGTGGCGCTCGCCACCATGGCCACCGTCATCGCCTCGCAGGCGGTGATCTCGGGGGTGTATTCCCTGACGCAGCAGGCGATCCAGCTCGGCTTCATGCCGGCGATGCGGGTGGTCCACACCGACAAGCACGAGCGCGGGCAGATCTACGTGCCGGCGGTGAACTGGCTCCTGGCGCTCGCCACCCTCGTCGCGGTGGTGCTGTTCGGCTCCTCCGATGCGCTGGCCGGCGCCTACGGCATCGCCGTCTCGGCGCTGATGGGCATCACCACGCTGCTCGCCGCGCTGATCGCGCTGCGCTGGGGCTACGGCCTCGCCGCGGTGCTCGCGGTCAACGGCTTCTTCCTCGCCATCGACCTGGTGTTCCTGGCGGCCAACAGCGCGAAGCTCCTCGAGGGCGGCTGGTTCCCGCTGGTGCTGGCCTTCTCGGTCGCCTTCCTGATGCTGACCTGGATGAAGGGCAACCGGGTGCTGGAGGCGGTGCGCGAGCCGCTGCGGCAGAAGGAGGACGCCTTCCTCGCCCGCCTCGCCTCGCACCCGCCGGTGACGCTGCCCGGCACCGCCGCCTTCCTCTCGGCGGCGAGCGAGGGCATCCCGATGGCGCTCGGGCGCCTGGTCGAGCGCAGCCGCTGCCTGCACGAGCGCATCCTCCTGATCACCGTGATCTACGAGGAGGAGCCGATCGTGCCGGCGTCGCAGCGCGCGGAGGTGACGCTCGTGGCTTCGGGCATCCGCAAGGCGATCTCGAAATACACGCCCGGGATGGAGCGCGTGGTGCTGCATTACGGCTTCATGCAGACGGCCTCGATTCCCGAAGGGCTGCAATGCGCGGTGGCGAGCGGCCTGCTGCCGGCGGAGTTCGTGGAGGACATCACCTACTTCGTCGGCCACGAGGCCATCATCCCGTCGCCGACCAACCCCGGCATGCACAGCTGGCGCGAGGGCCTCTACGCCTTCATGAAGCGCAACGCCGAGCGCACCGGCGCCCATTTCGGGCTGCCGACGCGGCAGGTGGTGGAGGTGGGGACCGAGATCGAGATCTGAGGGGCGCCATCGCCCCTCAATCCACCGCGAGCCGGTACCCGACCCCGCGCACGGTCTGCAGGAAGGTCGGGTTGGCCGGGTCGACCTCGGTCTTGCGGCGCAGGCGGTTGATCTGCACGTCGATGGTGCGCTCGGCGGCGAGCCCTCCGCCTCCGGCCAGCACCTCGCGCTCGACGTTGGCGCCGTGGGCGCCGGCCAGGATCGTCAGGATCTCGCGCTCGCGCTCGGTGATGCGGATCATCTCGTCCTCGCGGCGCAGCTCCCCGCGCTCGATCCGGTAGGAGAACGGCCCGAAGGTCACCACGTCGCCGGTGCCGGTGTCGCGGCGCGGGCCCGACGCCCGGTTGATGATGTTGGTGAGCCGGAGCGTCAGCTCGCGCGGCTCGAACGGCTTCGGCAGGTAGTCGTCGGCGCCGATCTCGAGGCCCATCACCCGGTCGTTCGGGTTGGAGCGGGCGGTGAGCATCAGGATCGGCACGCGCGAGGTCTCGCGCACGCTGCGCGCATAGGCGAAGCCGTCCTCGCCCGGCATCATCACGTCGAGCACCATCGCGTCGAAGACCAGGCTCTGCGCCTTGGCCCGCGCCTCGGCCGCGCTCGCGGCGGCGGTGACGCGGAACCCCTGCTCGGCGAGGTAGCGGGCGAGCAGCTCGCGCAGGCGCCGGTCGTCGTCGACCACGAGGACGTGCGGCGCCCCGTCGGAGAGCTCGGTGCGGGCATGGGCGGCCATCAGGCGGCCCCGCCGCCGCGGCGGGCCATCAGGCGGCGCACCACCGCGCGCTCGTCGGGCTCGATCATCGCCATCAGGAAGCTCTCGGGGGCGGCCGCATCCTCCGGCGAGGCCAGCGCGCGGGCCAGCCGCCGCGCCTGCACGCGGGTGAGGTCGGCGGCCAGCGCCGCGCCGCTCGGCGTGCAGGTGAGCAGGCGCTGGCGCCGGTCCTGGGTGCCGGGCCGCTGGGCGATGTAGCCCTGGCCGATCAGGTCCTTCAGCACCCGGTTGAGGCTCTGCTTGGTGATGCGCAGGATGTCGAGCAATTCGGCGATGGTCAGGCCGGGATAGCGGTCGACGAAGTGCAGCACCCGGTGGTGCGCCCGGCCGAAGCCGTACTCGGCCAGGATCCGGTCCGGATCGCCGACGAAGTCGCGATAGGCGAAGAACAGGAGCTCGATCAGGTCGTCGCTGCTGCAGGCGGCGGCCGGCTCGGCGGCGTCCTTGCGTTCGCGGAGGGCGGGAGATGTCACGTGCGGCCCGGGTCCGGTTGCGGCGCGAAGGGCGGGAGAGGAGACGAACGTCGGCGCGAAGGACGTCGGATCGGAGAGGATGGGAAGGAGGAGCGTGCGCGCGATATACGTCAGTGTCGTTGACATATTCCAGGCCGGTTGGTACCCGTCAACCCCGCCGGCGCCGCCCGCATGCGCGCCCATCGACATCGTCCCCGCCGAAGGGCCCGCAGGTTGCGCGGGCCGCGACGATTTCCAGGAAGACGTTCCCATGTCCGTGATCCCGTTCGACGAGCGCGAGGGCACCATCTGGTTCGACGGCGCCATGGTGCCGTGGCGGGACGCCAAGATCCACGTGCTGAGCCACGGGCTGCATTACGGCTCGTCGGTGTTCGAGGGCGAGCGCGCCTATGGCGGGGTAATCTTCAAGAGCCTCGCCCATGCCGAGCGCCTGCGCCGCTCCGCCGAGCTGCTCGACTTCGCGGTGCCGTATTCGGCCGCCGAGATCGTCGCGGCCAAGGAGGCCGTGCTCAAGGTCAGCGGCCTGCAGGACGCGTATCTCCGCCCGGTCGCCTGGCGCGGCTCGGAGATGATGGGCGTCTCGGCCCAGGGCAACACCATCCACCTGGCGATCGCCGCCTGGGAATGGCCGAGCTACTTCGACGCCGCCACCAAGATGAAGGGCATCCGCCTCGACATCGCCGAGTATCGCCGGCCCGATCCCCGCACCGCCCCCTGCGCCTCGAAGGCGGCGGGCCTGTACATGATCTGCACGATCTCCAAGCACCGGGCGGAGAACAAGGGCTATGCCGACGCGCTGATGCTCGACTTCGAGGACAACGTCGCCGAGTGCACCGGCGCCAACGTGTTCTTCATCCGCGACGGGGCGATCCACACCCCCACCGCCGACCGCTTCCTCAACGGCATCACCCGGCAGACGGTGATCGAGCTGGCCCGCCGCCGCGGCCTCGCGGTCACCGAGCGCCGCATCCGCCCCGAGGAGATGGCCGACTTCTCGGAATGCTTCATCACCGGCTCGGCCGCCGAGGTCACCCCGGTCTCCGAGATCGGGCCCTACCGGTTCGCGCCGGGCGCGATCACCCGCACGCTGATGGACGACTACCTCGCCGAGGTGCAGCCACAGGCGCGCGCAGCCTGAAGGCGCGCGCGGCCTGAGGCGTCTTATCCCCCGCCGGTTCCGGCCGGCGGGGAACCTCGGGGATGCGGGCCGCGTTCTGACGGAACATTCCATGAACGCGTGAGTGCCCGATGACCAAGGCCGCTGCCAAGACCACGGCGAAGTCCGATTCGAAGTCCGACGCCAAGTCCGACGCCAAGTCCGACACGAAGTCCGCTTCGAACGAGAACCCGAAGACCGACCCGAAGGACGTGTCGAACCAGATCAAGGATCCCGACCAGTGGACCACCGGCGGCGAGCCGATGACCGGTGCGCAGGCCTCCTATCTCAAGACCCTGTCGGAGGAGACCAAGGAGCCCGAGGCGTTCGATCCCGACATCGACAAGGCCGAGGCCTCCAAGCGCATCGACGCCCTGCGCAAGGAAGCCGGCCACGGCTGAGCGGGGCGAAGGCGCCCGCGCGGGCCCGCTCCCGACGGGTCGCCCGAGCGCCCATCCCCTCTCGCCGCAAGCGGGGGAGGGGACCCGCAAAACGGCCGGTCGCACGGATCCTGCTTCGGCGGATGCCGCGACCGTCGCCCGTCGCCGATCGAGTTAAAACATCCTCAAGGTCGCGCGGGTAGGGTCGCCGTGTGCCGGTTCGGCCGAGGAAGGCGATCATCGATGTCGAGGACGGCCGTCGAACTGTCGAAAGGGGCCGGAGCCGTGCCGCCGAAGCGCCGCTTCGCCGCCGACGCGCGCGGCGCGACGAGCATCGAGTACGCCCTGATCTCGGGGCTGGTCTTCCTGGCCATCGTCGGCAGCCTGCGCCTCTACGCGTCCAAGGTCAGCACCGTCTACCAGACCATCGGAAACGCGGTCAGCCAGAACTGACCAACCTCAGCGCGTCCCCGGCCGGCCCTTACGCGACCGGTGCGACGCGTCCGGCTCCGAGGCGGGGTCGGCGTTCGGCGTCGTGCCCGAGGGCTTGGCCGCGGCCGCCTTGGCGGGGTCGGCCTCGGCCCAGAACGCCTCGAACAGGCCCTGCATCGCCTTGACGTTCTGTTCCTGAACCTCGGCGCCGGTCTTCAGCATCTGCTGGAACATGCCGCCGGCGGCATCGGGTTCCGGCTTCGGTGCGGGCTTCGAGACCTGGGGCTTCGAGACCGGGGGCCTGGCGGCCTGCTTCTGCGCCTCCGGCGCGGCCTGCGCCGGGACGAACGCCTTCATCATCTCGGCCCAGCCCGGCGCGACCGCGAACGGCGAGGGCGCCGGGGCGGGCGCCGGCTTGGCCTCCGGAGCCTGCTGGTTCAGCAGCATGTGGACGATGCTCGCGACCACCGCGCCGGCCATCATCGGCAGCATCTGGCGCAGCACCTGCGAGCCGACGCCGCTGGCCGAGGAGGCCTGCTGCAGGATCGCCTGGGTGAGGGCCGGCGAGCCGAACATCTGCCCGAGCATGGTCTCGGCCGGGCTGGGTGCCGGGCTCGCGGCGGGGCGGGCGCCGGCCAGCCCGAACATCTGCGACAGGCCGGTCGGGTCGGGGACGGCGCTGCGCTGCAGCCCGAGCGCGAAGGCCGGCATCAGGGCCTCCATCGCCCGGCGCGTCTGCTCGGGGGTGAGGCCGAACTGCTGGGCCACACTCTGCATCCCGGCGCCGTTCTGGGCCTGAAGCATGTCGAGCGGGTTGAACATCACGCGGCCTTGGTCTGTTCGCCGCGCGGAAAACCGCATCGCGGGCCGCGCGTTCCAAGTCTAGACCCTTATCGACGCCGCTGGCCAGTTGCCGGCCAACGTTCGGGCGCGTCCCGGCGCGATCGGTGCCGCGCATCCACCGGGGATCGCGTCCCGGCCGGGATGCCGGGGACGTCGCGCCTGCCGACGCGACGCGGCGCGCTACACCAGCGCGCCGCCATGGGCCGGGCCGGCGGCGACGCTCGCCTCGGGATCGGGCGCGCGCGCCGGCACCACGACGTCGCGCTCGAGCAGCGTGACCGTGCGGGCGGCCATCAGGATGCCGGCCAGCCCGAAGGCGAGCGAGCCGATGCCGACGCCGGCGAGAACCCCGCGCGGCCCGTACAGGGCGGCGCCCGCGAGCGCCATCGGCATCGTGCCCAGCGTCGCCCGGCCCCAGTTGAGCAGGGTCGAGCGGAACGGGAAGCCGAGGTTGTTGAACGCGGCGTTGGCCAGGAACAGCAGGCCGTTGAAGAACCACACCCCGCCGCTGACGAGGCAGAAGAAGCCGAACAGGTCGGCGGCGACCCCGTCGAGCGCGAACAGCCGCATCAGCGGGCCGCGGGCGAGCACCAAGGCGGCCCACACCACCGCCACGTAGAGGAAGGTCACGAGCGCGCCGTCGCGGAGCACGCCGCGCATCCGGTCGAAGCGGCGGGCGCCCCAGTTCTGGCCGAGGATCGGGCCGATCGAGCCCGACAGGGCGAACAGCCCGCCGAAGGCCACCGGGGTGAGCCGGTCAATCACCACGTTGGCCGCCACCGCCACCGCGCCGTAGCGGGCGAGCACGTGGGCGAGGAAGGCGCTCGCCACCGACGGCGCGAGGTTGGTGAGCACCGCCGGCAGCGCGATCCGGAACACCAGCGGCGCGTCGGCGACCGTCGCCGCGAGGCTCGCGTGCGCCAGCATCCGGTGCTGGCGCACCCCGTGCCAGCCGATCAGCGCGAAGGTGGCGCGCGCCACGCAGGTGGTGATCGCCGCCCCGTCGACCCCGAGCCCGGCCCCGAAGATCAGCAGCGGATCGAGCCCCACCGTCACCAGCGCGCCGCCGAGCGTCACGAACATCGCCTGGCGCGCGGCGCCGACCGCGCGCAGCAGCCCGGAGAACATCATCCCCGGGCCCATCAGCACGTTCGAGGGCAGGGCGATCCAGAGGAAGCGCTCGGCCACGGTCAGCGTCTCGCCCTCCGCGCCGATCGCCCGCAGCAGCGGGTCCGACAGCGGCAGCAGCAGCGCCACGAGGAGGGCGGAGGCGGCGAGCCCGAGCAGCGTCGACGAGGTCGCGATCCGCCGCGCGCCGTCCCGGTCGCCGGCGCCGATCGCGCGGCTGACCAGGGCGCCGGCGGCGATCATCAGGCCGATGTTGATGGCGATGGCGAAGAACTGGACGATCGCGGCGAAGCCGACCGCGGCGGTGAGGTCGGTGTCGCCGAGCTTCGACACGTAGAGCAGCGACAGCAGGTCGACGACGAACACCGCCATCAGGCCGATCGAGCCGGTGGCGCTCATCACCACCACGTGGCGCAGGATCGAGCCGGTGACGAAGCGGCCGGCATCGGGTGGCACGGTCTTCCCTCCCCCCGAAGCGGGGGAGGGAGGGTCTCGCGTCGGCGAGGGCCGTGAGAGGGGAGCGCCGTCTCCGGACGACGCGCTCCGCTCTCTCCCCCTGCTGCGGGGGGGACCCTTCCCCGCTTCAGGGGGAGGGGGAAGGGCGGCGTCCGCCTCACCGCTCACCGCTCTGGACCTCCATCGCCGGCGTGCGGATCGCGCGCGCAGCCTGGGCGTCCGCCTCCGCCTGCGCCGCGGCCTCGGCCTCGCGCTCGGCCTCGCGCTCGGCGGTGTCGACCGGCGGCCGGTCGAGCATGCGGCCGGCGGCCTCGCGGCGGTCGTTGCCGATGATGTCGCGGGTCTCGGCCGAGAGCGCGCGGGCCGGGCGCTGCGGGGCGGTGAGCGGCTCGGGCTTCATCTCGGGCACGCCGATGCCGCGCAGCCAGCCGCCGCCCTCGGGGAGCGCCCCGGCCTGCTGCAGCACGAGGCGGGCGACGTCGCGCTTGCGCACGTCCTCGACCCGCGCGGCGGCGGCGTCGGCGGACAGCCCGAGGCCCTCCAGCGTCGCGCGGCCGAACACCAGGGCGGATTCGGCGGTCTCGCGGATGTGGAAGTCGACGTCGCGGTTCATCAGCTCGACGGCGTGCATCCGGTCGTAGGCGCGGACGTAGGTGCGGACCGACTCGAACTCCTCGTGGACGATGTCGACGATCTTCAGCGCCGCCTCGGCGTCGTCGATGCACAGGCACACCAGGTCGACCCGGCCGATGCCGGCGGCGCGCAGCACGTCGAGGCGGGTGCCGTCGCCGTAGTAGATCCGGAAGCCGAAGCGCGAGGCCGAGCGGATCTGCTCGACGTCCTTGTCGATCACCGTGACGCCGATGCCCTCGGCGAGCAGCACCTGCGTCAGGATCTGCCCGAACCGGCCGAAGCCGATCACCAGGACGCGGGCCTCGGCGCTCTCGACCACGTCGGTGGCCGGCAGCGCCTCGCCGCCGCGGCGGGCGCGGGCGAGGTCGAGCGCCTTGTCGAGGCCCTTGGCCGCCACCGGGCCGATCAGCATGGTGAGGGCGGCGAGCGCCACCGCGAAGCGCGTGGCGGTGGCGTCGGTCAAGCCCAGCGAGCCGGCGAGCGGCAGCAGCACGAAGGCGAACTCGCCGGCCGGCGCCAGGATCGCGGCGCCGCGCACCGCGTCGAGCCAGGTCGAGCCGAACAGGCGGAACAGCCCGGCCACCAGCGCGACCTTGACCAGGATCGCCGCGAAGGTCGCCCCGAACAGCAGCGGCCAGACCGCGCGCACCAGCCCGCCGTCGATCGACATGCCGACGCTCATGAAGAACAGGCCGAGCAGCATGCCGCGGAACGGCTCGATGTCGGCCTCGAGCTGGTGGCGGAAGTTCGATTCCGACAGCAGGATGCCGGCCAGGAACGCGCCCATCGCCATCGACAGGCCGACCTCGGCCATCAGCAGCGCGGTGCCGAGCACCACCAGGAGGGCCGCCGCCGTCATCACCTCGCGGGCGCCGCTCGCGGCGAGCAGGCGGAAGAAGCGGTTCAGGCCGTAGCGGCCGACGAGCACCACGGCGACGATCGCCGCCAGCGCCTTGCCGGTGGAGAGCGCCGCGTCCCCGAGCCAGGGCGCGCCGCTGCCGCCGCCGGCCGATGCCAGGAGCGGCATCAGCGCCAGGATGCCGACGACGGCGATGTCCTGGAACAGCAGCACCGCGAAGGCGCGGCTGCCGTAGGCGGTGCCGAGGTCGCCGCGCTCCTCCAGGAGCTGCAGCGCCACCGCGGTGGCCGAGAGCGCCAGCGTGATGCCGATGATGCCGCTGGCGCTGGGCGCCGCGCCGAGCAGCACGCCGAGGCCCCCGAGCACGATCGCGCAGACGACGAGCTGCGCCGTGCCGAGCCCGAAGATGTCGCGGCGCATCGAGACGAGCTGCGACAGGTGCAATTCGAGCCCGACGATGAACAGCAGCAGCACCACGCCGATCTCGGCGACGCTCGCCGCCGTCTCGGGCTCGGCGATCAGCGACAGGCCGGACGGGCCGATCAGCACCCCGGCGACGAGGTAGCCCAGCACCGCGCTCTGCCCGAGCAGCCGGAAGATCGGCACGCCGATCACCGCCGCCGACAGGAACGTCAGCACCGGCGGCAGGAAGCTCGCATGTTCGGCCGGGCTCGCCATGAAGCGCCTGATCGCGAGGACGGGACGTCCTGCCCTTACCGCGGACGGCGCGGAGGCGCGAGGGCCTTGCGGGTGCCGTTCGTCACCCGGCCGGCCCGCGGCGGCGCGCGGGCCCGCCGGAACGGCCGGCGCGGAACGCCGTCCCTCGGGCACGGATCGGGATTGCGCTTTTGTATTCCTTAACGCGGGCCACCTATACTTTATTGCGAGCAAATGTTCGGGCGCCGAAGCCCATGAAGACTTTATTCCCGGAGTCGCGCGTGTCCCTGAGAAATGTTTCGATCCGCACGCGGCTCGTCGCCGCCTTCGCGACGCTGACCCTGTTCGTGCTCGGGCTCGGGCTCGCCGGCCTGTCCGGCATCGCGACGGTCGAGGAACGGCTGGTCGACGTGCAGACGCGATGGCTGCCGAACGTCCGCGACGCCGGCGCCCTCGACGCGCTGACCGGGCGGTACACCACCAGCCTGCTGCGGCACATGCTCACCACCGAGCCGAAGGCGCTGGCCGCCATCGAGGGCGACATCGCCCAGCGCGGCCAGGCGATCGAGACCGGGATGGCCGCCTACGCGCGCGGCATCGCGCAGCCCGAGGAGCGGGCGCTGTACGAGACCTTCCTGCGCGAGTGGGGCGCCTTCACCGCGACCGAGGCGCCGATCCTCGCCCATTCCCGCGCCGGCGAGAAGGCCGAGGCGCTGCTCGCCTACCAGAGCAAGGGGATCGGCGCGCGCCGCAACGCCTCGATCGCCCTGGAGAGGATCATCGCCCTCAACACGGAGGGCGCCGCGCGCGCGGAAGCGTCCGCCGCGGCATCCGTCGCGCGCACCCGGTTCTGGATGGTCGCGGCCCTCGGGACGGCCCTGGCCCTGGCGGTCGCGATGGCCGTGCTGCTGATCGCCGGCATCGGCCGCGGGATCGACCGCGTCGTCCGGCCGATGCAGGCCCTGGCCGAGGGCGACCTCGAGACCGCGATCCCGCTCCAGGGCACGCGCACCGAGATGGGCCGCGTCGCCGACGCGGTGCAGGTGTTCAAGGCTGCGCTGCTGCGCATGCGGGCGCTGGAGAGCGAGACCGCCCTGGCGCGGGCCGGCGCGGAGGCGCAGCGCAAGGCCGCGATGCGGCAGATGGCCGACACCTTCGAGCGCTCGGTCGGCGGCATCGTCGCGACGGTGACCGCGGCGGCGACCGAGCTGCAGGCGACGGCGCAGAGCATGACGGCGACCGCGACGCAGACGGCATCGCAGTCGACGACGGTGGCGATGGCCGCCGAGGAGGCGGCCTCGAACGTCAACACGGTGGCGGCGGCGGCCGAGGAGCTCGGCTCGTCGGTGCTGGAGATCGGGCGGCAGGTCGGCGGCTCCTCGGCGCTGGCGCAGGGGGCGGTGGCCGAGGCGGCGCAGACGGCGGCCGTGGTGCAGGACCTGAGCGAGGCGGCGGCCCGGATCGGCGACGTGGTGGCGATGATCTCGTCGATCGCCGGGCAGACCAACCTGCTCGCCCTGAACGCCACGATCGAGGCGGCGCGCGCCGGCGAGGCCGGCCGCGGCTTCGCGGTGGTGGCGGCCGAGGTGAAGGAGCTCGCCGCGCAGACGGCGCGGGCCACCGGCGAGATCGGCAGCCAGATCGGGCGGATCCAGGACTCGACCCGCCAGGCGGTCGCGGCGATCGACGCGATCGCGGGACGGATCCGGGAGATCTCCGGGGTGTCGGCCTCGATCGCGGCGGCGGTGGAGGAGCAGGGCGCGGCGACCCAGGAGATCGTGCGCAACGTCGGCGAGGCGGCCTCCGGGACGGGGGCGGTGACGGCCAACATCGGCGGGCTCGCGGCGGCGGCCGACGAGACCGGCGCCGCGGCCTCGCAGGTGCTGACCTCCGCCACCGAGCTGTCGCGCCAGTCCGAGCACCTCAACGCCGAGATGAGCCGCATGCTGGCTTCGCTCCGCGCCGCCTGAGGCGGGGCCGGAGGGGGCGGCGGTCGCGTCCCGGTTGCGGGACGCGCGGTCACGAAGGTCGGACGGCAGGCGCGCGCTGCCGATCGCGCCGTCCGCACGCGCGCTTGCCATACACAAGCTTGCGCAACGACGGGCGACGCTTATAATCCGGCTTGCAGGCCCGCGGATCGACGGCGCTGCGGCCGCAGCGAGCGACCCGGACGGGATCGCCATGCCGCCTCGCGTCCGCCTCTCCAAGACCCGCGACCTGCTGGCCGCCCTCGAAGCCGACGGATGGGGGATCGCGCGGAAGGGCCCGGGCGACCATGTCCAGCTCAAGCATTCGACCAGGCCGGGACGGGTGACGGTGGATGCCGGTCGGCGCGAGCAGGCGATCGGCACGCTGCGAAGCGTGTATCGGCAAGCCGGGTGGGCGTGGTGACGCCTCCGCCCTTCGAGGATGAGGCCGGATCGTCGGCCCGACGGGAAGCACCGCCCATGGCCCGTGTCGTCATGCTGATCCACGGCGAGGCCGGAAACTACGGCGCCTCGTTCCCCGATTTCCCCGGCGCCACCACCGGCGCGGACGACCTCGACACGCTCTACGTGAAGGCGGCCGAGATGCTGGCCTTCCATGTCGGCGGCCTGGCCGAGGATGGCGAGCCGATCCCCGGCATCCGCTCGCTCGACGCGCTGCGCCGCGATCGCGTGTTCCGGGAGGACAGCGCCGATGCGATCGTCGCCCTCATCGACGTCGACCTCCCCGGGCGCGCCGTGCGGGTGAACATCTCGGTCGAGGAGAATCTGCTGAAGCGGATCGATCGCGCGGCCGCCTCGGCCGGCGAGACCCGGTCCGGCTTTCTCGCCTCGGCCGCCAAGGCGCGGCTCGTCGGCGCCGGGACCTGAACCCCGACGCGACCCGCGCAGCGCCCCCGAATCCCCACCCTTCGACGAACGCCGGCCCCGGGGGTCACCCGCGCCGGCAAACGTGCTATAGCGCGTGCCCACGCGGCGGGTTTGCCGCGGCCGCCCGGTTGACAGGGCGGGCCCCTCCTCGCCACATCCCGGATCATGAGCGCCATCACGAATCTCGACACCGCCTCGGACGGGGCGTCCGCAACCGCCGCAAAGCCGCCGCTGGAGATCCTGCTCGCGGCCCCCCGCGGCTTCTGCGCCGGCGTGGTGCGGGCGATCGACGTGGTCGAGCGCGCGCTCGCGATCTACGGGCCGCCGGTCTACGTCCGCCACGAGATCGTGCACAACAAGTACGTGGTCGAGAGCTTGAAGCGCAAAGGCGCGGTGTTCGTGCGCGAGCTCGACGAGGTCCCCGACGGCGAGGCGCCGGTGATCTTCTCCGCCCACGGCGTGGCCAAGACCGTGCCGGCCAACGCCGACACCCGCGGCCTGATCACCATCGACGCCACCTGCCCGCTGGTGACCAAGGTCCACCGCGAGGCCGAGATCCACCACAAGCGCGGCCGCCACGTGCTCCTCGTCGGCCATTCCGGCCACCCGGAGGTCGTCGGCACCATGGGCCAGCTGCCCAAGGGCTCGATCACCCTGGTCGAGGACCTCGAGCAGATCGCCGCGCTCGAGCCCGAGAACCCGAACAACCTCGCCTGGGTCACCCAGACGACGCTGTCGGTCGACGACACCCTGCACATCGTCGCGGCCCTGAAGGCGAAGTTCCCGACCATCACCGGGCCGCACAAGGACGACATCTGCTACGCCACCACCAACCGTCAGGAGGCGGTGAAGCAGATCGCGCCGCTGGTCGACGCGCTGATCGTCGTCGGCTCCTCGAACTCCTCGAACTCGCAGCGCCTGCGCGAGGTCGCCGAGCGCGTCGGCTGCCCGATCACCCGCCTCGTGCTCCGCGCCGAGGAGATCGACTGGCCCGCCTTCGAGGGCATCACCAAGCTCGGCCTCACCGCCGGCGCCTCGGCCCCCGAGGTGCTGGTCGAGGAGATCATCGACGCCTTCGCCGCCCGCTACACGGTGACGGTCGACACGGTGCAGACCGTGGTCGAGGACATGGTCTTCCCGCTGCCGCGCGAGCTGCGCAGCGAAGCCGCCGAGTAGGTTCTCTGCGACTTTGGGCGGCGGGTGCCATCGCCCGCCCGTCTCGCCGGCTCGGGCCGGCGGGGAACATCGTCGCGTGCCGATTGATCTGAAGATCCGTAGAAAAGAAGCGCCGTGGCCGTCTACACCGAGGTATCCGACGCGGCTTTGACCGACTTCCTCGCCGATTACGAGATCGGCGGGCTGCTCTCCTACAAGGGCATCGCGGAAGGGGTCGAGAACACCAACTTCTTCCTGCACACCACCGGCGGCGCCTACATCCTCACCCTGTACGAGAAGCGGGTGCGGGCCGGCGACCTGCCGTTCTTCATCGGCCTGATGGAGCACCTGGCGAGCCGCGGGCTGGCCTGCCCGCAGCCGATCCGCAACCGCGACGGCACGGCGCTCGGCACCCTGTGCGACCGCCCGGCGGCGATCGTCAGCTTCCTCGACGGGGTCTCGGTGAAGGCGCCGACCGCGCATCACTGTGCCGAGCTCGGACGCGCCCTGGCCCGGCTCCATGCGGCGGGCGCCGATTTCGGCATGCGTCGCGACAACAGCCTCTCGGTCGGCGCCTGGCGGGGGCTGTTCGACCAGGCCGAGCGCCAGGCCGACGGCGTCGCGCCCGGGCTCGCCGCGCGCACCCGCGACGACCTCGCCCTGCTCGAGGCGCGCTGGCCGGCGAACCTGCCCGGCGGGGTGATCCACGCGGATCTCTTCACCGACAACGTGTTCTTCATCGGCGACGGATTGTCGGGGCTGATCGACTTCTACTTCGCCTGCACCGACGCCTTCGCCTACGACCTCGCGATCTGCCTCAACGCGTGGTGCTTCTCTCCTGAGGGCACCTACCACCGCGACATGGGCGCGGCGCTGATCGCCGGCTACGAGGCGGTGCGCCCGCTGGAGGCCGCCGAGATCGAGGCCCTGCCGATCCTGTGCCGCGGCGCGGCGCTGCGGTTCATGCTGACGCGGCTGGTCGACTGGCTGAACGTGCCGCCCGGCGCCCTGGTGCAGCCGAAGGACCCGCGCGAGTACGACCGCCGCCTGAGCTTCCACCGGCAGGCCGCGGACGCCTCGGCCTACGGATGGTCGCGATGAGCGAGGCGGCGACCGACGCGGCCCCCACCCGGGTCAAGATCTACACGGACGGGGCCTGCTCGGGGAATCCCGGCCCCGGCGGCTGGGGCGCGATCCTGATCTACGGCGACACGCGCCGCGAGATCTCGGGGGGCGAGGCGCACACCACCAACAACCGCATGGAGCTGCTCGCCGCGATCGAGGCGCTGGAGACGCTCAAGCGCCCCTGCCGCGTCGACGTGTTCACCGACTCGCAGTACCTGCGCCAGGGCGTCACCAGCTGGATCCACGGCTGGAAGGCGCGGGGCTGGCGCACCGCCGACAAGAAGCCGGTGAAGAACGAGGACCTGTGGCGCCGCATCGACGCGGCGCGCACCCGCCACACGGTCGAGTGGCACTGGGTCAAGGGCCACGCCAGCGACCCGCTGAACAACCGCGTCGACGCGCTGGCGGTGGCCGCGATGGCGCCGTTCAAGACCCGCCGCTGAGGGGGGAGGACCCGCGCCGCTCAGGCGAGCGGGCCGGGGATCGCGCGCTCGGCTTCGGCGAGCAGCCGCGTCTCGTGGCGGCGCACGAACAGCCACAGGGCCAGGCCGCCGAAGATCACCAGGGCCAGCAGCGCCAGCCCGACGGGGCCGGCGATCTGCTCGATCGAGCGGCCGCAATAGTAGGAGCCCAGCCCCATGCTGGTCGCCCAGGCGAGGCCGCCGAGCCCGTTGAACAGCATGAAGCGGCGGGCATCGAGCCGGTTCACCCCGGCGAGCAGTGCCGCGTAGGCGCGCAGCATCGCGGTGAAGCGGCCGAAGAACACGATCTTCCCGCCGTGCTCGCGGAACAGGTACTGCCCGAGCTTGAGCCGGCCGTGGTCGAGGGCGATCATGCGGCCGTAGCGCAGCAGCAGCGGCATGCCCCAGCGCCGGCCGACCCAGTAGCCAAGGTTGTCGCCGATGATCGCGGCGGCGGCCGCGGCGGCGATGATCAGCGCGATGTTGAGGTTGCCGGTGCTGCCGGCATAGACGGCCGAGGAGATCAGCACGGTCTCGCCCGGCATCGGCACGCCGGCGCTCTCCAGGGTGATGATGACGAAGATCGCGACGTAGCCGTAGGACGCGATCAGGTCGGCGATCGGCAGTTCGTGCAGGAAGGACATGCGGCCCCTGAGGTTGATCGGGCCGCAATTCGCAACGGGAAGGTGGCCATTCGAGGGCGCATGTCCGGCCTCGGCCGGCGCGCCCTCCCAAGGGCGTCCCCGCCGGGATCAGATCACCTTGAGCAGCGCCTCGGCGCTCGAGGTCTCGGCCTTCGAGGGCGATTCCTCGACGTTGAGGACGCGCACCACGCCGTCCTCGACCAGCATCGCGTAGCGCTTGGAGCGGATGCCGAGGCCGAAGCCGCTGCCGTCCATCTCCAGGCCGAGGCCCTTGGCGAAGTCGCCGTTGCCGTCGGCGAGGAACTCGAGCCCTTCCGCGCCGCTGGCCTTCGACCACGCGTCGAGCACGAACACGTCGTTGACCGAGGTGACCGCGATTGCGTCGACGCCGCGCGCGAGGATCGCGTCCTTGTTGTTGACGAAGCCCGGCAGGTGGTTGCGGTGGCAGCTCGGGGTGAAGGCGCCCGGCACGCCGATCAGCACGACGCGGCGGCCCTTGAACACGTCGTCCGTGGTCTTGGCGAGGGGGCCCTCGGGGCCGGTGATGCGGAAGGTGGCCTGGGGCAGGTGATCGCCGACCTGAATCGTCATGTTGGACCGTTCCTCGCGCATCGCGGCATCGCGCCGCTTCGGATCGGCGGTGACGTAGCGCGGCCCGCGGGGGCTGTCGAGCGAGGCGGCGCGCGCAAGGGCGATCGCCAGGGTGATCGCAGGGATGGCGCCGCGGGATCGGGATGCGGTCGCCGGTTCGGGCCGCGCGCCTCGGCGCACCGCCTTCGCCCGCGCGCGCTCCAGGCGCGCCAGCTCCCGGCTGGGCCGGAACAGGAGGATGCGGACGAGGGTCCGCATCTCCGGCGTCCCCGCCGCCTCGACCGCCGCCTGCGCCGCGATGCAGGCATCGACCGTCGTCGCGAGATCGCGATGCGAATTCATCCGTCCTCGATACGGGTTTGACGCGCGGCCCGAAAACATCGAGCTGTCGTGCCATCATCCGATAGTTTTTGTCGGACGTAGATCGGTTACGCTGACCGCATGGCCGACTGTAAAACTGATTTCCGATCATTCGATCGGTGATGCGCATGGGTTCCGAATCCGTCGCAGGTTCCGGCCGAGCGGCCGCCAGGCTGGCGGAGATCGCCCGGTCCCTCGCGATCCCGGTCTCCGCCTTCGACGACCCGCGCGCCTGCCCGCTCGGCGGCCCGCTCGGCGACACGGCGGAGCTGCTTCGCCTGTGGCAGGGGATCGACGACCCGCTGCTGCGCGCGCGCGTGCTCGCTCATGTGCTCGCTTCGGCGCCGGCGACCGCCCAAGGGCGGGGAGCGCTGCCGGACCGGGCGACGCCGGAGCGCGACCCGCCCGCGTGACCGGCGACACCCGCACGGCGTTTTGTCCGCTGGACATCGGGGGGGCGGAGCGTAGCATGCGCGGATGCCCAGGCCTTCGATACCGATGCCCGATTCCGGCGATCCCGCCTACCTCGACGGCCAGTTCCTCGTGGCGATGCCGGGGATGACGGATGCGCGCTTCGCCCGCTCCGTCATCTACGTCTGCGCGCACTCCGCCGACGGCGCGATGGGCATCATCGTCAACAAGCCGGTGACCGACCTGTCGATGCCCGACCTCCTGGTGCAGCTCGACGTGGCGGGCGAGGCCGACGCGATCCGCCTGCGCGAGCGGGTCGGCCACATGCCGGTGCTGATGGGCGGCCCGGTCGAGGGCAAGCGCGGCTTCGTGCTCCACACCGACGACTTCCACATCGACCAGTCGACGCTGATCATCGACGACGGCATCTGCCTCACCGCCACCGTCGAGATCCTGCGCGCGATCGCGGCGGGGGACGGGCCGGCCAGCGCCGTGCTGGCGCTCGGCTATGCCGGCTGGCAGGCGGGCCAGCTCGAGAGCGAGATCATGGCCAACGGCTGGCTCAACTGCCCGGCCGACCCGGACCTGATCTTCCACGCCGACCTCGCCGGAAAGTACGACCGGGCGCTGCGCGGCAACGGCATCGACCCGGCGATGCTCTCGGTCAGCATGG
The DNA here is from genome assembly GCF_008039875.1 of Methylobacterium sp. WL119. Taxonomy (GTDB): domain Bacteria; phylum Pseudomonadota; class Alphaproteobacteria; order Rhizobiales; family Beijerinckiaceae; genus Methylobacterium. The sequence continues at coordinate 18,865 of NZ_VRUU01000046.1, read as the reverse complement.
GCCGGGCCTGACGGCGCGGTCCCGCCCGCGCGAAGGGCCGGCTGTCGCGCGCCTTGCAGATCGGCGAGGCGCGCTCAGGTGCAAGCCTCGTCAGGTGCAGGCTTTGCCGCCGGGCATGACGACCTCGTTGTAGGTCGACTTGGCGGGCTGGCCGCCGCGGACCGGCCAGGGCACGTTGGCCTTGAACGTGAACTGGTTGTTGGCCCCGCCGACGAAGCGGATCAGGTTGCTGCCGAGCAGCGGCGCGTAGGGAACGCTCACCTCGGCCAGCACGTAGCGCATGCCGCCGATCTGGAAGCCGTCGGGAACGGTGAGGTCGGCCGCCGTCCCGAGCCCGCGGGCCGTGCCGTTGCTCGTGGCGTAGCTGGAGCAGACCTTGGGACGCTGGCCGCCGCCGTCGGCGTACACGCCGAGCGCGCTGACCACGATGCTGGCCGAGCCGCTGGCATAGGGCGTGAGGACGAGCTTGGCCGAGGCCAGTATGTCGGTCATCGTGGCGGTCGCCATCGGTGTCGCGGCGTCGCCCTGCGCGGTGAGATCCGCGACCGTCCGCGCCAGGAGCGTGACCTTCCGGTAATGGTCGATCGCACGCGCGAATTCCGAGATGCCGAGCGAGATCGTCAGCAGGATCGGAAGAACGAGCGCGAACTCGATCGCCGAGACGCCGCGGGCATCGGATCCGAAGGCGGAGGACGATGCCGGCCGATCGGCCGTCCGCAGCATCGCCCGGTTCCTCGGCCTAGCAGCTCTTGCTGGAAGACGTGTCATAGGGTTCGGTTCGAAACACCGCCGTGGATTGAAGCAGGCGCGAGCCGTCGCCGAAGCTCGGCAGGCTCGCGTAGAGGAAGCCGAACGCGACGCGTTGCTTGACGGCCGCGGTGACGACGACGATCGATCCGGGCTGCGCGCACGCATAGTTCGAGCCGAAGCCCTTGGACCAGTCGCGCGTCTTTGTGTCCAACGGGGTCGGGATCGTGCTGCCGGCGAACGAGCTGCCCAAGGCCACGTCGAGCTTCAGGGTGTCGCAATCGAACACGGTGACGACGCGCGATGCGGTGGTGCCGCAGATCGCGGTCTTCATGGCGGCGAGCAGGGTGCCGGCGTCGCTCTGACCCGCGTTCGAGGTCTGGAATTCTCCCGTGTAGATCGTCCGCCCGGCGCGTTGCAGCGCATCGTCAAGATCGCGCGAGGCCCAGATCAGCAGGGCCGTTTGCAGGACCATGGCCAGCAGGGCGATGAACGGCATCGCGACCAGCGCGAACTCGACGGCGCTGGCTCCATCGCGCGCCGCCGGGAAGCGACGCAGGGCCGGGCCGGTCTTCCGCTGCCGATGACGAGGATGGCGGATCGGATCGACGACAATTCCCGGGCTCAGGGGAGGGGGTTCACGGGTCGGGCGGGCGTTCATGAACACAACGCCTATTCCACGATCCGGAGCTTCTTGTCGGAGACTTTCGTCGTGGTTGGGCAGGAGACGACGATGCGGATGTCGTCGTAGTCGCGATCGCTTCCCGCGCTCGGCGGCCGATCCTCCCACCCGTAATACATGTACTTCCCTTCGCTGCAGCTCGCGGTGGAGGTCGCCGGCGTATGGGTGGTGTTGTTGTTCGGCAGGATGCCGCCGTTGGACTTGTTCCGGCATTGGCTCAGGTTGTCGCAGACGATCGTCTCGAGGATCGGGTTCGAGACCATGTTGACCGTGGTCATGCTGCCGTTGGAATTGACGCGATAGCCCTTCATGCCCATCGTCTGAACGCGCAGTCCGGTGTCGATCATCGTATCGGTGTAGTATTGATACACCTCTTGATTGGGGTCGTCCCAGGCGGACTTGTTGCTGCGCCCGTTCCGGACGTTCCGCAGCATGTAGGACGGCGCCTCGTTGGCGCCGCAGGTCGGGGCCTTGTACTTGGAATAGTCCGACGGCGGCGTCGCGTTGTCGGCGATCGGCACCGGGATCGTGCGGCCCTTGTCGGCGGAGGCCTGCCGGGCCGGGTCGGACGAATAGCAGTAGATGTAGATCCGATTGTAGTCGGCGGCATCGGGAGACAGCTGGCTCACCGTCGGCGGAGCCGTCTCGTAGACGGGGGCGACGCGGTTGACCGTGGTCGCGGTCGCGACGGTGATCTGGCGCGGCATGCCGGGCAGCAGGTGCAGCAGGCTCGTCCGAAGCGTCGTCGAGATGGTCACGCGATAGTTCGCGCCGTCGATCCAGGTGCCGTTGATCTGATAGCCGTTCGCCGCATTGGCCGTGCCGAGGCGGGACGTGAGCTGGGCGTTGGCGAGGCGGAAACCCTCGGCCGCCGCCGCGACCGTATCGGCGTTGGCGACGAGGAGCGCGGTCGCGTCCGCGACGCTGGCCGCGACGGCGCGGATGCGGACGGCATTGCCGTAGTCGATCGCGAGCCCGCCGCCGCCGAGCAGCAACGGCAGGCTCAGGGCGAAGATCACGACGACGTTGCCGCTCTGGTTTCGAGCCAGCGCTGGTCTCGCGCGCGACACGGCCCGACGCATCCGACATCTCCACACGCAACCCAGGCCCGAGATCACCGAGCCTGCAATCCACGGTGCATGTATAGAACCGCAATATTTAACGTGAAGTTGTTCCGCGCGAACGACCGTCCATGAGGCGTCATTGCTCGGTTCGATTTTCCGAAGACCGTAAAAAAGCGCTTAACGCACAGCAACGCGTCCCGATCTCATCGTTTCCGCGCCGAAACGAGGGGCCGGCGGTGGCGCGAAGGACGGCGTGAGACCGGGCGTCCACCGCCGCCTCCGTCCCCGGCGGGACCGAACGGCGCCGGGACACGGCCGCATTCGGGTCAGAGGTGCTTCAGCCCGAAGCTCTCGAGCAGCGGAAGCAGCTCGTCGCGGGCGCGCAGGCGGTGGCTCTGCGCGCGCTCCTGGGCCGCGGCGGCGTCGCCGAGGCGGATCGCCGCGACGATCCGCTCGTGCTCGGCGACCGAGGCTCCGAGCTCCCGGCGCAGCTTGAGCGTCAGCATGCGGGCGCGGTGCGACTGGTCGTTGATCGTCTGGTTGATCCGGATCATGCGGCCATTGCCGGCGCGCTCGACCAGGGTGCGGTGGAAATCCTCGTCGGCATGGCCCCAGGCCGCGTGGTCGCCCGCCGCCCGGGCCTCGGCCATCGCGGTGGTGGCGGCGGCGAGCCGCGCCGCCGCCGCCTCGCGCTCCGCTTCCGGCAGGCCCGCGATCAGCGCCGCCGCCCGCCCCTCGACCGCGATCACCACGTCGTAGATCTCGCGCATGTCGGCCGGCGCCAGCGCGCAGATGACGATGCCCTTGCGCGACAGGATCCGGACGAGGCCGTCCTCCTGCAGGCGGATGGCGGCCTCGTGGACCGGCGTCCGGCTCATGCCGAGGCGCAGCGCGATCTCCTGCTCGGAGGCCTGGTACCCGGGCGGAAACCGCGATTCGCGGATCTCCTCCTTCATCGCCGCATAGGCGTCGTCGACGAGGGAGGGACGCCGGTCGCCCTCCTCGGCCTTCTCCGCACGCACCCGAACCATCACGACCTCCCACCGCGGCGCAGGCCTATCAGCTTCCATGGAGGCTGCAATGCAGGCTTGACGCGGCCGCCTGCAATATCTTACCACATGCCATCTTGCATGGAAGTTGGCACTGAAGACCGACTCGATCGCCGGAGCCCATCCGAGGAGGACACGATGGACCGCTCGCTCGAGCAGGCGACCATGCGCCGGGTCGCGTGGCGCCTGGTGCCGTTTATCTGCCTGCTGTACTTCGTCGCCTTCATCGACCGGGTGAACATCGGCTTCGCCGCCCTGACGATGAACAAGGACCTCGGCTTCACCTCGGCGGTGTTCGGCTTCGGCGCCGGGGTGTTCTTCTTCGGGTACTTCCTGTTCGAGGTGCCCTCGAACTACATCCTCGACAAGGTCGGCGCGCGCCTGTGGATCGCCCGGGTGATGATCACCTGGGGGATGCTGTCGGGCGCCTTCGCCTTCATCCAAGGCGAGACCAGCTTCTACGTGCTGCGCTTCCTGCTCGGCGCGGCGGAAGCCGGGTTCTTTCCCGGCATCATCCTCTACCTGACCTACTGGTTCCCGGCCCGCTACCGCGCGGCGGTGGTCTCGCTGTTCATGGCGGCGGCGCCGATCTCGGTGCTGCTCGGCTCGCCGCTCTCCAGCGCGCTCTTGGAGATGGAGGGCCTCCTCGGCCTGCACGGCTGGCAGTGGATGTTCATCGTCGAGGCGGTGCCGGCCGTGATCCTCGGGGTCGTCGTGCTGTTCTACCTCACCGACCGGCCCGAGAAGGCGACGTGGCTCGCCGACGACCAGCGCGCCTGGCTCGTCGCGGAGATGGACGCCGAGCGCGCCGGCAAGCGGGTGCACGCCAAGCACGGCCTCATGGCCGGGATCACCGACATCCGCGTGCTGGCGCTCGCGCTGATCTATCTCGGCACCTCCGCCGGCCTCTACACGCTCGGCATCTGGGCGCCGCAGATCATCAGGAGCTTCGGCCTGTCGACGCTGGCGGTCGGCTTCCTCAATGCCGTGCCGCCGACGATCGCGGTGGTCGCGATGATTCTGTGGGCGCGCCATTCCGACCGGACCGGCGAGCGCACCTGGCACGTGGTCGTCGCCTGCCTCGTCGCGGCGGCCGGCCTGATGCTGGCCGGCGGCGCCGCCTCGACGCTGGCGGTCGTCGCGGCCCTGAGCCTCGTCAACGTCGGCATCAGCGCGGCCAAGCCCCCGCTCTGGGCGATGCCGACGATGTTCCTGTCCGGCTCGGCCGCGGCGGTGGGCATCGCCACGATCAACGCGATCGGCAACCTCGGCGGCTTCGTCGGCCCCTGGGCGATCGGCTGGATCAAGGACCGCACCGGCAGCTTCACCGGCGGCCTGGTCTTCGTGGCGGCGCTCCTCGTCCTCTCGGCCGTCCTCACGCTCGTCGTCGCCCGTTCCGGGCGGCGGGCCGAGCCGGCCGGCGCCACCGCGCGCTAGAACCCCGCTCGATCCGCGCACCGCATCCCACGGAGACCCGTCATGACCACCTACAGAATCGCCGCCATTCCCGCCGACGGCATCGGCATCGAAGTCATCGCCGCCGGCATCGAGGTGCTCGACGCGCTCGCCGAGAAGGCCGGCAGCTTCGATTTCCGGTTCGACCACTTCGACTGGGGCTCGGACTACTACAAGCGCCACGGCGTGATGATGCCCGCCGACGGGCGCGACCAGATCCGCCACCACGACGCGATCTTCTTCGGCGCCGTCGGCGCGCCCGACGTGCCCGACCACATCACGCTCTGGGGCCTCAGGCTCGCAATCTGCCAGCCCTTCGACCAGTACGCCAACGTCCGCCCGACCCGGATCCTGCCCGGCATCACCTCGCCGCTGCGCCACGTGTCGGGGCCGGAGCTCGACTGGGTGATCGTGCGCGAGAACTCGGAAGGCGAGTATGCGGGCGTCGGCGGGCGCGTGCACCAGGGCCATCCGAACGAGGTCGCCACCGACGTCTCGATGATGACCCGCTCCGGGGTCGACCGGATCATCCGCTACGCCTTCAAGCTCGCGCAGTCGCGCCCGCGCAAGCTCCTGACCGTGGTGACGAAGTCGAACGCCCAGCGCCACGCCATGGTGATGTGGGACGAGATCGCGGCGGAGGTCGCCTGGGACTTTCCCGACGTGACCTGGGACAAGATGCTGGTCGACGCCATGACCATGCGCATGACGATGAAGCCGCAGACCCTCGACACCATCGTCGCGACCAACCTCCACGCCGACATCCTCTCGGACCTCGCCGCGGCGCTCGCCGGCTCGCTCGGCATCGCGCCGACCGCCAACATCAACCCGGAGCGCACCTACCCGTCGATGTTCGAGCCGATCCACGGCTCGGCCTTCGACATCACGGGCAAGGGCATCGCCAACCCGATCGCCACCTTCTGGACCGCGTGCCAGATGCTGGAGCATCTCGGCGAGGCGCCGGCGGCCGACCGGCTGATGCGCGCGGTCGAGCGCGTCACCGCCGACCCGAGCCTGCACACGCCGGACCTCGGCGGCACCGCCACCACGCGCCAGGTCACCGACGCGGTCATCGCCGCGATCCGCGGCGACAACGCGTAGGTCGTTCGGGGGGCCGGGAAGCACCGCCCCGCCCCTCTCCCGTCCGGGAGAGGGGACCCGCGCCTCGACCACGCCGTGTCGCGTAACGAGCCGAGGACCATCGCATCACGTCCGCGCGACGGGCCTTCACCGGAACCATCGCCCGGGTAAGGTGGTTGCCTGCAACGCCCGACGGCCGCGTCCGGGCGAAGGAGCGTTCGATGGCCCGGATGGATCTCGCCTACACCGCCTTCGAGGGCATGCGGTTCCTGATGGCGCCGGCGCGCATGGCCGCCGACATGGCGCGGTTCGGCCTGCAGAACCCGGCCAACCCGCTCGCCTACTCGCCCTACGCCCGCTCGATGGCCGCCGGCTGCGAGATGTTCGAGCGGGCCACCCGCCGCTACGGCAAGCCGGCCTTCGGGCTGTCCGAGACCGTCGTCGACGGCGTCGCCGTGCCGGTGACCGAGCGGATCGTGTGGGAGCGGCCGTTCTGCCGGGTGATCGCGTTCGAGCGCGCCTTCGCGACCCCGCCGGCCAGCCCGCAGCCGAAGCTCCTCGTGGTCGCGCCGATGTCGGGCCACTACGCGACGCTGCTGCGCGGCACCGTCGAGGCGATGCTGCCGAACCACGACGTCTTCGTCACCGACTGGTCGGATGCGCGCATGGTGCCGCTGCTCGCCGGCCGGTTCGATCTCGACAGCTACATCGACTATTGCAAGGCGATCTTCGCCGCGCTCGGGCCGGACCTGCACGTGATGGCCGTGTGCCAGCCGGCGGTGCCGGTGCTGGCGGCGATCGCGGTGATGGAGGCCGCGGGCGATCCCGGCGTGCCGGTCTCGATGACCCTGATGGGCGGGCCGATCGACACCCGCCGCTCGCCCACCGCCGTGAACTGCATGGCGCAGGAGCGCGGGCAGGCCTGGTTCGAGACCAACACGATCTCCTACGTGCCGCCGATCCATCCGGGCGCGTGGCGGGCGGTCTATCCGGGCTTCCTGCAGCTCTCGGGATTCATGGCGATGAACCTCGACCGGCACGTGACGGCCCATTCCGACATGTTCGACCATCTCGTGAAGGGCGACGGCGATTCGGCGGAGAAGCACCGCGAGTTCTACGACGAGTACCTGGCGGTGATGGATCTGACGGCCGAGTTCTACCTCCAGACCGTCGAGACGGTGTTCGTGAACCACGACCTGCCCAAGGGCACGATGCGCCACCGCAGCGTGCCGGTCGACCTGACGGCGATCCGCCGCTGCGCGATCCTCGCGGTCGAGGGCGAGAACGACGACATCTCCGGCGTCGGCCAGACGCTCGCAGCCCTCGACCTGACGCCGAACCTGCCCCAGGAGCGCAAGGCCTACCACCTGCAGCCGGGCGTCGGGCATTACGGCGTGTTCAACGGCTCGCGCTACCGCACGATCATCGCCCCGCGGATCGCCGCCTTCGTGCGCGCGATGCAGGGGCTTCCGGCCGACGCCGCGGCGCCGATTCAGCTCGCGAGCTGAGCGGCGCTTCCGACGGGGCGAAAACGCGCCGGAATCTGGCGTCGCCGCCCTGGAGGGGCGGCGGCCACGCAGCTAGACTGGCGCCATGCCCTTCGCGCTGCTGCGACGCCCCGATCCCGACCATCTCGATATCGTGCACGACGGCGAGACCTACCGCGTCGCGGTGCGTCGGCGCCCGACCGCGCGGCGCCTGACGCTGCGGGTCTCGGCCGCCACCGGCGAAGTGGTGATCACCCTGCCGGCCCGCAGCGCGATCAGCACCGCCCAGCGCTTCGCCGTGAGCCACGGCGGCTGGATCGCCGCGCGCCTCGCCCGTGTGCCCGAGCGGGTGCCGTTCGCGGAGGGCGCGATGGTGCCCCTGCGCGGCGTGCCGCACCGGATCGTGCGGCGGGGCTCGCGCAGCGGCATCACCCGGATCGAGGCCGACGCGGCCGAGCCGGTGCTGTCGGTCTCCTGCGGGCCCGAGCACGTCGCCCGCCGGGTGCAGGCCTTCCTCGACGGGGAGGTGCGCCGCGACCTTGCGCGTGCGGTGGCGCACTACACGGCCAAGCTCGGTCAGGGTCCGGTGCGGATCACGGTGCGCGACACGCGCAGCCGCTGGGGCTCGTGCACCGCCGGCGGCGCCTTGAACTTCTCCTGGCGCCTGATCCTCGCGCCGCCCGTCGTGCTCGACTACCTCGTCGCCCACGAGATGGCGCACCTGCGCGAGATGAACCATTCGGCCCGGTTCTGGACGCTGCTCGGCCAGCTCTGCCCCGAGGTCGACGCGGCCGAGGCCTGGCTCAAGCGCAACGGCACGGCGCTGCATCGCTACGGGTGAGGGTGCGGATCGCGGACCGAGGACGCGCCATTCCACCGGTCCCTCCCCGTCATCCCGGGGCCGCGCAGCGGAGCCCGGGATCCAGAGCCGCGACGGCGCATACGGGAACACGACCTGCGGTTCTGGATCCCGGGCTCGCCTTCGGCGCTCCGGGATGACGGGACGGGGCGTGAAACCGCGTGCGCGAACGGTGCGGCTTCGCGAATCTCACCCCTTCGCGCGCAGCACCCGCTCGCGCGAGACCCGTTCCGCCGGCCAGGCCGGGCGGGGGTCGACCTCGCCGGGATCGAGGGTGCGCGGGGCGACGCTGTCGCAGAGCTCGCGCTGGCGCACGACGATCGGGTTGCCGAATTCGTCGCGGCGACGGATCAGCCCGCCCTCGCGGCAGAAGCCGGCGATGGCGGCGTTGCCGTTGCGGCGGCCGTAGGGGTTCACCTCCACCGGCGGATGCTCGACCGTGAGCAGGCCGCTGCGGTTGAGCGAGCGCTCGACGTAGGTCGTCTCGCCGATCGGAAGCGGCTCGGCCGTCGCCGCGACGCCGGTGGCGCCGAGCAGCAGGACCGTCAGGGCGAGGACACGCATGGCGCCGGCTCTCGTGTGATGATGCATCGCTGCGATATCTAGGTCGCGGCGCGCCCCGGCGATAGCGCATTGTGGCAACATTCGGTCCGCACGGTGTCCGGCCGCCGCGTTTCGGGCCCGGGCGGGACGAGGCGGCGCTGAGGCCCGCGCGTTTGCCGCGCGCGCCGGCGCGGCTCGCTTGACAGCGCCGGGCCCCGCATGGTCGGAACACCCGGGTTTTCGGCAAGGCCTCCCGCCCGCAACGGGCTCGGGGGCGCGCTCGTGAAGGGATCGTCGGTGCGGCTGCACAGGAGTTTCGACCGTGTCAGGCGCCTGTCGTCGGCGCTGGCAACCGTGGCCCTCGCCGGCGGCCTGCTGGGCGGCCTCGGCGGCGCGGCGCAGGCGCAGGGCATGGTGCGCAAGACCTTCGAGGACTGGCAGCTGCGCTGCGAGACCCCGGCCGGCGCCAAGGCCGAGCAATGCGCCATGGTGCAGTATCTCGCCGCCGAGGACCGCCCGAACCTCACCCTGGTGGTCATCGTCCTGAAGACCGCCGACAACCGCGGCTACCTGCTGCGCGTGGTCGCGCCGCTCGGCGTGCTGCTGCCGTCGGGCCTCGGTCTGAAGATCGACCAGACCGACGTCGGCCGCGCCGGCTTCGTGCGCTGCCTCACCACCGGCTGCGTCGCCGAGGTGGTGATGGACGAGGGCCTCGTGCGCCAGTTCAAGGCCGGCACGCAGGCGACCTTCATTGTGTTCCAGACGCCGGAAGAGGGCGTCGGCATCCCGCTGTCGATGAAGGGCTTCGCGGCCGGGTTCGACAGCCTGAAGTGAGCATCGGGAGGCGCGGCATGATCGGGGCTTTGGGGATCGGGCGAACGGCCCTCTGCGGGCTCGCCCTCGCGCTCGGCGCGGCGCCCGCGGGTGCCGAGGAGGGCAACATCTTCTCCAACCTGCTCAAGTACGGCGGCACCACCGTGCCGCCGTCGCAGCCCAAGGAGCTCGAGGCGCCCAACTGCCCGACCGTCGACGTGCCGGACGGCGGCGCCGCGCTCACCAACCCGGCCGGCGCCACCGGCGCCGGCATCCGCAGCCAGGTCTCCCTCGGGCGCATCGCCCGCGAGTGCACCCGGCGCGCGGACGGGTCGATCACGGTCAAGGTCGGCATCGAGGCCCGCGTCCTGCTCGGCCCCTCCGGCGCGCCCGGCCGGTTCGACGTGCCCTTCACCATCGCGATCAAGCACGACGACAAGACCGTCAGCACCCGCACCCGCCGCGTCGCGGTCTCGGTCGGGTCGGGCGAGGCCCAGGGCTTCGCCACGGTGGTGGAGGACGACATCCCCGTGCCGGCCGCCGTGAGCGCCGACTACGAGATCGTCGTCGGCCTGGGCGGCGCCCCGAAGGCGGCGGCGGCGAAGCCGAAACCCCGCCGCCGCGCGCCGGTGGCCCAGGCCCCGTCCGAGGCGCCCTCCGAAGCTCCGGCCGAGGCGGGCGCCGCGCAGTGAAGCCCAAGCCGGGAGACGGCCCGTTCCGCGCCTGACCGCCCGGCTCGACCTCGGGCGCGCGACCGCGTTCCACTGCGTGCCGGCGGCCGACCCGGTCTTCGACCGCCGCCTCGTGCTGCCGGAGATCGGCCGCGGCGGCTGGGTCGTCCTGACCTATCGCGAGCCGCCGACCGCCCGGCCGCGCCGGCCGATGCTGCGCCTGATCCGCGCCGAGGGCGCGCAGGACGTGGTGCTGCCCGGCGTCGCGCAGCCCTGCGCCCACTGGCTCGGCCTGCTCCCGGACGACCTTCGCGAGATCCGCCTCGCCGCCGGACCCGGCTTCGTGCTGGAGCGCGTCGGCCGCCGCACCGAGGCGAGCCTGTTCCTGCAAGCGCTCGCGACCCGGCCGCTCCGCGCCGTCTCCGCCCTCTACGAACGCCTGCGCGGCGACGAGCGCCGCTATCGCGACACCCTCCGCGGGACCTGCGCGGTGACGCCGCGCGCGCGGTTCTCGGATTGGGCAGCGGACCGCGCCCTCCTTCCGCCCTCCCCCGAAGGCGGGGGAGGGAAGGGGGCGTTCGGCATGATCCGCGTGCTCGTCCTGGCCGACGCGGATGCCGAAAGCCTCGCCGCGACGCTCGCGAGCCTGCGCGCGCAGACCCATCCCGACTGGCGCGCGATCGTCCTGCACGCCACCTTGCAGGCCACGCCCGACGACCCTCGCATCGCGCACGAGGCCTGGCGCGACGATCGCGGCCTCGGGGATGTCCTCGGAATCGCGCCCCTCTGCCTGCTCCGCGCCGGCGACTGGCTGAGGCCCGACGCGCTCGCTCGGCTCGCCGCAGAGATCGGCACGGCCGACCTGATCTACGCCGACGAGCTGCGCGACGGCGCGCCCCGGCTGAAACCGGATTGGAGCCCGGATCTCGCCCGCACCACCGGCTACCAGGGCCGGCCGTGGCTCGCCGCGCCGGCCCTGCTCGCGCGCCTTCCCGAAGACCCGGCCGGGGCGATCGCGGCGTTTCCGCTCGTCCTCGACCTGTGGCTCGGCGCGCGCGCGACCCGTGTGGCGCACCTCCCGCGCATCCTCGCCGAGACCACCGGGGCCGCGCCGGATGCCGCGCCGCGCGCCGCCGCGCTCGCCCGGCATCGCACCGACGCCCCCGAGCCGGTGATCCGCGACGGCGTCGTCGACCTGCTCTGGCCGCTGCCCGAGCCGGCGCCGCGCGTCAGCATCGTGATCCCGTCGCGCGACCGGCTCGACTTGATCGAGCGGGTCTGCCGCGGCGTCCTGCACGAGACCGCCTACCCTGCCATCGAGTGCGTGATCGTCGACAACGGCTCGACCGATCCGGCGGTGCTCGCTCACTACGACGCGCTCCGGCGCGATCGGCGGGTGCGGATCGTCGCGTTCGATGCGCCCTTCAACTTCTCGGCGATGGTCAATGCCGGGGTGGCGGCCGCGACCGGCGCCGTCGTCGTGCTGCTCAACAACGACGTGGCGGTGCTGCACCCGGATTGGCTCGACGCGATGGTCCGGCAGGCGCTGCGGCCGGAGGTCGGCGCGGTCGGCGCCAAGCTGCTCTACGCGAACGGCACGTTGCAGCATGCCGGCGTCGTCGTCGGGCTCGGCGGGCGGGCCGGGCACATCCTGCGCAAGCGCCCCGCGGGCAGCCCCGGCCGTCTCGGGCAGATGCGGGTCGCGCACGAGGTCTCGGCCGTCACCGCCGCGTGCCTCGCTGTTTCACGGGAAAACTATCGGGCGGTCGGCGGCTTCGACGCGGAGGCGTTCCCGGTCGATTTCAACGACGTGGATTTCTGCCTCCGCCTCGGGGCGGCCGGTTGCAAGACGGTGTGGACGCCGGCCGCCACCCTGGCTCACCTCGAATCGGTGAGCCGCGGCCCGTCGGTGGGCGCCAAGCGCATCCGGTTCGAGGCGGAGGCCGCCCGCTTCACCGAGCGCTGGCGCGACGTGATCCGGCACGATCCGTTCTATCATCCCGCCCTGTCGCTCACGACCTTCGGCGAGGACCTGGAATAGCCATGGCTGGCTCGGGCACGCGCGCCGTCGCCGCCACCCTGGCGCGTCATCCGCGGCGGACCTTCGCGATCCTCTGGGCCCGCCTCACCGGCCGGCGCCTGCGCGCGCGCCAGCAATGCGCGGCCCTCGTCGGCATCGATCACCGCCTGGCGCTGCCGCCCGGGATCCTGGACCGGTTTCCGACCGAGCCCGTCCCGTCCGACGATCCCGACCTCCGCCTGCTCACGGCACCGGGTCACGCGCTCGTCGCGGGCGCCCGCCGGGCCTTCGCCGCCGCCTTCGCCGCCGATCCGAGCCTGCACGCGCTCTACGGCGACGCGCTGGTCCAGGCTTCGCCCGGCGGCCCGGTGTTCCCGCTGCTGCGCCCGGCCTTCGATCCCGACTACCTGATGGCCGTCGACTGGCTCGGCCCGGTGCTCGCCGTGCGCTGGACGAGCCTTTGCGCGATCGCCGGCGGGGACGCGGAGATCTCGGCCCTCGACGCCGCCTTGCGCATCGTCGAGCGCTTCGGCCCGGACGCGATCGGGCACCTGCCGGGGATCGTGTCGGTTCGGATCGGGCCGGACCTCGCTTCCGACCGCGCGCCTTCCCTCCCCCCTCTGCGGGGGAGGGGACCCTCCGAAGGCGAGCGGGAGAGGGGAGCGACCGATCCGGTCACGGCGCTCCCCGCTCCCGACCCTCGCTCGCGCGAGGCCCACCCTCTCCCGCTTCAGGGCGAGGGAAGGCGGGGGCCGCAAGACGCCCATCTCGAAACCCGGCTCGCCAGCCTACGCCGGCACCTCGACCGCACCGGTCGGGCCGCGACCCGGCTCGCGCGCGAACCCGACGGCGTCGTCTCGGCCCTGCATCCGCTGCCCGATCCGCTTCCCCTGGTCAGCGTCATCGTCCCGACCCGCGACCGGGTCGATCTGCTGCGCGCGTGCCTCGACGGCCTGCGCACCCGCACCGACTGGCCGAGCCTCGAGATCCTGATCGCCGACAACGACAGCCGCGCGCCCGAGACCCTGGCCTACTTCCGCGCCCTCGAAGGCGAGGGGGTGCGCGTCGTCGCCTGCCCGGGGCCGTTCGACTTCGCCGGCATGAACAACGCCGCCGCCGCGCTGGCGCGGGGCGCGCTGCTCGCCTTCGTCAACAACGACGTCGAGGCCTTCAGGCCGGACTGGCTCGGGCGGATGGTGCGCGAGGCGCTGCGGCCCGAGATCGGCGCGGTCGGCGCCAAGCTGCTCGACGGGGAGGGCCGGATCCAGCACGGCGGCATCGTGCTCGGCACCGGAGGCCTCGCCACCCATGCGCATCGGCACTTCCCCGGGGACGCCCCCGGCGACGGCATGCGCCTGCGGGCGACGCATGCGGTCTCGGCCGTCACCGCCGCCTGCCTCGTGGTCGAGGCGGCCAAGTTCCGCGCGGTCGGCGGCTTCGACGCCGCGCATTTCGCGGTCGACTTCAACGACGTCGACCTGTGCCTGCGCCTGAACGCGGCCGGCCACCGCACGCTGATGGTGCCAGGCGCGGTGCTGCATCACCGCGAGGGCGCGAGCCGAAAGCGCTCGCCGGAGGCCGAAAGCCGCCACGCCCGCGAGGTCGCGGCATTCAAAATGCGATGGGGGCCGCTGCTGGTGCAGGACCCCCATTATCATCCGGGCTTCGATCCCGATCTCTCGACCCACGCCCGGCTGCGCGCGGGCGCCGTCGACGGCCCTACTGGACCAGGCGCGGTCCGCCGGTCTGGACCTTCTCGTTCTCCGACATGATCCCGAGCCGCTTGGCGACCTCGGTATAGGCCTCGATCAGGCCGCCGAGATCCTTGCGGAAGCGGTCCTTGTCGAGCTTGTCGGCGGACTTGATGTCCCACAGCCGGCACGAATCCGGGGAGATCTCGTCGGCGACGACGATGCGCATCATGTCGCCCTCCCACAGGCGGCCGGTCTCGATCTTGAAGTCGACCAGGCGGATGCCGACGCCGAGGAACAGGCCCGACAGGAAGTCGTTGACGCGGATCGCCAGCGCCATGATGTCGTCGATCTCCTGGGGCGTCGCCCAGCCGAACGCGGTGATGTGCTCCTCCGACACCATCGGGTCGTTGAGCGCGTCGTTCTTGTAGTAGAACTCGATGATCGAGCGCGGCAGCTGGGTGCCCTCCTCGAGCCCGAGCCGCGTCGCCAGCGAGCCGGCGGCGACGTTGCGCACCACCACCTCGAGCGGGATGATCTCGACTTCGCGGATCAGCTGCTCGCGCATGTTGAGCCGGCGAATGAAATGGGTCGGCACGCCGATGTCGTTGAGGTGCTGGAAGACGAACTCCGAGATCCGGTTGTTCAGCACGCCCTTGCCGTCGATGATCTCGTGCTTCTTCGCGTTGAAGGCGGTCGCGTCGTCCTTGAAGTGCTGGATGAGCGTTCCCGGCTCCGGACCCTCGTAGAGGACCTTCGCCTTGCCCTCGTAGATGCGACGGCGGCGGTTCATAGGCGTGTACCGTGGTTTGAGGAAGTCCATCGGGCCGTGGCTCCTTGGCGACGAGACGTGCGCGGATTCCGCGGCGTTCAGACCTCGGGAGAGGTCGGGCCGCGGGCACATGTCATGGCTGGGAACCCCGGCGACCGTGCCGCAAACTACCCGAAGCGCGCTGGCAGCACAACGCGTTAGCCGGGTGGGGGATACGCGCGGCGCGCCTTCCTCGGCCTTGGTCGACGGCGGCGTTCGTCCGTCGCGCGCACGCTTCCCGCCCCCGCCCCGTCATCCCGGGCTCGCCTTCGGCGCCCCGGGATGGCGGGCGGGATGACGGGATGCCTTCCCCCTTGCAGGCCTCACACCGGGGCGCCCCTCACGCCGTCTTGTCCGGGTAGCGGCACAGGTCGGCGATCGGGCAGTTCGGGCAGTCGGGCTTGCGCGCCTTGCAGACGTAGCGGCCGAACAGGATCAGCCAGTGGTGGGCATTGAGGCGGAAGGGCTCGGGCACCAGCGCCTCCAGCCCGGCCTGGACCTTGTCGGTGGTGGCGGCGACCACCAGCGGGATGCGGTTGGCGACACGGAAGATGTGGGTGTCGACCGCGATGCGGGCCTCGCCGAAGGCGACGTTGAGCACCACGCTCGCGGTCTTGGCGCCGACGCCGGGCAGCACCTGCAGCTCCGCTTGGCTGCGCGGAACCACCCCGCCGTGCTGCTCGACCAGGATGCGCGAGAGCGCGATCACGTTCTTCGCCTTGGTGTTGAACAGCCCGATCGTGCGGATGAAGTCGCGCACCCGGTCCTCGCCGAGCGCCAGCATCGCCTCCGGGGTGTCGGCGATCGCGAAGAGCGGCCCGGTCGCCCGGTTCACGCCGACGTCGGTCGCCTGGGCCGACAGCACCACCGCGACGAGCAGCGTGTAGGGGTTGAGGAACGTGAGCTCGGCCCGCGGCTCGGGATTGGCCGCCCGCAGGCGCGAGAAGATCGCGACGACGGCCTCGGGGCCGACCGGATCGGGCGCGCGGGTGGCGCGTGCGACGATCGGTCGGGCGAGCGTGCCCCCGATCGCGGCTTTCTTCACGGCGGGCGGCTTCCTGGCTGGCATCGTCGGGTTATATTGGCCCCATGGCGAGCGGCAACCTCCACGTCCACCCGGACGGCCTCGATCCCGATACCATCGATCGGCCGGTGTTCTCGGCCACCATCCGGCCGGCCCAGTCCCTGAGCCGCGCCGGCTTCAAGGTGGTGATGACGGGCTGCTGCCTGGTCTCGCTGGTGATCTCGGTCTGGTGCTGGCGCATGGGCTTCTGGCCGGTCGCCGGCTTCTTCGGCCTCGACATGCTGGCGATCTACGCCGCGCTCAAGGTCAGCTTCCGCCGCGGCCGCTCCTTCGAGGAGGTGATGATCTCCCAGCTCGAGATCCTGCTCACCCGCGTCAGCCACCGCGGCGAGCGCCACCAATGGCGCTTCAACCCGCTCTGGACCAAGCTCACCCAGGTCGAGGACGAGGAGTTCGGGTTGCAGCGCCTGACCCTGGTCTCGCGCCGGGAATACGTCGTCGTCGCCCGCGACGCCTCGCCCGACGAGCGCGCCCGCATCGCCCGCGGCCTCACCGGCGCGCTGGCGCAGGTGAAGAAGGGGTACTGACCGGCGCGCCGCGTGTTTCCCGGCTCGTCGGCACGGAAGATGCCTCGTCCCCCACACCCCAGCGGATGACGCCCGTGCACGACACCTCCACCATCGACCGACGCGCCCTGCTCGGCGGAATCGCGACGGCTGCGGCCCTCGCGGCATCGCCCGCCCGGGCGGGCGGCACGAACGCGCTCACCGCCGCCTCCGCGAGCGCGCTGGCCGAGGCGATCCGCACCCGGCGCGTCACCGCCGCGGAGGTGGTCGAGGCGCATCTGGCCCGCATCGCCGCGGTCAACCCGCAGCTCAACGCCGTCGTGCAGCTCACCGCCGACTCCGCGCGGCGCGAGGCGGCGGCCGCCGACGCCGCCCTGGCGCGGGGCGAGGCGCCGAAACCGCTGCACGGCGTCCCGGTGACGATCAAGGACACACTGGAGACCGCGGGCGTGGTCTGCACCGGCGGCACGCTGGGTCGGGCCGCCTACGTGCCGAAGGCCGACGCGACTGCGGTGGCCCGCCTTCGCGCGGCCGGCGCGATCGTGCTCGGCAAGACCAACGTGCCGGAGCTCGCCGGCGCGCTGGAGACCGACAACCTCGTCTACGGCCGCACCAACAACCCCTACGACCTCGCCCGCACGCCGGGCGGCAGCAGCGGCGGCGAGGCGGCGATCGTCGCGGCCGGCGGCTCGCCCCTCGGCCTCGGCACCGATGCCGGCGGCAGCATCCGCGTGCCGGCGCATTATTGCGGGCTGGCCGCGCTCAAGCCGACCTCGGGCCGCATCCCGCGCACCGGGCAGTTTCCCCGGCCGATGGGTGCCCGCAACAGCGTGTTCCACGTCAGCCTGATCGCCCGCCGCGTCGACGACCTCGCCCTCGCGCTGCCCATCGTCGCCGGGCCGGATTTTCGCGACTACACCATCGTCGACATGCCGTTGCGCGATCCGGACGCCGTCGGCCTGCGCGGGCTGAAGCTCGCCTTCTTCGACGACGACGGCGCCTCGGCCCCGACGCCGGAGATCGCGGCGGCCGTGCGCGCGGCGGCGAGGGCGTTCGCGGAGGCCGGCCTGACGGTCGAGGAGCGCCGCCTGCCGGAGGCCGAGACGGCGGCGGCGGTCTACTTCGACATGACCCGCGGCGACGGGGGCGCCGGCACCCGCGCCTTCCTGCGCTCGATCGGGACCGAGCGGATCTCGCCGCTGTTCGAGCAGTCGCTCGGCACGCGCGCGGCGCCGGCCATGGCCGGCATCACCGAGGCGCTGGCGGCGTTCGCCCGCTGGGACGCGTTCCGCAACGCGCAGCTCGCCTTCCTGCAGGGCTACGACGCGGTGCTGTCGCCGGTGGCGCCCTACGTCGCGCCGGCGCACGGCACCAGTTTCGATCCGGCGCTGCAGCGCGGGGTCGGCTACGCCCAGAACCACAACCTCACCGGCTGGCCGGCGGTGGCGGTCCGCGTCGGCACCTCGCCCGAGGGGATGCCGATCGGGGTGCAGGTGGCGGCCCACCCGTGGCGCGAGGACGTGGCCCTCGCCCTCGGCCGTCATCTCGAGGCGAGCTTCGGGGGCTTCGCGCCGCCCGCGATCTGACCGGTCGTCCCTACGCGCCTGGCGCCCAGTCGATCGTCGGGCGCTGCGCCAGGATGCGGTCGAAGTAGTTGGCCACCGCCTGCGCCCCGTCCGCATGCATCATCGCCACCGGGTGGGCGAGGTAGGCGCGGGCCAGCTCCAGCGGCATCTCGCCGGCCTTCAGCGCGTTGAGCACCGCATCGATGAAGGCGTCGTTGGCCTCGTTGAAATCGCTCGACAGCTTCTTGCGGTCGTTCAGGGCCTGGATCGCCATCGCGCATGCTCCGTGCCGCCCCCGCGGCGACGCGGTTCTACGGATGGAGAGGCCGATCGTTCCCGGAGAGGGCGCACCCGTCTCGGGATCGCTGGAGGGCCTTCCGGACGGCCTGTCGTGGTTCTGTCGTCGAAATCGGAGAAAGTTCCGTTTTGGCTGTTGACGGGGCACTGAGCGGTCCGTATACCCCGCTCATCGGCAACGGGGCGGCGGCGACGCGGTTCTCCGGGGCTGGTATCACCTCCGACGGATTGGCTGGGCAGGCCGGTGGAAACCGGGCGCTCTGCTGTTTTTGTCGGTTGTGAGTGTCGGGTCCGGGTTTCGGCGGTGCCGAAGACGGGGTTGACAGGGTATCGGCGGGGGCTTAGACGCCTCCCACCGCTGAGGCGGACCACCGACTGGTTGGTTCGGTATCACGGGTTTCCAAGACGGGCAAGGTGGTTTCGGGGCATTATGCTCTGGGA
>NZ_VRUU01000045.1 GCF_008039875.1 Methylobacterium sp. WL119 | reverse complement strand
GCGTGCCGCCGATCTGCTTGCCATCGACCGAGACGGTGTAGAGCGCGTCGCCCTTGTAGGCGTCCTCGCTGATCTTGAAGATCAGCTGATCCGAGCCCGAACCAATGCTCGTTGAGGTAGGTGTCGAATCTGCCTTGGATGGAAGGGGATGATTAGTGCTGGTGGCACCATAAAGACCGGGATCCTGACCATCAGGCGCCGATACAGGATCCTGGGTTACCGCAACGGCGTTTGGGTTGTTGGAGTACGCCCGGATATAGTCGATCTTCGTCGTGATCGGGACGCCGGCCGCATCCGCGTCATTCTGCGTAGCGAGGTTAGCCACCAGATACATTGGCCCTGTCATATCGCTAGGCGTTGCCTGCGAGCCAACGAACTTTCCATCTACGTAGAAGCTGATTTTGTCTTTCTGCCAATCCATTCCGTAGGTGTGATATCCGCTGGCCTGCGCGGTCTCGCTGTAGACCTGCCGGTTCTGCTGCCAGGGGATGTTAGGCGTCTGATCCGTGGTGTGGATCGTGCTGTAGACACCTTTGTCGTTGCCGCCGTAGTGCTCGACGACGTCGAGTTCCTGCCAGCCAGACAAGTGGTTGGGATTGGCCGCAGCCTTGTCTGGCAAGAGCCAAAAGGCATCCCAGGCGCCCTTCGCGTCTGAAAGATCGGCCCGCATCTCGAAGTACCCATAGGTCTGCGAGAAGTTACCCTGCGTGTTGATTAGCCCTGACTCCCAACTGCCCGAATAGCCCGAGGCAGTCTTGTCTGCAACGGCGGTGATGGTCAGCACGCCGCCTTGAACTTTGAACGGGTCGTAGCCGGAGGCTGGGTCCACGAAAGAGGAATGTCCAAACCCAATATCCGAGTTGGCATCGAAGCGCCATTGAGAGCGGATGTCAGCCCATGTGGTACCGGCGCCGGTTTGCGAAATGCTGCGCGTGTTGAACTCGTCATCAAACGTCAGCTTGTAACCAGTCAGATCCAGCATAGCCCACCCCACTGCAGAATTATCGCAGTAGTACGCAGAAAAATCAAAAATCTCCTTCTAACTACTTAAAATGATCCGTATTGTGAGACGTAAGCATTTTTAGAAAAACGATTCGTTAATTGGGAAAAAAGGACCGTTTCCTGGGTGCGTGAATTATGCGCCTCAAAATCGTCCATCGGAGTCACGGTGCTTGTCGGGATTGTGCGCCTGGAAATCTAATGACGGGATAACGATCAAATCGATCCCGACATAGCGTTCAAGGAACGAGGTCCCCCTCTGTCCTGACAGCGAGTGTCCTGTGTGGATGGCTCCCGCATTGCAAGCGGCGAATTGAGCTTCTGACGCGTTGGTCGGGTGCAGTCTTGTGTCCGGCCTGTTGATGCAGTCGTTCTTGTGACTGCTGGCCCTGATGGTATCCGCGAGCTGGGTCCCACTCTGCTTTGCGGGCTATGATGCCCTGGACATTCAGCGGGGTGTCCCGGCTCCCGGTCTGACCGGTTCGCCATCAACTCTCATCGTCCTCGCAACTCGGAAAAGTGCTCCCCTTCCTGCTGTCAGGCGGCCGTGGCCGCTGGTGCGCGGTAGGTGCCGCCGCGGGTCATGATCGCCCAGGCGACCCGTGCGGTGCGGTTGGCCGCCGCAACGGTTACCACGCGCACTGGCTTGCGCTGGAGCAGCGCCGGCAGCCGTGGGTCGACCGACGTCGGCGCAGCCTTCGCGCGCCGGACCAGAGAGGTCATGCCGACCACGAGCAGGCGGCGCAGATAGCGGTCGCCCATGCGCGAGATCCGGCCCATGCGCTCTTTGCCGCCACTGCAGTTCTGCAGCGGTGTCAGCCCCAACGAAGCTGCGAACTGCCGACCGGAGCGGAAGCGCTCGGGCTCGCTCACTGAGGCGGCCAGCGCCGTTGCCGAGACGATGCCGACACCGGGGATCGTCGCCAGGCGCTGTGACAGGTCGCTGTCCCGATGCCAGGCCAACAACTCCTTCTCCAGCCGGGTGAGATGGATCTGTACGGCGCCGATCTGATCGGCCAGCCCGGTCACCACGCGTTGCGCCAGTGGTGGCACCTCGGCTGCGTCTCCGGCCGAGAGCCGGGCTGCCAGTTCGAGCGCGTGCCGCAGGCCCCGCGCCATCTCGATCCCGAACTCGGCGAGCAGGCCGCGGATCATGTTCACCAACTGCGTACGTTGCTTGACCAGCAGGTCGCGCGTCCTGTGCAGCGCCAGCGCTGCCTGCTGCTCGGTCGACTTCACCGGCACGAAGCGCATGCTCGGGCGCGTCACCGCCTCGCAGATGGCAGCGGCATCGTTCGCATCGGTTTTACCGCGCTTCACATACGGCTTCACGTAAGCGGGCGGCATCAGCCGAACCTCATGGCCGAGCTTCGTCAGTTCCCGGGCCCAGTGATGGGACGTTCCGCACGCCTCCATGCCGACCAGGCATCGAGGCAGCTTGGCGAAGAACGGCACGACCTGCGCCCGGCGTAGCGCCTTGCGAACGACGACGTGCCCAGCTGCATCAACGGCGTGAACCTGGAAAATGCTCTTGGCCAGATCGATGCCGACGGTGGTGATCTCCATGGGGATGGCTCCTGCATCTGCGTGGCTGCTGCTTTGACAGCAACCACATCTTGGCACCGAGATGCCGTCAGTCGGAGCGGGAGCCATCCACCCCATCTGCTTTGGGTGGAGGGTGTAAGAACGCGTTTGTGGTCTGGAAGGGCGTGAGAGCGTGTTGCGCAAAGAGCCCGGCTTTAAGCCTCGGATGGCGACGATGACCGGGCCGGCACCGAGGATCAACGAAGCCGGCGATTCGTGATAATTGACACGTTGATATCTGATCGCTCAATTGCACGAGCGCCTACAATGAAGCGGTTTATTCGACGAACTAGTCATCTCGACGTTCTGCAAGATGCTGCTTGACAATCCTCGCCGTTTGCGCCCGGCTGAGGGAGCTTACAAGACACGGAGGTCACCGTAGGCATGATGGTTTAGCGCCATCGAGCCGGCCTCCGACCGCGGCTCGATAGTGCCTTGATACACGGTCGCCGAGCGCAAGCAATGCTATCCCCTCTTACGTTTACTCGTTCTTCAAGGAATGCCGCCGATCTCGTAAGGAAGGCCTGGATTTATATTTGGAATAGGAAGGCATAATGCAGGCCGCAGACCCATCCCGTTTTGTCATTCGGCTTACTGATGTTTCACGCGAGCTTGGCATTTCATCGACGACTTTGCGCCAAATGTGCCGTCGAGGTAACGGTCCACCACTTCTACAAATTAGCGAACGTTGCTACGGTGTCCGTCGCGGCGAATTGGATCGATGGATCGAAAGTCGCAAGGTACCGTCCCCAAAGATCTAGGGCCGTCCGCTTCTCTGGGTTGTAGAGGGCATAATTGTAGACGCCGGCCACACCGGCCTTCGTGCCCGAGATGTGGTTCAGCACCGCCTCGACCACGTGCGGAAGCACCCCAAGGTTGCCCATGCCGGTGGCAACCGTTCGGCGTAGATCGTGAAGCCGCCACCCTGTCACGCCGCAGGCTTTGTCGAGCGCCGCCTTCGCCCTGGTGAATCCCTGGAAGCCGCCGGCACCGGAACCGAACACGAGATCACGCCCCTCGATCCGTGGCGCTTCTGCCAGAATCGCCAGCGCCGCGGCGGACAGCGGCACGTCATGCGCAAGCCCGTTCTTCGTCCGCTCGCCCGGCATGCTCCATAGGGCCCCTGCCAGATCGACTTCCGCCCAGGCCATGTCCGCTACCTCGTCGCGACGCTGGCCCGTGAGCAGCAGCAGGCGCACCACGCGGCCGAAGTCGCCCGCCGGCAGCGCGCCAAGGACAGCGCGGATCTCCTCCGGCTTTAGCACGCGCTGCCGCTTCTCATCCTGGATCGGCTTCCGCGTGCCGACCACCGGGTTCACGTCGGCTAGGCCTTCCTCGATCAGCCATCCGTAGAAAGCCGAGAGCGTCGTGCGCGCCCGGTTCGCTGCGTAGGGGCCCGAGGTCTTCGCAATCACGTTCAGCCGCTCGGCGACCATGGCGCGCGTCACTTCGGCAACGGGGATTCGATGCAGCGGTGACCAGGACAGCCGCATGTATCGCGTCGACTCACGCAGGCCGGTCGCCCGGATGCGATCCGACAGCCTCTCAAGGTAGGCGTCGACCTTCGACCCGACGGTGACGGCGGCTCGCTTGCGCGCCTGCTCGCGCTCGGCGCCAGGATCTCCGCCAAGCCGGACCCGCGCCAGCTTCTCCGCGGCGGCGCGGCGTGCATCGGCCGCCGACAGCACGCCGACCCGGCCCAGGCTCTCCCGCTTCGACTGTCCCAGGGCGTTCCGGTACTGGACGATCCAGACCCGCGACCCGCCGGCATTAGCCCGCATGCCGAAGCCCGGCAGGTCGTCGTCGAAGGCCAGCACGTAGAGCTTGCCTTCCGGCACCTTCAGGGCCGCTGCCGACTGGTTGGTGAGGCGCATGCTGGTAAGCGTATTGTAAGCAGCCAGTACGCGCGCCCTCGTGGCCGCCGCGTTCGAAGGAGAGGGTATCAGCAAAAACGTAAGAGGCAACAAGCGCCACTGGCAAATAATAAGCGGCCGATGGCGTCGCTATCTCTCCAAACATCTGATTTACACGGAGAGGGTCGGCGGTTCGAGCCCGTCACCGCCCACCAATCGTCACGACGGCTCGGGGCGGGTCGTCGGACCCAGCAGGCGTTCGATCCTCGGAAGCGCCTCGGCGACCGGCGTCGCGGATCGCTCCACGAGATGCCGGCGCCGCGTCGGTCCGTGCGATCCTCGGGCTCCGATCCCCGTCGGCCGCGCGGATGGCGGATGATGGCGCCTCGGGCGAAATGATGCTCTAGGCTCCGGCGGCGCCACCCAGGACCAGCGACATGCGAACCGTCATCCTCGCGCTTGCCATCACGATCGCGCCCGTCCCGGCGCTCGCCCTGTGCAGCTGCACCTGTGTCCAGGGAACCGCCGTCGCGCGATGCTCCTCGACCGCCGACAACGTGCCGATCTGCCAGCTGCTGTGCCCGCCCTCCGCTGCCGCGCAATCGGTCGCCGGTCCGTCGATCACGCTGCCGGGCGCGCCGCAGCGTCGCGTGGACCCGATCCAGATCAACGAGCAGAACCAACAGCTGCGCTCGCAGGGCATCACGCCCCGCGACGGCCAGCCCCTGGACCGCTGACCCGCGACACGCCCCCCCCGCGGCACCCGGTCCGGCCCCGATCCACCCTCCGCTCGGCCGGCCTGATCGCGCCGTCTCCGCACGATGGAGAGCGGCCGGCATAAGCCGGTCCGACGCCGGAATGCGGCCGGCCGACGGCAGGCTCGACGTCGCACGGGGACGTGCCCGTCCGGCCGATCCCGGAGCCGGGCGTCTCAATCCAGCCGCACCGGCGGCCCGACGGCATGGGCGAGGTCGTCGGCGAGCCAGGCGAGGGCGCCGCGGAACGGGCCGAGCAGGCCGACCTGGTGCCGGCGGTAGAGTAGGTCGTGGGCGAGCCGCGCGAACAGGCCGCGCAGGCGGCCGCCGCCGAAGGTGTAGCGCCCGAGCGTGCCCCAGCCGTTGTAGTCGGCCAGGGACACGAGCGCGCCCTTGTCGCGAAAGCGGAACGGCGCCATCGCGCCGCCGCGCCGCCACGCCTCGAAATGGCGCACGAGGTGCCGGGCCTGCTGGTGGGCCGCCTGCGCGGTCGCCGGCACCGGATGCCCCGCGCCGGGCTGCGGGCAGGCGGCGCAGTCGCCGAGCGCGAAGATCGCCGGGTCGCGCGTGGCCTGGAGGGTGTCGCCGACCACGAGCTGGCCGGTGCGCGACCGGTCGAGCCCCTCGATCCGGGCGAGCACCGCGGGCGCGCGCACCCCGGCGGCCCAGACCTTGATGTCGGCCTCGATCCGTCCGCCGTCCTTCAGCGTGAAGCCCGCGGCGTCGGCGCCGGTCACCAGGGCGCCGGTGCGCACGTCGACCGCGAGGTCGGCCAGGGTGGCCGCCGCGGCCCGGGAGACGCGATCGGGGAAGGCGGCGAGCAGGCGCGGGCCGCTCTCGATCAGGGTGAGGCGGAGCTTTTCGCGCAAGGCGCCGGTGCCGTAGCCGGCGATCACGTCGACGGCGTGCTTCAGCTCGGCCGCGAACTCGACGCCGGTCGCGCCGCCGCCGACGATGGCGATCCGCAGGCTGGCCTCCGAGCGCAGCGCCGCCAGCACCTGCCCGCGCAGGCGCCGGTGCAGCGCTTCCGCGTCGGAGAGGTCGTCGATCGTGGCGCAATGCTCGGCCACGCCCGGCGTCCCGAAATCGTTCGCGCGGCTGCCGAGGGCGAGGATCAGCACGTCGTAGCCGAGCTGCGTCGGCGCGAGGGCCGCTCCGTCGCCCTCCGCGACGAAGGGGGCGAGGGTCAGCTGCCGCGCGGCACGGTCGACGGCCTGCAGCGAGCCGAGCCGGAAGCGGAAATGGTTGGCCTTGGCCTGCGCGAGCAAGCTCAGCTTCTGCCGGTCCGGCAGCGCGGTGCCGGCGGCGAAGGTGTGCAGCATCGGCTTCCAGACATGGGACAGGGCCCGGTCGACCAGGGTGACCTGCGCCGCCCCGCTCCGGCCGAGGCGGCGGCCGAGGCCGGTCGCCACCGTGATCCCGGCGATGCCGCCGCCGACGATCACGATGCGGGTCGGTTCTGCCATGCCGGTTCCATCCTCGAGGTCGTCCCGGATCGGTCCGGTCGATGCTCGAACGCGCGCCACCGCGCCGCGGTTCGCTCGGTGCGCGACCGGACCCGGCCTCCGGGGGGCGACGGAACCGCTGCCGATCCGCTCGGCCGAACCCGGTCAGCTCAGGGTTCGCCCTCGACCTCGGAGGAAACTCGGATGATGCGGGTGCAGCGGCTTTGCTGGGTTGCCGTCCTGGCCGTTCTCGGCCGTGCCGATACAGCTTTCGCGCAGGAGCGGGGCCCCTACACCGACGACCTCGTGAAGTCGACATGGCCGCGCGGCGCCCGGATCGGCCTCGGCGCTCCCGTCTCGGAGCCCGATCACGGCCAGGGAACCGGCCCGAACGCGTCTCAGGACGCACGCTCCACGCGGTCCCATCGGCCGGTGCCGATGAGACCGGATGCGCGCTCCTTTCCCGATCAGCTCTCCAGCTCGCTGTCCCAGTACAGGTAGTCGAGCCAGGTGTGGTGGTAGTCGCGGTGGTCGAACTCGGGTTGGCGGTGGTGCAGCTCGTAGCGGGTCGGGCGGCGCGGCTCAGTCAGCAGTGGCATCTCGGCCTCGTGCGGGGTGCGGTTCGCCTTGCGCAGGTTGCACGGGCTGCAGGCGGCGACGACGTTCTCCCAGGTGGAGAGCCCGCCGCGGGAGCGCGGGTTGACGTGGTCGAAGGTCAGGCCGCCCGAGGGCAGGCGCAGGCCGCAATACTGGCACGAGAAGCTGTCGCGCAGGTAGATGTTGTAGCGGGTGAAGGCGGGGCTGCGGGCCAGCGTCACGTAGTTCTTCAGCGCCACCACGCTCGGCACCCGGAGCGCCCGGCTCGGGCTGCGCGCCTCGACGTCGTAGCTCGCCACCAGCGTCACGCGGTCGAGGAACAGGGCGGTGAAGGCGTCCTTCCAGCTCCACAACGAGAGCGGGTTGTAGGAGAGCGGCCGGTAATCCGCGTTGAGGACGAGGGTCTGGAGATCCATCATCGGCGCGACTCTTCGAACGAAAGCCATACGGGACAACGCGCGAGATCGACATTGCGCGCTGTCCCGAGGACAGGGTCGACGGGGGGATGGGGCTCTCGTGCGTCCGGGCGCGGGATCCGGCGGCCCGGCGGCGGCACCGTCTCGGCCGGAGGCATGGGACACGCGTGGCGCGCCGGGCGCGGTCGGCGACCGGCTGGGGCGGATACATCCGGCTCGCGGCGGGGTCCGGGTGCCAATCCGGTCGATCCCAGCCCTTCGCGAAGTGACGAAAAGGCCCTCTCCATCGGGGCTTAGTCTAATAGCAGCGTGACAGCCTTGTGAAGCTCCGCCCTGTCGCGGCCGACGCCGCACCCACAGATCGGTGGATCGACGGGGTCTTCGAAGCCGACGGCTGCCGGGACGAGGGGGCGCGTCAGCCCCAGCGCACGAACATCGCGATGAACACGGCGACCATGCTGGCCAGGAGCAGCGGGTGGCCGTCGACGATCGCGAACACTAGCAGGGAGATCGCGCCCGTGGCGATGCCGAGCATGACGGCGACGGCGGTCGGGTTCATCGCAGCATGGCTCGCGGCCGTTCAGATCTGAGCTCGGGGTCCGCCATCGATCCGGCCTCCGGCAGACCCCGTATCACGATCCGCGGATCGGCGCGGCACCGATCGGCGCCGCGCCGCGCACCGGGGCGATCAGTCGCCGACGACCTTGCCGTCCGGGCCGACCTTCACGGTCTGCTCGCGGTCGGCCAGCGCCACCTTGATCTCGTACTGCACCGATTTGCCGTCGCGCTCGACCTCGGCCTCGTAGGCCTTGCCGCCGCCCGCCTTCTGCTCGGCGATCGTCAGCGCGTCCTTCAACGACGTGGTGGCGTTCTGGAAATCGGCCGGCTTGAGGCGGGTGAAGTACCGCTCGATCGGCTGGTTCTCGGTCTTGTAGAGCGCGCCGCTGTCGGCATTGATGCCGTACTCGACGAGCTTGCCGTCCGGATAGACGACCTTGATGCTGTAATGCGTCGGGTTCTTGCCGTCCGCCTTCTCGAAATCCGCGTCGATGGCGCGGCCCTTCTCGCCCTGGGCCTCGGCCGTGGTCAGCGCCTGGGCGAGACCGACCTTGGTGGTCTTGGCGAGCTGGAACTCCTTCTGGTCGGACTCGGCCCTGGCCGCATGCGTCAGGCCGAGCGGAGCGGCGAGCAGGCCGGCGGCGATCAGGCCGGCGGTGAGGGTGAGACGGTTCGGCATGGCGTCGACTTCTTTCCCAATGCAGATGGTGGCCCGAATAACCGATCGACCGCCGCTTGGTTGCCTGCCCATCGAAAGACCTGTCCAGGCTCTCGCCGGCGGCCACGGCGCGTCGCCGGCCGCCGCGTCGAGACGGTCAGCGGCGTCCGGCGCGGTCGCGCAGGATCGCGACGAAGCCGGCCGCCGCGACGCGGCGGTCGCCGTCGTTGGCGACGGTGTCGTCGGCCTCCGCCGGGACCGCGCGGGCCAGGCGCGCGGCGAGGTCGCCGTCCTCGGGGCGGCCGCGGGCGGCAAGCCGTGCGGCCAGGATCTCGGGGGCGGCCGTGATCGCTACGACATGGACGCCGGGGAGCGTCCGGCGCGCCGCCTCGATCACCCGGCGCGAGACGTTGCACACCACGACCCGCCCCTGCTCGGCCTCGGTCAGCGCCTCGGCCGGGATCGCGTAGCCGAGGCCGTGCGCGCGCCAATGCAGGGGAAACGCGCCGGCCGCGGCGGCGCGGGAAAACTCCGCCTCGGCGATCTCGGCGTTGTCCTCGTGCGCCGAGGGCGGCCGGGTCACCAGGCGGCGCGGGAAGACGAAGCGCGGGTCGCCGGCCAGCTGCGCCCGCGCGGCGGCGATCACCGTGTCCTTGCCGGCCCCGCTCGGGCCGACCACGAGGACGAAGCCGCCCGCCATCACACCACCCGCGCGCCGGCGCGCCAGACCTCGCGGACGACGGGCACCCCTTGCGCCGTCCGCACGCGGACGAGGTCGGCGCGCAGGCCGGGCGCGATCCGGCCGCGGTCGTCGAGGCCGGTGGCGCGGGCCGGGTTGGCGGTGACGGTGGCGATGGCGGCGGCCAGGTCGATGCCGGGCACGCGCTCGGGCAGCTGGAACGCCGCCATCAGCAGGCTCGCCGGCACGTAGTCGGAGGACAGGATGCTGAGCAGGCCGGCCTCGGCGAGAGCGTGCGCCGCCACGTTGCCGGAATGCGAGCCGCCGCGGATCAGGTTGGGCGCGCCCATCATCACGGTGATGCCGGCCGCGTGCGAAGCCTCGGCCGCCTCGCGGGTGGTTGGGAACTCGGCGAGCGCGACCGCTTCGGCCCGCGACTGGGCGACGTCGGCCAGCGTCGTGTCGTCGTGGCTCGCCAGCGGGATGCCCTGCTCCCGGGCCAGCGCCACGAGGATCGGGCGGTTGCGGGCGTTGAGCGCGGCGCCGTCGCGGATCTTGCGCTCGGTGCCGGCCCGGATCGCCTCGATCGGCCGGCCGCCGCGGCCGGCATATTGATAATACTTCGCCATGTCGCGGAACTGCCGCTGCCCCGGCGTGTGGTCCATCA
Organism: Methylobacterium sp. WL119; assembly: GCF_008039875.1. Lineage (GTDB taxonomy): Bacteria > Pseudomonadota > Alphaproteobacteria > Rhizobiales > Beijerinckiaceae > Methylobacterium. The sequence goes on along the minus strand of NZ_VRUU01000045.1, from coordinate 31,317 downwards.
GCGAGATCAGGCCGACGGGATGACGCCGGACGAAGGCGCGGACGGTGTCGATCACGTCGGCCGACGGGATCTCGCAGCGCAGGTGCGTCCGGTGCTCGGCCCGGAACAGGTCGGCGGCGCGCGCGTCGGCGATGGCCTGCGCCAGCGCGTCGAGCTCGGAGCCGAGGCCGCTGCCGTCCGGGTCGGTGCCGGCGCGCAGCGAATCGAACACGGTGGTGATCCCCGAGGCGGCGATCTGCGCATCGTAGGCGAGCACGGCGCCCAGCGGATGCCAGCGCACGCCGGGGCGCGGCGCGTAGTGGCTTTCCAGGTGGTCGGTGTGCAGCTCGACCAGGCCGGGGACGAGGTGGTCGCCGCGGAGGTCCCGGCCGCGCTCCGGCGCCCGGCCCGCGCCGTGCTCGGCGATGCGGCCGTCCACGATCGCGAGCCAGCCGTCGACGACGCGGTCGGCCAGGACGAGGCGCGCGTTCTCGAGGATCTCGACCCGGTCCGCCATCGCTCCGCCGTCTCCGCTCATGCCGCGCCCGTTCATGCCGCGCCCTCTCATGCCGCGATCGGCGCGCGGAAATCCGCCACGTCCACGATCCGCGTCGCCACCGCCTCGCGTACGTCGGCGTCGTGGAAGATGCCGAGGATGCCCGCGCCCGCCGCCCGCTTCTCGCGGATCAGCGCGATCACGACGTCGCGGTTGCGGGCATCGAGCGAGGCGGTCGGCTCGTCCATCAGCACGAGGGGCCGGTCGGCGATCAACCCGCGGGCGATGTTCACCCGCTGCTGCTCGCCGCCCGAGAAGGTGGCCGGCGGCAGGTCCCACAGGCGCTCGGGCAGGTCGAGGCGCGCGAGCAGCGCCGCGGCGCGCGCGCGCGCCACATCGGCGTCGAGGCCACCCTCGATGCCCGCCGCCTCGACGATCGCGCGGGCGCCGACGCGGGGGATCACGCGCAGGAACTGCGAGACGTAGGCGACGACGTGCCGGCGCAGGGCCAGGATCGCGCGCGGCTCGGCCGTGGCGACGTCCACCGTGCGGGCTCCGTCCCAGATCCGGATCGCGCCGTGCTCGCAGCGGTAATTGCCGTAGGCCATCTTCAGGAGCGAGGATTTCCCGGTGCCGGACGCGCCGCCGAGCACCACGCACTCGCCCGCCGCGACGGCGAGGCTCGCGCCCGCGATCACCGGCAGCATCGTGCCGCCGCGCAGGTGCAGGGTGAAGCGCTTGCCCACGTCCTCGAAGGCGATCAGCGGCGGGGTCATGCGGCGAGCACCGAGGAGACGAGGAGCTGGGTGTAGGCGGCCTGCGGGTCGTCGAGGACCTGATCGGTCAGCCCGGTCTCGATCACCCGGCCGTGGCGCATCACCAGCACCCGGTGCGAGAGCAGGCGGGCGACGGCGAGGTCGTGGGTGACGATGATCACCGCGAGCCCGAGCTCGGCCACGAGCCCGCGGACCATGTCGAGCAGGCGCGCCTGCACCGAGACGTCGAGGCCCGAGGTCGGCTCGTCCATCAGCACGAGGCGGGGGCTCGTCACGAGGTTGCGGGCGATCTGCAGGCGCTGGCGCATGCCGCCGGAGAACCGCGTCGGCGGGTCGTCGATCCGGTCTGCGGCGATCTCGACGCGGCCGAGCCAGTCGAGGGCGGTGGCGCGGATGCGGCCGTAATGGCGCTCGCCGACGCCCATCAGCCGCTCGCCGACGTTGCCGCCGGCCGAGACCGCCATGCGCAGGCCCTGCGACGCGTCCTGGCGCACGAAGCCCCAGTCGGTGCGCATCAGCGCCCGGCGCTCGGCCGCGCTCAAGGTCGCGAGGTCGCGGCTGGCGCCGTCGCGCATCCGGTAGGCGACCGAGCCCGCATCCGCCGCGACCTCGCCGGCGACCAGGCCGAGCAGGGTCGACTTGCCGGAGCCGGATTCGCCGACCACCGCCAGCACCTCGCCCGCCTCCAAAGTGAAGCCGACGCCGTCGCAGGCGGTGCGCGCGCCGTAGCGCTTGGTCAGGCCGGAGACCGTGAGCAGGGGGGCGGTCATGATCGTTCCTCCGCTCCGTTCTTCCCTCCCCCCGGCGGATCTCGGACTTGCCCGAGATCCGCACACCGTGTGCCCAAGTCGGGCAGGCCCGACTTGGGTGCGGGGGAGGGTGGGCCTCGCGTGAGCGAGGGTCGGGAGAGGGGAGCGACAGTGCCGGATACCGCGCTCCCCTCTCCCGACCCGCTCCGCGGCTCCCCCTCCCCCGCAGAGGGGGGAGGGGGAGCCGCCGGCCCGAACCCGCACCGGCGCCGGTCCTCGCAATGATCGGTGTCGGAGCAGACGAACATCCGCCCGCCGGCATCGTCGAGGACGACCTCGTCGAGGTAGGCGTCGTCCGCCCCGCACAGGGCGCAGGGGCGGTCGAAGCGTTGGATTTGGAAGGGATGGTCCTCGAAGTAGAGGCTGCGCACCCGCGTGTAGGGCGGCACCGCGTAGATGCGCTTCTCGCGGCCGGCGCCGAAGAGCTGCAGGGCGGGGCAGTCGTCCATCTTCGGGTTGTCGAACTTCGGCGTCGGCGACGGGTCCATGACGTAGCGGCCCGCGACCTCGACGGGGTAGGCGTAGGTGGTGGCGATGTGGCCGTGGCGGGCGATGTCCTCGTAGAGCTTGACGTGCATCGGCCCGTACTCGGCGAGCGCGTGGAGCTGGCGCGTCTCGGTCTCGCGCGGCTCGAGGAAGCGCAGGGGCTCCGGGATCGGCACCTGGTAGACCAAGACCTGGCCCTCCCTCAGCGGCGCCTCCGGGATACGGTGGCGGGTCTGGATCACCGTGGCCTCCACCGTCCGCGTGGTGGTGGCGATGCCGGCGGTGGCCGAGAAGAAGCGCCGGATCGAGACCGCGTTCGTGGTGTCGTCGGCGCCCTGGTCGATCACCTTGAGCACGTCGGACGCCCCCAGGATCGCGGCGGTGACCTGGACCCCGCCGGTGCCCCAGCCGTAGGGCATCGGCATCTCGCGGGCGGCGAAGGGCACCTGGTAGCCGGGGATCGCGATCGCCTTGAGGATCGCCCGGCGGATCATCCGCTTGGTGCCCTCGTCGAGGTAGGCGAAGTTGTAGCCGGTCTCCGGCCGCGCGGCGGGCGTGCTCATTCGGCGGCCTCCCGAAGCGCTTCGTCCGGCCCGGACTCTCCCGTCCGCGCGGCGTGCTCGGCGCGCAGGCGGCGCAGCAGCTCCAGCTCGGCCTGGAAGTCGACGTAGTGCGGCAGCTTGAGGTGCTCGACGAAGCCCGTCGCCTGCAGGCTGTCGCAATGGGCGAGCACGAATTCCTGGTCCTGCGCCGGGGCGACCAGCGCCTCGCCGAGCTCGGCCGCGCGCAGCGACCGGTCGACCAGGGCCATCGCCATCGCCTTGCGCTCGCCCTGGCCGAAGACGAGCCCGTAGCCGCGGGTGAACCGGGGCGGGACGTCGCCGCCGCCGTGGAACTGGGCGAGCATCTGGCACTCGGTCATCGCCACGGCGCCGAGCTGCACCGGGAAGCCGAGCTCCTCGGGGACGAGCTCCAGCGCCACGGTGCCGAAGCGGACCTCGCCGACGAAGGGATGGGTGCGGCCGTAGCCGCGCTGCGTCGAGTAGGCCAGCGCCAGCACGAAGCCCTCGTCGCCCCGCGCCAGCGTCTGCAGCCGGACCGCACGGTCGGCCGGGTAGTCGACCGGCTCGCGGGTCAGGTCGCCGACGGGGGCGCCCTCGTCCCGGGGCGACGGCTCGATCAGGCCGGCCTCGCCGAGGAAGTCGGTCACGCGCGGGCAGGCGGCCGCGTCCGGGCCGGGCTCGGCCTCCGCGCCGGGCTCGGGCACCATGCCCTCGGCGAGCGAGAAATTGATCAGGCGATGGGTGTAGTCGAAGGTCGGGCCGAGCACCTGCCCGCCGGGCAGGTCCTTGAAGGTCGCCGAGACCCGGCGCGCCACCGCCATCGCCGCGGTCTCCACCGGCAGGGTGGCACCGAAGCGCGGCAGGGTGGTGCGGTAGGCGCGGACCAGGAACACCGCCTCGACGACGTCGCCGCGGGCCTGCTTGAGGGCGAGCGCGGCCAGATCCGGATCGTGGAGCGAGCCCTCGGTCATCACCCGGTCGACCAGCAGCCGCATCTGCTCGCGGATCTGCGCCACGGTGAGGTCGGGCACCGACGGGTCGCCCCGGCGCGTCTCGGCGAGCAGCCGGTGGGCGTTGTCGATCGCGGCCTCGCCGCCCTTCACCGCCACGTACATCGGTCTACGCCTCCGAAGGGACGGGCGAAGGGGCGGCCGAAGGGACGGGCCGCGACGAGCGCGGCAGCCCGGCGACGACGCCCGGCGCGGTGAGCACGAGGTCGAGCCCGCGCGGGAAGGCGGCGTGGTTCGCCGCAAGGCGCGCCGGCCAGTCCGCCGGCAGCGGCGCGGCGGCGAGCCGGATGCGGCCGCGGATGCCGGGACCTTTGAAGGCGGCGCCATCCTCGGACAGGCGGTCGAGGGCCAGCACCAGGGTGGCGGAGGTGTCGGGATAGTCGGGCGAGCCCTGCGCGAACGCCGCGAAGGGCGGGCAGGCGGCAGGATCCGCGATCAGCGCGAAGGCCGCGTCGGCGGGCTCGGCGACGATCGGTGCGCCGGTGTGGAAGCGCAGGAACGCGGCCACCGCCGGGTTCGCGGCGAGCGGCGCGTCGAGCCAGACCGGCGTGTCGGCATCGGTCAGCGCCAGCGCGACGGCGGCGAGTTCGGGCGTGAGGGGGGCGGGCGGAGAAAGGTCGCTTGCGAGCCGCCCGATGCGGCCCGGCCGGGCGAGCGCATCCATCAGCGTGCGGAACGTCCCTTGCGCGTCGTGGACCGGGTCGGCGAAGCCGCGGGCGAGCGCCATCAATCCTCGCCCCGCGCCAGGGTGAAGAAGTTCACCCGCGTCGCCGCGATCTTTCGCGCCGCGGCGGCCGCTTCCGAGGCGCGGCGTTCGGCGATCCCCGCCAGGGCGGCCTCGACCGCCCCGCGCCGCGCCGGGTGCTGCCAATGCGCGTCGAGGATCGCGGCGAGCCGGGCGCGCGGACGGTCGCGGCCGAGATGGTAGGCGAAGCCGGTCTCGCCGCCGGACAGGCGCACCGCCGCCCGGGTCACCGTCGCCTCGCCGACGTTGAAGGCGCGCCCGTCGCCGCCGATGCGGCCGCGCGCCATGACGAGGCCGGTCTCGGGCGCGCGTAGATCCTCGGCCTCGCAGGACAGCCCGGTCTCGGCGAGAACGGCCTCGAGCTCGGCGAGCGAGGCCGCCCCGGCACGCGCCATCGCGGCGCGACGGGCTTCGACCTCTGGCGTTGCCGGGTCGGGTGCTGTTTGGCTGGCGCGCGGCATTCGCGTTCGAAGGCCTCCGATTTGTCTATAGATATAGACAAATCCAATCGTGGACGCAAGGGACGATGCGATCCGTCATGGACGAGGCGAGCGACACCCCGGTGACATCCGCCCGCGCCGGCCCCGTCGAGCGCGGCGCGGGCCTGGCCGCGTGGCGCCAGATCGCCGACGCGATCGGCGGCGCGATCGCGGGCGGCGAATTTCCGGCCGGCAGCCAGCTTCCCACCGAGGCGGCGCTGGCGGCCCGGTTCGGGGTGAACCGCCACACCGTGCGCCGCGCCCTTGGGACGCTGGCCGAGCGCGGCCTGGTGCGGGCGACGCAGGGGCGCGGCACCTTCGTCGAGCCGGGGCCGATCCCCTATCCGATCGGGCCGCGCACCCGGTTCTCCGAGATCGTCACCCGGGCCGGCCGCCAGGCCTGGGGCGACCTCGTCGCGGCGGCGACGGTGCCAGCGAGCCTCGAGACGGCGGAGGCCCTGGGGCTCGCGGCCGGCGATCCGGTGATCGAGATGCTGACCCTGCACCGGGCCGACGACGCCCCGATCTCGGCGGCGCGGATCGCCCTGCCGCTGCCGCGCTTCGCCGGCTTCGCCGAGGCCTACGCCGCCTCCGGCTCGATCACCCGCGCCTTCGCCGGGTTCGGCATCGCCGACTACACCCGCCTCTCGACGCGGATCGGGGCACGCACCGCCACCGCGGAGGAGGCCAGCCGCCTCGACGTGGCGCCGGGGCGGACCCTGCTCACGGTCGCCAGCGTCAACGTCGACGCCGCCGGCAAACGCATCCTGGCCGCGGCCTCCGTGTTCGTCGCCGACCGGGTCGAGCTGGTGGTGGATTAGCGGCGATGCCGCCGGCCGCGACGAGGGACTGAACCAGGCCTGAGTGCCGCTCCTGCGCGCGAAGCGCCCGGCAGGGGCGCCCTTGCGGACCGTCGGTCGGCTATTTCGCTGCTGCGGTCTTCAGGCGCGCTTTCGGCGGCCCTGCGGACGCCGCCGCGAGCAACGTCGCCCAATCGTCGGGGGGATGGCCCTTGTCGAGCATCCGCTCGAACACGGCATAGGCGTCGGTCTTCGCGCCGTAGGTGCGCAGCGTCTCCGCGTCGTTCACCCACGCATAGATCAGGATCCTGGTCCGGCTGTCGTAGCGGAAGAACGGGCGGAAGCGGCCGTTGCCGAACTTGGCCCGGAACCAATGCTTTCGGGACGCGCCGAGGGGGTCGCCCTGGCGGTACTCGGCCCGGGACGGGTCCTGCGGGACGGTCTCGAACATCAATCTCCGCAAGACCGCGAGCAGCTTCGCGTTGGCGGTCCTGCGGTACCCGTCCGGGTCGTCGGCCTTGGCCTTCTCCACGGTGGCGGTCAGCGTCTCGAGCTGGTCGAGCAGCAGCGGATGGGCGAAGATCGTCCACGCGCCGACGACCGTCATCGATCAGAGTGCCACGGGACCGTCGATGTCCGCGCCGGGATCGGCGTCGATCCCCTCGGCGAGGGCCGACATGCGCTCCATCAGATCGGCGGGGAAGGGCGTGATGGCCTGCGGCCGGCGCGCCATGTCCTGGGCGAGGAAGGCCAGGAATCCCTCGATCACGGGGTCCGCCTCCTCGACCTCGACGCGGGTGAGGCGCACGCCGCCCTCGTCGACGACGTAGGCGATCTCGCCGCCGTAGCTGACGCCCAGGGCCTGGCACACGACCTTCGGGACGGTCGTCTGGCCCTTCGCGGTGATCTTGCTGCGCTCTCGTACGAGGGGACCCATCGCGGCCTCGGCGGCTTGAGGTAAGGAATTTCCCTTCCCTCGTCGGCAGCCTTCGAAGCAAGCGCGTCGCGGCGCAAGGCGACGCCCTATGCTCCCCGGCATGGGCAGGGCCGCCGAGGGCGGCGTTGCTCGCAGGTGCCCGGGTTGACTACTGACCCCGGATGCGAGGCGCACGCGCCCCCCGGCAGGATACGCAACCCATGACCGAGCCATCGGCCCGCCACGTCGTGATCATCGGTTCGGGGGCGGTCGGGACCGTGAGCGCGCTCGAATGCCTGCGCGCCGGCCATCGCGTCACGGTGGTCGATCCGGGCGTGCCCGGCGGGGAGCAGGCGTCGAGCTACGGCAATGCCGGCTGGCTCTCGTCGCACTCGGTGATCCCGCCGGCGGAGCCCGGCATCTGGAAGCGCGTGCCGTCCTACCTCGCCGACCCGCTCGGGCCGCTGGCCATCCGCTGGCGCTACCTGCCCCGGGTGCTGCCCTGGCTGGTGCGCTACATCTGGGCGGCGCGCACCGGGCGGCAGATCGCCGAGACGGCGCGGGCGATGCGCACCCTGCTGGCGGATGCGCCCCGCCTCCATGCCGGCCTCGCCGAGGAGGCCGGCCTCGGCCACCTGATCGAGCGGCGCGGCCTGCTGCACGTCTATCCCGACCGGGCGGCCTTCGCGGCCGACGCCGCGGCCTGGGCGATCCGCCGCGCGGTCGGCGTGCGATGGCTCGAGCTCTCGGCCGACGAGCTGCGCCAGCGCGAGCCGACCCTGCATCGCCGCTACACCTTCGGGGTGATGGTCGAGGAGGCGGGCCATTGCCGCGACCCGGGCGGCTACGTCGCCGGGCTCGCCGACCTCGCCCGCGCCCGCGGCGCGACCTACGCCCGCACCCGCGCCACCGGGTTCCGCCTCGACGCGGGTCGGCTCGTCGCGGTGGAGACCGAGGCCGGCGCGATCCCGTGCGACCGGGCGGTGGTCGCCGCCGGCGCCCGCTCGGGCGCGCTGACCGCGAGCCTCGGCGACCGGCTGCCGCTGGAGAGCGAGCGCGGCTACCACGTGATGATCGCCGGTGCCGAGGCGGGGCCGCGCACCCCGGTGATGGCCTCGGACGCCAAGATGGTGGTCAACGCCATGGACGGCGGCCTGCGCGCGGCGGGCCAGGTCGAGTTCGCCGGGCTCGACGCGGCGCCGAACTGGAAGCGCGCCGAGATCCTGCGCGACCACCTGACCGGCATGTTCCCGGACCTGCCCGCGACCGTGCCGGCCGAGCGGATCCGGATGTGGCTCGGCCATCGCCCGAGCATGCCGGACGGGCGGCCCTGCATCGGCCGCGCCCGCCGCACCGGGGACGTGGTCTACGCCTTCGGCCACGGCCATGTCGGCCTCGTCGGGTCGGCGCGCACCGGGCGCCTCGTCGCCCAGCTCGTCGGCGGCGAGGCGCCCGAGATCCCGCTGGCGCCGTTCGACCCCGGCCGCTTTCTGTAGGGAAGCGGCACCCGGCCTACCGCGCCGGCCCGCCGATCAGCGCCCGGCGCAGCCGGCCGGACACGGCGTCGATCGCCGCCACGGCGACGAGGATCATCAGCACGAGGCAGGCGACCTGCTGCAGCTCGAGCACCCGGATCAGCTCGCTCAGGTACTGGCCGATGCCGCCCGCGCCGACGATGCCGATGATCGTCGCCGATCGGGTGTTCGATTCGAAGAAGTACAGCACCTGGCTGCCGAGCACCGGCAGGACGGCGGGCACGAGGCCGAAGCGGATGCGGTGGAGCGCGCCGCCGCCGGAGGCCGCGACGCCCTCGCCGTCGCAGCGATCGACGGTCTCGACCGCCTCCGAGAACAGCTTGCCGAGCGCCCCGACGTCGGAGCAGGCGATGGCCAGCGCACCGGCGAACGGCCCGAGCCCGACGACGTTGATCCAGACCAGCGCCCAGATCAGCACGTCGACCGAGCGGACCACGTCGAGGCCGCGGCGCACCGCGAAATGCGCGAACGGGTTCGGCACCACGTTCCGGGCCGCGAGCAGCGCCAGCGGGAAGGCGACCAGCGCCGCGGCCAGCGTCCCGAGGAAGGCGATGGCCAGGGTCTCGCCGAGCGCGTGCAGGAAATCGGGGAAGCGGCCGCCGGCCGAGGGCGGCAGCATCATCAGCGAGAACTCGGCGAGCCGCCCGAGGCCGCTCACGATGCGGGTGGCCGAGAAGTCGAGGCGCACCATCGCGAACGCCGCGAGCCCGAGGAGGGCGGCCAGGGTCGCGAGCGTCGCGAGCCGCGCGCCCCACGCGGTTCGGAACGCGTCGGGGTGGCGCCGGCGCAGGGCGGCGACGTCCACGGGACGCGGCGGCCGGCTCATCGCGCGCCCTCCGCCCCGATGAGGTGGTGGCGCAGCCGCTCGGTGCCGAGGTCGATCGCCATCACCGTCGCGACGATCATCAGGAGGATCGCGCTCACGTCCGCGTCGTAGAAGTTGCGGATCGCCACCAGCAGCTCCTGGCCGATGCCGCCGGCGCCGACGAAGCCCATCACCCCGGCGCCGCGCACGTTGATCTCGAAGCGGAGCAGCCCGTAGGAGGCGAAGCTCGACAGCACCTGCGGCAGCACCGCGAAGCGGATCGCCTGGATCCGCGAGGCGCCCGATGCGGTCAGCCCCTCGACCGGCCTCATGTCGATGTTCTCGACCACCTCGGAGAACAGCTTGCCGAGCGCCCCCGTGGTGTGGAGGGCGAGCGCCAGCACGCCCACCATCGGGCCGAGGCCGAAGGCGATGACGAAGAGCAGGGCGAACACGATCTCGGGCACCGTGCGCAGGACCTCGAGGGCGCGGCGCGTCAGGAAGCGGCCGGCGCGGGTGCGGGCGAGGTTCGCGGCCGCGCCGAAGCACAGCAGGAAGGCGCCGACGCCGCCGAGCAGCGTGCCGAGATAGGCCATCAGCAGGGTCTCGCCGAGGAGCGCCGCCCATTTCGGCAGGCCCCAGTACCATTCGGCGAGGTCGCCGCGCAGGTCGGCGAGCGTCAGGTGCGGCAGGATGCGGCCGAGATAGGCGGTGAGGTTGCCGATGTTGTCGGCGAGCACCAGCGGGCGCACCTCGGCCATCAGGCCCGACAGGACCAGCAGCCCTGCGACGACCGCGAGGAATGCCAGGCTCCGCCGCCGGGTCGACGCGACCGCGCGCCCGTAGGCCTCGGCCAGGGCCGCCGCCCGCTCGGGCGGCAGCGGCGCGATCCGCCCGCTCACGGCGGCGACCCGTCCGGTCCCGGGATCAGGACTTGCGGCGCTGCGCGTCGTTGAACTTCAGCATCTCGATGATCGGCTGGTAATCCTCCAGCGTCACCGGGGTGAGGCCGAGGTCCTTGCCGTCGGAGAGGCGGTCGAAGGCGGCCTTGTCGGCGGTCGGCAGCGCGACGAAGGCCTCGACGATCTTGCGCTTCAGGTCGGCGGGCAGGCTGGACAGCATCGCGAACGGGCCCTCGGGCAGGAACGCGGACTTGAAGACGATGCGGAAGTCGGACGGGCTCAGCGGCGTGCCGTCGGGCTTCTTCAGCATGCCCTTGGCGGCCATGCGGGTGACGACGGAATCGGTCTCGGAGTTCCACAGGTTGGCGGCGGCGTCGGCCGTGCCCTGGGTCAGCGCCAGCACCGCGTTCTCGTGGCTGCCGGCGTAGACGGTCTTGCCGAACAGCGCGTCGACGTCGTGGCCGCTCTTGTTGAGGAAGAAGCGCGGGGCCTGGTTGCCGGAGGTCGAGTTCGGGTCGACCAGGGCGAGGTTCCTGCCCTTCAGGTCCGCGATCGTCCGGTACGGGCTGTCGGCGCGCACGTAGAGCACCGAGTAGTAGCCCGAGGCGCCGTTATCGTGCTTCTGGTTGACGATCGGGTCGACCTTCACCCCCGTCATCACCGCGCGGGCGAACGAGGCCGGGCCGTAGAAGGCGATCTGGATGTTGCCGGCGCGCTGGCCCTCGATCACCGCGGCGTAGTCGTTGGCGACCCGCAGCTTCACCGGCACCCCGAGCGCCTTGGTGAGGTAGGCGGCGAGCGGCGCGTAGCGGTCGGTGGTGCCGGTGGCGTTCTCGACGGGAATCGCGCCGAGGGTGATCTCGGGCACCGTCGCCTTCCAATCCTGAGCCAGGGCGGGCTGCAGGGCGAGCGCGGCCAGGCCGCCCGCGAGGGCGCCGACGAGGGTGCGACGGTCGAGCATCATCATCTCCGGGAAGGGGCGTGGCACGGGGTTCGTCTGGGGTCAGGCGACGAGGGCGGCGGGCTCGACCGCGTGCGGCGCCCGGTCCATCACCTCGCCGGCCTCCAGGCCGTAGAGCTGCTTGGCGACGTCCTCGGTGAGGTCGAAGGCGCCGCCGTCGAACACCACGCGGCCGTCGGAGAGGCCGACGAGCCGGTCGCAATAGGCGCGGGCGAGGTCGAGCGAGTGCAGGTTGCACAGCACGGTGATGCCGAGGCGCCGGTTGGCGTCGGCGAGCGCATCCATCACCAGCTTGGTGTTGCGCGGGTCCAGCGAGGCCACCGGCTCGTCGGCGAGGATGATGTCGGGCTCCTGCACCAGCGCGCGGGCGATCGCGACCCGCTGCTGCTGCCCGCCCGAGAGCTGGTCGGCGCGGTGGGCGGAAAAGCCCGCCATGTCGAACGCCTCGAGCGCCGCGAGCGCCCGCGCCCGGTCCTCGGCCGACCACAGCTTCAGGAGCGCGCGGTGGCTCGGGGCGTGGGCGAGGCGCCCCATCAGCACGTTGGTCAGCACGTCGAGGCGGCCGACCAGGTTGAACTGCTGGAACACCATGGCGCAGCGGGCGCGCCAGCGGCGCAGGTCGCGCCCCCGGAGCGCGGTGACGTCGAGCCCGTCGAACAGGATCCGCCCGGCCGAGGGCTCGGCGAGGCGGTTGAGCATGCGCAGGAAGGTCGACTTGCCGGCGCCCGAGCGCCCGATCACCCCGACGAAGCTGCCCGGCTCGATCCGCAGCGAGATCCGGTCGACCGCGAGGCGCGGTCCGTAGCGCCGCGTGAGGCTATCGACGATGAGCATGCGTGCCGTCCGCCGCGAGGGATGCGCCGGTAGACCCGTCGCGCGCGACGATAGGATGACAGCCGCGCCGCGACCCGCGGTTTCGTCGTGAACGGGCGCGCCGTGCGGCTACGCAGCGAACGGGATCCGGCGCAGGAGGCGGAACGGCGCCGCGCCGTCCTGGCGCAGCAGCGTGATCGCGTCGATCGTCAGCGACGTCGGGGGGCAGGCCGCCGCGAGGCGGGCGCGCCAGGTTTCGCGGGCGTCGCCGGCGAGGCGGCCGGTCAGGGTCATGTGGAAGCGGAAGGCCTCGAAGACGTGGGGATAGCCCCAGCGGTCGAGGAGCGCGCGGCGGCGCGCGTCGAGGCGCTCCGGCTGGCGGCGCGCCCGCTCGGCCTGGGTGAGACCGGCCCGGAACGGGTCGAGGGCGGCGACGCACTCGGCCGCGAGCAGGCCGAGCCCGGGCGGCGGCGCGGTGGGCACCAGGGCGACGAAGTCCCCGAGCAGGGTCACCGCGAGGGGCCCGACCGCCAGGGGCGCGCGGGGCTGCGCCAGCGCCGCGCAGGCGGCGAGGAGGTCGCCCTCGGTCCGGCCCGCGGCGAGGCGCATCGGCGCCTTCAGCGTCGCGTGGAAGCCGTAGACCCGCGGCGCCGCGGTGACGGCGGCGAGCGCCGCGCGCGCGGCCGCGTCCCATCCGGGCAGGGGCGCATCGCCGAGGACCGCCTCGCCGAAGGCGGCGAGCGCCGATCCGGGCTCCGGCGTGACGTAGAGCGCGTAGCGTGTCGGGGCGTCCACCGGGGCACTCGCTTCGGGCGTGGATCGGTCACGGCCCGGCGCGGATAGAACCCGATCGCCCGCTCGGCAAGGCGCGGCCGCTCAGCCCCGCGGGATCGGGCGGTTGCGGCAGGCGGCGCGATATTGCTGCCGGCTCAGGCCGCGCATGTTGCGGCGGTCGGCTTCCTGGGTGCAGGCGATCTTGCGGTCGGCCTTGTTGAGGCTCTTCGTGCCGCTTGACGGGACGTCGGTCGGCGCGGGCGCGGTGTAGGATTGCGCGAGGCCCGACGTCGTCAGCAACGCGAGACACAGGGTGCTTGCCAAGACCGTACGCATCCAACGAACTCCTGCTTCATCTGTCGCGCTCGCCGGGCAATAACCGGGCCAAGCTTGGCGGCTCGGGGCGTGGTCGATCATGCGGTGCGGCCGGCGGCGATCGCGGCGACGACGCGATGCGAATCCGACACCCATCCGAAGATGCTGCCCTGCGCCACGATCATCGCGAGGCCGGCCGCGTGGAAGGCCGGGATGTACGAGCCGCAGGCATCCGACACCACGAGGCAGCGGTAGCCGCGGTCATTGGCCTCGCGCACGGTGGTGTGGACGCAGACCTCGGTGGTAACGCCGCAGACGAGCAGCGTGGCGACGCTGCGCGCGGCCAGGATCTCGGCCAGGTCGGTGGCGTAGAACGCGCCCTTGCCCGGCTTGTCGACCACCGGCTCGCCGGGGGCGGGCGCGAGGTCGGCGACGATGTCGTGGCCGGGCTCGCCGCGGATCAGGATGCGCCCCATCGGCCCGGGCGCGCCGATGCGGGCGGACGGCGTGCCGCGGGCGATCTTGGCGGCGGGCGCGTCCGACAGGTCGGGGCGATGCCCTTCGCGGGTGTGGACCACGAGAAGGCCGGCCCGCCGCGCCGCCGCCAGCAGCGCCCGCGCCGGCGGCACGGCGGCGGCGAGCAGCGAGACGTCGTTGCCGAGGCTCTCGCCGAAGCCGCCGGGCTCCAGGAAGTCGCGCTGCATGTCGATGATCACCAGCGCCGTCGTCGCCAGGTCGATCGCCAGCGGGCCCGGCTCGGCATCCACGGTCACCATCGGCGCGAATCTCCCGTCCTGCGGCCGGCTCGGCGGCGCACGACGCGACGATGTCGGGCGATGGCGCGGAATGCATCCGCAAATACTGCCCGACATTGCTCGAATGTTGTGCGCATGCTGCCGACGTCATGGGCGGTGGCGCGTTCGTCGGCGGACGACGCGCCGCCGGAGGTGCGAGCCCGGCCGCCGCGTCGCGCGTTTCAGGGTCGCCGCCGCCGCACCCGCCGGAGCGGGCGCCTGCGCTCGGCCGGCAAACCTGTTGCCGAATTATGACTCGGCCGCCGCCTCTCGCCCAGGTGGCACGCGCTGGCATATCGGTTGCTGCCTGCTCACCGGATTTTCGGCACGGAGAGGGCAGACATGATCGCTCGGGGACTCGTTGCAGCGGCCATGTCGCTCGGTCTGGTGGGATACGGCGCGGCGGCCGATCTCGATGCGAAGAAGGACAAGGCGCCCGTCGAGGCTCCGGCCAAGGAGGCGCCGTTCTTCCTCTTCGCCGACACGCAGTTCAGCTATCGCTACCAGTTCCCGACCGTGTCGCCGGGCGTCCAGATCCAGAAGGCCGACGGCTCGTTCGTCAGCCGCGAGGCGCCCAAGCAGATCTACAACATCTCGCATGCCGACGCCTGGGCCTACGGCACGAACTTCTTCTCGCTCGACATCCTCAAGTCGGGCTCGCAATTCCCGGCCGGCACCACGAACCCGCCCGGCAGCGTCGGCGCGCCGTTCTTCGCCGATTACGGCAACACCGAAGCCTACGGCCTCTATCGCGGCACCCTGAGCCTCAACGCGCTGACCAACTCCAAGGCGTTCACGCTGCCGGGCATCGTCAAGGACATCTCCCTCGCCTTCGGCTTCGACGCGAACTCGCAGAACGACGCGTTCGGCTCGAAGAAGCGCGACGTGGTCGGCGGCCTCAACTTCTCCTTCGACGTGCCGGCCGGATTCCTGAACCTGTCGGTCCACGCCTACAAGGAATGGAACCGCAACGGCTTCAACCTGCAGCCCGATCGCGACCAGAGCTTCGACGTGGTGCCGGAATTCGAGGTGGTCTACAATTTCCCCCTCGCCTTCACCAACCTGCCGCTGAGCCTGACCGGCTTCAACAACATCGTGCTGCCCAAGGGCCGCGGCGTGCAGAACGTGGCCGACTTCGCCTTCAACCCGAAGCGCGGCCTCGAATTCCTGTCGCGCACGAACCTGGTGCTCGACGTGGGCAAGCTGATCTACGACCAGCCCAACAAGGTCGACGCCTTCATCGGCTTCCAGTACTGGCTGAACAAGTTCGGCAACGTCGAGACGGCGACGTTCAAGGGCACGGAAGAGAAGAGCTTCCTCGCCGGCGTCGCGTTCCACATCTTCTGATCGCCGGTTGGATCGCCGATCGCACGACCGTGACGGGATGGGAGACGGCATGACGGGATCCGACGCCAGGCCCCGAGGGGACGAAACGCTCCGGCGCCTGTGGATTCGCGATCCGCTGGCGATCCTCGCCGAGGACGCCGGCGGCGGCATCGTGGTCGAGGGCAGCCGCATCGTCGAGCGCGTGGCGGCCGGCGCGCAGCCCGCCGCGCCGGTGGACGAGACCTTCGACGCTTCGCGCCACGTCGTCATCCCCGGGCTGATCAACACCCACCACCACTTCTTCCAGACGCTGACGCGGGCCCACCCGCTGGCGATCAACAAGCCGCTGTTCCCGTGGCTGAAGGCGCTCTACACGGTCTGGGACAAGATCACCCCCGACGCGTTCCGGCTCGCGACGCGGCTCGCCTACACCGAGCTGCTGCTCTCCGGCTGCACCACGGCGGGGGACCACCACTACCTCTACCCGAAGGGGCTCGAGGATTCCGTCGACGTGCAGGTCGACGAGGCGCGCAGCCTCGGCATCCGCGCCTTCGTCACCCGCGGCTCGATGAGCCTGTCGGAGAAGGACGGCGGCCTGCCGCCCGACTGCCTGACGCAGGACGACGACACCATCCTCGCCGACAGCGAGCGGGTGCTGAACCTGTTCCACGACGCGAAGCCCGGCGCGATGGTGCGGATCGGGCTGGCGCCGTGCTCGCCCTTCAACGTCACCAAGCGGCTGATGCGCGAGAGCGCGGCGCTCGCCGACCGCCACGACTGCCAGCTCCACACCCATCTCGGCGAGACGCTGGACGAGGACGCCTACTGCCTGGAGATGTTCGGCCAGCGGCCGGTCGACTACCTCGAGGAGGTCGGCTGGATGAGCCCGCGGGCCTGGCTCGCGCACGGCATCCACTTCAACGACGACGAGGTGCGCCGGCTCGGCAAGGCCGGCGTCGGCGTCTGCCACTGCCCGACCTCGAACATGACGCTGGCCTCGGGGCAGTGCCGCACCTGCGAGCTGGAGGCGGCGGGCGCGCCGGTTGGCCTCGGCGTCGACGGCTCGGCCTCGAACGACAGCTCCAACCTGATGGAGGGCGTGCGCCACGCCCTGATGATCAACCGCCTGACCTACGGCGCCGAAGCGGTGACGCATCTCGACGCCCTGCGCTGGGCGACCGAGGGCTCGGCCCGCTGCCTCGGGCGCGACGACATCGGCCGGATCGAGCCGGGCCGCGAGGCCGACCTTGCGCTGTTCACCCTCGACGCGCTGCGCTTCTCCGGCGCGCACGATCCGCTGGCCGCGCTCGTGCTGTGCGGCGCGCACCGCGCCGACCGGGTGATGGTCGCGGGCCGGTGGCGGGTGGTCGACGGAAACCCCGTCGGCATGGACACGCGGAAGCTGCGCGAGGACCACGGCCGGCTCGCCCTCAGCCTCCTCGGCGGCGCCTGATGGCGGCCGTGCCGTCGCCCGCCGCCGGCACCGCGCCGCTCTACGGGGCCTACGGCATCGTCAAGCGCTTCGGCGACTTCAAGGCCAACGACGGCGTCGACCTCGAGATCCGCGCCGGCGAGATCCACGCGCTGCTCGGCGAGAACGGCGCCGGCAAGTCGACCCTGATGAAGATCCTCTACGGGCTGCTGGAGCCGACGGAGGGCGTCGTCACCCACAAGGGCGACATCGTGCAGCTGCCCGACCCCGAGGCGGCGCGCGCCATCGGCATCGGGATGGTGTTTCAGCACTTCTCGCTCTGCGAGAACCTGACGGTGGCCGAGAACATCGCCCTCGTCATGCCGAAGACCCTCTCGGGCAGGGCGCTTGCCGAGCGGATCGCCGCGCTCGGGGCGGCCTACGGCCTGCACCTCGATCCCGCCCGGCCGGTCTGGTCGCTCTCGGCCGGGGAGCGCCAGCGCATCGAGATCGTGCGCTGCCTGCTGCAGGACCCGCGCCTCGTCATCCTCGACGAGCCGACCTCGGTGCTGACGCCGGGCGAGGCGGAGCAGCTGTTCTCCGTGCTGGAGCGGCTGCGCGACGAGGGCCGGGCGCTGCTCTACATCTCGCACCGGCTCGACGAGGTGCGGCGCCTGTGCACCCGCGCCACCATCCTGCGCCACGGGCGCGTCGTCGGCGCCTGCGATCCGCAGGGGGAGAGCGCCCGCTCGCTCGCGGCCCTGATGGTCGGGGCGCAGGTCGGCGCGGTGACCGGCCGCGCCGGCGCCGCGCTCGGCCCGCCGCGCCTTGTCCTCGATCGCCTGTCCCTGCCGGCGCCCGGCCTGCACGGCACCGCGCTCGCCGACATCCGCCTCACCGTCCGGGGCGGCGAGATCCTCGGCGTGGCCGGCGTCGCCGGCAACGGGCAGGCGGAGTTCTTCTCCGCGCTCTCGGGCGAGACCGCCGCGGCGCGGGCCGAGGCGGTTGTCGTCGACGGTGCGGCCGTCGGGCGGCTCGACATCAACGCGCGGCGCCGGCGCGGAGCGGCCTTCGTGCCCGAGGAGCGCAACGGCCACGCGGCCGCCCCGGGCATGAGCCTGTCCGAGAACGCGGTGCTCTCGCGCCACGCCACCGCGCCGCTCGCGCGCTTCGGCCTGCTCCGGCGCGGGGCGGCGCGCACGCTCGCGGCCGCCGTGATCGCGGCCTTCGACGTGCGCAAGGCCGGCCCGGACCCCGCCGCCGGCACCCTGTCGGGCGGGAACCTGCAGAAGTTCGTCGTCGGGCGCGAGATCCAGGCGGAGCCCGGCGTGCTGGTGGTCAACCAGCCGACCTGGGGCGTCGACGCCTCGGCCGCCGCCCGCATCCGCCAGGCGCTGATCGATCTCGCCGCCCGCGGCGCCGCGCTGCTGGTGATCAGCCAGGACCTCGACGAGCTGTTCGAGATCGCGAGCCGGATCGCGGTGCTGCATGCCGGCACCCTCTCCGAGCCGGTCCCGGCGGGCGAGACGACCCGCGAGGCGGTGGGCTTGCTAATGGGCGGATCGCATGCGTGAAGCTGCGGCGTTGTTCCCTCCCCCTGAAGCGGGGGAGGGTACCCTGCGCAGCAGGGGGGGAGAGGGGAGCGCCGCGTCCGGCACCGTCGCTCCCCTCTCCCGACCCTCGCTGACGCGAGGCCCGCCCTCCCCCGCAAAGGGGGGAGGGAGGAGCCGCCCGCGATTCTTTCCGACTGTTCAGAGCCTCCCATGCGCCTCGATCTGAGCCCGCGCGCCCGGCGCTCGGCCGTGCTCTCGGCGCTGTCGCCGGTCATCGCCTTCGCCGGCGCCGTGCTCGTCGGCGGGATCGCGGTGGCTTTGCTCGGCGTCGCGCCGGGGGCCGCGTTCACGACCTACTTCGTCATCCCGCTGAGCGAGGTGTGGTCGCTGCAGGAGGTGGCGCTGAAGGCGGCGCCGCTGGCGCTGGTCGCCACGGGGCTGGCCTTCTGCTTCCGGGCGAGCCTGTGGAACATCGGCGCCGAGGGCCAGTTCGTGGTCGGCGGCCTGGCCGGCGGCTGGATCGGCGTCGCGACGCAAGGGGCGGAGGGCTTCACGGCCTGGATCCTGCCGACGATGCTGGCCGCCGGCACGCTGGCGGGCCTCGCCTACGCGATGATCCCGGCGCTCCTGAAGGTCCGCCTCGGCGTTTCGGAGATCCTGACCAGCCTAATGCTGGTCTACGTCGCGGAGCTGCTGCTCGACTACATGGCCCGCGGGCCGTTGCGCGATCCGGCGGGCTTCAACTTCCCGCAGAGCGTGCCGTTCGATCCGGCGGCGCGGCTGCCCTACCTGATGGAGGGCGACACGCTGCATGCCGGCGTGCTGATCGCGCTCGCCGCCGTGATCGTCGCGACGCTCGTCCTCGCCCGGACGCTGTTCGGCTTCGAGGTTCGCGTCGTCGGCGCCGCGCCGCGCGCGGCGCGGTTCGCGGGCTTCAGCGACGCCCGCCTGACGCTCGCCGTCTTCGCGATCTCGGGGGCGGCGGCCGGGCTCGCCGGCATCTGCGAGGTGGCCGGCAAGATCGGCCAGCTGCAGCCGACGATCTCGCCGGGCTACGGCTTCACCGCGATCATCGTCGCCTTCCTCGGGCGGCTGTCCCCCCCCGGAATCCTGGTCGCCGCCGGGGTGATCGCGCTGACCACGATCGGCGGCGAGTCGGCCCAGATCGACCTGAAGCTGCCGCTCGACCTCACCCGCGCGTTCCAGGGGCTGCTGCTCGCCTTCGTGCTCGGGGCGGACGTGCTCGCCCGCTACCGCGTCCGGCTCGTGCCGGGCGGCCCCCGGCGGACCGCGTGAGGCGCCGGGCATGGTGAGAAGGCGGCCATGACCCTCGACATCGTCCAGATGGTGCTCGTCACCGTGCTGACCGCGGCCACGCCCCTGATACTGGCCGCGATCGGCGAGCTGGTGGCGGAGCGCTCCGGGGTGCTCAACCTCGGCACCGAGGGGATGATGGTGCTCGGCGCCGCCGCCGGCTTCGCGGTCGCCACCGAGACGGGCTCGACGCTCGCCGGCGCGCTCGGCGGCGCCGGCGCCGGGCTCGCGCTGTCGGGGCTGTTCGCGATCCTCACGGTCGGGCTCGCCGCCAACCAGGTCGCCTCGGGCCTCGCCCTGACGATCCTCGGCCTCGGGCTCTCGGGCCTCGTCGGCACCGGCTACGTCGGGATGAAGCGCGATCCGGCGCCCCACCTCCACCTGGCGGGGCTGAGCGACCTGCCGCTCGTCGGCGACCTGCTCTTCGGGCAGGACGCCTTCGTCTACGTCGCGGTCGCCCTGGTGCTCGGGGTGTGGTGGTTCCTCGGCCGGAGCCGCGCCGGGCTGGTGCTGCGCGCCATCGGCGACGACCACACCGCGACGCACGCGCTCGGCCTGCCGGTGCGCAAGGTCCGCGTCCTCGCGGTCCTGTTCGGCGGCGCCTGCGCCGGGCTCGCCGGCGCCTACCTGTCGCTCGCCTACACCCCGTTCTGGTCGCCGGGGATGACCGCCGGGCGCGGCTGGATCGCCCTGGCGCTGGTGGTGTTCGCCTCGTGGCGCCCGCTGCGGGTGGCCGCCGGGGCGCTGCTGTTCGGCGGCGCGACGGTGCTCCAGCTCCACGCCCAGGCCGCGGGCCTCGGCCTGCCGGGGCAGGCGCTGTCGGCGCTGCCCTACGTTGCGACGATCCTGGCCCTGGTCTTGCTGTCCCTCGGGCGGCGCCAGGGCGGCTCGCTGGCGCCCGCCGCCCTGGGCCGCGAATTCACGCCCCACCGCTAGAAGGCGGGGGCCATGTTGGGGGTATCGACCTTGGGGACATCGACGACCATGCGGACGATCACCGGCGCCATCCTGGCTGCTCTCCTGCTCGCACCCGCCGCGCGGGCCGACGACAAGCTCAAGGTCGGCTTCGTCTATGTCGGCCCGGTGGCCGATTACGGCTATTCCTACCAGCACGACCTCAGCCGCAAGGCGCTCGAGGCGGCGATGCCCGGCAAGGTCGAGACCATGTTTCTCGAGAGCGTGCCCGAGGCCGACAGCGAGCGCTCGATCGAGAAGCTGGCGCGCTCGGGCGCCAAGCTGATCTTCACCACCTCGTTCGGCTTCATGGAGCCGACCCTGAAGGTCGCCAAGAAATTCCCCACCGTGAAGTTCGAGCACGCCACGGGATACAAGCGCAGCGCCAACGTCTCGACCTACTCGGCCCGCTTCTACGAGGGCCGCTACGTCTGCGGAAAGATCGCCGGCACGCTCTCGAAGTCCGGCACGGTCGGCTACATCGCCTCGTTCCCGATCCCCGAGGTGGTGAGCGGCATCAACGCCTTCATGCTGGGCGCCCAGTCGGTGAACCCCAACGTCAAGCTCAAGATCGTCTGGGTGAACACCTGGTTCGACCCGGGCAAGGAGGCGGAGGCCGCCAAGGCCCTGCTCGCGCAGGGCGCCGACATCCTGACCCAGCACACCGATTCCGCGGCCCCGCTGCAGGAGGCCGAGAAGGCCGGCAAGCTCGCCTTCGGCCAGTCCTCGGACCAGTTCCGCTTCGCCCCGAAGGCGCAGCTGACCTCGATCACCGACGACTGGGACGGCTACGTGATCGGCGAGGCCAAGGCGGTGCTCGACGGCTCGTGGAAGAGCCACGACACCTGGGGCGGCATCAAGGACGGCATGGTCGTGCTCGCGCCCTTCACCAACATGCCGGACAACGTGAAGGCGATGGCCGAGGAGACCAAGGCCGGCATCGCGTCGGGCAAGGTCCACCCCTTCGCCGGCCCGGTGACGAAGCAGGACGGCACGGTCGCGGTGAAGGCGGGCGAGGACGCGCCCGACCCGATGATCCTCGGCATGAACTGGTACGTGAAGGGCATCGACGACAAGCTGCCGCAGTAGCGGGCCGCCGTCTCCGGCGCGCGAGCGGGGGGCCGCCCGCGCGTCCGGTTCAGTAGCGGGGCCGCGGCGGCACGTCGTCCCGGCGCGGCGGCGCCTCCGTCGTGACGCCGCCCGCCGGCGGCGGAACCGCCACCGCGTCGCCGTCGCGGACGGCGTTCATCTCGTTCTGCGGGCCCGCGCGGCCTTCGGTGCCGCCGGGCGCCGTCGCGGGGTCGAGCCCCGCAGGGGCGCCCGTCGACTGGGCGAAGGCGGAGCCGCCGAGGCCGAGGCCGGCGGCGAGGGTCAGGGCCGTGAGGGTGGCGAGGCGCATCGATGGGTTCTCCGTGATCGCGTGAGGGGCGCGGGCGGCTCAGCGCCGGTGGCGGCGGTGGTGGCGCATCCGGCGCCGGCCGTAGGCGTCGCCGCTGCGGATCGCCTCCATCCGGTTGCGCGCCCCGGCCTTGCCGACCGTGCCGCCCGGGGCGGTCGCGGCGACGCGCCCGGCGGGGGCGCCGACGGACTGGGCCGAGGCCGCGCCGGCCAAGCCGCAGCCGAGGCAGAGCGAGAAGATCAGGACTTGGGCGGAACGCAGCATGGCGGCTCCTCGTGGGATCTGCGCCGACAACGCGCGAACCCCGCCGCGGTGCGCCCCAGGAAGACGATTTTCCGCGGTGCGGCTCAACTTCCGCGATAGGTCTGGAAGCTCCACGGCGTCGCCACCAGCGGCACGTGGTAGTGCCCCTCCGGCTCCGCGACGCCGAAGCGCAGCGGCACGACGTCGAGGAAGGGCGGCTCGGCGAGCGAAAGCCCGAGCCGGCGGTAATGGTCGCCGAGGGCGAAGCGCAGCTCGTAGACCGCGATCGGCACCGGCCGGCCGCCGACGAGCGGCGCGTCGGTGCGCCCGTCGGCATTGGTCACGGCCCGCGCCACCAGGGCCGTCTCGGTCTCCGAGACGATCTCGTGGAGGCTCACCGCGACGCCGGCCGCCGGGCGCCCGCTCACCGTATCGAGCACGTGCGTCGAGATCCGCCCCATCGTCCTGAGCGGCCCCTCGCCGGAGACCAGCGCGTTCAGGCGGATCGCGGCGATGCGGAGGACCTCGGCCTCGGCGGTCCGCCGCTCGGTCGCGGCGTCGGAGTCGAGACGCGTCGCGAAGGCGGAGAGCAGCGCGGCGCGCCCGTGCCGCTTGACGCACAGGATGAAGGGCAGGCCGAATTTCGCGCGGTAGGCCGCGTTGAGCGCTTCGAAGCGCGCGTATTCCGCGTCCGACATCCGGTCGAGCCCGGCCGCCGCCTGCTCGGCGATCGAATCGGGGGCGATGGCGCCGTCGCGCGCCGCGCGGCCCGCCAGCTCGGGATGGCCCGCCAGCAGCGCGAGGCGCGCCGTGTCGGGCGCCGTCTCCACCGCGGCGCGCATCGCGCCGTACAGCGCGTCGACGGTGGCGAAAGGGCGCGCGGCGGCCGCCCGCTGCGCCACCCAGGGCGCGTGCTCGAACACCGCGCCGAGGGCGGCGACGAAGTCGGCCTCCGCCATCGCGTTCAGGTCGGCCAGGGGAATCGTCATCGGGCCTCGCGCGTCGGGTCTCGCGGCCGAGGGTAGCAGGCAACGGGCCAAGCGGCGCGTCCGTCGGGCGCGTCGGCCGCGCGATCGCCCGCCCCTGCGGGGCCTGCGCTGGCACATGCCTTGCGCGAGGATCTGTCCTCGGCAGCCGGACCGATCCGGCGGCCTGCTGGAGCGTTCGCCGATGTCGAACACGGCCCACCCGGATGTCCTGCCCGAGAGCGGTCCGGTGCCGCTCGGGCCCGCCACCGCGCCGGTCGCCCGGGTCGGCGCCCTCGCGCTCGGGCTCCTCGGCCTCCAGCACGTGCTGGTGATGTATGCCGGCGCCGTCGCGGTGCCGCTGATCGTCGGGCGCGCCCTGAAGCTGGCGCCGGAGCAGGTGGCGATGCTGGTGAGCGCCGACCTGTTCGCCGGCGGCCTCGCCACCCTGGTGCAGAGCTGGGGCCTGCCCGGCATCGGCATCCGCATGCCGGTGATGATGGGCGTGACCTTCGCCGCCGTCACGCCGATGATCGCCATGGGCGCGAGCCCGGAGATCGGGCTCACCGGCATCTACGGCGCGGTGATCGCTGCCGGGCTGGTCGCGTTCCTGGTGGCGCCGCTCGTCGGGCGGCTGCTGCCGCTATTCCCGCCGGTGGTCACCGGCACGATCATTCTCGTCATCGGCATCTCGCTGATGCGCGTCGGCGTGAACTGGGCGGCCGGCGGGGTCGGCAACCCGAGCTACGGCGCGCCGGTCTTCCTCGGGATCGCCGCCTTCGTGCTCTGCGTGATCCTGGCGATCACCCGCTACGGCACCGGCTTCGTCGCCTCCGCCTCGGTGCTGATCGGGATCGTCGTCGGCACGCTGGCGGCCGGCTTCTTCGGGCTGGTCGACCTTTCGCACGTTGCTACCGCCGGGTGGTTCGACGTGGTGCGCCCCTTCGCCTTCGGGCTGCCGACCTTCGATCCGGTCTCGGTGGTGACGCTGTGCATCGTGATGATCGTGGTGATGATCGAGTCGACCGGCATGTTCCTGGCGCTCGCCGAGATCTGCGCCGACCCGGTCGACGAGAGGCGCCTGACCAAGGGCCTGCGCGGCGACGGACTCGGCACGATCATCGGCGGCGTGTTCAACACGTTTCCCTACACCTCGTTCTCGCAGAACATCGGCCTCGTCGGCGTCACCGGCGTGCGCACCCGCTACGTCGCCGTGGTCGGCGGCGTGATCATGCTCGGGCTCGGGTTGATCCCGAAGCTCGCCGCCCTGGTCGAGGCGGTGCCGCAATGCGTGCTCGGCGGCGCCGGCCTCGTGATGTTCGGCATGGTCGGCGCCACCGGAGCGCGCATCCTCGGCGCGGTCGACTTCGCCCGCAACCGCAACAACCTGTTCATCGTCGCGGTCTCGGTCGGCTTCGGGATGATCCCGCTCGTCGCGCCGAACTTCTTCAAGCAGATGCCGCACGCGCTGCATCCGCTGCTCGAATCCGGCATCCTGCTCTGCGCGATCGCCGCGGTGGTCCTCAACCTGTTCTTCAACGGCCTCGGCAGCACGGCCGACGCCCGCGACGCGGCCCTGCGCCAAGCCGCGGCCTCCGAGCACTGACGCCCGTCGCCGGATCGCGCCCGTCCGCGCGATCCGGCGAAGACGCTCCGACGAACCTCCAGCCGAACCGGAGACCTCCATGCCGCTCATCGCCTCGACCTACGGCAAGGGCCGCGTCCGGGTCATGCGGTTGACCCGCGAGGGCGACCACCACACCCCGCGCGAGCTCACCCTCACCGTGCTGATGAAGGGCGCCTTCGACGCCGCCTGGACCGCGGGCGACAACCGCGCCTGCGTCGCCACCGACAGCGTCAAGAACATCGTCAACGTCACCGCGGCCAAGAACCTGTCCCTCGACAAGGAAGCCTTCGTCGAGGCGGTCGCGGCGGTGTTCCTCGACACCTATCCCCAGATCGAGGAGGTCACGATCGAGGGGCTGGAGACGCGCTGGCTCCGCTACGCCGTCGCGGGCGAGCCGCACGGCCACACCTTCACGCTGGACGCCAACGGCACCGGCTTCGTCCGGCTCGTCGCGAGCCGGGGCGCGCGCGTGCTGCAATCGGGCCTGCGCAACTTCACCTTCATGAAGACCACGCAATCGGGCTGGTCCGACTTCGTCGACGACGGCTACCGCACCCTGCCCGACACCACCGACCGCATCGCCGCCACCGCCATGGACGCGACCTGGACTTGGACGCGGCCGCCGGCCGATTACGCCGCCGCCAACGCCGACATCCTCACCCACCTGCTCACCGTGTTCGGCACCACCTACAGCCTTGGCGTGCAGGACAGCATGTACCGGATGGGCGAGACGGTGCTGGCCGCGATTCCCGAGGTCGGCGAGATCGGGTTCGCCATGCCGAACAAGCACTACATCCCGATCAACCTGGCGCCGTTCGGGCTTGCGAACGCCAACACCGTGTTCCTGCCGACCGACGAGCCGCACGGGCAGATCGTGGCGACCATCGGCCGGGGCTAGCCCGGCACCCGCAGCGACGAGCCGGGTGCCGAACCGCACGCTCCGCGAAAGAAGCGTGCCAGATGCCGAATAACAGGGCAGCGGCGACCGATTTCTCTGTTAAGTATTTGATTCAATGCGTCTTTTAATCTTAGAGTTCGGCCGAGCCGGCCCGTTCGATCCGCCCGCGGCGGGTATTCCCTGGAAATCAGGCTAAAACTTCAGCATTCACGGCCCTTTCCAAAGGCAGGTCTGGTGAAAATCTAGATCCGAGAGCGTCGGCGACCACGGGGTCGCCGACCGATCGAACCTCGGATGCCTCCCATGACCGCACGTCTGATCCTCGCCGCCTCCCTCGGGCTCGCCCTGTCCACCACCGCCTTCGCCCAGAGCTACAACGCGCCCGCCGGCATCCCGCCCGCGCTCGCGCCCGGCGGCCTCGAAGGCCGCGCCGCCATCCCGAACGCCCTCGACGCCGCGGGCCGCACCCCGCGTGGCGACGCGCGGAGCGTCTACGGGGTCGACGACGGCCTCGTCACCGGTTCCCTGCGCGACGGCCGCGACGCGCGGGCCTATCGCAGCCGCTGAGGTCGGTCCGAACGCCGCCACGAGCTTTGCCGAAAAGATTCGCAGTGGCAGGACCGATTTTAGGCGCCTGATCCAAGTCGATCAGGCGTCGCGCTGAGCCGCGACGACGCCGACGATGCCGAAAATCTCGGCTTCGCCGGTGTTGCGGCCAAGCCTAGACTTCGCCCCGCATTCGGGACGGAGCAGACGGCCTTGGCAGATCATTCGCTTTCGCGCAGGCACCTCCTCGGGGGCGCCGCCGCGCTCGCGCTGACGCCCCTCTCGCGGGCGCGCGCCGCCGGCACGCTCACCGCCGGCTTCATCTATGTCGGGCCGAAGGACGATTACGGCTACAACCAGGCCCACGCCCTCGCCGCCAAGGCTTTGAAGGGCATGCCCGGCCTGGAGGTCACGGAGGAGGAGCGCGTCCCCGAGACCAACGCGGTCGAGAAGACCATGGAGAGCATGATCAACCTCGACGGGGCGACGCTGCTGCTCCCGACCTCGTTCGGCCACTACAGCCCCTACATGGTCGCCGAGGCCAAGAAGAACCCCAAGATCCAGTTCCGGCACTGCGGCGGCCTGTGGACCGACAAGGACCCGAAGAACGCCGGCTCCTATTTCGGCTACATCGCGCAGGGGCAGTACCTCAACGGCATCGCCGCCGGGCACGCCACCAAGTCGAAGAAGCTCGGCTTCGTCGCCGCCAAGCCGATCCCGCAGGTCCTCAACAACATCAACGCCTTCCTGCTCGGCGCGCAGAGCGTCGACCCGTCGATCACCTGCCAGGTGATCTTCACCGGCGAATGGTCGCTCGCGGTCAAGGAGGCCGAGGCCACGAACGCGCTGATCGACGGTGGCGCCGACGTCGTCACCTGCCACGTCGACAGCCCGAAGGTGACTGTGGAGACCGCCGCCCGCCGGGGCGCCTTCGTCTGCGGCTACCACGTCGACCAGTCGCCGCTGGCGCCGCAGAAGTACCTCACCGGGGCGGAGTGGAACTGGCTGCCGATCTACAAGGGCTTCGTCGAGGCGATGCAGGCCGGCAAGGTGCCGGAGAACTTCGTCCGCGGCGGCCTCGCCGACGGCTACGTCAAGATGAGCCCCTACGGCCCGGGCGTCAGCGACGCGGCGCGCAAGAACGCGGACGCGGTCAAGGCCGAGATGATGAAGGGCGGCTACCAGATCATCAAGGGACCGCTCAAGGACAATGCGGGCAAGGAGATCCTCGCCGCCGGAAAGGGCTACCCCGAGAAGGCGGCCGAGCTGGAAAGCACGAACTACCTGGTCGCGGGCGTGAAGGGCTCGGTCTGAGGCACGGTTCGACGCTCTCCCTCCCCCGCAGAGGGGGAGGGAAGGGACGGCGAAGGCTTGCACCGGCCCGGTTGCGGGGCTGGCACGCTTCCTGCCGCACGCGTCGCAGGATGGTGGAACCGGTTCGGAGGTGCGGGATGGTCGCGGACGCCGCTGTGGCACCGGTCGAGACGGCGGATCCGCCGGCGCGCGGCCTTCAGGCCCGGGCCTGGCTGGCGCGGCGCTCGGAGGCGTTCCTGATCCCGGTCGGCGCGGCGCTCGCGGGCTTCGTCCTGTTCGGGCTGTTCCTGGCGGCTTTGGGCAAGTCGCCGCTCCAGTTCGTCGACATCGTCTACCGCGGCGGCTTCGGCTCGTCCTTCGCGCTCGGCAACAGCCTGCAGCGCGCCGCGCCCCTGCTGTTCGCCGCGCTCTGCGTCGCGTTGCCCGCCCGCCTCGGCCTCGTGGTGATCGGCGGGGAGGGGGCGATCGTGCTGGGCGGCCTCAGCGCCGCCGCCGCGGCCCAGCCGCTGGCAGCCCTTCCGCCCGCGCTCGCGATCCCCTTGATGGCGCTCGCCGCGGCGCTGGTCGGCGCGGTCTGGATCGGCGCCGTCGGCTTCCTGCAGGCCTATCGCGGCGTCAACGCCACGATCTCGAGCCTGCTGCTGTCCTACATCGCCATCGCGCTCTCCAACCACCTGATCGAGGGCTGGCTGCGCGATCCGGCGAGCCTCAACAAGCCCTCGACGCTGCCCGTCGGCGACGCCTTCATGCTCGCGCCGATGCCGGGGATCGGGGTGCATTGGGGCCTCGGCGTCGGCGTCCTGTCCTGCCTCGTCGCCTACGTGCTGATGGACCGCACGACGCTGGGCTTCGCCGCGCGGATCGCCGGCGGCAACGTGCGCGCCGCCCAGATCCAGGGCTTGCCGGTCGGGCGGCTGATCGTCGGCTTCACCGCCCTCGGCGGCGCCTTCGCGGCGCTCGCCGGGTTCTTCGAGGTGGTCGCAGTGCAGGGCACCGCCAACGGCACGCTGGCCGCCGGCTACGGCTACACCGGCATCCTCGTCGCCTTCCTCGCCCGCCAGAACCCGATCGCGATCATGCCGGTCGCGTTCCTGCTCGGCGGGATCGAGGCGTCGAGCGGGCTGATCCAGCGCCGGATGCAGCTGCCCGACGCCACCGTGCTGGTGCTGGAGGGGCTGCTGTTCCTCGTGGTGCTCGCCAGCGAGACGCTCTACGGGCGCCTGCACCTGTTCAGCCCGCACCTGTGGGCCACCAAGCGCGCCGCCGCCGCGCTGCCGGCGGGAGCGCCCGCATGAGCTCCCGCATGAGCGCGGCGGAGGGCGGGCGATGAGCGGCGATCTCGGGCTCTGGAGCGTCCTGATCGCGGTGGTCGGCGGCGCGATCCGCGTCTCG
This sequence comes from Methylobacterium sp. WL119, assembly GCF_008039875.1. Lineage (GTDB taxonomy): Bacteria > Pseudomonadota > Alphaproteobacteria > Rhizobiales > Beijerinckiaceae > Methylobacterium. The sequence continues at coordinate 2,417 of NZ_VRUU01000045.1, read as the reverse complement.
ACGCCGTTCCTGTTCGTCAGCCTCGGCGAGACCATCACCGAGCGCTCGGGGCGGATCAACCTCGGCCTCGAGGGCACCCTCGTGTTCGGCGCGATGTCGGCCTACGCCACCGCGGTGCTCACCGGCTCGCCCTGGGCCGGCGTCGCGGTGGCAGGGCTCGCCGGCGGCGCCTTCGGGCTGCTGCACGGGTTCGTCTGCCGCCTGCCGCGGGTCAACGACGTGGCGGTCGGCATCGCCCTGATGCTGTTCGGCACCGGGCTGGCCTTCTTCTTCGGCAAGGCCTTCATCCAGCCCTCGGCGCCGCCGCTTCCGGCGATCCCGTTCGGGTTCTGGTCGGACGTGCCGCAGATCCAGGCGGCGCTGCGCGTCAACGTGCTGTTCCTCGTCGGCGCCGCGCTCGCGGTGTTCCTGTGGTGGGCGTTCCGCAACACCAAGGCCGGGCTGATCGTGCGCGTCGTCGGCGACAGCGCCGACGCGGCGCGTGCCATGGGCTACGACGTCGACCGCGTGAGGCTCTTCGCGACCGCCGCCGGCGGCGTGCTCGCCGGGATCGGCGGCGCCTACCTGTCGCTGTACTATCCGGGCTCGTGGAACGAGGGGATCTCCTCGGGCCAGGGGCTGATGGCGGTGGCGCTGGTGATCTTCGCCCGCTGGAACCCGCTCGCGTGCTTCGCCGCGGCCCTGCTGTTCGGCGGCGCCGGGGCGCTCGGGCCGGCGCTGCAATCGGTCGGCGTCACGCAGGGCTACTACCTGTACTACGCCGCACCCTACGTCCTCACCCTGGCCCTGCTGATCGCCACCTCGTCGCCCGACCGGGCGCTGGCCGGCGCGCCGGGCGAGCTCTCCCTCTCGAAATAAGGTTTCGCATGAACGGTCTCGGTGGGCTGAACAAATCCCCGAACGGCGTCGTCGTCGGCCTCGTCCAGCTGAAGCTGCCGAAGGTCGAGACGCCGGCCGACCTGGGCGCGCAGGCCGACCGGATCGTGGCGATGGTCGCCAAGGCGCGGGCCAACATGGCGAGCATGGATCTCGTGGTGTTTCCCGAATACGCGCTCCACGGCCTGTCGATGGACACCCGGCCGGAGCTGATGTGCCGGATGGACGGGCCGGAGGTCGCCGCCTTCCGCAAGGCCTGCGTCGACAACCGGATCTGGGGCTGCTTCTCCATCATGGAGCTCAACCCGCACGGCGCGCCCTACAACACCGGCCTGATCATCGACGATGCCGGCGACGTGAAGCTGTACTATCGCAAGATGCACCCCTGGGTGCCGGTGGAGCCGTGGGAGCCCGGCGACCTCGGCATCCCGGTGATCGACGGGCCGAAGGGCGCCAAGCTCGCCCTGATCATCTGCCACGACGGGATGTTCCCGGAGATGGCGCGCGAATGCGCCTACAAGGGCGCCGAGATCATGATCCGCACGGCCGGCTACACCGCGCCGATCCGCGAATCCTGGCGCTTCACCAACCAGTCGAACGCCTTCTGCAACCTGATGGTCACCGCCAACGTCTGCCTGTGCGGCTCGGACGGCACCTTCGACTCGATGGGCGAGGGCATGGTCTGCAACTTCGACGGGGCGATCCTCGCCCACGGCACCACCGGCCGCGTCGACGAGATCATCACCGCCGAGGTCCGGCCCGACCTCGTGCGCGAGGCGCGGATCCACTGGGGCGTCGAGAACAACATCTACCAGCTCGGCCACCGCGGCTACACGGCGGTGAAGGGCGGCGCGCAGGACTGCCCCTACACCTACATGCACGACCTCGCCGCCGGCCGGTACAGGCTGCCGTGGGAGGATCAGGTAAAGGTCGTGGACGGCACGTCCTGCGGCTTCGTCGCGCCGACCCGCTCCTACGGCGCCGGCCAGGCGCCGGCCGCGCGCGAGGCGGCGGAGTGAGGGCCTCAGCCCTTCCTCAACGCCGCCAGCATCTCGCGGCGCAGGATCGCGTTGATGCGGGTCTGGTAGCCGCGCCCGGGCGCCCGCAGCCAGCCCAGCACGTCGGCATCGATCCGCACCGTCGTCGAGGTCTTGACCGGGCGGTAGAACGGGTTGCGCACGGCGTTCTGCCAGAACGCCTCCGTCAGGGTCGGGATGTCGCTGTGGTCGATCTCCGCGTCCGGCTTCGCCGCAAGGGCCTCCAGCTCCGCCGTCTGCGCCTCGCTCAGCGTCGGCGGATTGGCGAGGTCGATCTCGTAGCTAACCAGCTTCGTGTTCATAGCGTCGCCTTTCCGAACGATCGGCCTTGCGGGCGGAGATGATGCGGATGACCTCGATCTCCCCGCCGGCCTCGGTCGTCTCGCGAATCGTATCAGCTAGGAAATCCGTCGGCGATTTGGCCGCCAGGCGTTCTCCCTCCCCCCTCTGCGGGGGAGGGTACCCTGCGGAGCAGGGGGGGAGAGGGGAGCGCCGTATCCGGAG
>NZ_VRUU01000044.1 GCF_008039875.1 Methylobacterium sp. WL119 | reverse complement strand
CGGTGCGCGAGATGGTGCGCCACGTCTGCGCCCGCACCGGGCTGACCCGCAACCAGGCCTACATGCTGTGCTCGCTCGCCGGAAACCTGCGCATCACCCAGACGGTCGACGGCAACAAGGGCGTCCATATGCTCATGCCCAAGACCGCCCTGACGACCAAGGCCTGAACGGGGCCATCACCGCGCGACCCGCGCGGGCGACCGTCACGGTGCGGGTCGTCCGCGCAGGTCGTCCGCGCAGGTCTTGCGTGGAGATCTTCCGCGCAGGTTGATCGCCGATCACAGGCCGGGTCCGCTCGCGACCGATCGGGGTCGAGAACCTCGAAACGCGGGGACCGTGCCGCGTCGGCCGGATCGCGCCGACGGTGGGAGGCGGGCGTTCTCCGGAGGTTCCCGTGTGCGGTCGCGAGGTAGATGCGGGTCCGACGTCCCGCGCTCGCGATCTTCGCGGCTGCCGGCTGCGCCGCGAGCTGCCGACCGAGGTCGCAGCGCCGGGCGCCCGACACCCGACGCGAGCGTCCCACCGTTCGCCGTCCTTTTCAGAGGTGAAGAGGGGGAGCTGTGGAAGTAGAGGTGCGATTGGTCGCAGAGATCTGCCACACCGCCGGAACTCCTGTGGCCTGCGCGCCTTCAGACAGGACACGAGCGAGGGCATTATGAGTGACGACACAGCGACCAAGACGGAGGCCATCGGCGCTCAGCCGCCCGGTCATCCGTTCGATCCCTCAAAGGCGCCGCCGCCCCTGGCTGAGAGCGCGGGACCAACCTCGCCCGGGTTGCCCGATCCAAAGCCAGACCGCACGCCTGAGAGCGGCGGTTACGACGGCAAGCCGCCGTCCACTAGCTCGAGCAACTCGAAGGGCGGCTATGGGGCAGGTTGAGGCACGGAGTAGGTTCGCGACTCAAAGTCGTGAACCTGGCAGGTGAGGCGAGATCCGCGTCAGTTGCGTTCCTGAGAATTGGAGCACGGGAACGCAGCCCATGGTAGAGTCTAAGGCGCGAGCAGCCGTGTTGGTCGTAGAGGACGAGCCAGTCCAGCTCATGGCGATGGTCGCGGCACTGGGTGATGCCGGCTTCGAGGTGGCCGGGGCAACAGGCGTAGATGCTGCGGTTGCTCATCTCGACGCTCGACCCGAGATTGTCGCGATGATTGCGGACGTGGATCTGGCCGGCGAGCCGTTGACCGGGTTCACGTTAGCGAAAGCGGTCGCGGCACGATGGCCGGAGGTCGCGATCCTCATCGTATCCGGGTTGGCGTCGCCGACCGAGGATCAGCTGCCGATGGCTGCACAGTTTATGCGCAAGCCGTTCTCAGACGAAATGTTGGTCAAAGCCACGCGACGGATCATATCGGCGCGCGGCATGGAGCTTTGAAGGTCGCCTCGTCGGTTCGCCGATCGAGGCGACATCGAGCTACGCTGCTCAGGCGGCTGCGCGACCTGGCCGGCCCAAACCAATATTTTTTGCGAGAGCAGACCGGGCCTCCGAGTACGAGGCGGCCGTCGTCGGATAATCGTCCGGCAGTCCGAACTTCGCCCGGTAGCCGCGCGGGTCGAGCCCATGCTTCGTGAGGTGTCGCTTCAACGTCTTGTATGATTTTCCGTCGATGAAGCTGACGAGCCCGTCGGGCCGGATCGACTTGCGGATCTGTGCCGCGGTGGGCTTCTCAACTTCTTCGTCCGGGGTGCTGACACCACCAGCCGCTGTCACGCTCGCGATGCCATTGAGGGTCGCATGAACGGTGCGGATCAAAGCGGGAAGTTCAGTTGCCGGCACGCGGTTGTTGGACACGTAAGCCGCTACCAGTTCGCCCGCCATTGCGAGCATGTCAGGGTTTAACCCCAGGTTTTCTTGCGTCACTTCGATTATCCTGTATGTACGCTACTGGCGTGAGATCTACCGATCTCTCGTCCAAATCAAGGCATGACTCGCACAAGATCGTGCGATCCTGCCGTGACCTGTACGCATGATCGACGGATAAGGTTTCCAGGAGAAGGCAGCCCGGCGCCCCATCGGGGCGGTCCCAGCTGCTTTCACCACGCTCCGCGGCAGTGCGGCGTCACTCAGGTGCAGCCGTGGAGAAAGACTTCATCCGGAAAATGCGGTGAGCCGGGGCCGATGCGCATTAAAAAAGCCCCGGCCGCGTCTGCGGTCCGGGGCTCATTATCATGCGCAAGCCTGCGGCTGCTGTTCAGTACCCGTAGCCGTAGTACCCGCCGCACGAGCCTGGGCCATACCCATAGGCGCCGTACCCGTACGTGCCACCGTAACCGCAGTTTCCGTAGTAGCCGCCTAAGCCGTAGCCGACGCCCAGGCCAAGACCGACGCCCGCGAGACCGTAGCCAAGTCCCCGACCATATCCGCCGCGACCGTAGCCACCCGCGAAGCCGCGGCCGGCAAACCCACGTCCGACAAAACCGCCGCGGGGTGTGCCTATACCGCCGCGAAAGCCGCCGCCGCCGCCGCCGAAGCCGCCACGGAAACCGCCGCCACCGCCGTGGAAGCCGCCACCGCCACCGCCACCGCCGAAGCCGCGGGCATCAGCGGTCACCGGCGTGAAAGCCAAGGCTGCAATCAGAGCCGTTGACGCAAAAGCAATTTTCTTCATTCCGTGAACTCCATAGCCGACCCATCAGAATCGGCCTGTTATAAAGGAGCAACTGCTAGACCTTGCGATAGTTCTCGCGACAGCGTGTCCTACGACACACGAAAATGTATCGGAGTGTTTCTTAGGGCTTCGCTTGGCTTTGGCGTTCAAAGCTTGGTCTTAGAGCCTGATGGTGTCGCGGTTGGCTCCACCGTCGGGTGCGCGATCCGTAATCGGGTTGGGATGGCACCCAAATGAGGAGATGCATAACGCTCAAGCGACGGGAGTTCCTTTGGCACGACATAGTCCCCCCGCCGATGCGCTCAGCTCGGATATGACAGTGAGTTCGACCGGAATTTCGTAAAGCGGAGGTGCGTTTCCTATGCGTATGCCTTGACGATCTACCTCATCGGGTGGAGCGGTGGATCCTCTTGATGGAAGGGATCGTCGTGGACGAAAAACTCGAAGCTCAACCCTATAACTTCATCGAACTCGCCGCCGACCTCGTCGCGGCTTACGTGTCGAACAACAACGTGCCGGTGTCGGAGTTGCACAATGTGATCGCCAGCGTGCATGCGGCTTTGTCCGGTCTCAGCAATGGGGCGACTGCTGAACCTGCCGGCCCCGAGAAGCCGACCGCGGCACAGATCCGTAAGTCGATCACGCCGGACGCGCTGATCTCCTTCCTCGACGGCAAGCCCTACAAGACGCTGAAGCGTCACCTGACCGTGGCCGGCCTGACGTTGGAGCAGTACCGTGCACGCTACGGTCTGCCGTCGGACTACCCGTCGACCGCTGCAAGCTATTCCGCTCAGCGGTCCGAGCTGGCGCGCTCGCTTGGCCTTGGCCAGCAGAGGCGTAAAGCAGCTCCCAAGGCTGCCGCGGCCGACGAGACAGTCTCCGAGGCGCCCAAGACCCGTGGTCGGAAGCCCAAGGCCGCAGGGGCGTCCGGGGCGGCTCCGAAGGCACGCGGGCATAAGAAGGTCGCCGGGACGGCCTGAGGCCGCTCAGCGCCCCGTTCCGGCACACCGCGGCATCCGTCGCGGTGATGTGCTTCTAACCGAGTCCTGCCATCCTACACCCGGGCCACGTTGCGTATCGGCCTCGCTGGTGAGATCCCGGGTTCCCCCGTCCCGTGAACCGATCGGGGCGGGGCTGAACCGTCTGCTCCCGTGTGAAGGCTCGAAGTCTTCAACAGCATTGTCTTGCAAGGCAGCCCTCCCGTGCGCGCAGGCAACTGAGCGAAGCGTTGCACGTTGGTAATGGCGCTGTGTGCGCTTGAGGCATCCCATGTTGTTGATCGCGTCCCTTGTCGCCGGCACCTTCGTGCTCGCGAGTTCCTTCTCCCTGATCGCCGTCCTGACGGACTGAAGACACACTTGCGCCGCTCGGGATCAGGCGGCCGGGCAGAGTCGGCTCACACCTCAACTGCCCTGCAAGCTTTCCGCAAAATCGTCCGGCACTTCGCCGAACTGGCCAAGGATCGTCGCGCTCTCCAACTTCCCGGCCTCATCGTCGGCGACGATCTTCAGTGCCGCGATGCCGGACATCGCCTCGGCCTTCTTTACCGCGCCGTTCTCTGTCGGCGCCACCTCGCGGTCGCCGGGCACCAGGCGCTTCCGCTCGATGATGAAGGTCTGCCCCACGAACGTCGTCTTCGCGCCGATGGTGCGTCCCCTCAGCCTTGTCTCGGCGGTCGATTGTCGAGCACGTCCCTAAACGGCTTCGAGAGAACGTGCCGGCCCGTTCCATCGTAGACCTCAACCGTCCAAGTCGACCAATCGCGTCGCGTGCTGCCAAGCATCACGTCCAGGACGACGCGCTCGGCATGCGCGCGCATCAGCGCCCAGGTCGGCAGCCGCTTGCCCAGCCGATCGGCGATGAGGTCGTGCCCGTCCGTGCAGTGGAAGCGGTAAAGCGGTGTCGGCATTGGCCTTCTACCCCGCCCTCCACAGCATCCCACCGCTTCGCGCCCGGCTGTGATCGCCATGGTTGAACCGTCGATCCGCTTACTGTCTGTTCCTTGTATGTTCTTGGACAACTCGGAGCACCGATGCACCCCCAGCCCTACGAACCGCCTGTGGAGATCCGTTCAACCGAGGCCGAGGCGATCGCATGGGCCTACCGGCTGGTTGCATGCGGCGACGCCTGGGCCGCGCTGATCCGGGCGATCGAGGACGCGCTGTCCGACCTTTCGGAGGCCGAGCGCCGGACCGAGCAACGCGACCGGCTGATCTCGTACGGCTACGTCCGAGCTGGCGTGGCCGCGGCACCGGCGAGCGACGCCGCGTGAGCCCCTACGCGGTCGATGAACTGATCCTCGGCAGCACGGATGCCGTCCGCGTGCCGGTGATCGGGCAGGCGCTGTGCGCCGGCTTCCCGTCGCCCGCCGACGACTTCCTCGAAGGCGCGCTCGAGCTGCCGCGCTGGCTCGTGCCGAACCCGCCGGCGACCTTCCTGATGCAGATCCGCGGCGAGAGCATGCGCGGCGCCGGCATCCACGACCGCGACCTCGCCTGCATCGACCGCAGCCTTCGGGCCGAGGACGGCAGCGTCGTCGTCGCGGTGGTCGACGGGCAGCTCTCGTGCAAGCGCTACCGGATGGCCGGCAACCGGGCCCGCCTCGACTTCGACAACCCGGAGATGCCGGCGTTTGCCGTCGACGAGTACGGCGAGGTCGAGATCTGGGGCGTGCTGCGCTTCTCGATCCGCTGGCACCTCGCCCGCGGGCGACTGTCGTGAGTGGTCCGGCGCCGCGGCTGCGCGACCGGATCGGCGGAGGGCGCGCCATCGCGCTCATCGACGGCAACAGCTTCTACTGCTCGTGTGAGCGCGTGTTCGACCCGAAGCTTTCCGGCGTTCCGGTGATCGTGCTGTCCAACAATGACGGATGCGCCATCGCCAGGACGGCCGAGGCCAAGGCGCTCGGCATCCGCATGGGCGAGCCCTGGTTCAAGATCCGAGAGATGTGTCGGATGAAGGGCGTGCGGGTATTCTCGTCGAACTACACCCTCTATGGCGACATGAGCGCCCGGGCGAACGCGGTCTACCGCGACTTCTCCTCCATGGTGGAAATCTACTCGATCGACGAGAGCTTCCTCGACCTCTCGGACGTGCGGGCCGATCGCCGCGTCGCGCTGGCCCGCGATCTGCGCGCCACGGTGCGCGCCTGGACCGGCATCCCGACCTGCGTCGGCATCGGCCCGACCAAGACCCTGGCCAAGCTCGCCAACCACATCGCCAAGCGCATCGCTCCGCTCGACGGCGTCTGCGACCTCACCGATCCGGCCGAGTACGACCACTGGCTCTGCCGCATCCCGGCCGGCGAGGTCTGGGGCATCGGCCGCGCCTCGCTCGCCAAACTCGAAGCCATGGGCGTCGACAGCGTGGCCGATCTCGCCGACCTCGACCCCCGCCCGGTGCGCAAGGCGCTGACGGTGGTGGGCGAGCGCATCATCCACGAGCTGCGCGGCCTGTCCTGCCTGCCGCTCGGCGCGCTGCCGGCCCAGCGCAAGGGTTGCGCGGTGACCCGCTCGTTCTCGACCCGGATCGAGGACCGCGCCACGCTGGAGCAGGCGGTCTCGGCGCACGCCACGCGGCTCGGCGAGAAGCTCCGGCGCGAAGGGCTCGCCACGAACCACGTCTCGGTGTTCTACCATACGAGCGAGCACGACCGGGGCGCACCGATGCGCTCGGTCTCGACCACGGTGACGTTGCCGGAGGCCACGAACGACACGCTGGCGCTCATCAAAGCCGCCCGCCTCGGCGTGGCGAGGACTTGGCGCGAGCCCGGCGACCGGCCGTGGCGGTTCAGCAAGGCCGGGATCGTGACCACCGACCTGATGCTGCTCGACGCCAGCCCACGCGCTCTGATCGGGCAGCTCGACCGCGCGCGCTCCGGCCCGCTGATGGCGGCGATCGACGCCTGCAACGCCCGCTTCGGCCGCGGCAGCGTCGTCCCAGCCCGCGCCGGCCTCGTGGAGAGGCGGACGTGGAGCACGAAGTTCGAGATGCGCACGCCGCGCTACACGACGCAGGTCGGCGAGCTGCCAATCGCGGTGGCCGGCTAATGGAGCGCCTGTGCGACCTCCGCGGGCGCCGGCTCGTGGTCGAGTGCCCGCCGTGCAAGCGGCGCGGCACCTACGACTTGGCTCGCCTCCGGCAGCGGTTCGGCGAGCACGCCGACCTCTACGACGTGTATCTCCGCCTGACCCAGACGTGCGGTCATCAGCAGGCGGTCGGCACCCGGCAGCCGAACCAGTATGGCCGGACGTGCCGCGCCGCGTTCGGCGTCGAGGGCGGGGACGGGCGCACGGGCTTGCCGTCGCGCACCTGAGCAACGCCCTATGCCGAAGTGTGCAACCTCGACCGCCTCGCGGTTGACAGCTACGATCTCGTCCTCGACGGCGTGGTCGTCGGCAATGTGGTCCGGGAGGTCTCGGCCGATGGCGGTCATCGTGCCTGGCACGTGGAGCTGCTCGACGACCCGCCGCCTGATCGCCGCCCGAGCCCATTTCGTGAGATCGAGCACACCTCTCCTACGCTTGATGCCGCGACGGCATAGCTCGGCGGCGCGGTGGTCTCAGGTTCTCTTGAGGCAGCGTAGCGCACGAAGGGGAGGATCGGGCTGAGCCTCGGCATCGTCCTCTCGGCGGTCTTGCGCAACGCCGGGGTGCAGCGCGATTCAACTTCCAAAGGATGAGACCCCTTTGCCTCGTTCTTCCCCGGCTAGGCCCCGCTGGGCCCGGCCGAGGCGGGATCATCACGTCGCAGCCACAGCGTTGCTAGGCAAGGTCAACGACGATATCGCCCAGTTCGTCCTTGAGGCAGGCGTGGACGCGACGCAGCCATAGCTGGGCTTCAGCTTCGCCGGCTCTGGCCTCCTCGGCTTGCTTCTCCGCGAGCTTGGCTCGGGCTTCCGACAGACGGGCGAGTTCGTCGGCCTTGTCGGCTCGCAGTGTCGCAGCCTTGGCTGCCGCCTCCGCAGCTTGCGCACGCCGCTCGGCATCCTCGGTCTGCTTCACGCTCCGTCGGATGATCGACTGGGAGCGAAGCGAGACTTCCTGAGCAAAATCGCGTGCCCGGCGTACACGGGCTCCAACATCTCGGATTAGGTCGAGCGCGGCGGGCCAATCGACGACTGTCGGCTCGGCGAACGTCTCCTGCGAACCCGGCATGCTGGGCTCGGCGAAAAGGGGCACGACCTTCTTGCCCGACGTAACGTCGGCAGCCCATTTCGTGCTGCTGCGTGCAGCATCGCTGGGTTCGGCCTCGTCTCCGTCCTGGCGCGCATCGACGGTCCGGCGCTGAGCGTTGATCGACATCAGGCGGTCCGCTTCGCAGACGCTTCGACACTGAACTCGTTCGCGATCGTGTCGTAGACCCGCGACAGCCACTCTTCCGCAATGCGCGCGCGCTCCTCCGCCGCCTTCACACGCTCGTCGGCGGCATTGAGCAACACGTCGGCGCGGCTCTGGATGTCGGCGGTTCGCGCTTCGGCGGCGCGAACCCGTTCAGCGGCCAGCTTGAGATCCTCGCGGGCGCGTTCCAGCAGCTCCTGGACCCGCTGCTCTTGTTCCTGCACCTGGGCCTCGACCTCGCGCGCATGGGTCGCCGCATGCCGAACGCGGTCGATCAGCAGCGACCAGTCCTGCGGCGACGACCGGCGCGTCGGCGGCTGGCCGCCGCCGATGTCATCGAGGGGGCCGACCAGCCGCAACACCTTCGAGAGCTGAGCGTCGGGACCCGGTTCGCCGACCGGGACGTCCAGCGGCGAGAGGCTTTCCCAAGAGAACTTCTTCGCCGGGTCCATTGGACTATCTCACTATTTGCTTAGGCTCGGACCACGCCAGCCTGCTCAGTTAACAGATCGTTCGCAATGGTTAACAGAAGCTTAACGCAATGGCTATCGCTGATGTCGCGGGCGTTCGCGTCGTCGGCGTTGTCAACTTAGTCGAAGGCGACCGCCATCCACTGCAGCAAAGCTTTCTCGACGGCTCGCTCCAGCCGGCCTGCGTGAAGTCGCTATGTTTAGGATGGCTTGGTACTGAGCGCCCCTTGAAGGCATTCACAGAACCGAAACATAGAGGCAGAAGCCTTCGCCTTGCTGTGTCGGGTTTGCCACAAGGCGGGCTTAAGTGGATCGGTCCGTTTCGAGGGCCGCCGCCGGCGCCCGTGGCATCCGCTTGCGGGCGTCCGTTCCACCGGCCGCCCCGGTGACCTCGACGGGGGCTCTGCGTCGCTTGGGACGGCTGACAGCCGGCGCCTGCTCACCATCAACGGCAGCTCCCTTGTGGCCGAGATCGTCATCGCGCGACGTGGGCGCCGCCGCCGCAGATGTCAGCGCGATCGCCCACTGTACATCGGAAAGCATTCAACGTTCCTTATAAGAAAAAAACGAACAACCCATCCATGAGAGGACGCAATCTCATCCGAAAATTTCTGCGCGCATTCGACTAGACGTCGAAACTGGACGCTTGAACGAGCTTGAATCAAAAAACAACGCTCGATGTCAATCCGAATGTTCCCGCCGCATTTGGGATTCGCCTTTAATAGATTTGCGTGATATAAATCTACTTATGCCTATAATAGGCATTTAATGCGTATAGGATCGTCTTCGCGATGGCATGGTCATCTTTTCGGAACGTGCTGTCATCGCCGTCGACTGGCTCGTCGCTGAAGGATGCGCCGGTCGATGAGGTATCGAGACAGCCCAAGCCTGACATCGCCCTGCCCAAAGCGAACCTCGATGCGTTCGATAGCGCAATGAAACGGACGAGCGCCGCGCGCGCGGAGAAGCCATTGTCTCTCGACTCGATCGGCCAGCGCGATGAGGTCGTAAGGCAGCGCATCAATGCGATGATGGATCGCCTGGAGGACTTGAGGACATTGGAGGAAGATTTCTCCTCCATTCTCGAGCCGATCATCAGTATTAGCGATGAACTGCCTCGCGCAAGCATGCGCATCGCCGAACTTGAGACGTCGCTTGCGCAGGAATTCCAATCGAGCCGAACGATCAGGCTCGAAGTCGCGGAGCTTCTCACCCGGTCGGCCGGTCTGGCCACCGAGCTCTCCGATGCCCTCGCGCGAGCCGATCGATCTGAGAACCAGTTGCGCGCCGCGGACGCTACGATCGCCGACCAGCGTGTCGAGATCCGCGACAAAGCGCTCTCCATCGAAAACATGGAGCGGCAACTCTTCGCTGAAGCCGAACAGGTGAAGGCTTTGAGCGGCGAGAACAAAGCCCTGCGGCTGGAAGCACAGGCCGCCGACAGCGCGCTCGCACGATCGGAGCATGAGCTGCTCGGCGCCCGCGAGAGCCTTGGTGTCCTCGATGCGGACAACCGCCGCATGACGACGCTCAACGAGGAGCAGGCCGTCCAGCTCTCGGAACTGGAGAGCCGCCATCGAAGCTTGGAGGCTCTGGCTGAAGTGGAGCGCCATCGCTTACGGGCGGCCGAGAGCCAGCTCGCGAGCGAGGTCGCCGCGCGAGAAAGGAACGAGGCTCAACACGAGACGGACCTCAGCTTCTTGCGGACCGAGCGCTCAGGATTGGCCATGAAGCTCGAAGCCGCGACCAATCGAGCGGAATCGAACGAGCAGCTGCTCGGCCAGGCACGCAACCAACTCCGTGAGAAGGATGAGGCGCACAGGATCGCGGATCGCAATTTCAAAGAGGCTAGCATCGCGCGTACCACTGCGGAGAGGCGCTTGGACTCCCTTCAGACCGATCTGGCGCGTCAGACCGAACGGTTCCTCGACATGCAGCGGTTGCGCGGTGAACTCGAATCGCGCTGCGACATGCTCGGCAAGGCGCTGGCTGCCCGAGAGGCGGCGGTCGAGCAAGCCGGCATTCGCAACGCTGCCCTCGTCGAGCGCATCGAGCAGATGACCCATCGTCAGGAAGCGGCGCGCGCCGAGTTCGAGTTGGCAAACCGGCGGTTGACGGAGGACTTGCAGAACGAGCGCTCGGAGCGCGCTCTGGTCCAAGGCGCCTTGGACATCGCCCGGGAAACGCGTGTATCGCTTCAGAAGCAGTACGAAGTCCTCAAACGCTCGGGCCGAGGATGGCGGGCCGGGGAAGAGGATGCGTCTCCGGTTGGTGCCGAGCCAACGTCGGAGCCCGTCAGCAACGTCCGGCCGTTCAACGCAGCCGTTCAAAATTAACGATCAAATATTTATTGCGGAACAAGGTTTAGGATGAGCGATCCCGCCTCCAAAGACATGCCGTTCTCTACGGGTCAGTCGATGATGCTTCGTGCATGGCAATCGAACGCGACGAAGCCTGGAGAAAAGGTCGTCAGCTTCCTCCCCTCATCGGAAGGTGGGTCTGGAGCAATGTCGGCAAACCCGGAGAATGCAGGAGGGCCGCCCCTGAGGGAGTGGTCGGCCGCCGTCGATCTCATCGAAGAGGCGAGCGAAGCGATCCGCATCGGTGAGCAGCGAGCTGCGGAATTGGAAGCCCAGCTTACGCATGTCACCACCCAGGCATCGGAGGAGATGCGCCGTCTGAATCAGCAGATCTCGCTCACGGAGCAGAAGCTTTCTCGTGCCGAGGAGCGCGCGCGTCTGGCCGAAAGCCGGGCCCACGAAGCTGAGGCGTGGCTCGTCCGGCTTCACGACGCGGCAATCACGGCTTTCGGATCGAGGGCCGCACAGAAAGCCGCGTCCCTCAATGGCGAACCCTCTGACTGAAACGGACTCGGTGCAGTGTTCAGGTCGGACCCGACGTCCTCGTTTACGGCTACTTCCGCCGATCATGCTCAGGTGGGCTCGTCGAGCCTTGCTACACCGTTGCATTTTGCCAAGGTCAACCCGGGTGTCGTCCTTGAACTGATTGCGCAGGCCGAGACAGAAATTACCAGTTTCGAGCTTTGGCGCAACAAGATCCATTCCGATGCGTGCCTGCTGCTCGCTCGCATCAAGCAGGAACGCCTGGACTACGCCACGCAAATCAGGAACCTCGACCATGAGGTCAGGGTTTTACAGGAGAAATCCACCGAGGCAGAGCGTGTCGCCTATATGGCGCTCGTTGAGCTGGACGGCGCACTCCGTCTCTGCGAGATGGCAAATGCAAGAATTCTAGAAGCTGAAGAAAGGGCAGAAGCTGCCGAGAGGCGCGCTGAAAGCGCCGAAGGTTGGCTCGAGAAGGTACAGGCCGCCATTACGTTCGAATTAATAGATCAGCCGCGCGAGCGCCATGGCGGCGAATGAACGCTTCATCAAATTAAGAGATTTATACAAAAACTATCATTCGTCTCTATCTTGCCTGTGGTCATTTTGAAGGCCGGCATCAGATAACGTGTTTTAAGGCTGGCTTCTCTGAAAATTCTGCCACGATAGTTTCCTGGACCCGCGCCAGCCACTCCTCGGAGATACGCGCACGCTCCTCGGCCGCCAGCAGTTTTTCGTCGGCAGCCTTTAGCAAGGCGTCGGCACGGCTCTGGATATCGGCAGAGCGTGCCTCGGCAGCTCGGACACGCTCAGCGGCATCCCGGACATCCTGCCGGACACGGTCGAGCAATGCCTGAACGCGCAATTCCTGTTCCTGAGCCTGCGCCTCAATATCACGAGCATGCTGGGCCGCCTGACGAACCCGATCGATTAGTTTTGACCAATCCTCAGGTGGCGAACGAGGGTCGGAGGTAATCTCCGTTCCAACGCTGTCGAAGTGACCGACAAGCGGTAGCACCTTCGTGATATGAGTGCCGACAGCATCCCCTTGATTAGACGCATCGAGAGCTGAGAGGTATCCGAAAGGGAATCTCTTCACCGGTTTCATGGAGCTCCTTGGCGCGACGCGTGCGCCATTTAGATAGGCCGCGATTATTGATGATAGTAAATTTAGACTATCTAGTGTCCGGTTTGCAAGTCACGGCGTCCTAGCTCCGGCCGATCTCCACACAGCTCTCCCAGCCTTGCGCCGTGCCAAGACCTTCCGCTGCCGATGGAGCTTGACCTTCAGCATGGGACCCCAGCGCCACGCGTTCTCGATAGCGCGGAAGACCCTCTCCTGTCCGCCCATCGATCGGCCAACTCGACCGCGAGCGCTCCCGGCCGCTGATGGCGGCGATCGACGCCTGCAACGCCCGCTTCGGCCGCGGCAGCGTCGTCCCCGCCCGGGCTAGACTCGTGAGAAAACGGACATGGAGCACGAAGTTTGAGATGCGGACGCCGCGCTACACGAGCCAGGTCGGCAAGTTGGCGATGGCGCACGCGCGACCGGCGGTATGGCGGGCCGTCGCAGCAGGGTCGTCTTGTCGTGAAGTGCGCACCTTTGAGGTGGCGTCCCGGGATTTCCGGGGTCATTCCGCGGCTTCAGCGCGCCCCTCATCGACATCCGCCTCATCGTCGGCGTCGACACCTTGCTCCAGCTGCTCCTCGTCGTCCGTCGCCGCCTGCGGGGTGATCCCAAACCGGGCGGCGACGTCGGGTGCGAAGCGCAGCAAATCGGGGCGAAGACGCAGGAGGCTGAGGTCCTTGGATTTCCCTTCCAGCATCACGTCGAAAACCAATCCCTCGGCCATCCGCATGAACGTCGCGAACTCGAAGGGGTTGGTGAAGTCGGCGTGACCCGTCCAGACGGGGGGCCGCAACACCGTCTTCACCCGTGCCGTCGCCTTGATCGGCGCCTTCAACACCTCCTTCGACTTACCCCTGGCTTTTCCGGCCTTGGCCGCCTCTCGTCGCTTGGGGGTGATCTTTTGCTTGATCTCGCGCAACTCGGTGCGCGGCGAGGAGAAATGCATTTTCGGGCGGACGCCAGCGGGCCACGTCGCAAGGAAGCGCTCGAAGGTCTCGCGCATGTCCAGCCGCTCGGGATTGAGGCACCAGAAATGCTGGTAGTCGAAAATCAACCGCACACCGGTACGCTCGTGGATCCAGAGCACGTCCGCCGCCGAGAAGCGCAGGTCATCATTCTCCAGCACCAGACGGCGCTTCACGTGCTCCGGGCAGAGGTTCCAGCCGTCGACCCAACGCGCCCGGCTCGCCTCGTGGTCGTCGTAGACGCCACCGACATGGGTGATCATCACCGCCTCGTCGTCCAGCTCCATCCGGTCCAGCATCTCGGCTTGGCTGGAGAGATCCCAGATGCTCTTCTTCGTGAGCTCGGAGTTCGGAGCGTTCAGCAGCACGTACTGCGAGGGATGGAACGACAGCCGGATGTCGTAGGCCCGGGCCTTTGCGCCGAACGCCCGCAGCTCGGCATCGCTCTCCGCCACCATGTTGTGAAACCGGGGCATGTCCGGGTGGGTCGCATAAGGCGCGATGTCCGACGACATCCGGTACATGTCGAGGTTCTTAGACTTGAGGTAGTCCAGGACGTGGTCCAGCAGTTCGAGGGAGCACTTGAGGTGCGGATCCTTCTGCCAGCGCCGGGTGTCCTGCGACTTCAGGTCTGGCCGCCCCATCACCTTGACGGGAAAGCCCAGCCGCAAAGGACGATCATTGCCGGTCATGCCTGCACCTGTGCCTGGGGAAACCCGAGTCCCTGGATGAAGTCGTTCCAGTCGGCGTTGCGCAGCGCCCCGCCTGTCGCCTGGGCGTGGCCGTTGCCGTAGCGCCCGTCGGCGTTGGCCGGACGATGCTCGGCGAGGAAGGCGATGAGATCGCGCCCGCTGGCCGACCGAGCGGCGAAATGCACCCAGCCGGGGCGATAGCCCGCGTTCGCGGCGATCACGATCTTGTTCTTCAGGCGCCCCCGCCATTGCTGGGCGATCAGGGGATGGATCTGGCACGGGGAGTCGAGCGATATCAGCGCGACGTCGCCGCCGATGGCGGGCGGCACGCGCTTGGCCGTGTCCATGGCCGCCCGGACCTCGGTCTTGGCCGCGTGCAAAGCTAACGCATCGGCATCGTCGCCCTTGGTGATGCGTTTTGGGCCATCCGATGCCAGCAGAAGTCGTAACGCCGGCCCTGCGTCGGCCGCCGCGGTTCGGCGGGGGGCGTTGACGAGCGACGTGGCATCGCGAAGGGCTGTCTTGCCCCAGCGAGCCTGGGCCTCGGCGATCTCCGGGAAGTCGAGGCCCTCGGCCATGTCGCCGATCAGGCCCACCGCCGCCAGCCATAGCAGGTCGGCCTGGTCCCCCATGGCGCCAACGGCCCACCAGGCAAGCAGGGCGGTGGTCGGCTCAGGGGCGAGGCCGTTCCCGCTGATCGTGATCGCGTCCCTCGGTTCGCCGGTCGGGACGTGGTGGTCGATGACGAGTGTCGGGCAGCCCGACAGCACGGGGTCGGCTCGGGTGCCGAGGTCGGCCAGGATCAGTCCGCCGGGCTCGTGCTCGCCCAGCCGGTCGGCGACCTGGGGGTCCCACGGTGACTCCCCCTTACCGACAACGAGCGATACCGCCTCCCATCCCGCTTGCCGGAGGGCTCGGACCAGTATGGCGGCCGCGGTCAGACCGTCCGCATCGAAATGGCTGACGATCAGGATGGGCTTCTTTTTGTTGAACTTGGCGAGGGCGGCCTTCATCGCGTCCCGTGCCGACCCTCGTGTATCGCCATGCGATGACAGGCTTCCGACCATTCGAGACCTCACTGACCCACCCGTCATTTCATACCCCATGGCCCCGTTCGAAGGCCGGCCCCGAAATCCTTTGATGCAAGCAAGAGATGCGCATCGCCCGGCGAGGCAACGTCCGAGTTTCGGAACCGATGGCAGGCAAATCAGAGAATTCTGTTCAAAGATTCCATTGCCCGGGGTGCAAGCGCACAGGCGATCGGCCGTCGGCACCATACGGCCTCCCAAACGGCATCGGCCTCCTGATGTCCGGGGTCGGACGATGTTAGGATCTGGTCGGAATCACGTCGAAGGGCTCTGGGAGCCATGCCTGGTTCGGCCTGCCGGTTTCCCGGCAGCTGCGATGCCCTTGGACCGGGAAAGCCCTGTCGCCACTGTATCGCGGCCGCGATTGCGCAACTTGCCGCCAGTCTCCGTGAACGCATCGCCGCGAACCGAATGGAAGGACGGCCGCCATACGCCAACCGACCGGAACAACCCTCGAATCCAGATCGATCGCTTCATGGTTCGCGCATCGGGTTAGCAACCGCAGCGAAAGCGGCCGCCGGAGAGTCGGATTGTCGGTCAAGAGCGTCGACCGGCGAGGTCGGTCACACGCCGGGTCAAGCGGCCTTCCGGGTTTTGCCGGCCAAAGCCTTGCCCGAAATGCGCTTCCTCGAAGGCGTCGAGGTCTTCGCCTTGGTCTTCCGCGGCTGCACCTTCGCTGATCCCTCCCCATTCTCGCACCTGATGCTGCGCTTAAGGGCCTCCATCAGGTTCACGACGTTACCGGAGTTCGGCGCACCGGCCTTCGCCTTGCCCTTGCTCTTGCCCTTCGCGGGCTTCGGTGCCTTGCCCTTCACCAGGGCGATCAGCGCCTCCTCGTAGCGGTCCTCGAACTTCGACGGATCGAACTTTCGGGTGGAGCGCGCGATCAGCTCCTCGGCGAGCGCCCGCATCTCGGCCGTGGGATCGCCGTCGGGCATGTCCTCGAAGTAGGCCGTCGGCGAGCGGACCTCGTCCTGGTATCGCAGCAGCGTCGCGAGCAGGCCCTTGCCGTACGGTTCAAGCAGGACCACCCGCTCGCGCTTGTAGATGACGATGCGGCCGAGCCCGGCCATGCCTTTCTTCCTCATCGCATCCCGGATCACGGCGAAGGCCTCGCGCGAGACCTTGTCCTCGGCCGCCAGGTAGTACGGCTTGTCCAGGTAGCGCTCGTCGACCTCCGCGCGCCTGCAGAACGCCTCGATGTTGATCGTGTGCGTGCTCTCCAGGGCGATCTCGCTGAGCTCGTCGTCCTCGATCGGCACGAGGTCGTCCTTGGCGATCTCGCATCCCTTGACCTGATCGTCGCGATCCACGGTGTCGCCGGTCACGGAGTCGACCATCAGCTGCTTGAGACGGTTGCCGGTCTCGCGGTTGATCGTATGGCACTTCAGCTCCCTCGACGAGCTGACTGCCGGATACAGTCCGACCGCGCAGGAGACGAGTGAAAGTCGAAGATGACCTTTCCAGTTGGCGCGGGCTGCCACGTCCGTCTCCTGTGTCCGTCGAAGTATTTCCGGCCGCCGATGCCTTCGCGCCGCGAAGGTCGGGAGCTTGACGGTTCAACGAGGGTCCAACTCGACTCGTTCCTCCACAGGCGCAGCTGTGGATAACCTGCCCATTATTGTAGATGGCCCTGTCGAAGGAGTCGGCCCAGGAACCCGAACGGGCCGTTCCGGTTCTCACAGGACGATGACCGAGCTGCTCAGATCCTATCGGGACAAGCGGGATTTCGAGGCCTCGCCCGAGCCCAAGGGCAAGCGCGGCCGCAAGGCGGCGAAGGCGCGGTTCGTCGTCCAGAAGCACGACGCGCGGCGCCTCCACTACGACCTGCGGCTCGAGATGGACGGGGTGCTCAAGAGCTGGGCGGTGACGCGCGGACCGAGCCTGTCGCCCGCCGAGAAGCGGCTCGCGGTCCAGACGGAGGATCACCCGGTCGACTATCTGGCCTGGGAGGGCGCGATCCCGAAGGGCCAGTATGGCGGTGGGACCATGATCGTCTGGGACACCGGTTCCTGGGAGCCCATGGGTGATCCGTCCGTTGGACTGGCGAAGGGGCACCTCGAATTCGCCCTGCACGGCGAAAGGCTCGTGGGCCGATGGCATCTCGTGCGCATGAAGGGCCGCGGCGGCGAGAAGAAGCAGCCCTGGTTGCTGGTGAAGGCCGACGACGAGCACGCCCGCCGCGACGGCGACATCCTCGTCGAGCACGAGGCCTCGGTCCTGTCGGGCCGGACCAACCGGGATCTCGCCGAGGGCGGGGTCGTCAGAGCCGATCATGCGGCCCGCGCCGAGGTCGCCGCCGAGAGGAGGACGAAGCCGCCCGCGAGCCGCTCCAAGGGGGCCCGCCAGGCGATCCTGCCGCCCTTCGTCGAACCCGCGCTCGCGACCCTCGTCGACGACGTACCCACCGGCGACGGCTGGCTGTACGAGATCAAGCACGATGGCTACCGCATGCAGGCCCGCATCGACGGCGGCTCGGTGAAGCTTCTGACGCGCTCGGGCCTCGACTGGACCGCGAAGTTCGAAGCCGCGGCCCAGGCCCTGAAGGGTATGAAGCTGCCCTCGGCCCTGATCGACGCCGAAATCGTCGTCGAGACGGAGAGCGGGGTCTCCAGCTTCTCCGCCCTGCAACAGGCGCTCGCCGCCGGCGATACGGGATCGGCGGTCGTCTACGCCTTCGATCTGCTCTACCTCGACGGCAGGGATCTGCGTGCCCTGCCCCTGACCGAACGCAAGGACCTGCTGCTGCAGGTCCTCGACGACGCCCCGCCGGGCGGCCCCATCCGGTTCAGCGAGCATCTCATCGCCGATGGCGAGGCCATGGCGCGCCACGCCTGCAGGCTCGGACTGGAAGGCATCGTCGCCAAGCGCGCTGACGCGCCCCACCGCTCGGGCCGGACCGATGCCTGGCGCAAGATCAAATGCAGCTTGTCGAAGGAGTTCGTCGTCGCCGGCTACATGCCGTCGACCACCGCGTCCAGGTCCGTCGGGTCGTTGATCCTCGGGACGCACGAGGACGGCACCCTCGTCCACGTCGGGCGGGTCGGCACCGGCTTCCGCGACGCGGTTGCGCGGGATCTCTGGACGCAGCTGGAACCGCTGCGCATCCCGGCGGCGCCCTTCGCGGCCGAGCTGCCGCCGCCGGCGCGCCGCAACGCCCGCTGGGTCGAGACCCGGCTCGTCTGCGAGGTCACGTTCCGCGGGTGGACGGGCGACCGCCAGCTTCGGCACGCGTCCTTCAAGACCCTCCGGAGCGACGTGCGGCCTGAGGAGGTCGTACGGGAGAAGGGGGCCGCGGCCGCGAAGCCTCGTATGCGGAAGCCGCCGGTGAAGGCCACGCCGCTGACGCATCCGGATCGCGTGCTCTGGCCCGACGTCGGCCTGACCAAGGAGGGTCTCGCCGAGTATTACGAAGAGGTTGCCGACCGAATCCTGCCGCACGTCGTCGACCGGCCGCTATCGCTTCTCCGGTGCCCGGATGGCCTCGGATCCTGCTTCTACCAGAAACACGCCTGGGCCGGTCTCGACGACCGCCATATCCGGTCCGTGGACGGGGAGAACACCGTCGTGATCCGGGATCGGGATGGCCTTCGCGCCCTCGTCCAGTCGAGCGTGCTGGAGATCCATCCATGGGGGGCGACGGTCTCGGACCCGAATCGGCCGGACCGGCTGGTGTTCGACCTGGATCCGGGCGACGGCGTCGCGTGGGACGATCTCGTCGCCGGCGCGCTGGAGGTGCGCGAGCGGATGTCGGCCTCGGGCCTCGCCAGCTTCGTGAAGACCACCGGCGGCAAGGGGCTGCACGTCATCGTGCCGATCGAGCCGAAGGTCGGCTGGGACGAGGCCAAGGCCTTCGCGAAGCGCATCGCATCCGAGATGGCGAAGGACGTCCCCGACAGCTTCGTCGCGACCGTGTCGAGGAAGGCCAGGGAGGGACGGATTTACGTGGACTACCTGCGCAACCAGCAAGGCGCGACCGCCGTCGCGGCCTTCTCCACCCGGGCGCGCCCCGGGGCGCCCGTATCCGTTCCCATCGATTGGAGCGAACTTCCGTCGCTCGGCTCCGGGGCGCGCTTCGACGTTACAAGCCTGCTGGGGCGCCTGTCCGCATTACAGCGCGATCCCTGGACTGGGTTCGAACGCGCGGCTCGTCCGCTCGAGGTTGCTGGGCGCCGACCCCGTCGACGGACCTCGTAGGCGAAACCTGACGCTTGGTACCCATTCACGAGGGGCGTTTGGGCTGGCGACCAGACTTTGGTCCTTCGTCCCGAAGCGGATGTTCCACCGTCGACCCAAACTCGCCGCTCAAGGCTGCTCGCGCCGGGCCCGAAAGCGGTCATTCGGCCAACTGCCGTCCTTGCAGCAGCGAACCCAGCAATGACCGTTCGCCCGTCCGCGGCCGCGTTCGAACCGGAAAAGAAGTGCCTCTTCCGTGTGCGATCATTCGATCGCTATCGGCGTTTCGCTCAGGAGGCCTGGGACATCCTGCCGGATCGCGTAACGATGCGTGTGAGCGACATCACGCTCTGGATCAGTGCCGATTTGGTCTAGGAGCCCTACCAGCATGGGCAGATCCAGAGCTTGGACACAGTCAGGAAGCGATCAAGGAGCTGGTGTACCGCAAGCGATATTTCGTGAGCGATGGCGACGTCGACGAGGATGCGGCGGAGGAACGAGCAAGGTGTCTTAGAAGAGATCTAACTTCCTTCTTCCCCTAGCGGATACTGAGACCAGTATCATCCCCTTCACGCCGGGTAAGAAAACATGTGGCTCTCCGACGAAGCCGGGCCCAATCGAAACGACGCCCTGTTCGCCCGACGAAGATCCCGCGAATGTCCCTGAGCGTGAAGGGGTTAAGCCGCCGCTGGCACCTTTCGTTCGCAGGCGGGCTCAAGAGGGCTGTGACTCGGGGATAGGTCTGTTCTCGGCGTACAATTGTCGGCAGCGATCCAGGCAGGATTAAGGATCGATTAAGCCGCCGTGAGCGAGACATCGCGTAAATGTTGGTTTCAAAAATGGTGGATCGCCCGATCCTGGAGTTCACGCTGATGAACACCCCCTTGTTGCGATCTTCCAATGAGGCCGAGCGCCTTGCCGCCCTGCGTGACCTGAACATCCTTGATACCGCACCGGAGACCCAGTTCGATGCGATCTGCCGTACGGCGCAGGTCTTGTTCGGAATGCCGATTGCCCTAGTCTCGCTCCTCGACGAAGACCGCCAGTGGTTCAAGGCGCGCTGCGGGCTGAGCCACGACGCAACGTCCCGGGACGTCGCATTCTGCAACCATACCATCCAGGCCGACGAGGTCCTCATCGTCGAGGATGCCCGTGACGATGCCCGGTTCAAGTCGAACCCCCTGGTCACGGGGGAGCCGGGCATCCGCTTCTATGCCGGCGCACCGCTGATCCTGAGGTCCGGCATCCGCGTCGGATCACTCTGCATCATCGATACCGAGCCGCGACGCTTCTCGAGCGAGCAGGGCCGCCAGCTCCGCGACCTGGCCGAGGTCGTGACCGCGAACCTGCGCGTCTACCAGGATCGTACCGAGCATCGCCGCGTGGCGGCGACGCTGGCGGATACCGATGATGCGTTGCGCGACGCCCGATCCCGCTACGCCTCACTCGCCGATGCCCTGCCGCAGATGGTGTGGACCGTCTCGCCCGAGGACCGCGTCACCGCCTACCGGAACGCGAGCTTCCGTGCCTACTACGGCGAGGCCGACGGTTCGCGCGGCCGGGCCCACAGCCGCAACCATCCGGGTGACGTCGACCGCATGTCGAGCGCCTGGGAGGCCGCGGTCTCGAGCAAGCAGGCTTTCGAACTCGAAGGTCGCCTCAGGCGGCATGACGGCGACTACCGCTGGCACCGGATCGTCATGATCCCGCTGAAGCGCAGCGGAGAGGTGATCGAGTGGCTCGGTACGGCGCTCGATATCGACCACATCATCGCGGCACAGACCGCGCTGAAGGCGACCGGAGACCTCCTGCGTCTCGCCCAGGAGGCGGCCGAGGCGGGCATCTGGGAGTGGGACATGCGCGACGACGTCGTCCGGCTCTCATCGATGAGCGCCCGCATGCACAACCTTCCGGTACCGGTCGGCCAGGACGCGATGGAGATCCCGCTGGCCGATTGGAAGGTGCAGGTCCATCCCGACGACCTTCCTAAGGTCTGGGACGAGGTAAAGCGCGCCATAGCCGATCGGACCACGTACAGCTGCGAGTTCCGCATCGCCAATCCTGCGGTCCCGGCCGAACCGCGATGGATGCAGTCTTTCGGTCGCATGCTCGACGACGCGGCCGGCGAGCCCGTCCGCTGCGTCGGCCTCCAGATCGACATCACGGATCGAAAAGTCTCCGAGGCGCGCATCGCCCACGTCGCGAGTCACGACAACCTCACCGACCTACCCAATCGCGTGGTCTTCCACGCGACGCTCGAAAGATCCCTCGCGGATCTCGGAAACGGTCAAGCCGCGCTGCTCTGCCTCGACCTCGACCGCTTCAAGACCGTCAACGACACGCTCGGACACCATGCCGGGGACAGGCTCCTACGCGTCGTCGCCGACCGTTTGAGGGACTCCGTCGGGAATGAGGGCGTCATCGCGCGCCTCGGCGGGGACGAGTTCGCGATCATCCTGCCGGGGGTCGGGCTTGAGACCGCGCAGGCGCTCGCACGGACCGTCATCGACGCCATCGGCCAACCGATCCATCTCGGCAGCCAGGTGGTGACCATCGGCGCGAGCATCGGGATCGCGCTCGCACCGGAACATGGACTGGAGGTAGATCTCCTGCATCGCCATGCCGACCTCGCCCTCTACCGGGCCAAGGGGGCCGGACGGAACAGCTCCCAGGTCTACACCAAGGGAATGGACGAAGCCCTGGAGGACAGGAACAAGCTTGAGTTCGACATGCATCTCGCCCATCGCAAGGCGGAGTTTCGGCTGTATTACCAACCCGTCGTCGCACTGACGGACGGGCAGGTCCGTGGCTTCGAGGCCTTGATGCGCTGGCCGCATCCGATCCGCGGGATGGTCTCGCCGGCCGAATTCATCCCGATCGCAGAGGAGACCGGCCTGGTGGTTCCCCTCGGGACCTGGGCTCTGGAAGAGGCCTGTCGCTTCGCCGCGTCGTGGCCGATCCAGGCGCGCATCGCCGTCAACGTCTCGGCGGTCCAGTTCCAGCAGCCCGGCCTTGAAGCGGCCGTTGCGAACGCCCTTGCGGTCTCCGGTCTCGCGGCCAACAGGCTCGAACTGGAGATCACAGAGAGTCTGATGATCCAGGATGGCGACGCGGTCATCGCCTGCCTGCATAGGCTTCGGTCCCTCGGCGTCCGCATCGCCCTGGACGATTTCGGGACGGGGTACTCCAGCCTGAGCTACCTTCGGCGCTTCCCGTTCGACAAGATCAAGATCGACCGGTCGTTCGTACGCGAGATCGACGACCCCGACGCGCAGGCCATCGTCCGCGCCGTGGTCAGCATCGGCGAACGTCTTGGGACCGCGATCACCGCCGAGGGTGTCGAGACTGAGGATCAACTTGCCCTGGTGACCCAAACGGGATGCACGGAGGTTCAGGGTTTCCTGTTCGGCAAGCCGATGACGCCCGAGCAGGCCCTGGCTTTTATGAGAGAGCAAACCCCGCGGAAGGCGGCGTGAAGCAGCCGCCATGCTACAACCGCAAGATCAATGTCTGCTTGAGGACCGGACGCGACTGAAAGCAGCCAGACGTTTCCCACCCCGAACGGTCATTCCGGATCCGACTCGGCCCGGCTGACATACCCGGCTTGCCTCGGCTTCCGATGCAGACGCTCGGACATGCTGGTGCTGTGCTGCGCCAACCGGGACATCACGCGGACTTCCGGCCGGGTTCGCGGGAGCACGTGGCTAGGCGGTGGTTAGGCGTCGGGACTTCGCGTGGCGCCTTGACGGTGATGACGACCTCCTGACAGACGAATTCAACACTATCGGCGCACCGGCGTGTGTTGCGCCGCCCGACCGCTTCGGGCGCCTTCCCACGTGGCAGCCAGCGCGGCGGTACGGCCGCGCTGGCCCGACCCGGCTCAGCGCAGGAGCTGGAGGATGCCCTGGTTGGCGCTGTTGGCCAGCGACAGCGCCGAGATCGCCAGCGACCGGCGCGTCGACAGTCCGTGACCTCCGTTATCTCGATCGACCGGATTGCTTCGGCAACCTTGCGGCCTTGCAACCCCAGGACATCCACCTGACGCAACTTCGCGACGATTTCTCCAGCCGTATGCTGCTTCCGACCCATGATGAATCCCCTACATCGCTCAGGGAGGACCACTTTTCAGGGGCAGGCCAGCTTAATCGTCGAAGCCTTCCAGAACGACTTTGCCCTTCGCGCGACCGCTCTCGATCAGTGCATGAGCCCGCGCGAGGTTGGTGGCATTGAGAGGTCCGAACGACTCATTGAGCGTGCTGTGGAGTTTTCCCGCGTCGATCAGGCGGGAGACCTCGGTGAGGATCTCGTGCTGCCGCTCCATGTCTGCCGTTCCGAACAGCGAGCGGGTGAACATCAGCTCCCAGTGAAGCGACAGGCTCTTTGGCTTGAGCGGCATCACGTCGAGGGTTGCAGGATCGTCGATCAGGCCGAGCCGCCCCTGCGGCGCAAGCAGTTGAATGATCTGAGGCAGATGCGCATCGGTCCCTGTCGTCGCAAACACGAAGCCCGGTACGCTGACCAGACCCAGGGCCGCTACCTCGGCGGCGAGCGGCTTGGAATGGTCGACGATGTGGTGGGCGCCGAGATCCCGGCACCATTGTGCGGTCTCGGGGCGCGACGCGGTAGCGATCACCGTCAGTTCGGTAAGCTGCCGGGCGAGCTGAATCGCGATCGACCCAACGCCACCCGCGCCGCCTATGATCAGGAGCGCAGTCGCGGCGCCGGGCACTGGCTTGGAGACGTCGAGACGGTCGAACAACATCTCCCAGGCGGTCAGCGCTGTGAGCGGCAATGCGGCGGCGGCCGAGAAGCCCAGGGTGTCGGGCTTCCGCCCGACCAGGCGCTCGTCCACGCATTGCAGGGTAGCGTTGCTGCCAGGTCTATCGAGGGCACCGGCATAGAACACCGCGTCGCCGGGCTTGAACAGGCGCGCCTCGGGACCGACGGCCGTGACGATTCCGGCCGCATCCCAGCCGAGAATCTTCGGCGTGCAGGCCTGCTGATAGACCCCCTGCCGCACCTTGGTGTCGATCGGGTTCACGGAGACGGCGTGGACGCGCACGAGCAGGTCGCGGCCGGTGGGGACGGGATCGGCGAAGGTCGTGTCCACAAGCGCGCCCGGCGCCGCGATTGGTGAACCTTCGGTGTAGGTGACGGCACGCATGGCTCTCTCCTAACGCTTGGTTCGATGTCGCCCAGGGATGAAGGGCCTTGAAGCCAGCTCATATAGGCCGGGAAACGGATCGGATGAGTGCCGGGTGGGGGCCGCCGCCATTGACGGCGCCGTGGGACCGAACGGCTCAAGCGTCGTTCACGCCGGCATCGGACGACGGCTCGGCATATCGACATTGATCGACCCCCACGAGGCAGTCGCGGCCCACGTCTCCATCATGACGCCGGATCGCTCGCGGGCCCGCCGCCGTGAAGGGTGCTTCATTCCAAGCCTGGGCGTCGGCGGGCGTGTCGAAAGCATCGGGGGCAACGACGGCATCTCGCGGAACGCCGGCGATTGAAGGCCGAGGATGCCCTGACTGTCCGGCGCGTTTCCATTACTAGAGATCCGCGTCGTACATTCCATGCTTCAGGTCGGATCGATAGTTATCCAGAGTTCGTCAAGTGACTGATCTACGCGATAGAGGCGAAGCGCACGGAAAGACCAGCCCGGAGAGACCGCTCCTGATGCGAGGTCGAAGGAGGCTAGGTGCCTCGGACAATGGATCCGGCCCGCCGCGCAGCGTCCGAGCGACAAGTCGGCGCCTTCGTGAGGGCAGGCCCGCTCCGCCGCGACGAGCCTTTCGCCGTCCCGCATGAGGATCAGGTGATGCCCCCGCACGAGAATCGGCGTCGGCGCCGGCCCGTCGAGGATGTCGAGAGGACCGAGGTGCAACCGCACGGGCCGCTCCGGGTCAGCCACCGAGGTAGGCGTCGCGAACGTGCGGATCGGCGATCAGGTCGGCGCCCTTGCCCGCGAGCACGATGCGGCCGGTCTCCAACAAGTAGGCGTAGTCGCAGAGTTCCAAGGCCGCGAAGGCGTTCTGCTCGACGAGCAGGACCGTCGTCCCGGCATCGCAGATCGCGCGGATCACCGAGAACATCCGCTCGACGATGTTCGGGGCGAGCCCCAGGGACGGTTCGTCGAACAGGACGAGCTTGGGCCGCGCCATCAGCGCCCGGCCGATCGCCAGCATCTGCTGCTCGCCCCCCGAAAGGGTTCCGGCCGCCTGCGCCCGGCGCTCGGCGAGACGCGGGAACTCGCCGTAGATCCGGGCGAGGTCGGCGGCGATGCCGGCCTTGTCTCGCCGGAGATAGGCACCCATCGCGAGGTTCTCGGCGACGCTCATCTGCGGGAAGACCCGGCGCCCCTCGGGGCAATGCGCGATCCCATGGCCGAGCACACGGCGCGGGTCGGCTCCGGTGATGTCGCGGCCCTCCAGGCGGATCGAACCCGAGCGGGCGGGGACGAGGCCCGAGATGGCGCGCAACGTCGTCGACTTGCCGGCCCCGTTGGCGCCGACCAGTGCCACGAGCTGCCCAGCCCGGACCTCGATCGTGAGACCTTTCAGCGCAGTCACGTGTCCGTAGCCGCAGACGAGGTCGCGGATCTCAAGCATCGCTCGTCTCCCGTACCGCGGCGGCTCGGTGGGCGGCCTCGCGGGCCGCACTGCCCTGGCCGAGATAGGCTTCGATCACCGCCGGATCGGTGCGGATCGCCGCCGGCGGCCCTTGCGCGATCAGGCGTCCGTGGTTCAGCACGGCGATGCGGTCGGAAACCGCCATGACCATCGGCATGTCGTGTTCCACCAGCAGGATCGTGATGCCGTCGTCGCGGATGCCGCGGATCAGGCGGACGAAGACCTGGGTCTCGGAGGCGTTCATGCCCGAGACCGGCTCGTCGAGGAGCAGCATCGTCGGGTTGCTGGCTAGCGCCAACGCTACGCCGACGAGGCGCTGCTCGCCATAGGCGAGCGCGCCCGCCTTCTCGCCGGCGCGCGCGGCGAGGCCGACCCGATCGAGCAGTTCGAGTGCCCGCCCCCGCGAGGCCCGCTCCGCGGCGCCGTCTCGCCCGAGCAGGGTGTCGAGCAGCCTCGGATGGTCCCCGGACGCCCCACGTCGGTGCAGGCCGATCATCACGTTGTCGAACACGGTGTCGTCGGGAAACACGCTGGTGCGCTGGAACGTGCGCGCAAGCCCGAGCCGGACGATCTCGTGGGGCTGGAGGCCGCCGAGCGGGGTGCCGCGGAAGCGCACCTGCCCGCGGCTCGGCTTCAGGAAGCCGGTCATCACGTTGAAGGCAGTGGTCTTCCCGGCCCCGTTCGGGCCGATCAGGCTGACGATCTCGCCCCGATGGACGTCGAAGTGCAGGTCGGCGATGGCCACGAGGCCGCCGAAGCGCACCCCGACATGGTCGATCGCCAGGAGCGGCGCGCTCATGGGTGCACCTCGGCGGCGAGCGGGGCGGGGGCCGGCCCGGCGCGCCGGCGGACGAGACCGGCCAGTCCCGGCACGATGCCCTTCGGTACCACGAACAGGATCGCGATGAGGACGAGGCCGTAGACCATCCACTGCGCTTCGGGCGCCATCACGGGGCGGAGCGCCACCGGCAGCATCCCGAAGATCACCCCACCAATGATCGGCCCGAGCAGGGTGCCCTTGCCGCCGCCGACCACCATGATCACCATCGTGACGGTGGTGGAGAACTGGAACACGTCCGGGTCGATGATGCGCAGATAATGCGCGTAGAGGCTGCCGGCGGCGCCCGCCATTCCCGCCGAGATCACCGCGGCGATGGTGAGCGTGCGGGTCGCGTCGATGCCGACCGAGAGCGCGAGCGACTCGTTCTCCTTGAGCCCGCGCATCGCCCGGCCGAAGCGCGAGCCGACGAGGCGGGCGACGATCAGGTAGCAGAGCGTACCGACCGAGAGGACAAGATAGTAGTTCTGCAGCTTGGTCTTCAGGGTCCAGGTGCCGAGCCCCGGGAGGCCGAGGGTGAAGGCCGGGATGCCGGTGAGCGCAAGCGGCCCCTGGGTCAGCTCGACCCAGTTCAGCGCTACGAGCCGCACGACTTCGGCGAACGAGATCGTGACGATGACGAAGTAGGCGCCGCGCACCCGGAACGACAGCCGCCCCACGAGCCAGCCGCACGCGCCCGCCGCCAGGATCGCCAGGGGAAAGCCGATCGCCGCCGGCCAGGGCGCGTGCACGACGCGCAGGCCGAAGCCGAGGTCGACGTCGAACCCGAGGCTCGTCAGGGCACTGACGTAGGCGCCGATGCCGAAGAACGCGATGTGCCCGAGGCTGAGCTGCCCGGTGAAGCCGAGCAGCAGGTTCAGGCTCATGGCCGCGATGATCAGGATGCCGGTCGTGATCATCGCGTTGAGGAGATACGGGTTGGTGCCGAGCGCCAGCGGCAGCAGGCCGAGGCCCGCAAGAACGGCGAGGGGGGCGAGCCGGGTCATCCGATGCGCTCCGCCTTGGCGAACAGCCCGGTCGGCTTGAACACCAGCACCGCGATGATGATCAGGAAGCCCATCGCGTCGCGATAGCCCGAGGAGATGTAGCCGGCGCCGAGTTCCTCGGCGAGCGCCAGGATGAAGCCGCCGATCGCGGCGCCGGTGATGTTGCCGAGGCCGCCGAGGATGACGATGGCGAAGGCCTTCAGCTCGGCCATCCCGCCCATCTGCGGAAACACCACGTAGACGGGGCCGAGGAGCGCGCCCGCGGCGGCGGCGAGGCTCGACCCTATGGCGAAGGTTGCGGTGTAGATCAGCCGCACGTTGACCCCCATCAGGGCGGCGGTGTCGTGGTCCTGGAAGGCCGCTCGCATGGCGAGGCCGAGCCGGGTGCGGTTGATCAGGACGTAGGTGAGCACGATCAGCGTCAGCGCCGCGCCGAGGACGAACAGGCGGAGCCACGAGACGGAAACCGGCCCGATCTGAAGCGGTGCCTCTGGAAACGGCGTCGGGATCGCCTTGGCGACGCCGCCGAACAGCCAGAGCGTTCCCGATTGCAGCACGATGCCGGCCCCGATCATCACTAGCATCGTCGTGTCGATGTCGGAGCCGCGCAACGGCCGCAGCAGCACGAGCTCGATCGCGGCCCCGAGGACGAGGCCCCCGAGGATCGCCGCCGGCAGCGCCAGGAAGAAGTTCAGTCCGAGCGCGGCCACCGCGAGGTAGGTGAGGTAGGCCCCCACCGTGTAGAGCGCCCCGTGGGTGAAGTTCACGACGTTCATGATCCCGAAGATCAGCGTCAGCCCGATCCCGAGGAGCGCATAGGTGCCCCCGAGGACCAGGGTGTTGAGGAGGTGCTGGTAGAATTCTGCCATCGGGCAATCCCTGTCCGTCGCGGGCGGTCCCGGCCGGGCTCGGTGCCGGCCGGGATCGATCGGGCTGGCGGCGTCAGAGGGTCGGAACCGCGACCTTCCCGTCCCGGATCTCGATCAGGTAGACGTCGGGCTTGCTCTGCCCGCTCTCCTTGCCGGCGGGGCCGGCCTTGATGAAGCGGATCGGGCCGTTGAGCCCGGTGAAGTCGACCGACCAGAACGCCTTGGTGATCGCGGCGGGCTCGGCGGACCCCGCCTTCTCGATCGCCTGCGCGATCGCCCGGATGCCGTCGTACCCGCGAAAACTCTCGGTGACGCCGGCGAACTGGAAGCCGCGATTGTTCCATTCGCCGATGAAGTAGGCGGTGGCCTGCGGGTTCGGGGTCTTCTCGGGGAACCAGGGCAGGAAGGTCGTCAGGTGCATCGTGCCTTCGGCGGCGCTGCCGGCCTGTGCGATGATCTGGTCCGGGTTCTGCGATCCGCCGGTGGTGATGACCCGCTTCTTGAGGCCGAGCGCAGCCATCTGCTTGAAGATCAGCACCAACTGGTCGACGGCGCTGGTGATCATGATGGTATCGCTGTCGGAGGCCTTCAGCTTGGACAGCTGGGCACTCATGTCCTGCGCCCCCTGGTCCATGGTCTCGACGAGTCCGACGGCGACGCCCTTGCCCTTGAGCATCGTGCCGAAATCGGCTGCGGCCCCACGGCCGAAATCGTTGTTCAGGATGAGGAAGTCGACCTTCTTCAGCCCGAGCTTGGCGACCATCGGCGCGAACGTCTCGGCCTCCAGGGACGAGGGCGGCGAGATGCGAAAGACGTACGGGTTGCCGGACGTGGTGATCTTGCCGGACGAAGAGGTCTCCACCAGCATCGCCGTCTCGTAGTCGGCGAGCTTGGGCATCACGGCCAGCGTCAGGCTGGAGCCCCAAGCGCCCATCAGCACCGGGGTCTTGTCGCTGGTGATCAGCTTCTCGGCCACTGCCGCGGCCTCGGTGGGGTTGCTCTTGTTGTCCTCGATCACGAGTTCGATCTTGCGCCCGAGCACGCCGCCCTTGGCGTTGATCTCATCTGCTGCGATCTTCGCGCCGTTGACCACGTAGGTGCCGGACGCCGCGAACGCTCCGGTGAGCGGCTCGTTGACACCGATGCGGATCGCCTGCGCGTAGGCCGTGCTCGATGCGAGGACCAGCGACAGGGCCAGGGCGTGTGTCAGGGCGGGCGCGAGGGTCTTGCGGGTCATGTCGATCTCCGGGACGTCATGGGGCGATTGGCGAAGGTCAGGGCCGCGGCCGGCGCCACGCGGCGAACCGACGGCGCAGCGGATCGAGCAGCAGGCCGAGGATCAGGCGGATCGGATGGAGGTCGGCCGGCGGTGCGGGCGCCGCGCCGGACAGCCGGGCCTCAAGGTTATTCGCGAAGTCGGCCGTGAGCCGCCCCGCAAGGTCGCGCACGAGCCCGGGGCGGCCAAACTGCGCCAGCGGCCCCTTCAGGGTGTAGCCGACAGCGAGCACCACCCGCGCCGTGCCGGGGGCCTCGCCGGGTTCCACCCGATACCGGATCTCGCCCTCGGTGGCGGAGCGTCCGCCCGCGTCGCTGCCCGCCCCCAGGATCCGGCCGGTGCGGGCGGGCACGTCGCGCCAGATCCGCGCCCGACCCGCGAAGCGCGCTGTGATCGGCCCGATCCGTACTTGAAGCGCGCCCTCCACCGCATCCGGCCGCGGCGTGCCCAACAGTATGGCGCCCGGCAAGCAGGCGGCGACGGCCTCCACATCCCCGAACAGGGCGAACACAGCCTCGGGGGCATGGGCGGCTGCGAAGGTCTGCGCGAAGCCATGCGCGGGCTCGAAGTCGTCCGCGACATCGAGGATCGCGGCGGGTGCCGCGACCGATGGGCGGGCGGCGGCGGTCGTCGACCCTGCGGCGGCGGTCGTCCCGGTCCTGGCGCCGACAGGCCCGAGCGCGCGCACGGCATCCGCCCCGCCATGCGCCGCGGCGGGAATGCCCCTCGCCCGGCGCTCAGCGATCACCGCGCGCACGGCCCGGACGATGCCGGCGTAGCCGGTGCAGCGGCAGAGGTTGCCCGAAAGCCCGGCGCGGATGCGCCGCTCGTCGGGCTCGGGCAGGCGGATGACGAGGTCGCGGGCGGCGACCAGCATCCCGGGGGTGCAGTAGCCGCACTGAAGCGCGTGTTCGCGGTTGAACGCGGCGCGCAGTTCGGCGGCGATCGGATCGTCGTCGAGGCCCTCGATGGTGGTGACGACGCTGCCTTCGCAGGCGCCGCCGAGGGTCAGGCAAGCGCGGGCCGGCTCGCCGTCGAGCAGCACCGTGCAGGCGCCGCAAACGCCGTGCTCGCAGCCGAGATGGGTACCGGTGAGGTCGAGGGTGTCGCGCAGTAGATCGGCCAGGTGCGTGCGCGGCTCGGCCTCGGTGCGAACGGCACGGCCGTTCACCGTGAGCGCCAGCGGCATCCGGTCGTCGCGGGCAAGTGCCGCCGTGCTCATGCGGCCTCCGTCAGGCGTAGGGGTGCGGGACGTGCCGCCTGCGCCACGGCG
The DNA here is from genome assembly GCF_008039875.1 of Methylobacterium sp. WL119. Classification (GTDB taxonomy): domain Bacteria; phylum Pseudomonadota; class Alphaproteobacteria; order Rhizobiales; family Beijerinckiaceae; genus Methylobacterium. The sequence goes on along the minus strand of NZ_VRUU01000044.1, from coordinate 10,564 downwards.
CGGGCGAGCACGGTGACGTGGACGTGGCGGTCGATCGCCTCGGACATACCCGCCTCTCGCAGGGCGTCGTCGGCCGCCCTCGCATCGAAGCGGTCCGAGAAATCCGCGCCGATGCGGCCGCCGAAGAGCGGGCGGGCGTCGGCCAGCAGGAGCGGCGCCCGCTCGATCGCGCCGATCACCACCCGTCCATGTCCGGCTTGTCGGTCGATCAGGACGGCGCCGATGGCGTGGGCGAACTCGCCGATCTTCGAACAGTGCTTGACGTAGCCCCAGGCGGAGCCTTGCGGGATCGCGGGGATCCGCACGGCGACCAGCATCTCGCCGGGCTCCAGAGCCACGTCGAGGGCGCCGCGGACGAAGGCGTCGAGGGCGAGGCGCCTGCGCCCGGACCGCGAGACCAGCTCGACCTCGGCCCGAAGCGCGATCAGCGCCGTGACCCAGTCGGCGGCGGGGTCGGCGTGGACGAGGCTGCCGCCGACGGTGCCGCGGTTGCGCACGGGACGATAGGCGATGGCAGAGGCGACGCGCGCCATGGCGCCGCCGGTCACGTCCGGCACCCGTCCGTCCTCGATGTCGGCGTGCGTGACGCACGCGCCAAGCACCAGGGTCGTGCCGTCGAGGTTCGCCCGCCGCAACTCGGGAACACCGGTCACGTCGAAGACCCGGTCGGGCTCGACGAGCCGCAGGTTCAGCATCGGCCCGAGAGACTGGCCGCCGGCGATCAGCTTGACCGAGCCGTCGGCCTCGGCGAGCCGCTCGAGGAGCGCAGCGAGGTCTGCGGGACGTTCGTAGGCGAAGCGGGCGGCCTTCATGCGGCGGCCCTTGCGCCGACGGCCGTCCGATGGCGGGCGGCGAGCACGGCTTCGACGATGCGGCGCTGGCTCATCGGCGACCGCAGCATCTCGACGCCCAGCGGCCCGAGCGCATCGTTGATCGCGTTGGCGAGGGCCGCAGGCGGCGCGATGGCGCCGCCCTCGCCGATGCCTTTCACGCCGAACTGCGTGTAGGGGGAGGGCGTCTCCATGTGGTCGATCCGGGGATCGGGCACCTCGGCGGCGCCGGGCAGGAGATAGTCCGCGAAGGTCGTGGCGAGGGGCTGACCGCGGTCGTCGAAGGCCATCTCCTCGTAGAGCGCCGTGCCGATGCCTTGCGCGAGCCCGCCGCAGATCTGGCCGTCGACCACCAGCGGGTTCACCAGCACGCCGCCATCCTCGACGATGACATAGTCCAAGATCTCGACCGCGCCGAGGTCTGGATCGACGGCGACCACCACCGCGTGCGCGGCGTAGGAGAAGGTGCCGGAATCGCGCTGCGGCTTGTAGCCGGCGGTAACCTCGAGGCCGCCCGGGTTCACGTCGGGCGCGAGATCCTGCGGCCGCCGGTACCAGGTGCGGGCGATCTCTTCGAGCGACACGTCGCCCGTCGGGCCGATCACCCGTCCGGCCGCGAACCGACAATTCACAGGCTCGGCCTGGAGCAGGTGCGCGCCGATGGCGAGCGCCCGGTCGGCCAGTTCACGGCAGGCGGTGGCCACCGCGCCGCCAGCCATCACCATCACCCGCGAACCCCAGGAGCCGGTGGAATAGGGCGTCATCGCGGTGTCGCCGTGGACGAGACGGGTTCTCGCGACGGGCACGCCCAGGATCTCGTGGGCGACCTGGGCTAGCGTCGTCTCGAGGCCCTGGCCGTGGGAATGGGCGCCGATGCGCAGTTCGAGGCCCCCGTCCGGGGTCAGTCGGGCGCCGGCTTGCTCGTGGCCCGGCACCATCGGAATGCCCCAGCCCGAATAGACCGAGGTGCCGTGCGCCGCCTGCTCGCAGTAGATCGACAGGCCGAGGCCGACCCGGCGCCCGTCCGCCTCGCCCGCGGCCTGCCGGGCGCGCAGGGCCGGCAGATCGACGGCGTCGAGCGCGCGGGCGAGCGCCTGCGGATAGTCGCCGCTGTCGAAGTGCTTGTTCGTGATGTTGTCGAAAGGCATCTGCTCGGGCCGCACGAGGTTCTTCGCGCGCACCACCCACGGCTCGATGCCGGCTTCGCGGGCCACCGCGTCAAGCACGAGTTCCAGCGCGAAGCAGACGCCGGTGCGCGCCACCCCGCGATAGGGCAGGATCGGGCACTTGTTCGTCGCCACCGACCACGTGCGGCAGCGGTAGCTCGGGAAGTCGTAGGGGCCGGGCAGGATGCTCGCGACCTGCGCCGCCTCCAGGCAGGCCGAGAACGGATAGGCGGAGTACGCGCCGGAATCGACGGTGGCCTCGCAGTCGATGCCGCGAAGCGTTCCGTCGCGGTCGGCATAGGCGGTGATGCGGTAATGGTGCTCGCGGCAATTGGCGTTGGCGGTGAGGTGCTCGCGCCGGTCCTCCAGCCAGCGCACAGGATGGCCGCAGCGCAAGGCGAGCCATGCGAGGCAGATCTCCTCCGCGAGTAGAATGCCCTTGTAGCCGAAGCCGCCGCCGACATCGGGCGCGACGATGCGGATGCGGCCCTGCTCGATCCCGAGGCACTCGCTGAGGCCGTTGCGCACGATGTGCGGCATCTGGCTGGCGGAGTGGACGACGAGCTGGTCCATGCGATGATCGAGATGCACCACGGCGCCGCGCCCCTCGAGCGGAGCCATGCACTGGCGGGCGGTGGAGATCGTGCGCGAGACTTGGATCGGCGCATCGAGCGCAGCGGCGAAGTTCACGTCGACCTGCGTCTCCAGGAAGACGTTGTCGCCCCAGTGCTCGTGGACGAGCGCCGAAGCCGGTTCGCGGGCGGCGAGCATGTCATGGACGGCCGGAAGCTCCTCCAGGTCGAGGACGACCGAGGCGGCGATGTCCTCGGCCTCGGCCCGCGTCGGCGCGACGCAGAACGCCAGCAGCTCGCCGACTTGCCGCACCTTGCCCGTGGCCAGCACCGGCTGCTCCGAGACCTTGAAGCCCGGCAGCCCCGAGACCGCGCGGATCGGCTGCACGCCGTCGAGATCGGCCGCGGTGAACACCCGGTCGCGATAGCCCTCCGGCACGTGGATCGCCCGGATGCGGGCATGCGCCAGGGGGCTTCGTACGAAGGCCACGTCCTGCATCTTCGGCATGCGGATGTCGCCGACATACTGGCCACGCCCGCGCATCAGGCGGTCGTCCTCCTTGCGCGGCAGGCGGGCGCCGACGCCCTCACCGAGGATCGGGCGCGCCGTCACGCCGCGATTGCCTGCGGCAGGATCGGTGAATCCGCCTCGAAGCGCTTGCCCGCGCGCAGGCAGAAGGCCGGCTGGAGCAAGCGCTGTGCGATGACCTGCGTGTCCTCGTTGTCGCGCAGGAGAAAGCGGCCGCGATGGTCGTGGAGCACCGACACGTCGGCGGCGAATCCCGGTGTCAGCGCGCCGATCCGGTCGGACAGGCCCAGCATCTCCGCCGGGTGCGAGGTCACCATCGGCACGACCTGCTCCAGGGAGAGGCCGAGCGCCATCATTGAGCTCATCGCTTGGGTCAGGCTGAAGCGCGCCTGACCGAGGAAGGGATGGTTCTCGTCGTCGTGGTGCTCGTCGGGGGTGCCGGCGGGCTTCGGCACCTCGGTGTTGTAGCCGTGCATGTCGGCACCGAGGGTGTAGGGCATCACGCCCGCCGGCAGGGAGGCGCGGGCGACCCGGTAGGAGAAGTGGCTGCCGTGGCCGACGTCGACCCGCAGGCCCGCATCCATTGCCGCACGGATGATCGGGTGGACGACGCCGTCCTCGTTGATGAAGCCGCCCGGATGCCGGGTGAAGGGGTGGGCGAGAAAGTCGCCGGGGCGCAGCAGCGGGATCACCCGCTCCATGATGGTATTGGCATCCTCGCCATTGGAGCCGCTCTCGGGCAGGCCCCAGAGCTGACCGAAATGCACGTAGAGCGGCAGGTCGGAGCGGCGGCTGATCTCGGCGGCCATCTCCATGACCTTGATGCCCCAGCGGGCGAACCCCCCGATCTCCGCATGGCCCTTGATGCCGCGCACGAGGTCGCGGTTCTCGGTGGCCGACTTGACCGTCGCCTCGATGTCGACGCCGTCGGGGCTGTAGAGGTTCGGGTAGAAGTGCCCTTCGAGGCCGCCCACGAGGTAGGCGGAGAGGAAGGCGTAGACCCGCGTCTCGGCTTTCTCCGCGACGAAGTGGCGGAAGCCCGGCAGTGTCATGCAGGAGGGGCCGCCCTGATCGATCACCGTGGTCACGCCGGAGCGCACGCCGACCATGTCGGGCGGCAAACCGAAGCGGCCGGTGACGTACTGGTAGACGTGGCCGTGGGTGTCGATCATGCCCGGCAGCACCAACTTGCCGGAGACGTCGATCACCTCGGTCGCTGCCGACGGGACGACGGACTCGGCGACCGCCGCGATGCGCCCGTCTCGGATCGCCACGTCTCGGATGCCGTCGATGCCGGAGACCGGGCAGATCACGCGTCCGCCGCGCAGGAGCAGATCGAAACGGGGATCGTCCATGGGACTGCCTTATCGTCGGAGCGCCGGTCAGGCCGACGCTCTGGTGTATCGAAAAGCGAAGTGTGCTTCGTAATTGTCGGTATGCAGTCCGCGTGCCAGACTGGTTCGGAGGATGGATTGCGATGGACGACAGGATTGCCGACGACAGGGCCGGCGACCGCGAGGAGACGGATGCCGCGGCGGCCGCCGCACGCACCTGGCCGCTGACCGAGCGCCCCGGCTTCCTCGCGCGGCGCCTCCACCAGATCCACGTAAGCCTGTTTTCCGAGCGCTGCGCTGCGTTTCGGATCACACCGCTGCAATACAGCCTGCTGTCGCTTCTGCGGGACCTCGAGGAGGCCGACCAGACGACGCTGGCCAACGCCGTTGCGCTTGACCGCACGACCACGACGGGCGCGTTGAAGCGGCTCGCCACCCGCGGGCTGGTCAGCCGGTCGACCTCCTTGGCGGATCGCCGGGCGCAGGTCTGTCGCATCACCGCGGAGGGCAAAGCGCTCCACGCGGCGATGGAGCACGCCGCCCACGAGGCCCATGCCCTGACGATCTCGGCGCTCGCCCCTAAGGATCAGGACCTTCTGGTCGGACTCCTGAGGCGCGCCGTGGCGGGCCACGATCATCGGCGCGGCCACCTCGATCTTGGGTAGTCCAGGCCGGCCGATCGCCGGCCCGACAGGCGCGGCCGGTAAACTCCCATGATCGTCACGGCCAGCGCGCGGGCACGCGGGACGAGGCTCTCCACCTCCCGGTACTCCTCCGGGGAATGGGCCCGGCCGCCGACGGGGCCGACCGCACAGTGACTCGGGCAGCCGACGCTGGCGGTGAAATCGGAATCGGCGCAGCCGCCCGTGAACGCGCCCGAGACCGTCGCGCCGTAGCGCGCGCTCGCTCCGGCATAGGCCTCGAACAGGGCGCGCGAGGCCGCATCCTGCAGCGGCAGGAATTCCCCCCGGATCGTCAAAGCGGCCGAGGTGCCGGGAAGCATGGCCTCGGTTACGATCGCCGCGATGCGTGCCATGGCTGCTTCGCGATCCTCCGGGCGGACGTAGCGCAGGTCGATCGCGCAGGTGGCGAGCGGCGCGACCGTGTTGACCGACTGGCCGCCCGAGACGAGGCCGACGTTCACGGTGGTGCCGCGTTCGAGGTCGGTGATCGCATGCAGCGCGATCGTCTTGTGGGCGAGTTCGCCGATGGCGCTGGTCCCGTCCGCGGGGTTGGCGCCGGAATGGGCAGCCTTGCCATGCACCGTCGACGCCATGAACACGCCGCCCTTGCGGCCCGTCACCACATCGCCCGACGGGCGCCCCGGCTCCGAATTCAGCACCGCGCGCGCCGCGCGTCGTCTCCTCGATGATCGGGCGGCAGGCCGGCGACGCGGTCTCCTCGTCGCTGGTGAACAGGCCGACGAGCGGGGACGGTGCCCCGCCCACCCGTTGGAAGGCGGCGAGGCGGAAGGCGTTCATCACGAGCCAGGCCTTCATGTCGGCGACGCCCGGGCCGTAGGCGCGACCATCCGAGACCCGGAACGGCCGCCGCGCGGCCTCGCCGGTCGAGAACACCGTGTCGCGGTGCCCCATCAGCACCGCCGGCCGATAGGCGGCTCCGCGCCCGGCCACGTGGGCCTTCAGCGCATCGCCGTATCCTGCGATCGGGATCGTGGCGACGGACACACCATGCTCGGCGAGAACCCACCGATCCGGGCAGCGACGGCATCGACGCCGGCCTCCTCGTAGGAATTGGAATCGATGTTCACGAGAACCGCGAGCAGGGCCAGCATCGCGGCCTCCCGTGCTTCGAGCCAGCGGACCGTGTCGGCGCCTCTGTCGGACAGCGCAACTCCCATCGGGCTGCCCCGGCACTTGGGACGGATGGATCCGCCGCCGGCCGCGCCTTCGTTCCTTCCGCCGCGTCAGTCCCGGTACGCCGGCTCCTCGCGATCCAGGATTCTCCGGATCGCGGACAGGGGCAGGCGGGCGGATTCGGGATCGCCGGCGCGCATCTGGCGGGCCGTGGCTTCGGCGATCGCGGGATCCACGGGGATGACCTGGCGCCCGGTCGAGAGCGCCAGGGTCTGCACCTCGGCAGCCCGCTCGAGATCGTAGAGGTCGTCCCAGGCTTCCGCGATGGTCGGCCCCAGGACCATCACCCCGTGATGCTTCATGAAGAGGCAACCGAACCTTGATCTTGCTTCCGGAAGAAGACGTTCCGTCAGCGATTCGAGCCGGTCGCTTCGTGTCCGGCGAAGGCTCCCCGCAAGTGGATCGCTATCGAGCGCGATGGCCTTGCCGTCAGCCTTCGAGCTCGGTCGCCATCGAGCTTAGACGGGCTTACCAACATGATCCTGGGACATGCGGCCCACATGAGCCGCCACTGTCACGTCCCAGGGCGCCGGGGTTCGAAAGATTTCGCCGAGGAAGGTCAGGAACGCCTTCACGTTTGGATTGCCCCGGCGGCTCTCCGGCCACAGGGCGATCATTGCGTGGCGGTCCACGGAATACTCATGCAGGATCGGGATGAGTTCGCCGCGTTCGACCAAGGGAGCCGCCAGATAGGTCGGCGAGATGCCGATGCCGCCACCCGCGACGAGAGCGGATGCAACGGCGTCGCTGTTGTCGGTGACGATGCCGGCGTTGGGTACGATCTCCAGGATGCGATCCCCGACTCGAAAAGGCCAGCGTAGCGCTTGGCCAGTGCTTTGAAAGCGGAAGTTCACGCAGTCGTGGTCCACGAGTTCGTCCGGATGCCGTGGGGTTCCGCGCCGGACCAGATAGGCCGGGGATGCGAATGCGCAGACACGGTGTGGCGCCAGCGTTCGAGCGATCAGTCGGCTGTCTCCGAGATCCCCGACGCGGATGGCGACGTCGATGCCGTCCGCGATCAGGTCGGCAAAGCCATCGCCGAGGCGCAGGTCCACCATCAGCTTCGGGTAGCGCTCACGGAAACGGGGCAGTGCCGGAGCAATCAGGTGCAGGCCTACCGGCAACGGCGCCGTGACCTTCAGGGTCCCGGCTGGTTCCGAGCGGGCCGCCACCGCCATCTGCTCGATCTCCTCGGCATCGCGTAGCAGGCGAAGCGCCCGCTCGTGCAGGTCGCGTCCTTCCGAAGTGAGCGTGAGCGACCGGGTGGTTCGGTGGAAGAGGCGCAGACCAAGATGCTGCTCTAGGCGCTGGACGCTTTTGCTCACCGCGGAGGGCGAGATCGAGAGCGCGCGCGCTGCCGCGGTATAGCTCCCCAGCGAGCCGGCACGAGCGAATGCGATGAGGCCGGTGAGCCGGTCGAGCCCAATTTGTGCCGTCATGGCGTAACTGAACCGCCACGCGGCAGAATTATCAAGCCCAAAGCGAAGATCTAGGTTTTGGTCCCCGGCGATCGACGCCCCGAGCACGAGGATCAGGACCATGAACGACATCAGCTCGCTTGCGGCTTCCACCCTTCAAGATCGCACCGTCGTCATCTTCGGTGGCACCTCCGGCATCGGTTTGGCCTCCGCGATCCAGGCCAAGGCCGCGGGCGCCAAGGTCATCGTCGTCGGGTTCAACCCTGAGGGCGCGGAGCGGGTCGCGACGGAGAACGGCTTCAATGGCTGGCGTGCGGCCGACGTGACCAAGCCCGAGACCATCGCACAGGCCCTCGCGGACATCCCGCACGTGGACCACCTCGTCCTCCTCGCCGGCACCTTCGTCGCCGGCAAGGTCCTGGATGCCGAGGTCGAGTACCTGAAGCGCGCCTTCGACGAGCGGATCTGGGCGGCCGTCCATACCCTACGGACGCTCGGTGAACGCCTCGCTTCCGATGGCTCCGTGACCTTCATCTCGGGAGCGCTGGCGGATCGCCCGAGCGCCCAGGGAACGGCAGTGCTCGCCGCCGCCTCGGCCGCGATGGAGGCTTTTGCCCGGGGTCTGGCGCTGGAACTCGCGCCGATACGCGTGAATACGCTCTCACCCGGCACCACGGACACGCCGCTTCTCTCCCGTACGCTGGGCACGCATCGCGACGCCTACGTCGCCGCCCTCACCGAGAAGCTCCCCCAGCGTCGTCTCGGCACGGCGGAGGAGGCTGGTGCAGCGGTCGTCTTCCTCATGAGCAACGGCTTCATGAACGGCGAGACCCTCCACATCGACGGCGGCGCACGGCTGGTCTGACCGCCCGGCCAAACCTCGCCGAAGTCTACCTGCCGAAAGTCGTTGCCCGAACGAAGGTCCGCTTCATGGCTTGGGTTCCCCGAAGCGGATCAACCCCCAATCCTTTCGACCTGGACGTAGGTCATCCTCCACCAAGCTACCGAGAAGCGGACCTCCCCAGGGTCCGGAAGGGTCGAGAGCGGAACGTCCGAGGCGGCTAGGTTTCCGCAAGTCTACTCTTGGAACGCAGACCCGAGAAACTGGACGTGAGCGCGGAATGCAACGCATGTCGGCTATTCGCCCATTCCGATCGGTCGTGAACGCCGGAGGGCATCCGACCGCCGATGCCCTGGGGGCGCGGCGGTCCGCGCGGCACGAAAGAACGGAGGGCCGGCGCCACGCCGACCCGGCGGCTTGATCCCTGAACCTAGCGCCTGACCTTGCCGCGGTTCGCGATCGGTTGCCGGACAGCCGCTAGGCAGCCTCGCGCGCAAGGGTGGGCAGGTCCGCCCCGGCCTCGATCTCGGCCGCCGAGGGAAGACTTCCGAGGCCGAGCAAGTGCAGGAAGGCGGTGAAGGCACTGTTGCGGCCGATGCTGCAGGCGGCGGTCACTCTGTCGCCGGTGACGTAATAGGCGATGAAGTCGAGGGCGGAGGGGTCGCCCTGAACGATGATCCGGTCGAAACCTTTGGCGTATCCACCGTAATCGAGCCGCTTGTCGCCCTGGTTGCTCCAGAAGAATGGAGCACCTGCGAACACGCCGCTTCGGTCGAGGATGGCATGGGCCACATGGGTGCCGTGCTGCTGCGCGAGACGCCAATGCTCGATCCGTGCGGTCTCGCCGCTCGCCCTCTCCGGGAAAGCGGAGATATCGCCTGCGATCCAGACGCCGTCCGCGAGCTTGAGGTCCCCGCCGACCTCGAGACCGCCGCCCTCGCCGGGGTCGACGTCCGCGATCAGGCTGCTTTCCGGATCTGCACCTGCGCCGACGAGAACGATGTCGGCCGGGAGGCGCCGTCCGTCCTTCGTCTCGACAGCTTCGACACGACTGATGCCAGTGATCCTGACGACGGAGCCGGTCTCGAACGTGACGCCGTTGTCGGCATGGTACTGCTTCAGCGCTGCGCCCACCGCCTCGCCGAAGCGCTTGGCGAAGGGCACCTCCTCGCGCGCCAGCACGGTTACGGACAGCCGGCGGCGACGATACTGACGATGCCCCATTTGCGCCGAGCTACGCCTTCCGAACGCGCCGCATGAGCGGCGATGGCGGATGAGGCGTAGATGCCGACGCTGCATACGACTGCGGCCAACAGCAACAGTTGCTCGTCGTGGAAGTCTCGAACGCAAGTCACGATCTAATGCATGTCGACTTCACTGGTGATATCAGAGTCAGAAGTGTCCGGTGATCAGAGGTGGCCATCGCACCTGGCTGCGATGGCTTTACTCGCGCCTTTTTATGGTTGCGCCTTTGGGTGTGGACCGAGCAGAGTTTTGCCGTGTCGGATCAGGAGCTCGACTTCCGCTAGGGCTCGCACGGAGATGTCTTTCAGGTCGTCGGTGGAGCGACCAAAGCTCGGGTGCATCTGCAACGAAGACGTCCAAAATCTTTCGATGCCCGATCGTAATGTCTCTCGTCGAGCGCGTAGGCCTTGGAGCGGCAAGCGAACCCGCACTGCGTTGGTGGATCCGTTTTCCTGATCGGCATCCACGATCGTATCCCGTGCGCTTGAGCCGACGACCGACCGCGTCGGCTCGGACCATCGGACAAGAGAAGCGAACTCAGCGCTCATCTCGTCCGCGCCTGGGACGACGTCTCTAGACAGCCGCTCGTGATGCCTGGCGAACCTTTCGGGTGGCTTGATCGACCTGCTCGCTTGCCCGGGCGATGTCCTCCATGCTTCCGGCGATCGTCGTCACCCCGTGGGCGGCCGTATGCATGCTTCCCGACATCTCCCGGGTCACGGCGGACTGTTCCTCCACAGCAGCGGCGATGG
>NZ_VRUU01000043.1 GCF_008039875.1 Methylobacterium sp. WL119 | reverse complement strand
TGCGGGTGCGCACGATGACCCTGCCCGACAGCTACCAGGACCACGACAGCCCGGACAAGATGTACGCCGAAGCCGGCCTCGACGCCGCCAGCATCGTCCGGAAGGTCGAGGACATCCTCCCCGAGCGTCAGGAAGGGCGTTCGCGTCTCCGCCTCGCTTGAGGGCGTCGTCGCGCGCCACGATCCGGGCCGCCTGTGGCCCGGATCGCCTTGTCGTGCACGTCATTCGATGACAAAAGCCGGCTTGCTGCGGTGCGATGCCCAAAACGAAGGCATCGCCCGCGTTCCCGTGACGATTCGAGCGTGATGGCAGAGGCGACCCCAAGCGGTTCTTCCGACCTCGGCCCGGTGCTGATCACCGGCGCGAGCGGCTTTCTCGGGCCGGCCCTGGTCGACGTGTTCCGCAACGCCGGATTTCCGGTGCGCATCATGGTGCGTGCCACGAGCCCGCGCACGAACCTGACCTGGTCCGACGTCGAGGTCGTCGAGGGCGACATGCGCGACCCGGAGGCTTGCGCGGCCGCGATGCGAGGGCAGCGCTACCTGATCCACGCCGCCGCCGACTATCGGCTCTGGGCGCCGGACATGGAGGAGATCGTCCGGACCAACCGCGACGGCACCCGCAACCTGATGCGCGCCGCCCTCGAGGCGCGCGTCGAGCGCGTGGTCTATACGTCCAGCGTCGCCACCATCAAGCCGCCGGACGACGGCGTCACGCCCTCGGACGAGACGCGGCCGCTGACGCCCGAGACCGCCATCGGCGCCTACAAGCGCAGCAAGGTCGTGGCCGAGCGCGTGGTCGACGCGATGGTGGCCGGCAGCGGACTGCCCGCGGTGATCGTCAACCCGTCGACGCCGATCGGCCCGCGCGACGTCAAGCCGACGCCGACCGGGCGCATCATCCAGGAGGCGGCGCTCGGCAAGATGCCGGCCTTCGTCGACACCGGCCTCAACCTCGCCCATGTCGACGACGTGGCCGCCGGCCACCTGCTCGCCTTGCGCAGGGGGCGGATCGGCGAGAAGTACATCCTCGGCGGCGAGAACGTGCTCCTTTCGCAGATGCTCGGCGACATCGCCCGCATGGTCGGCCGCAAGCCCCCGACGGTGAACCTGCCGCGGGCCGTGGTCTACCCGATCGCCTTCGTTTCCGAGCAGATGGCGCGCATCACCGGCAAGCAGCCCTTCGCCACGATCGACGGCATCCGCATGTCGCGCTACCGGATGTTCTTCTCCGACGCGAAGGCGCAGGCCGAGCTCGGCTACGCCGCCCGCCCCTACCGGGAGGGGCTGTCCGACGCGATCGACTGGTTCCGCGGCGCGGGATACCTGCCGGGAGCCGAGCGATGAGCGCGTCCGGCACCGCCACGGAGCTGCGCTCGGGCAAGGGTGCGAACGACGAGAACTTCCCCGTCGCCTCGCACCTGATCCATCCGAAGAATCGCGGCGCGATCCTCGCGTTCTATGATTTCGTCCGCGCCGGCGACGACGTCGCCGACCATGCCGCGCTGTCGCCCGAGCGCAAGCTCGCGCTTCTCGACGGTCTCGCCGACGCCCTGACCGGCGCGGGGGCCGCCGACCCGGAGGCCGAGCCGCTCAAGCGCGAGCTCGCCGCCCGCGGGCTGCCGCCGCGCCACGCCCTCGAGTTGCTCGACGCGTTCCGGATGGATGCGCGCAAGAACCGCTACGCCGACTGGGACGAGCTGATCCATTACTGCCGCTACTCGGCGATGCCGGTCGGTCGCTACGTCCTTGACGTGCACGGCGAGGATCCCGCCCGGGTCTGGGCCGCCTCGGACGCGATCTGCGCAGCGCTCCAGATCGTCAACCATCTCCAGGATTGCGGCAAGGATTTCCGCACTCTCGACCGGGTCTACATCCCGCAGGACGCGCTCGATCGGCACGGCGCCACCGTCGCCATGCTGGGAGCCGCCAGGGCGACGCCGCAATTGCGCGCGGTCATCCGCGACTTGGCCGAGCGGACGCTGGGCCTGCTCGACGCGGGCAAGGTGCTGCCGGACCTGATCGACGACCTGCGCCTGTCGCTGGAGATCGCGGCGATCCACCGGCTCGCCGTCGTCCTCGCCCGCGGGCTGCTCGATCGCGATCCGCTCTCGGAGAAGGTCCATTACGGCAAGGCCGGTTTCGCGTTGACGGCGCTCGGCGGCATCGGCGCGACGCTGGCCCGCCGGCCGTTCCGAGGGCGCATCGTCCGCGCGGCGCCGCAGGGCAAGGCTTACCCATGACCGTCACCGCCACCGCGACGGCCCTGCCCGCTGACGAGGCCCCGGCCCTGTCGGCGGCCGGCTCGTCGTTCTACACCGCGATGCGCCTGCTGCCGAAGGAGCGGCGCGAGGCGATGTACGCCGTCTACGCGTTCTGCCGTGCGGTCGACGACGTCGCCGACGACGGCGGCGCGGCCGACCTGCGCGCGGCCGAGCTCGACCGCTGGCGCGCCGACATCGACGGACTCTATGCCGGCAGGCCCGCGGCGCGCGTGCGCGACCTCGTGGTTCCGGTGCAGCGCTACGACCTGAAGCGGGAAGACTTCCACGCCGTGATCGACGGCATGGCGATGGACGCGTTCGAGGACATCGTCGCGCCCGACGCGGCGACCCTCGACCTCTACTGCGACCGGGTCGCCAGCGCCGTCGGGCGCCTGTCCGTGCGGATCTTCGGCATGCCGGAGGCGCTCGGCATCGAGCTCGCCTGGCACGAGGGCCGGGCGCTGCAGCTCACCAACATCCTGCGCGACATCGACGAGGATGCCGAGCGCGGCCGGCTCTACCTGCCGCGGGAAAGGCTCGCCGCGATCGGCCTGACCGATCCGACGCCGCACGCGGCGATCACGCATCCGCGCATCGGCGAGGTCTGCGCCGCGCTCGCGGCGGAGGCCGAGGCGCATTACGCCGCGACCTGGGCGATCATCGCCAAGAGCCCGCGCAAGCCGACCAAGGCGGCCCGCCTGATGGCGGCGGCCTACCGGCTCTACCTCGTCGCGCTGCTCAAGCGCGGCTGGGCGATGCCGCGGGCGCGGGTGAAGCCTAGGAAGCTCGCCCTCGTCGCCGTGGCGCTTCGGCACGGGATCGTCTGATGGCGACGGTCCACGTCGTCGGTGCCGGGCTCGCGGGCCTGTCGGCCGCCGTCTCCCTGGTGGAACGCGGCGCCCACGTCGTCGTGCACGAGGCGGCCAAGCAGGCCGGCGGCCGCTGCCGGTCGTACTACGACCCGACGCTCGGTCTCGAGCTCGACAACGGCAATCACCTGCTGCTGTCGGGCAACGCCGACGCCCTCAAGTTCCTGAAGCGCGTCGGCGCGCCGGACGACGCGCTGACCGGCCCGGACGAGGCCGCCTTCCCGTTCGCCGACCTGAAGACCGGCGAGCGCTGGACCCTTCGCCCGAATGCGGGCCGGGTGCCGTGGTGGGTGCTAAGCAAGGCGCGCCGCGTGCCGGGCAGCCGCGCGCGCGACTACCTCGCGCCGCTCGGCATCCTGCGGGCGGCAGCCGGCAAGGCGGACGGTGCCGGCGGGACGATCGGCGCCAGCATGGCCTGCGAGGGCGCGCTCTACGACCGGCTCTGGCATCCGGTCCTGCTGGCGGCGCTGAACACCGAGGTCGCCGAGAGCGATGTCGGGCTGGCCGCCAAGATCCTCCGCGAGACGCTGGGCGCCGGCGGGGCGGCTTGCCGCCCGCTGGTGGCGGTGAAGGGCCTGTCCTACGCCTTCGTCGACCCGGCGCTGCGGTACCTCGCATCGAGCGGCGCCTCCGTCCGCTTCGGCCGGCGCCTGCGTGGGTTGGGCCTCGGCGCGGCCGGCGTCGAGCGGCTCGACTTCGCCGACGGGGCGGTCGACGTGGCGGACGGCGATTCGGTCGTGCTGGCCTTGCCGCCCTGGGTCGCCTCCGAGATGCTGCCCGGCCTGTCCGCGCCGAAGGCGTTCCGCTCGATCGTCAACGCCCATTTCAAGATGGTGCCGAAGGCGGGCTCGCCGCTGATCCTCGGCATGGTGAACTCGCTGACCGAGTGGCTTTTCGCCTATCCCGACCGCTATTCGGTGACGATCAGCGGCGCCGACCGGCTGCTCGACGTGCCGCGCGAAGATTTGGCCAAGCAGATCTGGGCCGAGATCGCGACCGTGGCCGACCTTGCCCCGGAACTGCCAAGCTGGCAGATCGTCAAGGAGAAGCGCGCGACCTTCGCCGCGACGCCGGTTGAGGCCGCGCGCCGCGCCGGCGCGGAGACGGCGTGGTCGAACCTCGTGCTCGCGGGCGACTGGACGGCCACCGGGCTGCCCTCGACGATCGAGGGGTCGATCCGCTCGGGCAAGACGGCCGCACTCGCCCTGTCGTGCGATCCGGCACGCACGCGCGGCGCCGCATGAGGCAGGACCGAGACGAGCATGCGTTCGGACCGGCGACGGGCCGGTACGGCCCATGCGTAGGCAGGACGAGAGGGGCGAGCCGTGATCCGATCCGGGACGATCGGGCGCGGATCGAGAGTTGTGGCCGTTTGAGGCGAGGATGATGCGAGAGGCTGTGAACAAGGTCGAGGCGCTGCAACGCCCGAAGACCCAGGCGATTTCCCTCGACGACGTCGATCACGGCGTCGCGCGGGCGACCCGCGCCCTGACCGCCCTCGCCCAGGCCGACGGGCACATCTGCTTCGAGCTCGAGGCCGACGCCACGATCCCGTCCGAGTACATCCTGTTCCACCAGTTCCGCGACACCCGTCCGCCCGAGGGCCTGGAGCCGAAGATCGGCAATTACCTGCGTCGCACGCAGGAGAAGCATGGCGGCTGGGCCCTCGTCCACGAGGGGCCGTTCGACATGAGCTGCACGGTGAAGGCCTACTTCGCCCTCAAGATGATCGGCGACGACATCGAGGCGCCGCACATGCGCCGGGCGCGCGAGGCGATCCTGTCGCGCGGCGGCGCGGCGCAATCCAACGTCTTCACCCGCTTCATCCTGGCGCTCTACGGCGAGGTGCCGTGGTCGGCGGTGCCGGTGATGCCGGTCGAGGTGATGTTCCTGCCGAAGTGGTTCCCGTTCCACCTCGACAAGGTGTCGTACTGGGCCCGCTGCGTGATGGTGCCGCTCTTCGTGCTGCAGGCGACCAAGCCGCGGGCGAAGAACCCGCGCGGCGTCGGCATCGGTGAGCTGTTCCTGACGCCCCCGTCCAGCGTGCGCCGCTGGCCCGGCAGCCCGCACGCGACCTGGCCGTGGACGCCGATCTTCGGCGCGATCGACCGCGTGCTGCAGAAGGTGGAGGCCTACTTCCCCCATCGCATCCGCCTGCGGGCGATGGAGAAGGCGCGGGCCTGGGTCAGCGAGCGCCTGAACGGCGAGGACGGGCTCGGCGCGATCTTCCCGGCCATGGTCAACACCGTGCTGATGTACGAGGCGATGGGCTACGGCCCGGACCATCCGCAGGTCCGCGTCGCCTGCGACGCGATCGAGAAGCTCGTCGTGGTGAAGGCGCACGAGGCCTACGTGCAACCCTGCGTCTCCCCGGTCTGGGACACCGCTCTGGCCGGGCACGCGCTGCTCGAGGCCGGCGGCACCGATGCCGAGGGGCAGGCCCGCGCCGGCCTCGACTGGCTGCTGCCGCGCCAGGTGCTCGACATCGCCGGCGACTGGGCGGCGGCCAAGCCCAAGGTCCGCCCCGGCGGCTGGGCCTTCCAGTACGCCAACGCCCACTACCCGGACCTCGACGACACCGCCGTCGTGGTGATGGCGATGGATCGCGCCATGCGCCAGCACGGGCTGGTGGCCAACATGCCGGACTACACCGCCTCGATCGCCCGGGCGCGCGAATGGGTCGAGGGCCTGCAGTCGAAGGACGGCGGCTGGGCGGCGTTCGACGCCGACAACAACCACATGTACCTCAATCACATCCCGTTCTCGGATCACGGCGCGCTGCTCGACCCGCCGACCGCGGACGTGACCGCTCGCGTCGTGTCGATGTTGTCGCAGCTCGGCGAGACCCGCGAATCGTCGAAGGCCCTCGATCGCGGCGTGACCTACCTGCTCAACGACCAGGAGCAGGACGGCAGCTGGTACGGCCGCTGGGGCATGAACTTCATCTACGGCACGTGGTCGGTGCTGTGCGCGCTGAACGCGGCCGGGGTCGATCCCGCCTCGCCCGAGATCCGGCGCGCCGTGGAATGGCTGATCCGCATCCAGAATCCGGATGGCGGCTGGGGCGAGGACGCGTCGAGCTACAAGATCGATCCGGCGTTCGAGGCCGGCTCCTCCACCGCATCGCAGACCGCCTGGGCGCTGCTCGCACTGATGGCCGCCGGGGAATGCGACGACCCGGCCGTGACCCGCGGCATCAACTTCCTAGCGCGCACGCAAGGAACCGACGGCTTCTGGAACGAGGAGCGCTACACCGCGACCGGTTTCCCGCGGGTGTTCTACCTGCGCTACCATGGCTATCCGAAGTTCTTCCCGCTCTGGGCGATGGCGCGCTACCGCAACCTCAAGCGCGGCAACAGCCGCCGGGTGGCGTTCGGGATGTGATCGGCCGACTTTGCGCGATCCGAGCGGAGCGGGCACGGGCGGGAAGGACCGTCTGCGCCACCCCGGGCTCGGCGAGCGGTCGGGGTGATTTGTAGGACGGACCGCCGGTGATCGCTTCGCGGATGCCACCCTTTACGATCGTCGACCCATGACCCGCGTGGAGCCGGCGTCCCCTGCCCGCGCGGTCGGTCTCCATGCGCCCGACCCCGCGTCGAGCCTTCCGGTGCTCGCCGTCACGGGCCTCGCCAAGGAACGCCGGCTCGCTTCGGGCCCCGGCGTCGAGGCGGTGGGCGCCGGCGGAAATCCCGCCCGTCTCGCCGCCCTGCTGGCGTCGTGGGACCCGCCCGGCTGCCGCGCGATCGTCAGCATCGGCATCGCGGGCGGTCTCGATCCGAACCTCGTTCCGGGCGACGTGGTGGTCGCGGCCGGAATCGTCGCGGCGGACCGGCGCTACGAGGCCGATCCGGCGGTCGCGGCCGCCCTGCTCGCGCGCCTCGGTCTGCCCGGCGACACGATTCGCTCCGGCGACCTCGCCGGCGTCGATGCTGCGGTGATGAGCGTCGCGGGCAAGGCCGAGCTGCGGGCGCGCACCCGGGCGCTAGCCGTCGACATGGAATCGCACATCGCCGCCGCCTTCGCGGAGCGGCACGGTCTGCCGTTCGCGGCGATCCGGGTGGTCTGCGATCCGGCGCACCGGGCCTTACCCGCCTTCGCCGCCCAGGCTCTCAAGCCGAATGGCGAGCCCGACATCCTCGCCGTCCTCTCGGCTGTCGCACGAGGATCGGCCCGGATTGTCGATCTTGTCCGTCTCGCGCGCGATTCGAACGCCGCCTTCGCGGCGCTCAGCCGCTGCCGCACGCTCCTCGGCCCGAGCCTCGGGGTGCCGCCGCACGAGGATCGCCGCGGCGCCTGAGCGTGCGGCTTCGGCGATCCTCTAGCTCGCCTGCTACCACTGATAGCGAAGTCCCGCGGTGACGCCGTGGGCGACGCCCGTGCGGGTGCCGATGGCCGCCTGATAGTCGACCCGCCAGCCCAGGTCGTCGGTGAGGCTGCCCTGCAGGCCGGCGCCGGCGCTGACGAAGTCGTCGCGCAGGAACGGCACGGCCACGGCGGCGGTGGCGAGACCGTTCTGGACGCTGGCGAGACGCACGGTGCCGCTGCTGCCTTGCGGAACCGTGGCGAGGTTGTACGCCAAGCGCACCGACGGGATCAGTCCGGCGAGCCCGTAATAGGCCAGCTCGCCGCCGAAGCGCACCGTGGTTTGAACCAGGGTGAGGTCGCGATACGCGATGTTGTTGCCCGCCGCTCCGGTCTCCGTGAAGCCGTCGACGGTGCCGGACAGGTGGGTGATGCCTGCGAACAGCGTCAGCCCGAGGTCGCCGGCTCGGATCGGCACGCCGGCCTCGCCGTCGATCGCGAAGGCGCTGCCCGAGCTGCGCCCGGACGCGGTGAGCCCGTAGGCCGCAGGTCGGCG
This sequence comes from Methylobacterium sp. WL119, assembly GCF_008039875.1. Lineage (GTDB taxonomy): Bacteria > Pseudomonadota > Alphaproteobacteria > Rhizobiales > Beijerinckiaceae > Methylobacterium. The sequence goes on along the minus strand of NZ_VRUU01000043.1, from coordinate 34,797 downwards.
GATCCCGTCGAGGCTGACCTCCGGCGCGCCGCCGACGATGCCCTGGGCGTAGAAGTCCGCACCGTAGTAGCCGGCATAGGCCGAGACCGTGAAGGCGCTCTGGTCCTGCCGGAAGCCGCCGGCGCGGCTGAGCGACCCGCCGCCGCCGCCGACGGCGACGCCCGCGCGCCAAACTCCGGGCAGCGGAAGATCGAGTCCGGCGCTGCCCTGCGCGATGGTGCGGTCGAGGGCGAGGCCGCCGTTGCGCGGCTGGTCGGCGAACACAACATCGCTGCGGATCCACAAGCCGCCGGACTGGCTCCAGGGCCCGGCGAGGCCCTGGCCGCGGCGCAGGGCGGCGAGGTGGTCCTGCACGCCCCGTGTCGCCGACGCGGCGAAGCCGAGGGTCGCGCCGCCGAGCCCCTGAAGCACCACGGGCGCCGTCTGCTTCATCACCGCGAGGGAGAGCGGATCGACGTAGGTGGGCAGCGTCAAGCGATAGGCGAGCAGCACCGAATCGTTGTTGATGCCGGCATCGTAGCCCTGACCGTTGATGCTGCCTTGCCGGGTGAGGAAGTCATTGTCGTTGCCGACGAGCAGGAAATAGTCGTTCGGCGCCCGCTCGCTCAGCACCGGCACGAGACCGAGGGCCTCGAACTTCTCCGAGAGCGTGGTCTGGGTCGCCGGGTTGGTGTTGAGGTTCATGCCGAAGCGCCCGAGCTGGACCGGGTTCAGCAGGTTGACGATCTCGGTCGTCTGCGCCGGCTGGACCCCGGGCCGCAGGGTGCCCCCCGGCGAGATCGGGGTGGCCCCGTCGTAGGGGGGGCCGGCGATGTTTGTGGCCTGCGCGATGTCGACCAGCAGGACGCTCTTGTAGACGATCGGCGTGGTGTTGCCGGTGCCGAGCCCGTTCGAATCGCGAGAGAGCACGAGGAACTGGGTGTCGTTGAGGGCCAGCATGTCGCTCTGTGCCGCCGTCCGGTTCGGCGCGCCGCCGTTGCCGGTGTCGCGGTAGGTCGGCAGCTGCAGCACGTATTCGCGCGCGGGCGCGGCCGGTACCGCGCTGCCGGCGAGGTCGTAGATCAGGATGCGGGTGTTGTTGCGCTGTTGCTGATTCGGGCCGGAATCCTGGAGCGTGGCACTCTGCAGAATGGTGACGAGGCTGCGGCCGTCGGGGGCCAGCGACAGCGCCTCGAAGCCCTGGTTGTTGCGTCGGCCGGTGTCGGGCGGGTTGATCGAGTTGAAGTCGAGCGCCCCGGCCGTGCGCGGCCGGATCGCGTCGGGCACGCCGAGCACGCCCTGAAGCTGCCCGCCGGCGCTGAAGTAATAGATGTTCGGCCCGTACTCGTCGCTGACGTAGAAGGAGCCGTCGAGTCGCCGCGCGAGACCTTCCGCATCGAGGCTGATCCGGCCTGCGCTCGGCCCGCTCGCCACCGAAGGCAGCACCGCGCCGAGCTGGGTCGTGGTGCCGGAGGCCGGATCGAGACCGCTGAAGCGCCGGCCGTTGGCATCGGTGAGCACGATGCCGCCGTTCGGCACGATCGCGATCTGCCGCTGGGAGGCGGTCAATTGCGGCAGGCCCGCGCCGGGATCGGGCGTGAAGCTGAGATTGAAGCGGTTCAGCCGGCCGGCGTAATCGGAGAACAGCCCGCCGCTCGGATCGTTGTAGCCCCGATCGGGCAGCGTGTAGAGCGTGCCGCTGTAGGTGGCCCCCGAGCGCCGCCAGCTGGCGAGGTCGATCGCGAGCGCGGAGAACGAGCCCAGCGTGTCGCCGAGGAAGTCGCGGGTGGTGGCCGGCAGCCGGCCGACGCCTTGGAGACCTTGGTTCACGACGGTCGCATCGCCAACCGTCACCGCCACTGGGCCGTCGGCCGTCGTCAGGTTCGGCGTGCGGATCGCCTGGGCCGAGGCCGCGCCCGTCAGGAACGCAAGCACGCCGAATGAGCCCACGGCTCGCGCCGCGCCGTACCGTGTCACCATCGCGGGATCCCCCAGCCACTCAAGCTGAGCCGCAGCTAGGGATCGGGCATGACGGCCCGGTGACGGCAGGAAGGATATTTGTCCTGCGTTGGGTCAGCTGCAGACATCGTGTCGCGAAAGGCACGACGCTCCACCGAGCCTCGCCGAAACGAAGGAGGCCCGCACGGTTTCCCGGGCGGGCCTCCTCGAATGCGCGTGGCCGAGCCGTCAGGCCGCGGTGCGGTTGCGGGCTTCGCGCTTGGTGTCGACGCCGGAGGCTTTGATCTCGGAGAGCTTCTGGGCGACGTTGCGGGAGAACACGAACTCGGCCGGGCGCTGGTTCTCGAGGCTGACCTCGGGGGCCATCTCACCCTCGGTCTTGATCCCGCGGATGGCGTGGATCAGCGGCTTCCAGGGCTTGCGCACCGAATCGACCACCGAGGAGGCCTCGTAGCCCGAGTGGACCATGCAGTCGGCGCACTTCTCGTAGTTGCCGGTGCCGTAGGAATCCCAGTCGGTCTCCTCCATCAGCTCCTTGAACGTGGCCGCGTAGCCCTCGCCGAGCAGGTAGCAGGGCTTCTGCCAGCCGAACACGGTGCGGGTCGGGTTGCCCCAGGGCGTGCAATGGTAGGTCTGGTTGCCGGCGAGGAAGTCGAGGAACAGGCCCGACTGCTGGAACGCCCACTTCTGGCGGCCCTTCTCCTTGCCGGCGCGGAACACGCCGCGGAACAGGTCCTTCGTCGCCTTGCGGTTCAGGAAGTGCTGCTGGTCGGGCGCGCGCTCGTAGGCGTAGCCGGGCGAGACGGTGATGCCGTCGATGCCCATCTTGGTCACGCTGTCGAAGAAGTCGGCGATCTTGTCCGAGGACGAGTTGTTGAAGAAGGTGCAGTTGATGGTGACGCGGAAGCCCATCTCCTTCGCCTTGGCGATCGCCGCCACGGCCTTGTCGTAGACGCCGCGCTGGCAGACCGAGCCGTCGTGCATCTCCTTGTCGCCGTCGAGATGGATCGACCAGGTGAAGTACGGGCTCGGCTTGTACTCCTTGATCTTCTTCTCGAGCAGCAGCGCGTTCGTGCACACGATCGCGAACTTCTTCTGCGCGATGATGCCCTCGACGATCTGCGGCAGGTCCTTGTGCAGCAGCGGCTCGCCGCCGGCGATCACCACCATCGGGGCGCCGCACTCGCGCACGGATTCCAGCGCGTCCGCCACGGGCAGGCGCTTGTTCAGGATCTCGTCGGGGTAATCGATCTTGCCGCAGCCGGCGCAGGCGAGATTGCAGCGGAACAGGGGCTCCATCATCATCACGAGCGGATAGCGCTTCCGGCCGGTGAGATGCTGCTTGATGATGTAGCTGCCGATCGTCGCGACATACCGGAGGGGGATTCCCAAGATACGGCTCCTGTTTGCGTAGCCCCGAACCAAGGGGCTGCTTAACGTGAAAAAAATTCGAATTCCAGCGCTCTAGCCTGGAACCGATCTGAACGGGCCGGTCCTGGGCCGTTTCGCGTGCGTGTTTGCGGGGCTGACGCAACCGCGCCACAGCCCGAGGGCCGTTCCTGCGAACGCGTCCTGCTTCGGGGGGGGGACCCCATCCTGCCAATGCGTCGGCAATGCGACGGCAGTCCCGCGAAACGGCGCATCCCGTGATATTGCGGTGCGAAACGGCGCCGGCGCCACACATCGATGGGGAGAGCCGCCCGCCTCGGGGGTCGCTGCGTTGCAATCGCAGGGCTGCAAGATTACTGAGCGCTGCGGCCTTGGCGCAACGATCGTGCCTCGGATGCGTCCTCATCCCGCGTCGTCCGGTGCGTTCACCGGGTCGGCGCCACGTCTTCGGCCACACGGCATCGTGAGACGACCGCGTCTCGATCAGGTCCGATCCTGCCTCGATGCGACCGGGTGGATGTGGCGAAGGTCTCGCGCCGTCGACGGATCCCGCGGGACCCGTCCCGGCAGCATACAAGATGTGAGAGTCGTGCGGCCTCGAAGGGCAGCCGCTCCAGGCAGGTAGGGTACTCGTGATCGAACGTCTCGTCGCGTTTTCCGTCCGACATCGCTGGGTCGTGATCGCCCTGGTGGCCCTGGTCACCGCCGCCAGCACCGGCATCGCGGCGCATCTGTTCCGCATCAACACCGATGTCGAGCGGCTGATCGATCCGAAGGAGCCCTGGCGCCAGGACGAGATCAACTACGAGAAGGCGTTCCCGCAGCGCACGAACACGGTCGTCGCGGTGATCGACGGCAAGACGCCGGAGCAGGCGGAAGAGGCCGCGAGCGCCTTCGCCAAGGCGATCGCCGTCCACAAGAACCTGATCGAGACGGTCTACCGGCCCGACGGCGGCCCCTTCTTCGAGAAGAACGGCCTGCTGCTGCTGCCGCAGGCGGAACTGGAGAAGACCACCGAGCAGCTGGTGCAGCAGCAGGGCCTGCTCGGGCCGCTCGCCTCTGATCCGAGCCTGCGCGGCGTGATGCGGGTGCTGGCGCTCGGCGCCCGCGGCATCAAGAGCGGCGACGCCAAGATCGAGGATCTCGACAAGCCGATGGGCGAGATCGACCGGACGTTGCAGACGGTGCTCGACGGCAAGCCGGCGCGGATGTCCTGGCAGCTCCTGCTGTCGGGCGGCGAGAGCAAGACCACCGACCTGCGCAAGTTCGTGCTGATCCAGCCGGTGCTCGATTTCAACGCGCTGCAGCCGGGCTACACCGCGACGAAGCTGATCCGGAACGTCGCCAAGGAGCTCAACATCGATCCCGAGCACGGGCTCGAGATGCGTCTCACCGGCCCGGTCGCGGTCGCCGACGACGAGTTCGCGACGCTGTCCGACGACGCGCTGCTGAACAACCTCGTCACCGTCGGCGCCATCGTCCTGTTCCTCTGGCTCGCCCTGCGCTCGGCGCCGCTGGTGGTGTCGGTTCTGATCACCACCTTCTCCGGCCTGATCGTCACGGCGGCGCTCGGGCTGCTGATGGTGGGCGAGCTCAACCCGATCTCGGTGGCCTTCGCAGCCCTGTTCGTCGGCCTCGGCATCGATTTCGGCATCCAGTTCTCGGTGCGCTACCGTGCCGACCGCTACGAGCAGCCGACGCTCGAGGACGCGATCCGCGCCGCCGCGCGCGGGGTCGGCTGGTCGCTGACCCTGGCGGCGGTGTCGCTGATCGCCGGCTTCTTCGCCTTCCTGCCGACCGCGTTCCGTGGCGTCTCCGAGCTCGGCCTGATCGCCGGCGTCGGCATGGTCGTCGCCTACCTGTTCGCGATCACCCTCCTGCCGGCGCTGATCGCCGTGTTCCGGCCGAAGGGCGAGAAGGCCGCCGTCGAGACCACGTGGCTCGCAGGCGTCGATCCGTGGATCATCCGCAATCGCAAGCCGGTGCTGATCGCCGTCGGCCTCGTCACGCTGGCCGGCGCCCCGCTGCTGTGGAAGCTGCCCTTCGATTCGAACCCGATGCACCTTCGCAGCCCGCACGTGGAATCGATCGCGACCTATCTCGACCTGATCAAGGATCCCGCCACGAGCCCGAACGTCGCCGACGTGCTGGCTCCGAGCGTCGACGCCGTGCCCGAGGTCACGAAGAAGCTCGCCGCGCTGCCGCTGGCCGCCGACATCATGAGCATCGACACCTTTGTGCCGCGCGACCAGGACAAGAAGCTCGCCACCGTCGCCGAGACGGCCGAGCTGCTCGATCCGATCCTCAACCCGACGCGCAAGCCGTCGCCGCCGACCGATGCCGACAACGTCAAGGCCTTGAAGGACACCGCGGCCGCCCTGACCGGCATCGCCGGCGGCAATGCGCCCGGCAACAAGACCGCCGGCCGTCTCTCTGGCACGCTCGACAAGCTGGCGGCCGCCAAGCCGGCGACGCGCGAGGCCGCCTCGGTCGCCCTTACCACCGATCTCGGCCCGCTGCTCTCGCGGCTGCGGACGGTGCTGCATCCCGAGAAGATCACCCTCGCCAACCTACCGCCGCAGCTGAAGGCCGAATGGGTCGCCGCCGACGGCCGCGCCCGCATCGAGGTGCATCCGAAGGGCAATTCCAACGACGACGAGGTACTGCGGCAGTTCGCATCCGAGATCCAGAGCGTCGCGCCGCACGCCACCGGCGCGCCGATCGCCACGACCTCGTCGAGCTACACCATCCTCGGCGCCTTCGTGCAGGCGGCGGTGACCGCCCTGGTACTGATCTTCATCATCCTCTCGGTGGCGCTGCGGAAGCCTTGGGACGTGGCGATGACGCTCGGGCCGTTGGTGCTCGCCACCTTGTGGACGCTGATGGCGCTGCACGTCGTCGGCATGCCGCTGAACTTCGCCAACATCATCGCCCTACCGCTGATGCTCGCGGTCGGCGTGGCGTTCCATATCTACTACGTAATCGCTTGGCGGGCCGGCGTCACCGACATGCTGGCCTCCAGCCTGACGCGGGCGATCTTCTTTTCCGCGCTGACCACGGGCACCGCCTTCGGCTCGCTGGTGCTGTCGAGCCATCCCGGCACGGCGAGCATGGGCAAGCTGCTGGCGCTGTCGCTGTTCTTCACGCTCATCGCCGCCTTCTTCGTGGTGCCGGCCTTCCTCGGTCCGCCGCCGGCCAAGCCCGATGCCGATCGCCCCGAGGGGGAAGAGGCCGGCCGGTTGCCTGGCACGGGCCAGGCCGTCCGCCCGGAGCCCGCCGCCGTGAAGTGACGGACGGCAGGCCTTTCTGCTCAAACGCACGGCGTCGTCCCACGGGGACGGCGCCGTTCTCGTTTGGTGGGCAGGCTTTTATCCGCGAGCGACCTCGGTCGGCGTGCGGGCTGCGATCAGTGCGCGGGCTTCGCGGTGCCGGTCCCGGTCGGCTCGGTCACGTTCGCCTTGGCGGATGCTCCCGCGGCCTTGGAGGCCTGCGGCAGGCTCGTCGCATCGATGACGTCGAAGCGGACGCCGTCCTCGGCCTGCTTCAGCGCGGCATTCGCCTCGTAGTACTTGCCCTGGTCCAGCAGCGCCGCAGCCTGGTCGACATCCGCCGTCGTCTTGGCCAGCGGCACAACGGCCATGGTGAAGTTCACGTTCACGCCGGCCAGCTTCAGCTTCTCGGCCGCGCCCTTGCGGTCGCCCTTCTCGAGATTCTTGTTGGCATCGGCCACAGCTGCCGCCTTCTGCGGCGTGGCGACGAAATCCTCGTCGAGCAGCAGCTGCCCGTCGACCGGCAGCCACGCGACGGGCTGCATCATGTCGCCGACGCCGGTGCCCTTGGCCGGCATCGCCTTGGCGGCGGCGGGCGGCTTGAGATCGGCCTCCGCCTTGGTGAACACGCTCTCGTCGGTCTTCGCCTTTGCGAGGACCGCCTGCGCATCGTGGACCAGCGTCTTGGCCTGGGCCGGGTCGGCATCGAAGATCGCGATCCGGGCGAGATGCAGGTCGTGGAAGCCCTTCGCCCCATCGGCCGACAGCTTGCCGACGTCCTTCTGGATCGCGGTTTCGTGGGAGGCGGCGGTCGTCGCAGCTTGGTCGGCGGCGTAGGCGGCGCCCCCGAGGGCGACGGAGGCGGTGAAGACGGTGGCGAGAAGGGTGTAGCGGGTCATGACGACATCTCCGATCCGTCCCATGCGGCGGCGAGGGTCTGTTGCGACGATCGTCTTGTGCCCTGGGGCTGCTGTCGGAACGCGGGCGCCGAAGCTCACGTTGCATGAAATTTTGGTCATCAATCGGACATGCTGCCGAAAGGCACGTCCTGATGAGCAATTTGCGAAGATATACAGTCGCTTTACAGTGTCGTTTCTGAAGCGTTTGAGGCGAATGCTACTGCGGGCTCCGTGATGACGTCGTCATCGTCTATTCGGCGCGAAATCCGAAAACCCGCCGCAGACGATCCCCGACCGCGCGACCGCATCCACGGAGGCCCGCGCGACGAGCGCGTCCCGCTCCGCGGCGTAGGCGTAGCCCGGCGCCTCGCCGAGGAAGCCGCCGGCGGTGGCCGGGTGGGTGTAGAGCTCGGTCAGGCCGTCGGGCAGGTGCGCGAGCAGGCCGGCCACGCGGGCGGGCGTCATCGCTCCGGACCAGGCCAGACCCAGGGTTCGATCGGGAATGGTCAGCCCCATCATCCGGGCCCGGACCGCGAGCAGGGCCGCCCAGGGTGCCGTATCGAGGGCCACCTGCGGGGTCGCACCGGGCTCGGCGCGCTTCAGCACCGCCCGCGGCTCGCGCGGCACGCGGATCGAGCGCATCCCGTAACGCGGCCCGATCGACAGCACCGCGCCGGCGATCAACGGATGCACGTGGAAGTGCTTATGCGCGTTCACGTGATCAAGTGGCAGACCGGTGATGCGGTAGGCCTCGAACTGCGCGGTGATCTCGGCGGCGAGCTGGCGGCGGACCGCCGGCCTCAGCGCAAGGTCGAGGCCGAGGCGTTCCATGTCGCGACGCATCAGGCCGGCGTCATCGGTGAGATCCGGCAAGGTGGCGGCCGGCAGCGTCGGCCACGCCTCGACGAGCACCAGATGCAATCCCACGCGTAGCGACGGCATCCGCTTGGCGCGGGCGACCGCGTCCGCGGCGGCGGGGGCCGAGACCATCAGGCTCGCCGCCGTGAGGATGCCGTCGCGATGGGCCTGCTCGACCGCCTCGTTGACCTCCGGGCTCAGGCCGAAATCGTCGGCGGTGACGACGAGACGCTTCACGAGACACTCCGGTGTACGGGGGCGCGGCTGTTTGCCGGGGGCCTCGGACTCGGACCCCTGAACGAAGACGGCCGGGCTTTGGGGCCCGGCCGTCTGGATCGGTCGATGCGATGGAAAGCTGGCGCCCTTGTCAGGCGGCCTTGGCGGTGCCCTGACGCTCCTTGAGGAAGCGGTAGAACTCCACGCCCTCGCGCAGGCGGCGCTTCATCATGTCGGGCGAGCGCACCATCTCGGAGACGATCGAGGCGATCTTCGGAGCGCGGAAGTAGAACTTCCGGTAGAACTCCTCCACCGCCGCGAAGATCTCGGCGTGCGACAGGTGCGGGTAGTGCAGCGGCGCGATCTGCACGCCGTTCTCATCCACGAGCTCGGCGTTCTCGACGTCGAGCCAGCCGTTCTCCACCGCCTGCTTGTAGAGGAAGGTGCCGGGGTACGGCGCCGCCAGCGAGGCCTGGATGGTGTGCGGGTTGATGCGCTTGGCGAAGGCGATCGTCTCCTGGATCGTCTCGCGGGTCTCACCCGGCAGGCCGACGATGAAGGTGCCGTGGATCGCGATGCCGAGGTCGTGGCAATCCTTGGTGAACTTCTCGGCGACCTCGACGCGCATGCCCTTCTTGATGTTGTTCAGGATCTTCTGGTTGCCGGACTCGTAGCCGACCAGCAGCAGGCGCAGGCCGTTGGCCTTCAGCACCTCGAGGGTCTCGCGCGGAACGTTCGCCTTGGCGTTGCACGACCAGGTGACGCCGAGCTTGCCCAGCTCGCGCGCGATCTCCTCGGCGCGGGGCAGGTTGTCGGTGAAGGTGTCGTCGTCGAAGAAGAACTCCTTCGTCTGCGGGAACTCCTTCAGGCAGTACTTGATCTCCTCGATCACGTGCGCGACCGAGCGGGTGCGGTAGGTATGCCCGCCCACCGTCTGCGGCCACAGGCAGAACGTGCAGCGGCTCTTGCAGCCGCGGCCGGAATAGAACGAGATGTAGGGGTGCTTGAGGTACCCGATAAAGTACTTCTCCATCTCGAGATCGCGCTTGTACACGCTCGTGACGAAGGGAAGCTGATCCATGTCGGTCATGATCTCGCGGTCCTCGTTGTGGACCACGACGCCGTCGGCGTTGCGATAGGACAGACCCTTGATCTCCGACATCGGCGTGCCGTCGGCGACTTCCTTGACGGTGAAGTCGAACTCGTTGCGGGCGCAGAAGTCGATGCACGGCGCCTGGGCCATCGCGCCGGCGGCGTCCACCGCGACCTTCGCGCCGATCAGTCCGGCGATCAGCTTGGGGTTGGCGGCCTTGAGCGCCTCGACGGTCTTCACGTCCGACTTGAACGACGGCACCGAGGTGTGGAGCACCACCATGTCGAAGTCGTTGGCCTGGGCAACGATCTCGGCCAGCTTGATGTTGTGCGGCGGCGCGTCGATCAGCTTCGAGTTCGGCACCAGGGCGGCCGGCTGGGCGAGCCAGGTCGGGTACCAGAACGACTTGATCTCGCGCTTGGCCTGGTAGCGGGACCCGGCGCCGCCGTCGAAGCCGTCGAAGGTGGGAGCCTGGAGGAAGAGCGTGCGCATGGGGTTCAAGGCCTCAGAGCAGGGCGATCGGATCGAAAGGATGACGGATCGAGGATGGCAAGTTTAAACGACGGGACGGCAAGGTCAGACGGTGGGCGACTCAGCATCCTGGCCGAGATTGCCCTCCGGAATAAGCGTTCCATCCGCAACGACGCGATAATCGTGACCTTTCCATGTCACCGCCCCCGATACGAAGCTCCATGAGAAGTTCGCGAACGAGAGGATGTCGCGGATCGGCAACAGCCAGTACGGGTGGGGGCCGATCCCGAAGGCACGCTCCAGCCGCATCGACAGGATGATGCGGCAGGCGAGCGCCAAGGCCGCGACGCCGAGCGCGGTCGCGCCGGCCTCCGGCATCAACGCGGCGATCAGCGCGATCGGGAAGGCGTGGGTGACGATCGAGCCGGCATAGCCGGCCGGGTCGACGTTGCGGATGGTGCGGTTCCAGCGCAGCTCGTGGGTCCAGAGGCCCGCGATCGCGGTGTCGACGCAGGTATGCCCGATGGTGAAGTTCGGGATCGCGACCCGGCCGCCGAGCCCGCGCAGCGCCTCGCCGATGGCATAGTCGTCGGCGAGGTCGTCCTTGAAGGTGGCGAACCCGCCGATCTTCGCCAGCGACGCGGCGGTGAAGGCGATGGTCGAGCCGAAGCACGGCTTGGCGAGGCCGAGCGCCGTGCCCATCACGACGTTGGGCAGGAACTGCACGTCGATGGCGAGCGCCGAGAGCTGCGCGAACACGCCCCGGTCGCCGGGAACGCCGTGGTACAGGCAGGTCACCCCGGTCACGCCGGGGGCGGACAGCTCGGCCACGACGCGCTCGAGATAGTCGGGGCGCACCACCATGTCGCTGTCGGCGAGCACCACCACCTCGTGCCGAATCACCTCCGACATGTTGATCAGGTTCGAGACCTTGCGGTTCGAGCCGTGCTGGCGTGCGTCGACGACGAGGTCGATGCTGAGCTGCGGGAAGGCCGCCTCGATGCGCCGCACGACGCCGATCGCCGGGTCGCCGGCGCTCTGCACGCCGAACACGATCTGCACCGGGCCGGCATAGTCCTGGGCGCAGAAGGTCCGCAGGTTCTCGAACAGGTTCGGCTCGAGGCCGCAGAGGGGCTTCAGCACCGTCACCGAGGGCCGCGCCGCATCGTCGGCGAAGGCGGGCGCCACCTTCGCGGAGCACCGCCCGGCGAGGAACGCCGCGGTGAGCGCGTACAGGCAACCCGCGAGCGCGGGGACCAGAAGGATCGGCGAGAGCCAGGTCAGGTCCATGGGAACGTCGCTCGGTCGCAAGGTGCGTGGGATCGATGGGCCGCGGCGTGCGGCACGAAAGCTCTGTGCAGGCCGTTCAAGGCGCCGGTTTGGCGTTCAGCATGCCGTCGGTGCGTTCGCGCAGGAATTTCAGCACCGCGTCGGCGCCGCCGGCCTTGAGCGGCTGGCCGAGGCTCGCCCGCTGACCCGCGACCTCGCTGACGTTGCCGTTGAGCAGGACGTCCTGGATGCGGTTGTCCGAATTCACGACGAAGTCGATCTGCGAATCGTCCCCGTCCGGGGTGGTGACGTGGGTGAGGACGCGCTGGTTCGTTCCGCTCGCCTCGCTCTTGCGCGTCACCTCGAACTTCGCGCCCGCCGCCCGTGCGAGGCGGTTGGCGTAGGTCACGACGAAGTTGCGGCGGAACGCTTCGGTGATCGCGCCCTGCTGCTCGGGCGAGAACTCCGCCCACTTGGCGCCGATCGCCAGGCGGACCATCGCCGGGTAGTCGAAGGACCGCTCCAGGGTCGGGCCGACCGCGTCGATGCGGTCCTTGAGGGTGCCGGCCCCGTTCTTCACGGCGGCGTCGAAGCGGGCGTAGAGCCCGTCGACCACCGCGACCGCCGGGTCGTCGGCGGCGAAGGCCGGAACGGTGCCGGCGACGAGCGCCAGCGCGAGGATCAACCGGCGCATCAGGCGCACTTCTTCAACTCCGGCACCGCGGTGTCCTCGATGTGGGCGCTCTGCCCGCGGGGGGGCGCATAGCTGTAGAACGGTCCGAGCGTCGCGGGTGCGGGGACGGCCCCGACTCGGCGAAAGGTGGTCCGGCCCTCCTCCTGCGCGGAGGCCTCGGGCTCGCTCGCCTCGCGGCGCAGGCGGCCCTCCTGCGTGTGCCAGAGCCACAGGCCGGGAACGCCGACGAGGAGGTCGGCCAGACGCTTGACCAGGGACAGGGCGAGCGCCGCCTCGGCCGGGATGCCGAACAGGGCGCAGAGCGCGATCAGCCCGCCCTCCTGCGCGCCGAGCGCGCCGGGGACCGCGAAGGCGGCGCCGCGCACGGCCTGGGCCAGGCTCTCGATCACGATCGCCTCTGCGAAGCTCACCGGATAGCCCATGAAGTGCAGGCAGACGTAGACCTCGAGCGAGCCGATGACCCAGCCGACGAGGTGCACGCCGATGCCCGAGACGATGCGCAGGGGCGCACCGTAGAGGCGTCGCAGGTTGTCGTAGAGCACGTCGACGGCGCCGAGCGCCTGCCATTCGCGGCCCGAGGCGAAGCGGTCGACGATCCCCTGGATCAGGCGGTGCCCGGCACGGCGCTGGATCAGGTAGAACGCGCCGATGGCGGGGGCGGCGATGGCGAGGCCGCCGGCGACGGTGCGCACGATCGGCCCGTCGCCCGCGAGCCAGATCAGGAGCCCGAGGCCGGCGACGGTGAAAAGCAGCTGGGTCAGCGCCTGCGTCATCATGTCGACGAACATGCTGGCGCCGGCCAGGCCCCCGGCGATGCCGCGCTTGGCCAGAAGGCGCGCGCCGATGAAGTCGCCGCCCACCGTCGCGACCGGCAGCAGCGTATTGATGCCCTCGCGCACGAAGCGCAGGTTGATGCAGGCGGCCAGGCTCGGGCGGCCGGCGACGGGGAAGATCACGAACCAGCCGAGGCCGGCCCAGGCGACGGCGACCGCGCGCGCGGCGACCACCGCCAGCGCGCCCCAGCCGGCACTCACCACCGCGGCCGCCACATCCTCGAGACCGGAAGACAGGAACAGGCCGACGACCGTGCAGAGGCCGGCGATCAAGGCCAGGGTCGTCAGACGCTTCATGATCCTCTTTCAAGCTCGGGGGTGGCTTGATGCTGGATTCTCGCCGCGATTTCGACCGAAAAAGACCGCTGCGGACGAGGAGTAAGGCTCAAGTTGCAGCAACGATCGGCAATGTCTATCACCCGATAGACACAGTGCGGACCAAAGCGGCACCAGGGGTTTCGCCCCGAGCAGACCGCCCGCGCAGCGTATCACGAAGGGATCACCATGGACCGCGACGCTTCCCACTCGGCCGGAGAGGCCGTGCTCGACGACGCCCGTACCGACGGCTTCGTCCGCGGCGACCCGGGCGTGCCGGCGCCGCACTCGCCGGTGATGGCCTGGAACGAGTGGGACCCGCTGGAGGAGGTGATCGTCGGCTCGCTCGACGGCGCCACGATCCCGACGCACCACCTGACCGTGATCTTCAACCTGCCGCGCGCCGCGCAGCCGTTCTACCGCTTCGCCTCGGGCTTCCGGTATCCGGCCTTCATGAAGAAGCTCGCGCAGAAGGAGCTCGATAACTTCATCGGCATCCTCGCCGGCGAGGGCGTGAAGATCCGCCGCCCAGACAGCATCGACTTCTCGAAGAAGTACCGCGCCCCGCGCTGGTCGTCCCGCGGCTTCTGCGTCGCCTGCCCGCGCGACCCGTACCTGGTGATCGGCGACGAGATCATCGAGAGCCCAATGTGCTGGCGCTCGCGCTACTTCGAGGGCGACGCCTACCGCTCGCTGTTCAAGGAGTATTTCCGCAACGGCGCGCGCTGGACCTCGGCACCGCGGCCGCAGCTGACGGACGAGCTCTACAACTACGATTATCGCGTGCCGAACCTGAAGGCCGGCGAGCCGATGCAGTTCACGGTCAACGAGTTCGAGCCGGTCTTCGACGCCGCCGACTTCGTCCGCTGCGGCCGCGATATCTTCGTCACCCGCTCGAACGTCACTAACCTGATGGGCATCGAGTGGCTGCGGCGCCACCTCGGGTCCGGCTTCCGCGTCCACGAGATCGAGAGCCGCTGCCCGCAGCCGATGCACATCGATTCGTCGTTCATGCCGCTCGCGCCCGGCAAGGTGCTGGTCAACCCGGACTACATCGACGTCGAGAAGCTGCCGGCGGTGCTGAAGAAGTGGGACGTGCTGGTCGCCCCGCGCCCCGACCCGGTCGAGGGCTTCATGAGCAAGATCTCGATGTGCTCGCCCTGGACCTCGATCAACGTGCTCGCCATCGACGAGAAGAAGATCGTCGTCGACCAGAGCCAGCCGACGCTGATCAAGGCGCTCAAGGATTGGGGCTTCGATCCGATCCCGGCGCCGTTCCTGAGCTACGGCCCGTTCGGCGGCTCGTTCCACTGCGCGACGCTCGACGTGCGCCGTCGCGGAACGCTGAAGTCGTACTTCTAGGATTTCACTGATCGTCCGCCGCATGATCCCCTCCCCCTCTGCGGGGGAGGGTGGGCCTCGCGTCAGCGAGGGTCGGGAGAGGGGATCGGCCTCTCCGGAAGCGTTGCCCCCTCACCCGACCCGCTTCGCGGGCCACCCTCCCCCGCAGAAGGGGGAGGGAAACCGGCCTCAGCGCGAGAACTTCTTGTACTTGATCTTCTTCGGCATCAGCGAGTCGGCACCGAGGCGGCGCATCTTGTCGGCCTCGTAGTCGGAGAAGTTGCCCTCGAACCACTCGACGTGGCTGTCGCCCTCGAAGGCGAGGATGTGGGTCGCGATCCGGTTCAGGAACCAGCGATCGTGGCTGATGATCACCGCGCAGCCGGCATAATCCTCCAGCGCGTCCTCGAGCGCCCGCAGCGTCTCCATGTCGAGATCGTTGGTCGGCTCGTCGAGGAGCAGCACGTTGGCGCCGCCCTTCAGCGTTCGCGCGAGGTGCACGCGGTTGCGCTCGCCGCCCGACAGCGTGCCGACCTTCTTCTGCTGGTCGCCGCCCTTGAAGGCGAAGGCCGCGCAGTAGGCCCGCGAATTGATCTCGCGCTTGTTGAAATAGATGATGTCGTTGCCGCCCGAGACCTCCTGCCAGACCGTGGCGTTGGGATCGAGCGCATCGCGCGACTGGTCGACGTAGCCGAGATGCACGGTCTCGCCGACCGAGATCGCGCCGCCGTCGGGCTTCTCCTGGCCGGTGATCATCTTGAACAGCGTCGTCTTGCCGGCGCCGTTCGGGCCGATGACGCCGACGATGCCGCCCGGCGGCAGCTTGAACGACAGGTCCTCGATCAGCAGCCGGTCGCCGAAGGCCTTGTTGAGGTGGTCGAACTCGATGACGTTGTTGCCGAGCCGCTCGTCGATCGGGATCACGATCTGGGCCGCGGCATCGACCTTGTTGTTCTGCTTGGCGACCAGCTCCTCGTAGCGCGTGATGCGCGCCTTCGACTTGGACTGGCGCGCCTTCGGCGAGGCGGCGATCCACTCCTGCTCGCGAGCGATCGAGCGCTGGCGAGCCATGTCCTCGCGGCCCTCCTGCTGCAGGCGTTTCTGCTTCTGCACCAGCCAGGCCGAGTAGTTGCCCTCGTACGGGATGCCCTTGCTGCGATCGAGCTCGAGGATCCAGCTGGTGACGTTGTCGAGGAAATAGCGATCGTGGGTCACGATCAGGATCGCACCGGGATAGTTCTTCAGGTGGCCTTCGAGCCAGTTCACCGTCTCGGCGTCGAGGTGGTTGGTCGGCTCATCGAGCAGCAGCAGCTCCGGCTCCCACAGCAGCAGCCGGCACAGCGCGACGCGGCGGCGCTCGCCGCCCGACAGCGTGGCGACCGGCTGCTCGTCGCTCGGGCAGCCCAAGGCCTCCATGGCCTGGTCGACCTTGGATTCGAGCTCCCACAGGTTCTTCGATTCGATCTCGTCCTGGAGACGGGTCATCTCGTCCGCCGTCTCGTCGGAGTAGTTCATCGCGAGCTCGTTGTAGCGGTCGAGCAGAGCCTGCTTCTCGGCGACGCCCTCCATCACGTTCTCGCGGACCGACTTCGTCGGATCGAGCTGCGGCTCCTGCGGCAGGTAGCCGACGCGGGCGCCCTGGGCGACGAAGCCCTCGCCGGTCCACTCGGTGTCGATGCCGGCCATGATCTTCAGCAGGGTCGACTTGCCCGAGCCGTTGATGCCCAGCACGCCGATCTTGGCGTCGGGGTAGAAGGACAGGTTGACGTTGTCCAACACCTTCTTCCCGCCAGTGTAGGTCTTGGTCAGGCCTTTCATGTGGTAGATGAATTCGCGGGCCATCGCAGGCATCCTATCAGGTTCGGCGGGGCCGGCGCGGGAGCGCGCCCGGCCCGATGACGGGTACAGGGCCGCACGGGCAGGCACGCGCCATGCCCGCGGCGAACCCTACGCGGTACGGTTCTGCGGAGCGTGCGCGTCGCACCCTTCCCCGCAATCCCTGGAGATGATCCCGCTCGCGTATCAGGACGGCCGGTGCCGGGCAAGGATCGGGGCGTGGTGGCCGCTGTGGGACTCGAACCCACACGGGCGAAGCCCGAGGCATTTTAAGTGCCTTCCGTCTACCAATTTCGGCAAGCGGCCCCTCGATGTGCCGAAGCGGTAGCCGCCGGCGTCGGCGAGATCAAGCGTTCGGCGTCCAGCCGTAGAGCCAGGCGTAGCGCGCGCGCATGCCGTCGGGCCCGAGGCGGCGCATCACCGCGTCGCGCACGAAGGCGGTGAGGCCGCCGGCATGGTAGGTCCGGCCGTTGCCGCGGGCGGCGCGCTGCACCCGGCGGACGCGGCGCCGGCGCGCCTTGGTGTAGGCCGCGAGCGCGTCCGCGACCGGATGCTCGGCGAGGCACCGCGTCAGGATCGAGCAGTCCTCGATCGCCAGCGCCGCCCCCTGCGCCAGGAACGGCAGCACCGGGTGGGCGGCATCGCCCAGCAGCGCGACCCGGCCGCGCGCGATCGGCCGCGCCACCGGGCGGTCGGCGAGCGACCAGACCAGCCAGGAATCCGGCACGGTCAGCAGCTCGAGCAGCTCCGGCGCGCAGGTGCGGAAATGCGCGCGCAGCACCGCCGGATCCCCGAGCCGGCCCCAATCCTCGTCGCCCTGCCGCTCGGGCACGATCGCCACGACGTTGAGGTCTCGGCCGGCATGGATCGGGTAGTGGACCACGTGCCGGCCGCGCCCGAGCCACAGCCCGGTCGCCTCGCCGGCCAGCGCCTCGGGCACGGCCTCGCGCGGCACGATCGCCCGCCACGCCGCCATCCCGGCGGTCGCGAGCGGGCGTGGGTCGAGGTGGCCGCGGATGCGCGAGCGCAGGCCGTCCGCCCCGATCACCAGCTCGGCCGAGAGGCTGTCGTTGCGGGTGCCGTTGCCGCTTTCGAGGGCAAGAGTGACGGCGTCCTCGGTCTCGGTGAGGCCCATGACGGCACGGCCCATCATCAGGCGGATGCCGGGGCGGGAGCGCACCGCGTCGAGGAGCAGGGTCTGAAGGTCGGCCCGGTGGATGACGTAGTACGGCGCGCCGAACTGCTCGCGGGCCTTGGCGCCCAGCGCCACCGCCCCGATCCGCCGGCCCGAATCGAGGGCGCGGACGGTCACGCCCGGCGGCTCGGAGCCGGCGCGCCGGAGCGCCGCCGCGAGCCCGAGATCGGCGAGCACGCGGCTCGCGTTCGGCGAGAGCTGGAGGCCGGCGCCGACCTCGCTGAAGCCGGTGCGGCGCTCGACCACCGTCACCGCATGGCCGGCGGCGTTCAGCGCCAGCGCCGCGGTCAGGCCGCCGATCCCGCCACCGACGATAGCGACGGTCAGCGGCGGCTGAGGGTCTCGGGGCATGACCCTATTCGGCCGCCGCCTTCTGATCGTGCCAGACGCATGCCGCCGGGTCGGCATGGCCGGCCTTCAGGTCGGCGCGGTGGCGATACAGCGTCGAGCAGTACTGGCAGATGATCTCGTTGTCGGCGCCCATGTCGAGGAACACGTGCGGATGATCGAACGGCGGCAATGCGCCGATGCACATGAACTCCCGCGAGCCGACATGGATGACCGCGACGCCGAGCTCGTTGTGGAAGTGCGGTACCGCCCTGTCAGCCATCGCGCCGTCCTGTGCCTTGGGACCCCTCGCACCGGGTCGCCCGAGCCCCGCTTATGCCGCCGTGCGTTCGTCCGGCGCAAGCCTGGGGGCGAACGCCGGTCACTTGGCGCCTCGGCGGCCACGCCGTACATAAGCCTTCGAAGACCGACCCGGCGCGGACAAGCCCCTCGATGACCCAGCAAGACCAAGCGACGCGGCGCGTGCCCCAGGCACCGATCCACGGGCCGGAGGGGTTCGCGGGCATGCGCCGTGCCGGACGCCTGACGGCGGAAGGCCTCGACGTGCTGATGGAGGCGACGCAGCCGGGCGTGACCACCGAGGCGCTCGACAAGCTCGCCTACGAGTTCGCGATGGATCACGGCGCCTACCCGGCCTCGCTGCTCTACCGCGGCTATCCGAAGTCGATCTGCACCTCGATCAACCACGTGGTCTGCCACGGCATCCCCAACGACAAGCCGCTGCGCGAGGGCGACATCGTCAACCTCGACATGTGCCTGATCCTCGACGGATGGCACGGCGATTCGAGCCGGATGGCCTTCGTCGGCGAGGTGCCGCGCAAGGCGGCGCGCCTGTGCGAGATCACCTACGAGGCGCTGATGCGGGGCGTCGCCGCGGTGAAGCCCGGCGGATCGACCAACGACATCGGCCGCGCGATCCAGGACTACGCCGAGGGCGAGCGCTGCTCGGTGGTGCGCGACTTCTGCGGCCACGGCCTCGGTCGGAGCTACCACGATGCGCCGACCATCCTGCACTACGTTGAGGCGAGCTACGACGTGCCGCTGCGGCCGGGGCAGTTCTTCACCATCGAGCCGATGATCAACCTCGGCCGGCCGGCGGTGAAGGTGCTCTCCGACGGCTGGACCGCGGTGACGCGCGACCGCTCGCTGTCGGCGCAGTTCGAGCACACGGTGGCCGTCACCGAGACCGGCGTCGAGATCTTCACGGTCTCGCCGAAGGGGCTGCACCAGCCCGGCAACCCAGGCGCTTGAGGTCGTGACGGGCCCGGGCGACGCGGCTGAGGGCGGATTGTTCGCCGAGCGGCCGGCCGTCGCGCCGAAGCCCGAGGAGCCGCCGCACTATCTCGGCCACCGCGATCGCCTGCGCGAGCGCTTCGCCAAGCAGGGGGCCGACGCCCTGCCCGACTACGAGATGCTCGAGCTTGCCCTGTTCCGCGCGATCCCGCGGCGGGACGTGAAGCCGCTGGCCAAGGCGCTGATCCGCCGCTTCGGCAGCTTCGCCGAGGTGCTGAGCGCCGATCCGGCCCGGCTCGCCGAGGTCGAGGGCGTCAGCGCCGGCGTGGTCGCCGACCTCAAGTTGATGGAGGCGGCGGGCCGCCGGCTGGCGCGCGGCGCGATCGCCCAGCGCGCGCTGCTTTCCTCCTGGGCCGAGCTCATCGAGTACCTGCGCGCCACCATGGCCTTCGCCACCCGCGAGGAGTTCCGGGTGCTGTTCCTCGACAAGCGCAACCACCTCATCGCCGACGAGATCCAGGGGCGCGGGACCGTCGACCACACGCCGGTCTACCCGCGCGAGGTGGCGCGGCGGTCGCTGGAGCTCTCGGCGACGGCGATCATCCTGGCGCACAACCACCCGTCCGGCGATCCGGCGCCCTCGGTCGCCGACGTGACGATGACGCGCGAAGTGATCGCCGTGCTCAGCCCGCTGAAGATCGTGGTGCACGACCACGTCATCCTCGGCCGGTCAGGCCATGCCAGCCTGAAAGGCCTGCGCCTCATCTGACGCGTGTTTGGAACGAGCCCCGAACGAGGCCGTAATCCCTTTGCGTGGCGCGCCTCTTGCCTCTAGCGTGACGGATCTGGGAGAGACTGAATGGCGGCCGTGGCCTTCGACGAGATGACCGCCTTCGCAGGCGCCGCGACGAGTCCCGACGACGTCCGCGAGGCCTACGGTCAGCTGAAGAACTGGCTCGACACGACGCCGGCCGACCATTTCAACACCCGCCGGAGCCAGGCCGAGCTGCTGTTCCGGCGCATCGGCATTACCTTTGCGGTCTACGGCGACAACGAATCGACCGAGCGGCTGATCCCGTTCGACATCATCCCGCGGGTGATCACCAAGCCGGAATGGGGTTTCCTGGAGCGCGGGCTGAAGCAGCGCGTCACCGCGATCAACATGTTCCTGAAGGACATCTACGGCGCGCAGGAATGCATCAAGGCCGGCATCATCCCGGCCGACCTCGTCTACAAGAACGCGCATTACCGCATGGAGATGCGGTCGTTCCGGGTGCCGCACGACCTCTACGTGCACATCGCGGGGATCGACATCGTCCGCACCGGCGAGAACGACTTCTTCGTGCTCGAGGACAACGCCCGCATCCCGTCCGGCGTGTCGTACATGCTCGAGAATCGCGAGGTGATGCTGCGGCTGTTCCCGGACCTGTTCTCCCGCCACCGCGTCGCGCCGGTCGAGAACTATCCGGACGCGCTGCTGGCGACGCTCCGCAGCCTCGCGCCGGCGACGGCGACCCGCGACCCGACCGTCGTGCTGCTGACGCCCGGGCGCTACAACTCGGCGTTCTACGAGCACTCGTTCCTGGCCGACAAGCTCGGCGTCGAGCTGGTCGAGGCGGGCGACCTCTTCACCAAGGACGACGTGGTCTACATGCGGACCACCGAAGGCCCGCGCCGGGTCGACGTGATCTACCGCCGCCTCGACGACGACTTCCTCGATCCGCTGGTGTTCCGGCCGGATTCGATGCTCGGCGTGCCGGGCATCATGAACGCCTACGAGCGCGGCAGCGTGACGCTCGCCAACGCGGTCGGCACCGGCATCGCCGACGACAAGGCGGTCTACAGCTACATGCCGGAGATCGTGAAGTTCTTCACCGGCGAGGAGCCGATCCTGCACAACGTGCCGACCTATCGCTGCCGCGAGAAGGAGGCCTTCTCCTACGTGATGGACAACCTGTCCGAGCTGGTGGTCAAGGAGGTCAACGGCTCGGGCGGCTACGGCATGCTCGTCGGGCCGCACGCGACCAAGCGCGAGATCGAGGAATTCGCCAAGCGCCTGCGCCACGCGCCGGACGGCTTCATCGCCCAGCCGACGCTGTCGCTCTCCACCTGCCCGACCTTCGTCGCCTCCGGGGTGGCCCCGCGCCACGTCGACCTGCGCCCCTTCGTGCTGTGCGGCGCCGACGAGATCCGCATCGTGCCGGGCGGTCTCACCCGCGTGGCGCTGAAGGAAGGATCTTTGGTGGTGAATTCCAGCCAAGGGGGCGGTACGAAGGACACCTGGGTTCTCGACGCGTGATGGCGTGACGCCTGCTTTCACCGAGAACCGCCCAGCGGTGGACGCCCCCGGGCCGAAGCCGAAGAGACCCCAGCGAAACAGCCATGCTCTCCAGGACTGCCGACAACCTCTACTGGCTCTCGCGCTACGTCGAACGGGCGGAGTTCGTCGCCCGCATCCTCGATGCGGCGCATCGCCTGGCCTCGCTGCCGACGAGCTACGGCGGGGGCGAGACCAACGAGTGGGCTTCGGCCCTCGCCTCGGCCGGCGATCCGGAGGTGTTCAAGCCGCACTACGACGGCGTGAACGCCGCGACGGTGTGCGACTTCCTCGCCTTCAGCCCGCACAACCCGTCCTCGATCCGCTCCTGCATCGAGAGCGCCCGCGAGAACGCGCGCAGCGTGCGCACCGCGCTCACCACCGAAATGTGGGACACGATCAACGGCGCCTGGCTCGAGCTGCGGTCCTACGAGAAGAAGGACCTCGACCGCGACGCGTTCACGCGCTTCCTCGATTGGGTGAAGGGCATCTCGCTGACCTTCGACGGCTCGGCCTACCGGACGATGCTGCGCAACGACACCTACTGGTTCACGCGTCTCGGCACCGCGATCGAGCGGGCCGACAACACCGCCCGCATCCTCGACGTGAAGTACAAGATCCTGCTGCCGGACACCGAGAAGATCGGCGGCAGCCTCGACTACTTCCAGTGGACGACGATCCTGCGCGAAGTCTCGGCCTTCAACGCCTATCACTGGGTGTATCGCGAGAGCGTCAAGCCGTTGCTGGTCGCCGACCTCCTGATCCTCAACCGGCAGATGCCGCGCTCCTTCGCCAACTGCTACGGCGTCCTCGTCGAGCATCTCGACCTGATCGCCGACGCCTACGGACGCCGCGGCGCCAGCCAGCGCTTGGCGAGCAACCTGCTCGCACGGCTGGAAAGCGAGGAGATCGACCGGGTCTTCGCGTCCGGCCTGCATGAGTTCGTGATCGCTTTCATCGGCGAGAACAACAAGGTCGGCGCCGCCATCGCCGAGCAGTATCTCGGCTGAGGCTCGAGCCGCAGCGGAATACGCGCGGTTCCGCTTCCGCGGTTGCGCGCTCCGTCGGAACGTCGTGTAAAACGTGTGACTTCGGGCGCCGCGGCGTCCATCAGGGGCGCCGTGTCGCCGAGACCGGCGGAGCCAGGACGGGCAGAATCGACGCATGCGCATTCGCGTGGTCCACGAGACCATCTACAGCTACGAGCAACCGGCACGCGGCCTGATCCAGGTCCTGCGGATGACGCCGCGCGACCATGACGGCCAGTACGTCCGGCGCTGGCGGATCGAGCCTTCGGTCGACGGACGGCTCACCGAGCGCGAGGACGGCTACGGCAACGTGGTCCACTGGTTCACGCCGGACCAGGCCTCCGACGCGTTGGTGATTCGCGTCACCGGCGAGGTCGACACCCACGAGACCCACGGCATCGTCCGCGGCGCCGTCGAGCGCCTGCCCGAGACGTTCTACCTGCGCGACACCGACCTCGTGCTGCCGAGCCCGGAGATCCAGGCGCTGTCCGACGCGGTCGCCGGCGCCGGAGACCCGGCAGCCCTCCCCTTCCTGCATCGGCTGATGGCCGCGGTGCACGCGCACATGGCCTACACGCCAGGCCCCGCGAGCGCCGCCGTGCCCTCGCCGAAGGCCTTCGAGGCCGGAGCCGGCGTATGCCAGGACTTCGCCCACGTCTTCATCGCCGCCGCCCGCTACCGGGCGATCCCGGCGCGCTACGTCTCCGGCTACCACCGCCCGGAGGGGAGCGACGCCGAGCAGGAGACGCCGCACGGCTGGGCCGAGGCGCTGGTGCCGGATCTCGGCTGGGTCGGCTTCGATCCGACCACCGGCGACGCCACCACGGAAGCCTATATCCGCGTCGCATCCGGGCTCGACTACCTCGGGGCTGCCCCGATTCGCGGCAGTCGCACAGGCGGCGGCACCGAAACGCTGGACGTGAAGCTCCGGGTGGAGCAAGCCCAGGCGGCACCGCAATCCTGACGCTCCGCGCCTCTTCGAAAAGCCTGATCCCATGACTTACTGCGTCGGCGTCCTCGTCGAGGAAGGCCTGGTGATGATCGCCGACACCCGCACCAATGCGGGGCTCGACGACATCTCGACCTATCGCAAGCTCCATCACTTCAACGTGCCGGGCGAGCGGGTGATGATGCTGGCCTCGGCCGGCAACCTGTCGGTGACGCAATCGGTCCTGAGCCTGCTCTCCGAGGGCGTGCCCGGCGACAACGGCGAGGCCAAGCTGAAGCTCGTCGAGACGACGACGATGTTCGAGGCGGCCCAGCTCGTCGGCCGCGCGATCCGCCACGTGCGCGCGATCGAGAAGGCGGGCTTCGAGGCGGCGAGCCTGCGCTTCTCGGTCTCGCTGCTGTTCGGCGGCCAGATCGGCAGCGAGCCGATGCGGCTGTTCCTGATCTACTCGGCCGGCAACTTCATCGAGTGCAGTACCGATGCACCGTTCCTGCAGATCGGCGAGCACAAGTACGGCAAGCCGATCCTCGACCGGGCGGTGAAGTTCGAGACCGAGCTCTACGACGCGCTCAAGGTCGGACTTGTCTCGATGGATTCGACCATGCGCTCGAATCTCGGCGTCGGCCTGCCGATCGACATCGCGCTGGCGCGCCGCAACGCCCTCGACCTCGAGGTGAATCATCGGATCGAGGCCGGCGAGGGCTACTTCCACGACCTGCGCGAGCGCTGGTCGGCGGCGCTCCGCGCCGCGCATCGGGCGATCCCGCGCCCGCCCTACGGGCCTGCCGCCGCGAAGTAGTTTCTCACGCCGGACATCCTCCAACCGTGAGCCTCACCCTGAGGTGCCGCAGCGAAGCGGAGGCCTCGAAGGAGCCCTGCAGCGCGCGCGCGATTTTCGGAGCCCCCCTTCGAGGTCGCCGACGCGGCACCTCAGGATGAGATCGAGAGTGGAGACGAGGCTGGATCGGCGAGCATCGAATTCTGATCATGCGTAAGGCTCACGGTGGCCCGTCCGAGGCCGCTTCCCAGGCACGCAACAGCGCCCGAGCTTCGCTGGAAGGGTCGTCGACCCGCATCAGGCCGCCCATCACGGCCACGCCCGCCGCGCCCGCTCGGCGACACGCGGCGGCAGTGGCGACGCCGATGCCACCCAGTGCGACGACCGGGATTCCGATCCGCGCGGCCGCTGCGATGGCGCCGAGGCCGAGGGCGGGACCGTAGCCGGGCTTGCTCGCCGTGGCGAAGACCGGGCTCAGGGTCACGTAATCCGCGTCTTCCGCCGCCTCGACGTCGCGCAGGCCGTGCGCCGAGACGCCGACAAGCGCCGAGGTGCCGAGACGGCGCCTGGCATCGGCGATGGCGGCACGATCCGCCCCGCCGCCGAGATGGACGCTCGCGCCGAGGGCCGCGGCAAGCTCGAGATCGCCGCCGACCGAGAGCACGCCGCCGGCCTCGCGGAAGCGCTCGGCGATGCGCTCCGCCAGCGCCCGGCGCTCGGGCGGTGGCAGATCCCTGTCGCGAAACCAGACCCACCGGCACCCGCCGTCGAGCACGGCGGCGATGGTCTCGCCCAGGGGGCGGGGCCCGCGCCGGTCGGTCACCGCAAGGAGCGGCGACGGCAGGCTACGAGCCGACAAGGCCGAGCTGCGGGCTCGACGGCTCGGCCCGGCCGCGGCGCGGGATTCGGCCGGCGCGGTAGGCATCGCGGCCCGCCTGCACGGCGTTGCGCATCGCGCGCGCCATGCGGACGGGATCGTCGGCCTTCGCCACCGCGGTGTTGATCAGGCAGGCGTCGGCGCCCAGCTCCATCGCGATCACCGCGTCGGAGGCCGTGCCGATGCCGGCATCCACGATCACCGGTACGCCCATGCGGCGGCAGATCAACTCGAGGTTGGCCGGATTGGCGATGCCCATGCCGGAGCCGATCAGCGAGCCCATCGGCATCACCGCGGCGCAGCCGATGTCGGCGAGCCGCTGGCAGACGATCGGGTCGTCGTTGCAGTAGGGCAGCACGACGAAGCCGTCGTCGACGAGGTGGCGGCAGGCCTCGATCAGCTCGGCGACGTCCGGGTACAGGGTCTCGCGGTCGCCGATCACCTCGACCTTGATCCAGTTGGTGTCGAGCGCCTCGCGGGCCAGCTCGGCGGTCATGATCGCGTCGCGGGCGGTCTCGCAGCCGGCGGTGTTCGGCAGGAAGCGGCGTCCTTTCAGGATCTTCACGGTGTCCGAGCCGTGGCCCTGCAGCGAGACCCGGCGGATCGAGGCGGTGGCGACCTCGGCCCCGGAGGCCGCGACCGCATCGCGCATGATCACCTGCGTCGGGTAGCCCGCGGTGCCGATGAACAGCCGCGAGCCCAGCGTGACGCCAGCGATCACGAAGGGGTCATCGGCCTCCGGTCGGAGGGGTGTGAGCGTGTCGACCATCCTCTAGCCTCCCTGCATGGCGCGTACGATCTCGATGCGGTCGCCCTCGGAGATCGGTGTGGTGTCCCAGTCGCGGCGGCGGACGACGCGGCCGTTGAGCGCGATGGCGACGCCCTGCGGATCGGTGCTGCCGGTCTCCTCCGCCGCCTGCGCGAACAGGGCGGCGACGTCGGCGGCCTCGATCTCGCGAGCCTGTCCGTTCACCGTCAGCTTCATGCCGACACCCTCAGCTCGGCGCCCGGCGCGAACCGCGCCAGCGAGAAGTCCTGCGCGACCGCCGGCATCGCGCCCGTCGTGACGAGGGCGGCGATCGCGTCGGCGGTCACCGGGGCGAGCAGGTAGCCGTTGCGATGGTGACCGGTGGCGACCACCAGGCCGGGGGCGATCTCACCGAGGATCGGCGCGTCGTCGTCCGAGGTCGGGCGGAACCCGCTCCAGACGGCCTCGACCTCCATCTCCTCGATGCCGGGCAGCACCCGGCGCGCGCCTTCGAGCAGGGCATAGAGCCCGCCGGCGGTGACGCCGGGGCGGAAGCCGCAATCCTCGACCGTCGCGCCGACGACGATGTGGCCGTCGCTCTTTGGCGCCATGTGGACCTGCTCGGTCCAGACCATGTGCGAGAGCGTGCCGGTGCGCGCCGTGGTCTTCAGCGCCAGCGACTGTCCCTTCAGCGGGCGCACGGGCAGGGCGAGGCTTTGCGGCAGCAGGCCGCCCTCGCCGCTCCAGGCGCCGGCGGCGAGCACCACGGTCTCGGCCAGCACCACGCCGTCGGCGGTGCGCAGGCCCGCGACGCGGCCGCTCGTGCGCTCGAGGGCGACAACCGGGCTGTTCTCGACGAGCGCCACGCCGGCGGCGCGGCACGCCTCGACGAGCGCCGCCATCACCCGGCTCGGGTCGACCTGGTGATCGAGCGGGCAGAGCACGCCCGCGGTGACCGAGGGGCGGAGGGCCGGCTCGCGGCGACGCACGTCGGCACCCGCGATCCACTCGGCGGCGACGCCCGAGCGGCGCTGCAGGTCGAAGCGGAAGCGCAGGCGCTCGACCTCGTCGCGCCCGATGGCCAGCACCAGCGTCCCGTCCTCGCGGTAGTCGATGTCGAGGCCGGACGCCGCTTCGAGCTCGGCGCGAAACCCCGGCCAGCGCCGGAGCGAATCAAGCGCCAGCGGCAGCAGCGGGTCGGAGCCGGGCTCGTGCTCGGCCGCCGGCGCCAGCATGCCCGTGGCGGCGAGGCTCGCGCCGGAGCCGATGGTCTCCCGCTCGACCACGACGACGGACCGCCCGGCCTGCGCCAGCCGCCAGGCGATCGACAGCCCGATCAGGCCGCCGCCGACGATCGCGACGTCGGCACGCGCCGGCAGCGGGACGGTTGGCCGGGCGCCGCCGCTCGTCCGGCGCGTCCCGATCGGTGATGCTGCGTGACGACCCGAATGACGACCCAAGTGATCCTCCGCGTGCTGTCGCAGAGACCGGGCCTGACGCTTCGTCTGAGAAGCTGGGGCACCCCGTCGTCGAAGACGGCGCCCACGGTCCAATCCCTACGCCGGTGTGAACCGGATCAGGTTCGAAGGATTTCCGCGCCGCGGGCCCTCACGAGCCTGCCAGCGGTTTCTCAGCCCCTTGCCGGGGATCTCCCTGGAACACCGCAGATGTGGTCCCGCCGGCCGCCTCGGTCAACCCCGCGGGCCGATCCCCTCCTGCGGATGCGCGCGATTCGTCGTCGCGCCGAGACGGACCGGAAACCCTGTCGGCAGATGGCCGCGCGGTTCCGTCCGGCGGCGGGCACGCCGCCACGCATCGTTCACCGGCGTCATGCTCGTCTAAGCGTCCTCGATCGGCGGGGGCGAAGGTAGGCGATGCGGACGATCCTGATGCTCTGCCTCGCGGCCGGCCTCGTCGCGGGGGTGCTCGGAGGCATCGGCAACCGCCTGACCAGCCGCAAGGCCGCGGCCCCACCGGTGCCGACGGTGCAACTGGTTGCGTCCGCGCCGACGGCGATCGCGCTCGGCGCCGACCGCAACGGCCACTTCCTCGCCGATGCGCTGGTCGACGGGCGATCGCTGCGCATGATGGTCGACACCGGGGCCACGACGTGCAGCTTTGCGGAAGAGGATGCCGCCCGCCTCGGCATCGTCGTCGGGCCGCGGGACTTCACGCGCCCGGTGATGACCGCCAACGGGACGATCCGCGTCGCACCGGTGCGGATCGGCACGATCCGGATCGGGCCCGTCACCGTGCGCGACGTCGAGGCCGTGATCGTCCCGAGCGGACGCCTCGGCACGAACCTCCTCGGCATGTCGTTCCTGAAGCGCGTGCGCGACTTCAGCATCACCGGCGGGACGATGACGCTGCGGGGCTGAGGCCCGCCTCAGCTCTGGCCGCGGTGCGGCTTCGGGCGCGGGCGATAGACCATCATCGGCTCGGCGAACCCGTCGAGCACGTGCTCGCCGAGCGGCACCGGATCGCCCCACAGGAAGTCGACGAAGGGCTTCGACATCAGCAGCGGCTCGCCGAGCGTCTTGTTGAGCCGGGCGATGCGGCTCGCCATGTTCACGTCGCGGCCGATGACCGTGAAGTCGAGGCGCGTGCCCGAGCCGACGTTGCCGTAGGCCGCCTCGCCGTGATGGAGCGCGATGCCGGCCATCATCGGCACTGTGAATTGGTGGAGGGTGTTGGCCTCCTCCAGCGCCGCGAGCGCACTTTGTGCCGCCGTCAGCGCCCCCTTGGCGGCGCCGCCGAGGTCGTCACCCGGCTCGCGGAAGATGGCGAGCAGGCCGTCGCCGAGATACTTCAGCACCTCGCCGCCCTCCCGCTCGATCGGCGGCACGAGACAGTCGAAGAAGATGTTGAGCAGGTCGACCGCCTCTTCCGGCGTCATGTTCGCCGAGATGCGGGTGTAGTCGCGCATGTCGGCGAACAGGATCGCCGAGCGGATGCGCTTCACCTGCCCGCGGCGGATGTCGCCCGACAGGATGGCGCGGTGCGGCTCGTCGCCGACGTAGATGCGCAGCACCGTGTCAAGCTGCTTGGTGACGATCCGCATCTCCATCACCGCGGCCAGGGCCGGCATGATGAAGCGCAGGATCGCCACGTCCTCGTCGCGGAATCCGTCCGGGTCGCGGGTGGCGAAGGTGATGCCGTTATGCGTGCCGTTGGTGAAGAACAGCGGCACCACGATGTAGTGGCGGTAGCCGGCGGCCCTCAGGTCGGGGATCACCGAGTAGGCGTCGTCCGGCGTCTCGGCGAGGTCGAGGATCAGCCATTCGCCGTCCTCGTGCACCTTGCGGAACGGGCTCGCCGCGTAGGCGCGCTCGGAGGCTTCGCCGTGCGGGAACAGGCGCACCGTCGTGCCGGACTCGCGCGTCCAGATGCGGCCGATGCCGGAATATTCCGAGTGCAGCGTATCGATCGCCGTCGAGGTCCGGTCCACCGGAACGCCGACCGCGTTGAGGCGCTCGGCGAAGCCCGCGATCAGGTCGTCGGGCTCGGGCAGGCGGGCGCCCTCGCTCAGCAGCCAGTCGCGGATCGCGACGCAATCCTGCAGCGCGCCGAACGGCACGTCGTCCGCCTCCGAGCCGTCGGCTGCGGCGGTCGGCGGCACGGGTGGATGCTGGCGACGCTCAAGCATACGGCCAAGGTGGGTTCACGAACCGCCAAAGCAAGGTTCAGGCTGACGATGGCGAGATCGATCC
The DNA here is from genome assembly GCF_008039875.1 of Methylobacterium sp. WL119. Lineage (GTDB taxonomy): Bacteria > Pseudomonadota > Alphaproteobacteria > Rhizobiales > Beijerinckiaceae > Methylobacterium. The sequence continues at coordinate 5,193 of NZ_VRUU01000043.1, read as the reverse complement.
GGATCGAAGACCATCATCCCTTCGCCGCCTGGAACGCGAGATCGCGCCGTGAGCACGGCGCGATCCGACGATCGCATTTCGGCGAATTCGAGAATGGCGTATCCGACGCTCAGTTGTCCAGGAAGCTCCGCAGCTTCCGGCTCCGGCTCGGATGCTTCAGCTTACGCAGGGCCTTCGCCTCGATCTGACGGATGCGCTCGCGGGTCACCGAGAACTGCTGACCGACTTCCTCGAGGGTGTGGTCGGTGTTCATGCCGATGCCGAAGCGCATGCGGAGCACCCGCTCCTCGCGCGGGGTCAACGAGGCGAGGACGCGCGTCGTGGTCTCGCGGAGGTTGCTCTGGATCGCCGCGTCGATCGGCAGGACGACGTTCTTGTCCTCGATGAAGTCGCCGAGGTGGCTGTCCTCCTCGTCGCCGATGGGCGTCTCGAGGGAGATCGGCTCCTTGGCGATCTTCAGGACTTTTCGGACTTTCTCGAGCGGCATGGCCAGCTTCTCGGCCAGCTCCTCCGGGGTCGGCTCCCGCCCGATCTCGTGCAGCATCTGGCGCGAGGTGCGGACGATCTTGTTGATCGTCTCGATCATGTGCACCGGGATTCGGATGGTGCGCGCCTGGTCGGCGATCGAGCGGGTGATCGCCTGGCGGATCCACCAGGTCGCGTAGGTCGAGAACTTGTAGCCGCGGCGGTACTCGAACTTGTCGACCGCCTTCATCAGGCCGATGTTGCCCTCCTGGATCAGGTCCAGGAACTGCAGGCCGCGGTTGGTGTACTTCTTGGCGATCGAGATCACGAGGCGGAGGTTGGCCTCGATCATCTCCTTCTTGGCCTGGCGGGCTTCGCGCTCGCCCTTCTGGACCATGTTGACGATCTTGCGGTACTCGCCGATCTCCAGGCCCGTCTCGGAGGCGAGCGTCAGGATCTGCTCGCGCAGGTCCGAGACCTGCTTCGAGCCCTTCTCGACGAGGTTCTTCCAGCCCTTGCCGCCGAGCGTCCCGACGCGGGTCATCCAGTTCGGGTCGAGCTCCCAGCCCTGGTAGTGGCGCAGGAACTCGTCGCGGGCGACGCCGTGGCTCTCGGCGTAGCGCATCAGCCGGCCCTCATGCGAGATGAGGCGCTTGTTGATGTCGTACAGCTGCTCGACCAGGGCCTCGATGCGGTTGTTGTTCAGCGACAGCGACTTCACGTCGGCGACGACGGTGTCCTTGAACTCGGCCTGCTTCTTCTCCTGGGCCGACGTGGTCTTCTCGCTGTTCGCCTTGCGCTCGGTCTCCTCGTTCTGGAGCTTGCGCAGCTTGCGGTAGTTGTTGGCGATCGCGTCGAACGTCTCGAGCACGCGCGGCTTAATCTCGGCTTCCATCGCCGCGAGCGAGACGTTGTTCTCCATGTCGTCGTCGTCGTCGCCGCCCTCGGGCGTCGGCGCTTCCGGCTCGGCATCCTCGCCTTCGGCGGCCGCCTCCGCGATCTGCGGGTTCTTGCCGTCAGGGCCGGCATAGGTCGCTTCGAGATCGATGATGTCGCGCAGCAGCACCTTGCCGTCGACGAGCTCGTCGCGCCAGATGATGATCGCCTGGAAGGTCAGCGGGCTCTCGCACAGGCCGGCGATCATCGCCTCGCGCCCGGCCTCGATCCGCTTGGCGATGGCGATCTCGCCCTCACGCGACAGCAGCTCGACCGAGCCCATCTCGCGCAGGTACATCCGCACCGGATCGTCGGTGCGGTCGGTCGGCTCCTTGGTCGCGGTGACGACGGCGACGGCGCGCGTCGGGGCGACCTCGGCCACCTCCGTGCCCTCGGCGCTCTCCTCGTCGTCCGACGCCTCGCCGTTGGCCGGCTTGTCGGCGGCGGCCTCGTCGGTCTCCTCGGCCTCGACGACGTTGATGCCCATCTCGGAGAGCTGGGACAGGACGTCCTCGAGCTGGTCGGGGTCGGACTGCCCCTCGGGGAGGACCTCGTTGACCTCCTCGTAGGTGATGTAGCCGCGCTTCTTGGCGAGCTTCACCATCCGCTTGACCGAAGCATCCGTCAGGTCGAGGAGCGGCCCATCGGTCTGCTCTGCCGGAGCGGTGTCCGTCTCGTCCCGTTCCGTTGCCTTCGTCGCCATGATCAGCCTATTGTTTCGGCGCGCCACGATGCGGGGGCCTTTCGGCCACGCCGCGCCGTCGGCGCCGCAATGCGTGTGAGACCCGGGCGAACCGCTTCGACCGCGTCGTATTCTCGAGTTCGGTATGCAAGCGAGACGCTTGACCGATTGTTAACCATGCCGCGAAGGCGTGTCGTATTCCGCCATCGCACAGGCCCTACGACACAGTCGAGTCGTTCGTGTCCTGCAGGTCCGCCTCGGTCTCCGCTCCCGCGATCACCGCCAAGCGCTCCTTGACGTCGCACAGCCAAGCGAAGTTCGCCTCTGTTTCTTCTTCGACGAGCGCACGTTCCGCCTGTCGGAGTTCGCTATTTAGCGCGCCGGCCTTGCGGTGCAAGATCACGGCCTGCCGCAAAGCGTCCTCCAGCTTGACGAGATCGGCGTGCGGATCGAGGGCCCAGCGGTCGCCCGGGCGCACCCGTGCCGCCAGCCGCGCGCTCGCCGCCTCGAGCCCGGCCCGCGCCAGCCGATTCTCGACCACCGCCACGTCCGGGTCCGCCGCGTCGGCGGCGCGGTCGAGCAGAACCGAGCGCAGGGCCACCGCATCCGCGTCCTCGAGATCGAGGGCGGCGAGATCCTCGGCTTCGAGCCCGAGCAGCTCGGGATGCACGAGGAGGCTCGCCACGATCATCGCCTCGCGCGAGCCGCCGCTGCCGGAGAAGCCGTTCGAGCGGGCGAGGCCCGCGCTCGGCCCGGCGGTCAGCCGCGGCGAGGGCGGCGGATCGCCGGGGCGCGGCTTGCGGACGTAGGCATTCGGCCGCCCGCCCGGCTGGTAGGCGCCGCGCTGCTGCGTCGCGCCGCGCGGCGAGAGCCCGCGCAACCGCTCCTCAATCTCGTCGCGGTAGTAGCCCCGCACCGTCTCGTCGCGGATGCCGGCGACGAGGCCGCGCAGCGTCTTGGCCAGGCCCGCCCGGCGCTCGGGCGTGTCGGTCGAGCCGGTCTCGACGGCGCGGCTCCACAGCATCTCGACCAGGGGCTTGGCCGCCTCGACCACCTTGTCGATCGCGTCCGAGCCGCCCGAGCGCAGCAGGTCGTCCGGGTCCTGGCCCTCCGGCAGCATCGCGAATCGCAGCGACCGGCCCGGCTCCAGCATCGGCAGCGCCACGTCGAGGGCGCGGAAGGCGGCGCGCTGCCCAGCGCCGTCGCCGTCGAAGCACAGCACGGGCTCGTCGGCATGCCGCCACAGCAACGCCAATTGCTCCTCCGTCAGCGCGGTGCCGAGCGGAGCGACGGTGTTGGCATGGCCCGCCATCGTCATCGCGATGACGTCGACGTAGCCCTCGACAGCGATGATCGTGCCGCGATCGTGGGCGGCCTTCCGCGCCCGGTTCAGGTTGTACAGCACCTGCCCCTTGTGGAAGAGCGGCGTCTCGGGCGAGTTCAGGTACTTCGCCTTGGCGTCCGCCTGCATCGCCCGGCCGCCGAAGGCGATCACCCGGCCGCGCACGTCGGCGATCGGGAAGATGATGCGGTCGCGGAACCGGTCGTAGGGAACGGCGATGTCGTCGCCGGTCACCAGCAGGCCGAGCTCGCCCATCAGCGCCTTGTCGACGTCCTTACCCGCCAAGTGGTCGCGCAGGCCGTAGCGGTCTGCCGGAGCGTAGCCGAGGCGGAAGCTCCTGCGGATCTCGGGGCCGAGCTCGCGCCGGTCGAGGTAGGCGCGGGCGGCCGCCCCCGCGGGCGAGGCCAGCCGCTCCTCGAACCACGCGGTGGCCAGCTCCATCACCTCGATCGCGCCGCGGCGCTTGGTCTCCATCTCGCGGGTGTCGGCGGTGGGAGCCGGCAACGTCACGCCGGCGTCGGCGGCGAGCCGCTCGACGGCTTCCGGGAAGCTCAGCCCTTCGGTCTCGATCAGGAAGCTGAAGATGTCGCCGTGCTTGCCGGACGAGAAGCAGTGGTAGAACTGCTTCTGGTCGTTGACATAGAAGGACGGCGTCTTCTCGGCGTTGAACGGCGACAGCCCACGCCACTCGCGCCCGGCCTTCTTCAGCTTGACCCGCCGGCCGACTACGTCGGAGGCGGGAAGCCGGTTGCGGATCTCTTCGAGGATGTGGGGCGGGTAGCGCACGGAGATGCGGGACTCGAATGTCGTTGGCCGCCGAGTATAGCGCTTTCGGTCCTAACGAGTCCTCCGGGTCGAATCGCCCGATCCAGGCGGCCGGCCGACGCGCCGGATCGACCCTTCGATCGTAACGACTCGCCGCGTCGACGCGGGGCTGCGTGCCAACGCGGAAGCGCGCAGAAAGGACCTCCGTGCCTGAGGTGCCCTCACGCCTTGGCGTTCAGCGACGCCTTTACCAGCCCGCTCGCCTTCGCGAAGTCCATGCGGCCGGCATAGGCGCCCTTCAGCACGGCGATCACCTTGCCCATGTCCTTCGGGCCGGCGGCGCCCGCCTCGGCGATCGCGGCGTCGACGGCGGCCTTGGTCTCGGCCTCGTCCATCTGCCGGGGCAGGTAGCCCTCGATGATCGCGATCTCGGCGCGCTCGTTCTCGGCGAGCTCCGGCCGGCCGCCCTGCTCGTAGACGGAGGCCGATTCGGCGCGCTGCTTGATCATCTTCTGCAGCAGCGCCAGGATCTCGTCGTCGGTCGCCGGCTCCTTGCCGAGCCCGCGCGCCTCGATGTCCTTGTCCTTCAGCGCCGCCTGAATCATGCGGATCGTGGCGAGCTTGGCCTTCTCGCCGGCCTTCATGGCCTCCTTCATCTCGGTGGTGAGGCGGGCGCGCAGCATCGATGTTGTCCTTGTTGTGCAGAAACGGGTGGCTGGCCTGCGGTTTGCAGCGATTGAGCCGCCTTTGACGCGGCCCCACATTGACCCCATCGCCGCGGGCTCGATAAGACCGCGGCACACGATCATCAGCCGCCCGCTCGCGCCGTCTCGACGGCGCCGGTCGAGGCCGGACATAAGCGAGATCACGCCGATGCTGCAAGACAGCGCTTCCGCGCCGAAAGACGGCGCCGCCGCTCAGGCGCGCCCCGCCCCCCCCAGTAACTTATAAACAAAATACGCTGGCGAAGAAACAACATGTGCAGCTATAGATGGGAGCCGTA
>NZ_VRUU01000042.1 GCF_008039875.1 Methylobacterium sp. WL119 | reverse complement strand
CGACCGACTCGTTCCTGAACTTCTTCCGCTCCTCGGCCGTGACGCTGAAGGTGGAAGGCCTGTACGTGAACCTCGACCAGGGCGGCCGCAACAACGGCGCCTTCGCCTCCAACTCGACCGGCACCGTGACCCTGACCTCGCCGGGCGTGACCGTCGTGCAGAGCGGCCTGAACCGCAACAACAGCACCGAGTTCGCCGTCGTGCGCGCCGGCCTGAACTACAAGTTCGGCTCGTACTAGGACCTGCCGGATCCGCCGCAGCTCGCCCAGAGCCGCGGTTCGACCCGACCCGAGAAGCCCGGCCGAAAGGCCGGGCTTTTTTCGTCGTCGGATCGCATCGTCCAACGGTGAAGATTTCTTCGCCGCCCCTGACAAACCTCGGGCGTGCTCCCCATCTTGGAACCGGTCCATGCGGCGCACGATGCCGCGGGTTCGATTCGAGGAGGACGACTCCATGAACAGCGAAGAACGCGACGTCATCTCCGGCATCTTCCAGCGGCTCGAGCAGGCGTCCAGCCAGCCCCGCGACGCGGATGCCGAGCGCTTCATTGCCGACAAGCTCAGGGCCCAGCCCTATGCGCCCTACGCGATGGCGCAGCTGATCTACGTGCAGGAAGAGGCGATCAAGAGCCTCAACCAGCAGCTCGAGCAGGCCCGCCAGCAACAGGCGCAGCCGCAATCCTCGGGTGGCGGCGGGTTCCTGTCGAGCATCTTCGGCGGCGGTTCGCAGCGCCAGGATCCGCAGCCGCAGCAGCGGGCGGGCGGCGCCTGGGGCAACCAGGGCGGCGCGCCGCAGGGCTACCCGCAGCAAGGGTATCCGCAGCAGGGCTACCCGCAACAGGGGTATCCGCAGGGCGGTCCGCAGCAGGGCGGCCCGTGGGGCGGCCAGCAGCAGGCGCCGGCTCGCGGCGGCGGCTTCATGGCCACGGCCTTGCCGATGGCGGCCGGCGCGGCCGGCGGCATGCTGCTCGGCAGCGCCCTCTCGAACGCCTTCGCCGGCGGCCATTCGAGCCTCGGCAGCGCGGCGGCGGCCGGCCTCGGCGGCGGCACGACGGTCGAGAACAACTACTTCGGCTCGGACGCCGGCGGCACCCAGGATTTCGGTGCGCCCCTCGGCGGCGGGAGCGACACCGCCTTCGACGGCGGCAACGACGACTTCGCCGGCGATCTGGGTGGCGGCGACGACAGCGACTGGGCCTGATCGCGCGGCCCGATCCGGGCGCGGCCCGCTCGGATCGGGCCGGATGACATGCGTCCGACGACGTCGAAGGCTCGGGTCGCTCCTCTCGGCGATCCGAGCCTTCCTGCGTTCGATCCCGCGGTCACATCACCTCGACGCGCGTCCCCACCGGCACGCGTTCGTAGAGGTCGACCACGTCGTCGTTCATCATTCGGATGCAGCCGGACGACACGTTCTGGCCGATCGTGTGCGGCTCGTTGGTGCCGTGGATGCGATAGAGCGACGAGCCGAGATAGAGCGCCCGCGCGCCGAGCGGATTGCCGGGGCCGCCTTCCATGTGGCGCGGCAGGTCCGGCCGGCGCGCCAGCATCTCCGGCGGCGGCGTCCAGCCCGGCCACTCCGCCTTGCGGCTGACGGTCTTGAGACCCGACCAGGCGAAGCCCGGCCGCCCGACGCCGATGCCGTAGCGCATCGCCCGGCCGCCGGGTTGGACGAGGTAGAGATACTTCGACGGCGTATCGATCACGATCGTGCCCGGGCGCTGGGGACCGGAGAACGCGACCTCCTGCCGGGCGTAGCGCGGATCCGGCGCGCGGGCGATGCGGTCGCTCTCCGCAGGTGGGTCGGCCTGGGCGGGCAGGCCCTGAGGCAGCGCTGCGTAGGCTCGCGATGCGACGCCATAGGGTTCGATCGGATCGCCGGATTGTGCCGACGCGCCTGCGTAACCCGGCCGGGCCACCGCAACGGGGCGGGCACCGCCGCGCGGGGCGACGCCGCCGGTGACAAGGTATTCGATCAGGCCGCCGCCGTATCCGTCGGGCTCGGCATAGCGCGCCTGCGCCTGGACCGCCCCCGACCAGACGGATGCGGCAAGCGCCGCCCCCACGCACCAACTCGTCCGCATCGCCGCACTCCCGCACCACGGCCGGGCTCGATGCCGGCCGTCATGGTTGAGAGGGTCGGACCGGGACGCGCGACATTCGATGAAGGAACGTGGTGAATCGGTCGCGGACGGGCTTCGCTGCCCCGGTCGTCACGAAGCAACGTGAATCGACTGTAAATCCGACCGAATGCTTTCGATCTTCAGCAAACTGCAACCGTTCCCGGTCCTAGATCGGATCCGGGTTTCCAAGACGGCCGGTTCGAACCTATGACTCACAAGCGCTACCGCATCGAGGACAGCCTCGGCCTCGCGCCCGCGGCGGGGACGACGATGTCCAGTGCCGGGCCCGTGGAGGGCGGGGCGCGCCTCGACGAGATCCTCTCGGCGATCCAGGACCTGCGCCGCATCACCCAGTCGAGCGCCGGCGAGACCATCGAGGCGTGCCGCCGCGAGCTGTCCGAAGCCTTGGCGATGCGCTCCGAGCTCGACGTGATGAAGGCGGCGATCACCAACACCCGCGACGAGATCGCGGCTCTGTATCACTCCGAGTCCAACGGCAAGGGCATGCGCCGCGCCGCCGACGAGCTGGGCGCCGTGGTCGGGTCGACCGAGCGCGCGACGTCGACGCTGCTCACCGCGCTGGAGGAGATCGAGGCGAGCGCCAACATCCTGCGGGCCGGCAATCTCGGCAAGGGCGGCCAGGACAAGGTCGACGTCATCCTCGACCGCGTCATCGTTGCCTACGAGGCCTGCAATTTCCAGGACCTGACCGGCCAGCGCATCAGCAAGATCGTCAACGTCCTGAGCTTCGTCGAATCCCACCTCGACCGCATGATCGCCGCCTGGAACGGCCTCGACGGGTTCCGCGACGTGTTCTCCGCCGGCCCCGCCGCCGTCGTCGATCCGGACGACGAGCGCTCGCTCCTGAACGGCCCGAAGCTCGACGAGGATCCGGGCCACGTCGACCAGTCCGACATCGACGCGCTGTTCGGCTGAGGGCCGAGGTCCGCCGGCACGCCTTTGCGCATCGCGCCCCTTCCCTCGCCAGTTTCGCGGGCTTAGATCACGGCGATGAGCCGGAGAGTCCCGTCAGGTCGCGCCACCGAGGATCTGCCCCAGGAGGCCTTCGACGACGAGGCTTTCGACGAGGAGCGGGACGAGGCCGAGCCGGCGCAGGCCGACGAGGCGCCCGAGATCGACTTCGATTTCGAGCCCGGCGCCGTCGAGGCCGGCACGGAGGTGATCCGCCGGTTCTGGACGACGCTGCCCTCCGGGCCCGGCGTCTACCGGATGTTCGATGCCAAGGGCGACGTGCTCTACGTCGGCAAGGCGAAGAACCTGAAGGCCCGGGTCGGCTCCTACGCCCGCGGGCAGGCGCATTCCAACCGCATCGCGCGGATGATCTCGCAGACGGCGGCGATGGAGTTCGTCACCACCGCCACCGAGACCGAGGCGCTGCTGCTCGAGGCGAACCTGATCAAGCAGCTGAAGCCGCGCTTCAACGTGCTGATGCGGGACGACAAGTCGTTCCCCTACATCCTCGTCACCGCCGACGGCCCGGCACCGCAGATCGTCAAGCATCGTGGCGCCCGCCGCCGCAAGGGCAGCTATTACGGCCCCTTCGCCAGCGTCTGGGCGGTGAACCGCACCGTGAACGCCCTGCAGCGGGCCTTCCTGCTGCGCACCTGCACCGACAGCTACTACGAGAACCGCACCCGGCCCTGCCTGCTGTTCCAGATCAAGCGCTGCTCCGGCCCCTGCACCGGCGAGATCGCGCTGGAGGATTATGCCGGCATGGCCGACTCGGCCAAGAACTTCCTCGCCGGGAAGTCCAACGCGGTGAAGGACCGGATGCGCACCGAGATGCAGGCGGCCTCCGACGCGATGGAGTTCGAGCGTGCGGCCCGCTTCCGCGATCGGATCAGCGCGCTCTCGGCGATCCAGGGCGTGCAGGGCGTCAACACGCAAGGGGTCGAGGAGGCCGACGTGTTCGCCCTCGACGAGCAGGCCGGGCAGTTCTGCATCGAGGTGTTCTTCTTCCGCAACTTCCAGAACTGGGGCAACCGCGCCTACTTCCCCAAGGCCGACCGCTCGATGACCCCGGACGAGGTGCTGGGCTCGTTCATCGGCCAGTTCTACGACACGATGCCGGCGCCCCGGCTGGTGCTGACGAGCCACGCGGTCGAGGATGCGGAGCTGGTCGCCGCCGCGCTCTCCAGCCAGGTCGCCTACCGGGTCGAGCTGCACCAGCCCCAGCGCGGCGAGCGCAAGGCGCTCGTCGACTACGCCCAGCGCAACGCCAAGGAGGCGCTCGGCCGCCGGCTCGCCGACACCGCGTCGCAGGGCAAGCTGCTGGTGGCGCTGGGCCAGGCCTTCGCCCTCGAGAAGACGCCGCGGCGGATCGAGGTCTATGACAACTCCCACATCATGGGCACCAACGCGGTCGGCGGCATGGTCGTCGCCGGCCCGTCCGGCTTCATGAAGACGCACTACCGCACCTTCAACATCAAGTCGGAGGAACTGACGCCCGGCGACGATTACGGGATGATGCGCGAGGTGCTGCAGCGCCGCTTCAAGCGCCTGGTGAAGGAGGCGCCGCGCACCGTCGCCGAAGCCGCCTTCGCCGCGACCGAGGGCGGTCCGGCGGAGCCGGTGGCCGAGGCGCCCGAGGATGCCGACGCGTTCCCCGCCTGGCCCGACCTCGTGCTCATCGACGGCGGCAAGGGCCAGCTCGACGCCGCGCGCAAGGCGCTGGAGGAGATCGGCGTCGCCGACGTGGCACTGGTCGGCATCGCCAAGGGGCGCGACCGGGATGCCGGCCGCGAGACCTTCTTCATCCCCGGCCGGCCGGCGTTCAAGCTGCCGCCGCGCGATCCCACGCTCTACTTCGTGCAGCGCCTGCGCGACGAGGCGCACCGCTTCGCCATCGGCACCCACCGGGCCAAGCGCAAGCGCGAGCTGGTGCGCAACCCGCTCGACGAGATCGCCGGCATCGGCCCGAGCCGCAAGCGCGCGCTCCTGCACCAGTTCGGCACCGTGAAGGCGATCGAGCGGGCGGCCTACGAGGACCTCGCCAAGACGCCCGGCGTGAACGCCGCCACCGCGCGCGCCGTCTACGACTTCTTCCATGCGGGCGGCTGACGCATGAGCGACGGCATCGGCGACGCATCGGAACGGTTGACGCTCAGGCAGGCGCATGATTTCACCGGCCCGATGAACGCCGTCCTCCCCCGACGCCGGTCGCAGGCCTGGACGCTCGCGAACTGCCTGACCTACGGCCGCCTCGTCGCCGTCCCGGTGATGGTCGCGCTGCTGTTCTGGCCCGACGCGATCACCATGCGCTTCACGGCGCTGGCGGTGTTCGTGCTCGCCGCGATCACCGACTACCTCGACGGCTACGTCGCCCGCACCTACGCACAGAGCTCGGCGCTCGGCCGGATGCTCGATCCGATCGCCGACAAGCTGCTGGTCGCCGCCTGCCTGCTGATGCTGGTGGCCGACCGCACCATCGTCGGCGCCTCCGTCTGGGCGGCGATCGTGATCCTGTGCCGCGAGGTGCTGGTCTCGGGCCTGCGCGAGTACCTCGCCGAGCTGAAGGTCGGCGTGCCCGTGAGCAAGGTCGCAAAGTGGAAGACCACGGTGCAGCTCGTGGCGCTGGGCTTCCTCGTCGCGGGGCCGGCCGGCGAGACGATCCTGCACGGCACCGAGCGGATCGGCCTCGTCCTGCTCTGGCTCGCCGCCGCCCTGACGCTGTGGACCGGCTGGGACTACATGCGCGCCGGCATCAAGCACGTGATCGACGATCCGCGATAGGGTGATCCCGCCAGGCTGCCTCGCCCGCTGCGGCAGAGGGAGAAGCGACCTCGTGCATCGGGTGCGACCCGAGGAAACCGAACCATGAAGCTCGTCTATTTCGCCTGGGTGCGCGAGCGCGTCGGACGCCCCGAGGAGACCGTGACGCCGCCGGCGGAGGTCGCGACGGTGGGCGACTTGATCGGCTGGCTCAAGGGGCGGGGCGAGGAATACGCCCACGCCTTCGAGAAGGACGGCGTGGTCCGCGCCGCGATCGACAAGGTCCACGCCAAGCCCGACGCACCGATCGCGGGCGCGCGGGAGATCGCGTTCTTCCCACCGATGACCGGCGGCTAGGACCTACGCAGGGCGAGCGCCACCACCGCCCCGGTCATCGTCACTGCGCGCGGGCGCGGTCGACCACCGCGCGGGCGGCGGCGAAGGCCTCGTCGGCGTCGAGATGGGTGGTGTCGAGCCGTACCGCGTCGTCGGCCGCCCTGAGCGGCGCCGTGCTCCGCGCCGCGTCCCGGGCGTCCCGCGCCTCGATGTCGGCGAGGATGGCGGCCAGCGTCGTCGTCTCGCCGCGGCTCTCGAGCTCGCGGTGGCGGCGGCGGGCGCGTTCGGCGGCGTCGGCGGTGATGAACAGCTTCACGCGCGCGTCCGGGCACACCACCGTGCCGATGTCGCGCCCGTCGAGCACCGCGCCGGCGCTGGTGCCGGCGAAGCGCTGCTGCCACGCGAGCAGGGCCGCGCGCACCGCCGGCACCGCCGAGATGCGCGAGGCCGCCTCCCCCATCGCCCGGTCGCGCAGGCGCGGGTCGGCGAGGCGGTCGGCGATCAGGCCCTCGGCCGCCCGCGCCGCGGCGGCCTCGTCGTCGAGGGAAGCGCCGGCGTCGAGCAGGGTCAGCGCGACGCCGCGATAGAGCAGGCCGGTGTCGAGGTGGGGCAGGCCGTAGTGCCGGGCGAGGCGCTGGGCGAGCGTGCCCTTGCCGGAGGCGGCCGGGCCGTCGATGGCGATGACCATGGCTGTCGGGTTGTCGGGCATCGGGCCTATTCCCCGATCCCGGCGCCGAGCGCCTGCATCGTCGGCAGGAAGCTCGGGAAGCTCGTGGCGATCATCGCGCCGTCGTCGATGGTGACCGGCTCGGCGGTGGCCAGCCCCATCACGAGGAACGCCATGGCGATGCGGTGGTCGAGATGGGTCGCGACCGTGCCGCCCCCGGGCGGCGCGGCGCCGTCGCCGTGGACGAGGAGGTCGTCGCCCTCGATCAGGTGGGCGACGCCGTTGGCCTTGAGCCCGGCGGCGACCGCGGCGAGGCGATCCGATTCCTTGACCCGCAACTCGTGCAGGCCGTTCATCCGCGTGGTGCCCTGGGCGAAGGCGGCGGCGACCGCAAGCACCGGGTACTCGTCGATCATCGCCGGCGCCCGCTCGGCCGGCACGTCGACGCCCTTGAGGCGGCTCGCGCGCACGCGCAGATCGGCGACGGTCTCGCCGCCCTCCTCGCGCTCGCGCAGGCGCTCGATGTCGGCGCCCATCTCGATGAGCGTCGTGATCAGCCCGGTGCGCAGCGGATTCATCATCACGCCCTCGATCGTGATCTCGGAGCCCGGCACGATCAGCGCCGCCACCAGCGGGAAGGCGGCCGACGACGGGTCGGCCGGCACCACCACCTCGGTGCCGCGCAGCGTCGGCTGGCCGGTGAGCGCGACCGCGCGGCCGTGGCCGTCCGGCCCGTGCGGGGTGACGGAGACCTCGGCGCCGAACAGGCGCAGCATCCGCTCGGTGTGGTCGCGGGTGGCCGCGGCCTCGATCACCGTGGTGGTGCCCGGGGCGTTGAGGCCGGCGAGGAGCACCGCGGACTTGATCTGCGCCGAGGCGGCCGGCGTCTCGTAGCGGATCGGGATCGCCTCGCGCGGGCCGCGCAGCGTCAGCGGCACGCGGCCGCCCTCGGCCTCCGCGAGCACCTGGGTGCCCATCAGCCGGAGCGGATCGAGGATGCGGCGCATCGGCCGGCTGCGCAGGGAAGCGTCGCCGTCGAAGGTCGCCGTGACCGGCTGGCCGCCGACGACGCCCATCATCAGCCGCGAGCCGGTGCCGGCATTGCCGAAGTCGAGGGTCTCGGCCGGATCGGACAGGCCGCCGATGCCGACGCCGCGCACCACCCAGCGTCCCTCCCCCAGGCGCTCCATGGAGGCGCCGAGCGCGCGGGCCGCGGCCGCGGTGCGCAGCACGTCGTCGCCCTCCAGCAGGCCCTCCACCCGCGTCTCGCCGATGGAGAGCAGGCCGAGGATCATCGCGCGGTGCGAGATCGACTTGTCGCCCGGCGGCCGCAGCCGTCCGCGCAGGGGTGCGCCGGGCGCGGCGGAAAGCGGGGTCGGCTCGGAATCGTGCGACACGGGCGGTCAACTTCGCGAGGGATCCGGGCCGGGGCCGCGGGATCGCCGGAGGAGGCGCTGAGGCGCCGAAAAGCCGGTGCGACGCGTGGCGCCGCGCGGGAACATGGGGCGGTCGGTTATCACGCGCGCCGCGATCCGTCATCCGAGCTGCGGCGCCGATCCGACGGTCCGCCGCCGCCCTGGACGCATCGAATGTCGCCGGCGAACGATCGCCGATCGCTTTTCCGCAAAAAGGGGGTTGAGTCCGATCCGAGGCCCGCCTATAGAACCGCCCTCGCCGGACGGCATCGCCGGGCCAGCGAGACACCAGCGCGGACCTCCAGAGCCGCGGTGGACGAGAGTGGGGCCTTAGCTCAGCTGGGAGAGCGCTTCCATGGCATGGAAGAGGTCATCGGTTCGATCCCGTTAGGCTCCACCACTCTCCCTCTCAGACGCGGATGCGGTTGTCCGAGAGGGGTTCGGCATGGACGATGTTCCATCGCTGCCTCATACGATCTTGTACCGACATCCCGTACGATAGGCAGGCCGCCGCCACGTCTGCGACCGAGACCAGGAACGGTTTCTATCTGCCGTCGAACGGCGCGGTTTTCAGAAGAATCTGCCGTTACGGGCTGCCGTCGGGTTCGCCGACGCTGGTGACTGCATCACGCGCGGATGACGTCGCGTGCCCATTGTCGACCGATCGCATCGACCCTCACGGCTCGCGTCGACGGTCGTCGCGCGAGGGAGGCCGGAACCGAACCGCCGATCGCGACCTTACATCTTCAATCACTGGTTGTGTGAGGCTGTGATGGTTGCGATCGTGGTGGCGGCGGTCTTCGGCGCGGGACTGTCGATCCTGCTCCTGGCCAAGTTCGGCCTCCTCATGGCGCTGCTGGCGATCCCCCTCGGCGGGAGCACCGCGGGCATGGCGGCCGCGCTCGGCCTCGCCGCGGCGCGCGATCGGCGCCCGCCGAACCGGATCGGCCGGAGACCTGCGATGGCGCGGCCCGTCACCATCGTCCGCTGACGCCGCAGCTCGCACCGCGACGCCGCTTTCGGCTGGCGCCTACCGGTGCCGGTCGAGGAACTGCGCGAGGTAGGCGCCGGCCGCGTCCGGCCGCTCGACGGCGAGGAGGTGGGCGGCGTGCGGCAGCGTCACCAGTTCCGCCTGGGGGATGCCCCGGCAGATCTCCTCGGCCATCGCGGGCGGCGTCGCGGTGTCCTCGCGGCCGGCGACGACCAGCGTCGGGGCGGTGATGGCCGGCAGACGCGGGCGCAGGTCCATGCGCCCGATCGCGCCGCAGCAGACCGCGTAGCCGGCCGCATCGCAGGCCGTGAACGCCGTGCGGATCGGCGCGATCACCTCCGGATGCCGTTCGGAGAAGCCCGGCGTGAACCAGCGGCCGAGGGTCGCCGCGACGATCGCCTGCGGTCCCGCCTCGCGCACCGTCGCGGCGCGCGCGTTCCAGCTCGCTTCGCTCGGCATGTGGGCGGCCGTCGCCATCAGGGTCAGGCTCGCCACGCGGTCGGGCGCGGCGCTCGCCAGCGCCTGCATCGTCATGCCGCCGAGCGACAGGCCGACGGCGTGGATGCGGACGATGCCGAGCCCATCGAGCAGCGCGAGCAGGTCGCCGGCGAGATCGTCGATCTCGGCCGGCGCGTCCCGCGTCGCCGAGCCGCCATGGCCGCGGGTGTCGTAGCGCAGGATGCGGTAACGGTCGGCTAGGTGCGGCACCACCGCGTCCCACATGGCGAGCGTCGTCCCGAGCGAGTTGGAGAACGCCACCACCGGTGCGTCCTCCGGGCCGGTGAGGATGTGGTTCAGAGGCTGGTGAGCCATTTCAAGCCGCCAGCCCGAGGGCGGCGCGGGCCTCGGCCGGTGTCGCCGGCCGGCGGCCGTGGCGGCGCACCGCCTCGGCGGCGAGCCCGACGAGCTCGGCGTTGCTCGCGGCGAGCCGGTCCTTGGCGATGCGGATGTTGTCCTCGAGCCCGGTGCGCACCGCATCGGCGCCGCGCGCCAGCGCCCACTCCATCACCACCGCCTGGTTGCGGCCGATCCCGGCTGCCGTCCAGGTCGCCCCGGGCAGGATGCGCCGGGTCTCGGCCAGCAGGATGTCGAGCAGGTGCTCGTCGGCCGGCATCGCGTTCTGGACGCCCATCACGAACTGCACGTGCGGCCGCGCGTCGATCAGGCCGGCCTCGACGAGGCGGCGGGCGCCGTGGAGGTGCGACAGGTCGAAGATCTCGATCTCCGGCCGCACGCCGAAGCGCGTCATCTGCGTGGCGAGGTCGGTGACGAGGGCGGCCGGATTCTCGTAGACGATGGTCGGGAAGTTGACCGAACCGGTCGAGAGCGAGGCCATGTCCGGCCGGTGCTGCAGCGAGAGACCCCGGCTCGCCGGGTCGCGCCCGCGCCCGCCGGTGGAGAACTGCACCACGAGGCCGGGGCAATGCTTGCGTAGGCCCTCCTGCACGGCGGCGAAGCGGTCGGGATCGGAGGACGGGGTCTCGTCGTCGTTGCGCACGTGGATGTGGGCCAGCGTCGCCCCCGCCTCGAAGGCCTGGTGCGTCGACTCGATCTGCTCGGCCACCGTCACGGGAAGCGCCGGGTTGTCCGCCTTGCGCGGCACCGAGCCGGTGATCGCCACGGCGATCACCACGGGCGCGCTGGTCTCGATCTGGCTCATGGCCCCTCCGTGGCTCGGCCGCGTCCTCACGCGATTCTCGCGGGATGTAGACCGCCGCGCCCGCGCGCAAAGCCCGGGGCGGAGACAGCGCCGCCGCTCTGTCGGCCCGCTTGATGCCGCGGCCGCGGCGGTTCATGGGTCGAGCGTCCGTGCGCGGGCCGCGCGAAGGAGGATGTCATGAGCCGTCTCGTCACCGTGCTGAACGGCCCGAACCTGAACCTCCTCGGCCGGCGCCAGCCGGAGATCTACGGCCACGAGACCCTGGCCGACGTCGAGGCCGCCTGCCGGGCGCTCGCCGGCGAGCTCGGGCTCGCGCTGCAGTTCCGGCAGTCGAATCACGAGGGCGCGCTGATCGACTGGATCCACGCGGCGCGGGACGAGGCCGCCGGCATCGTCATCAACCCGGCCGCCTTCACCCATACCTCGGTGGCGCTGCTCGACGCGCTCAACGCCTTCGACGGCCCGGTGATCGAGGTTCACATCTCGAACGTGCACAAGCGCGAGGCCTTCCGGCACCACTCCTACGTCTCGCTGCGCGCCGACGGCGTCATCGCCGGCCTCGGCACCGAGGGCTACGGCCTGGCGCTGCGCCGCGTCGCGACGTTGATCGGCCAAGCCGAAGCGGTGCGCTGATGCGGGACGGGGCGGTGGACCGGGCGGGCAGCGCGCACGCGGCGCATGGACGGTTCGGCCGCCGATGCCTATGGCGTAGCGCGAGCCCGCCTCCGTCGGTCCGGGCGCTCCTCCTGCTTGCGATGGCGATGTTCGGTTCGATGCGTCCCGTCTCGGCCGAACCGGTTCCGCCGCCCGAGGCGACGACGGGACTGATCGAGGCCCTCCAGGCCCGCATCCTGTCCGGCCACAGCGCGACCGCGGTGCTGGAGGCGTGGTGCGCCGAGCGCGGCCTGTCGGCCGAGCCGCACCTCGTCGCCCGCCGGGTCCCGGGGGCCGAGAAGCCCCTCGACGCGGCGCAACGCAAGCGTCTCGGCCTCGCGCCGGACGAGCCGGTCCGCTACCGGCGCGTCCGGCTCGCCTGCGGCGTCTACGTCCTGTCCGAGGCCGACAACTGGTACGTGCCGGGCCGGCTGACGCCCGCCATGAACGCGGCCCTGGACGAGACCGACGCGCCGTTCGGCCGGGTGGTGCGCCCGCTCGCGCCGACCCGCCGCAACGTCGCGCTCCGCCCGCTCCGCGATCCCGGCGCCCCCGCCCCGGGTCCGGACGACCCGCTGTTCGAGGTCGACGCGGTGCTCGCGACCGGGGCCGGCCTGCCGTTCTGCGAGGTCGCCGAAACCTATCTCGGGGCCGTGCTCGGGCGCGGACCTTAGCAGCCGCCGCTGCGTCTTGCGGGACTTCGGTGCGCACGGCTATTGCCGGGCCGATCGCCCGGACGGGCGGCACGCTCGGAGGATCCGCATGAGACCGGCAACTGTGTTCGCTCCCACCCTCTTCGCCGCCTGCCTCGTCGCGTCCTGCCTCGTCGGCAGCGGCGCGCAGGCGCAGAAGGCCGCCGACCCGGCCGGGATCTGGCTGACCGAGACCGGCGACTCGAAGGTGCGGCTGACGCGGTGCGGCGCCGGCTTCTGCGGCACCATCGTCAGCACCGCGGGCAAAGGCCTCGACGCCAACAACCCGGACCCGGCCCTGCGCACCCGCAGCGTCGTCGGCGTCCAGATCGTCAACGCCACGAGCCCGTCGGGCGACGGCTATTCCGGCACCCTCTACAACCCGAAGGACGGGAAGACCTATTCCGGCTCGCTCAAGATGACCGGCCCGAACGCGATCGAGGTCTCGGGCTGCGTGATGAGCGTCTTCTGCAAGCGCCAGACCTGGAAGCGGGTGGGCTGAGCCGTCAGCCCGCCGCCACCGCCGCGGTGATCGCGTCGAGGGCGGCCTTCGCGCCGGCGCCCTCCGGGCCGCCGGCCTGGGCCATGTCGCGGCGGCCGCCGCCGCCCTTGCCGCCGAGATGGCCTGCGCCGGCCCGCACCAGGGCGACGGCGTCGTAGCGCTCGGTGAGGTCCGGGGTGACGCCGACCACGAGGCCGGCCTTGCCGTCGGCGCCGACGCCGACGATGGCGACGATGCCGGAGCCGAGCTTCTGCTTGCCGGCATCGGCCAGGCTCTTAAGGTCGCGCATCTCGACGCCCTCGATCGCCCGCGCCATCAGCTTGACGCCGGCCACCTCGGTCGCCTCGTCGCCGCCTCCGGCGCTGCCGCCCATCGCCAGCTTCTTGCGCAGGTCCGAGACCTCGCGCTCCAGCCGGCGGCGATCCTCCAGCAGCCCGGAGAGCCGGTCGGACACCTCCGCCACCGGCGCCTTGAGCTGGGAGGCCAGCGCCCCGAGGGTGCGGCTCTCCTCGCCGCGGTGGCGGCGGGCGGCGTCGGCGGTCATCGCCTCGATGCGGCGCACCCCGGCGCCGACCGCGCTCTCGGCGAGGATCGTGATGGTGCCGATGTCGCCGGTGCGCGCGGCGTGCGTGCCGCCGCAGAGCTCGATCGAGAAGTTCGGCAGGCGGCCGCCCTCGATCTCCGTGCCGGCATCGTCCACCGGCCGGCCCATGGAGACGACGCGGACCTCGTCGCCGTACTTCTCGCCGAACAGCGCGCGCGCCCCGGACTCGATCGCCTCGTCCACCGCCATCAGCTTGGTCACCACCGGCACGTTCTGCAGCAGCACCGCGTTGGCGAGGTCCTCGACGCGGGCGAGCTCGGCCGCCTCGATCGGCTTCGGGTGGCTGATGTCGAAGCGCAGGCGCTCGGGGGAGACCAGCGAGCCCTTCTGCGCGACGTGGTCGCCGAGCACCTGCCGCAGGGCCTCGTGCAGCAGATGGGTGGCGGAATGGTTGGCGCGAATCGCGGCCCGGCGGGCGTGGTCGACCTTCAGCTCGACGGCCTGGCCGAGGCTCAGGGTGCCCGCCTCCACGGTGACGTGGTGGACGAACAGGTCGCCGAGCTTCTTCTCGGTGTTGGTCACGCGAGCCTTCAGCCCCGGCGCGGCGAGCGCGCCGGTGTCGCCGACCTGCCCGCCGGATTCGGCGTAGAACGGCGTCTGGTTGGCGATGAGCAGCCCGCTCTCACCGGCCTGCAGGGCCTGGACCTCGGCGCCGTCGCGCAGCAGCGCCGTCACGACGCCCTCGGCGCTCTCGGCCTCGTAGCCCAGGAACTCGGTGGCGCCGGTCCGGTCGCGCACCGAGAACCACACCGTCTCGGTGGCGGCCTCGCCCGAGCCCGACCACGCCGCGCGCGCCGCCTGCTTCTGGCGTTGCATCGCGAGGCCGAACGCCTCCGTGTCGACGCCGATGCCCCGGGCCTTCAGGGCGTCCTGCGTCAGGTCGAGGGGGAAACCGTAGGTGTCGTAGAGGGTGAAGGCGGTCTCCCCGGCGAGGTTCTGGCCGGCGGCGAGGTCGCGGGTCTCGGCGTCGAGGATCGCGAGGCCGCGCTCCAGGGTGCGGCGGAAGCGTGTCTCCTCGAGGCGCAGGGTCTCGGAGATCAGGCTCTCGGCCCGCACCAGCTCGGGGTAGGCCTGGCCCATCTCCCGCACCAGCGTCGGCACGAGGCGGAACATCGCCGGCTCGCGCGAGCCGAGCAGCTCGAGGTGGCGCATGGCGCGGCGCAGGATGCGGCGCAGCACGTAGCCGCGGCCCTCGTTGCCCGGCAGCACGCCGTCGGCGATCAGGAAGGAACCGGCGCGCAGGTGGTCGGCGATCACCCGGTAAGAGGCGACGTTCGCAGGCTCGGGCGGGCGGCCGACCGCGTGCGACACGGCATCGATCAGCGACCGGAACAGGTCGGTCTCGTAGTTCGAGGTCACGCCCTGGAGGATCGCGGCCATGCGCTCCAGGCCCATGCCGGTGTCGATCGACGGCCGCGGCAGGACCAGCCGGTTGCCCGGCTCGACCTGCTCGTACTGCATGAACACGAGGTTCCAGAACTCGAGGAAGCGGTCGCCGTCCTCGTCGGGCGAGCCGGGCGGGCCGCCGGCGAGCCCCGGGCCCTGGTCGATGAAGATCTCCGAGCACGGCCCGCAGGGGCCGGTGTCGCCCATCTGCCAGAAGTTGTCCGAGGTGCCGATGCGGATGATCTTGTCGTCGGAAAAGCCGGCGATCTTCTTCCAGAGCGTCGCCGCCTCGTCGTCGTCGGCATAGACCGTGACGAGGAGCCGGTCCGGCTTGAGGCCGAACTCCTTGGTGATCAGGGTCCAGGCCAGCTCGATCGCCTGCGGCTTGAAGTAGTCGCCGAAGGAGAAGTTGCCGAGCATCTCGAAGAAGGTGTGGTGGCGCGCGGTGTAGCCGACGTTGTCGAGGTCGTTGTGCTTGCCGCCGGCGCGGACGCATTTCTGCGCCGTCGTCGCCCGCACGTAGGGCCGCTTCTCGACGCCGGTGAAGACGTTCTTGAACTGCACCATGCCGGCGTTGGTGAACATCAACGTCGGGTCGTTCTTCGGCACCAGCGAGGACGACGGCACGATCGTGTGCCCCGCACCCGCGAAGTAGTCGAGGAAGGCCGACCGGATCTCGTTGACGCCGCTCATCGGATAACTCTGTGCTGGGCCGGGCTTTTTCGCGCGGCGACGCCCGGCCGTCCCGGGCCGTTCGTCGCGGATGCGCCCTCATACGGAGGGACGGGCGCCAAGTCACGGGCTCACATCGCGCCCCACCATCGCCGGAGGAACGGGTGATGGCCGGCCGGCCCCCGGAAACCGCCGGCACGACCGGAATGGTCCAGCCTCGGCCGTGTTGTCGCCACATCTGTCAAGCCAGATCGGGGGGTGGCGCCGCAATCGGCGCGAAACCGGGATTTTGGGACGCACATGCAGGGCCGCACCGTCGGAACGTCTCGCAAGGCCATCGCGTCCGGCTCCGCCGCCGCCGGCAAGGGCGCGTCCAAATCGGCGTCCACGGGCCGCTTCGGGGCGGGCGCCACCGACTGCATCACCCTTTCCGCCCCGGTCGGCCGCGGCCACGGCAGCCGTCCGGCGCTCGCCCGCTCCGTCCTGTCGATGTCGCTGTTCGCCGGCGCGCTGAGCGCGCTGCTGATCGGCTCGGGCGTCGAGCTCGGCAAGATCGGCCTGGAGAATGCGGTGTCCTCGGCCCAGGCCGCCACCGAGATCCCGATGCCCCGCCCCCGCATCCAGGTGAGCGCGCTGCCGCCCGTCGTCGCCGAGCCGCCGGTGGTGCTGCGCGCCTCCTCGGCCTTCGCCGCGGTCCACGATCTCGACACCGAGCTCGGGTCCAACGCGGTCGACCGGGTCTCCTACGACTTCCTGCTCTCGGAGAGCGCCGGCGGCGACCCGAACGACGTGCTCGAGTTCGGGCCGATGAAGATCCGCCGCCACATCGTCCAGACCATCGTCCGCGCCGCCCAGGCCGTGCAGACCGACCCGGTGCTGCTGATGGCGGTGGCCGACAAGGAGTCGAGCTTCATCACCGCCGTGCAGGCCAAGACCTCCTCGGCCACCGGCCTTTACCAGTTCATTGAGCGGACCTGGCTCGGCTGCGTGCGCGACTTCGGCGCCAAGTACGGGATGGAGAAGGAGGCGGCGCTGATCGTCGCCGATTCCAACGACCGGCCGACGGTGACGGACGCCGCCGAGCGCACCCGGATCCTCGAGCTGCGCCGCGATCCCTACCTCTCGGCGCTTCTGGCGGGCGAGATGCTGAAGCGCGATGCCGCCCGCATCGCCCTGCGGATCGGGCGCGAGCTGTCTCTGGGCGAGGTTTACCTCGCCCACTTCCTCGGGCCGGACGATGCCGAATCGTTCCTCGCCCAGGTCGTCGATAAGCCCGGCGCCGCCGCGGCCAAGCTGCTTCCGGGCCCGGCGCGGGCCAACCGCTCGATCTTCTTCGCTTCCGAGCGCAACCGCCGCCGCAAGGCCGCGAGCCTGTCGGTCGCGCAGGTGCACGAGAAGTTCGAGGCGATGATGAGCGCCCGCGGCGCGCGCTACCGCGACGTCCGCGCCGTGTCGGGCGTGATGGCCTACGCCGACGCCGACGCGGCCGCCCGCTAGGATCGGCCGCCCCAGGTATCTCAGGCGCTCCAGGTATCGGGCGCCTCGGGGATCGGCCGTCCGCAAGGATCAAACGGCCGCCTGAATTGTGAAGCCGGCGCAACTGACTGCGCTTTCCCGACTTCTTTCTTCAAGCGACTCCGCATCCGCGGCCCGCGACGCGAAGACTTCGGGGGAAGTTCTTGACCAAACCGCTCCGACACCGGCCCATCGACACGCTGAGCCCCGACATACCCCTCGACCGGATCGGGGAGACGCTGGCGTCGTTCTACGACAGCCTCGTCGCCGAGGGCGTGCCGGAGCATCTGGCTGCGCTCGTGCGCAAGGTCCGGCAATCTGAATCTGACGGCGACGTTGCGAAGCCTGCGGCGCCCCCTGCCCCGCGGGCCGAGCGGATCGCCCTCGTCGTCGAGGACAATCCCCAGGTTCGCGGCCTCGCGGAGGCGCTGCTCGAGGAGACCGAGCTTTCGGTCGTCGGCTGCGACAGCGCCGAAGCGGCGCTCGCGGTGCTGCAGGCACGGGGCGGCGACGTCGCCCTGGTCTTCGCCGACGTGCGTCTGGCCGGCGAGATGGACGGCCTCCAGCTTGCCCATGCGGTCGCGACGCTGTGGCCGCGGGCGCGGCTCGTCATCACGTCGGGCCACTGCGTCGGCCGCCCCGAGATCCCGCCTGAGGCGGTGTTCATTCAGAAGCCGTGGCGCGCCTTCGACGTGCTGGTGGAGGCGGAACGGGCCGTCGGCGAGCCGGCACCGCCGATCCTCTGACGCCGGCCCTGCGCGCTACCCTTCGCGTCGACGGCATCGTCTGGCTCTGCATGGAACGCGGCATCGGCCGCTTCGATCGCCGTCCCGGACCGAAACGGGCATGTGGGCGTGAAATTTGCAGCACGGACGTCGCACCGGCGCATCCGCGGAGTGTTACGTCCTTGCCGATCCTATCCGTCCGGCACCTCACCGTGTACCGCTACCGCCGCCCGGTCTCCTTCGGCGAGCACCGGATCATGTTCCGCCCGCGGGACAGCTACGATCAGCGCCTGATCGAGGCGACCCTCGACATCGACCCGCTGCCGGCCAGCGTGCGCTGGATGTTCGACGTGTTCGGCAACTGCGTCGCGATCGCGAGCTTCGACACGCGCAGCGACACCCTGCGCTTCACCTGCGGCATCACCCTCGACCATACGCCCGAGCACGCCCCGGTCTTCCCGCTGGCGCCGCACGCGACCCACTACCCGTTCGGCTACGGCGTCGAGGACATGCCCGACCTGTCGCGCTCGATCGAGCGGCAATGGCCCGACACGCACCACGTGGTCGACGCCTGGGCGCGCAGCTTCATCCCGGCCGACGGCCGCATCCCGACGCAGGACCTGCTCGCCGACATGACCCGCGGCATCCGCCGCAACTTCACCTACCTCGCCCGCAGCGAGAAGGGCGTGCAGGACCCGGTGACGACGCTCCGCCTGAAGCGCGGATCGTGCCGCGACTTCGCGGTGCTGATGATGGAGGGCGTCCGCTCCCTCGGCATGGCGGCGCGCTTCGTCTCCGGCTACCTCTACAATCCGCGCAACGACCGCGACCGCCACGTCGGCGGCGGCTCGACCCATGCCTGGGTCGGCGTCTATCTTCCGGGGGCCGGCTGGATCGAGTTCGACCCGACCAACGGCATCGTCGGCAATCGCGACCTGATCCGCGTCGCCATCGCCCGCGACCCGCGGCAGGCGGTGCCGTTGCACGGGTCGTATTTCGGTCTGGCGAGCGACGACCTCGGCATGCGCGTCGACGTCGCCGTGACCGAGAAGCCGGCGCTGGAGCTCGCCCCCGCGCAATAGGGGTACCGACACGCCGGTGCGGGCATCATGAACGTATGCTTCGTTGAGGAAGGTTGGCAGGTGGCGCGATGAAGATCAGGACCGGTTTCGATATCGCCTTCGATTCGGCGCAGCCGATGCCGATGATCCTGATGCTCAGCGTCCACCCGTCGCGGCTGCCGGACCTGCTGTCGCCGCAGGCGATCGCCTTCGATCCGCCGATCCCCTGCCACCAGTACGAGGACGGCTTCGGCAACATCTGCCATCGCATCGTCGCGCCGCCCGGGCTGCTGACGATCTCGGCCGACTTCACGGTGCAGGATTCCGGGCAGCCCGACGCGTTCGTGCCGGATGCGCGGCAGATCCCGGTGCAGGACCTGCCCGACGAGGTCCTCGTCTACCTGCTGGGCTCGCGCTACTGCGACACCGACAAGCTCTCGCAGACCGCGTGGTCGTTGTTCGGCAGCACGCCGGAAGGTTGGGCGCGCGTCCAGGCGATCGTCGACTACACCCACGAGCGCATCCGCTTCGACTACATGCGCGCCGACGCCACCCGCAGCGCTCATGACGGCTTCATGCAGCGCGAGGGCGTGTGCCGCGACTTCGCGCACCTGGCCGTCACCTTCTGCCGCTGCATGAACATCCCGGCGCGTTACTGCACCGGCTATCTCGGCGACATCGGCGTTCCGAAGGATCCGGCGCCGATGGACTTCTCCGCCTGGTTCGAGGTCTACCTCGAAGGGCCGCAGGGCGGGTGCTGGTACACCTTCGACGCCCGCCACAACACGCCGCGCATCGGGCGGATCGTGATGGCGCGCGGGCGCGACGCCACCGACGTCGCGATCACCACCAACTTCGGCTACGCGCCCCTCGCCCGCTTCGACGTGCACACCGACGAGGTGGCGTGATCGCGCGCCCTCGATCGGCGCGACGACGTCTTCGCGGCTTACGTATTCCCACGCTCCTGAAATCTTCGCCGGCCCGTGGAACCCTCTGCCTATGCTCACGCTTGTAATAGCAAAGGTTACTGCACAGGTAGGCCACATCATGAAGACCTCAGCCACCGCTCTCGCCGCCCTCCTCGGACTCTCGATTGTTGCCAGCGTGCCGGCCATGGCCGCCTCGACCTACGATCCCTTCGGCACCGATGCCGGATACGAGGAAGATCAGTCCTACGGTTACCAGGGTACGCAGAGCCGTGACTATTACGGCCAGCGTCCCGTCTACGAGCCGGGCTACGGCCAGGGCGCGCAGGCCGCGCCGCAGGCGCAGGTCCAGCCGATCCAGCGCGAGATCGTGGCGTTCAACGGCAACTATGCTCCGGGCACGGTCGTCGTCTCGACCGCCGAGCGTCGCCTGTACTTCGTGATGCCCAACGGCGAGGCGATCCGCTACGGCGTCGGCGTCGGCCGTCCCGGCTTCACCTGGTCGGGCACCAAGACCGTGACCGCCAAGAAGGAGTGGCCGTCGTGGACGCCCCCGGCCGCGATGATCGCCCGCCGCCCCGACCTGCCGCGCTACATGGCCGGCGGCATCGAGAACCCGCTCGGCGCCCGCGCCATGTACATCGGCAACACCGAATACCGCATCCACGGCTCGAACGAGCCGGACACGATCGGCCAGGCCGTGTCCTCGGGTTGCATCCGGATGACCAACGACGACGTCACCGACCTCTACGAGCGCGTGAAGGTCGGCGCCAAGGTCGTGGTCCTGAACTGATCCGACAGCGCACCTGTCTGCGAAAACATGAGGGCCGCGTCATCCGAGAGGGTGGCGCGGCCCCTTCTCGTCTGAACATCTCGGCGCCGCTTCGCTCGGCTCAACGGGGCCGGGCCTTGCGCCGGCGATCCGGCGCAGCCGCCGATACGGAGACGCAGGAGGCGTCGGGCGCGCATTCGAGACCTCCGCCTCGCGGTGCGAAGGCGGTCGCGCGTCAGGGCACGACGCGGCCGACCGCCGTCTGCGGCTGGCTGAACGAGGCGATCGGCATGTCGCAGAAGCAGCGCGCGCCCAGCGGCCGCGGGCCCGGAAGCGGGCAGGAATAGGGCTGCGGGCCGGTCAAGCCCTGCTGGACCGCATCGCAGTTCAGGCCGACCGGGCGGGCCGGGACCGGCCGCTCGCGCCGCCGCGGGTAGACCGGGCGCTCGTCGTAGGCCGGGCGCTCGTCGTACCCGCGGGGCGGCACGTCGTAATACTGTGCGTCGGCGGCCTGCACGGCCAAGGTCGTGAGCAGGGCGGCGAGGCCGAGGCGTGTGATCTGTCGCATGGCATCCCTATCGGCGGAACGTCGGAACCCTGTTCGGGCCGATGCAGGCATGCTCGCGGAAACCCGGCGAAAACGAGACGGCCCGCCCCCGACGATCGGAGGCGGGCCGGTGAGCGATTGCCGGCGGCCCGCCCCCCGGAGGGGCGGGCATGGTTTGAAGGGCTCAGTGCGTCGCCTTGTTGGCGGCGTCCTGTGCATCGTGCGCCGCCTGCTTGGCGGCATCCGTGCCCTGCTCCATCGCCTTGCGGGCGTTGTCGGCACCTTCCTGCATCACGGACTTCGCGCGCTCGGCACCCTGCTGCATCGCGCTCTGGGCGAGACCGCCGAAATCCTTGGCCTGCGCCTGGATCGCGGCGAACTGGCTGCGCACGAACTCGGCCTGATGCTGCATCGCCTCCTGCACGTCCTTCGAGCGGACGAGCTTCTGGGCGAGGTCGAAGGCGGCGTTGACGTTCTGCTCGGCATACTCGAAGCCGCGGGCGGACACGTCCTTCACGCTGGTCCGGGTCGCCTCGGTGGATCCGGTCACGGTCTCCGCGGTGCGGCGTGCGGCGCCGATGAAGCTGTCGAAGGCCTTGCGGGCCTGGTCGACGCTCTTTTCGGCGAAATCGCGCATCTCGGTCGGGACTTCGTAGGTCGGGGGGGTGCTCATCGCTCGTCTCCTCTCACGTTGCCGGTTGATGCATCATTGTGCGCTGCACAATAACACAGGTATCATCGTACGCCACCCGGCGAGGCAGCATTAACGTTGATGCGAGGTAAACGTGTGACGGGCGCGAGAAAGGTCCAGCACCCTTCGGCGCTCCGCCTACAATAAGCACGGTACAATCATATTTCCGTAACCGAACGGGCCGGGACGCGGCCGATGGGGACACTTCGTTGAACGTTGGCGACAGCACGCGTGCAGGTCTCACGGCCGCTCTGGAGGCCTGGGCGGGCGATCCCATCCTCGCCGCGACGCTGGCTGATTCGGCGCGGGCCTACCTCGTCCTCGACGGGGCCGCGACGGCGATCCTGCACGCCTCCGCCGCAGCCGGCCCGTTCCGCGACGCGGTCTCGGACGAAGCCGGGACGCTGAACCCGGCCCTCGCCGGCCAGATCCGTGCCGTCGGCGGCACCGCGCGGCCGCGGCTGGTGCGCCTGCGCCTCGATCCGCGGCGGATCGCGCCGCCGACCGCCTGCCTGATCGCCGGCGGCACGATCGACGGCGCCCCCGCCCTGCTCCTGATCGCGGTCGGACCCCTCCCCGCCTTCCGCCCGCGCCCGGTTCCGCCCGCGACCACGGATCGGCCGGACGATCACGTCATGCCGGCCGCTCCGGTCGCGGCCGCGGCGCCGATCGCGCTCGATCCGGGCGACGCGGTCGTGCCCATGGCCGGCGATCGCTTCGTCTGGCGGAGCGATGCAGCAGACCGCCTCGCGACGATCTCCGGGGCATCGTTCGGGCCGCTCGCGCCGCGCCTCGTCGGGCACAGCTGGGCCGACCTCGCCGGGGCCGGCCGCTTGCGCGATGCAGACGCGTTCCTCGCCGCGGTCGGATCCCGGCGCACGTTTCGGGCGCTGCCGGCCGTGCTGGACGCCGGCCCGATCGGTGCGCTCGCCCTCGACCTGTCCGGCGCCTGCCTCGGCCGCAGCGGCGACACGTTCTCGGGATTGGGCGGGTACGGCGTGGTGCGCGCGGTGATTGCACCGTCGGCAGCTTTGGAACCCCCGACCGATGCGGCGCAAGCCGGTCCGGATCCGGTCGTCCCCGTTCCCGATCCCCAGCTGCCCGACACCGTCTCCCCGCCCGACGCGGAGGCGGGCGGCCCGGGCTCCGAGGGAGCCGATCGCACGCTGCCCGACATCCGCAAGGCCGCGTGGCCGCCGGCGACGATCACCGCCGCCCGCTTCGGCAGCCCTTGGGCCGGCGATCCATTTGCGCGCGATCCCTGGTCCGGTGCCCGCGGCCCGGCGCCGGTGCCAGATATCGACGCCGCCCCTGCGCCGATCGCGGTCCTGCCGGACCCCGAGCCGGCGCCCGTCGAGCAGAGCCCGCCCAGCGAAAGCCCGGTCGCGGTGCAGGAGGGCGCCGACGCCGCCCTGTCGGTGACCGAGCACGCGGCCTTCCGCGAGATCGCCCGCGCGCTCGGCGCCCGCTACGCCGGCGACGACGAGATCCGGGACCCGGCCGACGCCGCGGACGCGCGCGGCGCGAGCGGAGCGGTGATGCCGTTCCCGACGCTCAGGGCCGTGGAGCCCGAGACGCCGGTGCAGCCGGACGGCGTCGCTCCGCCCCTGGACGACCTCCCCCTTTCGATGCTGATCCACCGCGGCGACGCGGTGCTGGCGGCCAACCGCCGCCTCCTCGATCTCACCGGATACGCCGACCTCGCGAGCCTTCAGGCCGCGGGCCTCCATCGCCTGTTCCCCGGGCTTGCCCCGGCCGACCGCGCCGCCGGTGCCGGCGCCTCCGCCGGCCCGCGCATCGTCGAGACCGCGCAGGGCGGCAGCCGTCCGGTCGCCATCGAGCGCGGGCCGACGACCTGGAGAGGAGAGCCGGCGACCTGCATGATCCTGCGCGTGGTCGACGAGGCCGATCCGGCCCGCGAGCGGGCGGCCGAACGCCTCGCCCAGTCGTTTCGCGACGGCCACGCCGCGGACGCGCGTGCGACCCTCGACGCCCTCGACGACGGCGTCGTCACCCTCGACCCGGCCTCCCGCATCGTCGCGATGAACCGGGCCGCCGCCGGCCTGTTCGGATGCGATCCCCGCGAGGTGGTCGGCACCGGCTTCGACACCCTGTTCGAGGCCGCGCAGCGCGACGCGGTGCGTGCCGGCATCGCGGGGCTCGGCACCGAGACGCGCATCGCCGCCGCCGGTGGCCGTCCGCTGACGCTGCGCGTGTCCGGCCGGGACGGGGCCCGCGTCGCCCTGCTGCGGCCTGCGCCCGACGATGCCGCGCGGGCGCGGCCGGACTTCGATCGCGCGGCCTTCCTTGATCGCCTCGATCGCGAGATCCGCACGCCGGTCGAGGGGATCGTCGGCCTCGCCGACGGCATCCTCGCGGAGCCGCACGGGCCGGTTGACGAACGCTACCGCACGACGCTGCGCGCGATCCGAGCGGCGGGCGACCACGTGCGCGGCCTCGTCTCCGACCTGATCGACATCGCCACCATCGAATCCGGCGGCCTCGCGCTGTCCGTCCGGCCGCTGCCCCTGAACGAGCTGGTCTCCGGCTGCGTCGAGCTACTGCAGCCCGAGGCGGCGCGCGGGCGCATCGTCCTGCGCACCAGCTTCTCGCCGGATCTCGCGCCCCTGGAGGCGGACGAGCCTTCCCTGCGGCAGGCTGCGCTGACGGTGATCGGCGAGGCGATCCGCGCGACCGCGGCCGGCGGCCAGGTGATCGTCTCGACGACGCCGGGCGAGCGCGGCGGCATCGCGCTGAAGGTGCGCGGCACCGGCCCGGGCGCACGCTCCGCCGAGCCCGAGGACGGCCACGACCCCCGCAGCGGCAGCGAGTCGCACGTCGGCGGGCTCGGATTGCCGCTGACCAAGGCCCTGGTCGAGGCCAATCAAGGTTCGCTGCGCATCTCGACCCGGGGCAACGACGGCACCCTGGTGGAGATTCTTCTCCCAGGAACGGAATTTCGGACGGGGTGAGTGGCACGCCGAGACAATCCCCGGCCTTTGTCAGAGGACCGGTTCGAAATTCGTCGTCACCGTTAGACTCTTCAAGCGGGGCCGTGCAGACCATCCCACCGAGGGACGACGGCGGGGCTTAGGGTCGGGCTCGAACGGGCCCCGACCTTGGGGCAGGAAAACCGGCTTGACAGCGCTCTCCGGGCGCCCCTAGCAGGAATTGTGTCGCCTCCGGCCGGATGCGGGTCGGGCGGGGGGCGGCGATTGGTGTTACGACGACGACGACGATAATCTTTGGAAGCCCCGGCTGCGCGGACAACTGCGATACGATCGGGCACCAATCAGGGAGACGCGAGATGGACGGGAAGGTCGTCGAGGTTCGGGACACATGGCGCGAGGGCGCCCATGTGGACGACGCCAAGTATCGCGAGATGTACGCCGCCTCGGTTGCCGACCCGAACGCGTTCTGGGGCGAGCACGGCAAGCGCATCGACTGGATGACGCCGTTCTCCAAGGTCAAGAACGCCAGCTTTGAGCCGGGCCAGGTCTCGATCAAGTGGTTCGAGGGCGGCAAGACCAACGTCGCCTACAATTGCGTCGATCGGCACCTCGAGACCCGCGGCGACCAGACCGCGATCATCTGGGAAGGCGACGACCCGAACGAGTCGAAGCACATCACCTACCGCGAGCTGCATGCGCAGGTCTGCCGGATGGCGAACGTGCTGCGCAACCGCGGGGTCGAGAAGGGTGATCGCGTCACGATCTACATGCCGATGATCCCCGAGGCCGCCTACGCCATGCTGGCCTGCGCGCGCCTCGGCGCCGTGCACTCCATCGTCTTCGGCGGCTTCTCGCCCGATTCGCTGGCCTCGCGCATCGAGGGCTGCGCCTCGAAGATCGTGATCACCGCGGACGAGGGCCTGCGCGGCGGGCGCAAGGTGCCGCTGAAGGCGAACGTCGACGCGGCGATCGCGCGCCTCGGCAAGGACGTCGTCGACCACGTCGTCGTGGTGCGCCGCACCGGCAGCGACGTGGCGATGGAGCCGGGCCGCGACGTGTACTACCACGAGGCCGCCGAGCAGGTGACCGACGAGTGCCCGGCCGAGGCCGTGGAGGCCGAGCACCCGCTCTTCATCCTCTATACCTCGGGCTCGACCGGCCAGCCCAAGGGCGTGGTCCACACCACCGGCGGCTACCTCGTCTACGCGTCGATGACGCACCAGTACGTCTTCGATTACCGCGAGGGCGAGGTGTACTGGTGCACCGCCGACGTCGGCTGGGTCACCGGCCACAGCTACATCGTCTACGGGCCGCTCGCCAACGGCGCGACGACGCTGATGTTCGAGGGCATTCCGACCTACCCGTCGAATTCCCGGTTCTGGGACGTGGTCGACAAGCACAAGGTCAACATCTTCTACACCGCCCCGACCGCGATCCGCTCGCTGATGGGCGGCGGCGAAGGGCCGGTGAAGAAGACCTCGCGGGCCAGCCTGCGCGTGCTCGGGTCGGTCGGCGAGCCGATCAACCCGGAGGCCTGGGACTGGTACTACAAGGTCGTCGGCGACTCGCGCTGCGCCATCGTCGACACCTGGTGGCAGACCGAGACCGGCGGCATCCTGATCACCCCGCTGCCCGGCGCGACCCGGCTGAAGCCCGGCTCGGCCACGCGCCCGTTCTTCGGCGTGCAGCCGGCGATGGTCGATGCCGAGGGCAAGGTTTTGGACGGGCCGTGCGAGGGCAACCTCTGCATCACCGAATCCTGGCCCGGCCAGATGCGCACCGTCTACGGCGACCACGAGCGCTTCGAGCAGACCTACTTCTCGACCTATCCGGGCAAGTACTTCACCGGCGACGGCGCCCGCCGCGACGCGGACGGCTATTACTGGATCACCGGCCGGGTCGACGACGTGATCAACGTCTCGGGTCACCGCATGGGCACCGCCGAGGTCGAGTCCTCGCTGGTCGCCCATGCGAAGGTCGCCGAGGCGGCGGTCGTCGGCTACCCGCACAACCTCAAGGGCCAGGGCATCTACGCCTACGTCACCCTCAACGAGGGCGAGGAGGGCGACGACGCGCTGCGCAAGGAGCTCGTCACCTGGGTCCGCAAGGACATCGGGCCGATCGCCTCGCCGGACCTGATCCAGTTCGCTCCCGGCCTGCCCAAGACCCGCTCGGGCAAGATCATGCGCCGCATCCTGCGCAAGATCGCGGAGGACGACTTCTCATCGCTCGGCGACACCTCGACGCTCGCCGAGCCCGCGGTGGTCGACGACCTGATCGAGAATCGACAGAACCGCGCCGTCTAGGGCCGGTCTGCGACGACGGGCGGGCCTCGACCCGCTCACCGAGGCGGATGCCCCAGGGCGTCCGCCTCCAACATGCAAAAAATGCAGTCACGTCGACCGGAAGGCGGGCCCGATCGCGGGTACCCCTTCATCGGAGGGAGCACACATGTCCATCACCACAAGCGGCCTCGACGGCCGCCCCGCCCCAGCGGTGCCGCGGCCCGGCAGCACCGCGTCCGGACCCGCCTACGACGAAGTCGCGAAGAGCCCGATCTTCCGCCAGCTCGTCCAGGAGCGCACGAGCTTCGGCTGGATCCTCACCGGCCTGATGCTGCTCGTCTATTTCGGCTTCATCGGCCTGATCGCCTTCGACAAGAGCCTGCTCGCGGTGAAGCTCGGCAGCGGCACCGCGTCGGTCGGCCTTCTCATGGGGGTCGTCGTGATCCTCTTCGCCTTCCTCCTCACCGGCCTCTACGTCATGCGCGCCAACACCCGCTACGACGCCCTGGCCGCCGAACTCAAGCGGAGCCTCGGACGATGATCCGCACCCTGTCATTCCTGGGAGCCGCCCTGCTGGCCGGCCCCGCGCTCGCGGCCGGCCCCGACATGGGCGCCGTGCAGCAGCAGGCGACGAACTGGCCGGCCATCGGCATGTTCCTGTTCTTCGTGCTGTTCACGCTGGGCATCACCTACAAGGCGGCCAAGGGCACCAAGTCCGCGGCCGACTTCTACGCCGCCGGCGGCGGCATCTCGGCCGGCACGAACTCGCTGGCGATCGCCGGCGACTACATGTCGGCGGCCTCGTTCCTCGGGATCTCCGGCCTCGTCTACACCTCGGGCTTCGATGGGCTGATCTACTCCACCGGCTTCCTCGTCGGCTGGCCGATCGTGCTGTTCCTGATCGCCGAGCGCCTGCGCAACCTCGGCAAGTTCACCTTCGCCGACGTGGCGAGCTTCCGCCTCGACCAGACCTCGATCCGCATCATCTCGGCGACCGGAACGCTGGTCGTGGTGGCGTTTTACCTGATCGCCCAGATGGTCGGCGCGGGGAAGCTGATCCAGCTGCTGTTCGGCCTGCCCTACCTCTACGCGGTGGTGATCGTCGGCGTGCTGATGATCGTCTACGTCGCCTTCGGCGGCATGAAGGCCACCACCTGGGTGCAGGTGATCAAGGCCTGCCTGCTGCTCGGCGGCGCCACCTTCATGGCCGGGGCCGTGCTGCTCAAGTACGGCTTCAACCCGGAGGCGCTGTTCGCCTCGGCCGTCGCCACGCATCCGAAGGGCGACGCGATCATGGCGCCCGGCGGCCTCGTGTCGAACCCGGTCGAGGCGATCTCGCTCGGCGTCGGCCTGATGTTCGGCACCGCCGGCCTGCCGCACATCCTGATGCGCTTCTTCACCGTCTCGGACGCCCAGGCCGCCCGCAAGTCGGTGTTCTACGCCACCGGCCTGATCGGCTACTTCTACATCCTCACCTTCATCATCGGCTTCGGCGGCATCGCCCTGCTGATGTCGGATCCGTCCTACTTCAAGCTCGGGCCGGCCGGCGCGTTCGACAAGCTGAAGGACATGCTCGGCGGGACCAACATGGTCGCCGTCAACCTCGCCAACGCGGTCGGCGGGCCGTACTTCCTCGGCTTCATCTCGGCGGTGGCGTTCGCGACCATCCTCGCGGTCGTCGCCGGGTTGACGCTGGCCGGTGCGTCCGCCGTCAGCCACGACCTCTACGCCCAGGTGATCGCACGCGGGCGCACCACCGAGAAGCACGAGGTCAACCTCTCGAAGATCGCGGCGGTGGTGATCGGCATCGTGGCGATCTACCTCGGCTACGTGTTCGAGAACCAGAACGTGGCGTTCATGGTCGGCCTCGCCTTCTCGGTCGCGGCGAGCTGCAACTTCCCGGTCCTGGCCATGTCGATCCTGTGGCGCGGCACCACGACCTGGGGCGCGTTGCTCGGTGGCCTCGTCGGGCTGATCTCGGCGGTGACGATGGTGGTGCTCTCGAAGGCCGTGTGGGTCGCGACGCTCGGCCACGCGGCGGCGATCTTCCCCTACGACAACCCGGCGCTGTTCTCGATGCCGCTGGCGTTCGCGACGATCTGGATCGTCTCGACGCTCGACAAGTCGCGGCGGGCCGAGCGCGAGCGCGCCGCCTTCGAAGCGCAGTTCGTGCGCTCGGAGACCGGCATCGGTGCGGAGGGCGCCCACGCGCACTGACGCCCGCCACACCGGCGACGCCTTTCGAGGGGGCGCGGCATCCGCCGCGCCCCTTCTTCGTCGCGGCACGGCTCCGCGACAGGCCTGCTTCGCGCACGAGCCGAAGCAAACCTGTTACAACGTCTGCATTCCTTCCGTTCCGCCCGTCCGACCTGTTGGCAGAATCGAGGCCTCGGGTAACAATCGCGTGTTCGGTTCTTGCCGAACGGCCGGACGACGCGAGCGCGTCGTCCCAAGCCCGGTTCCGCGAAAGGAGCACCGGGACACGACGGATCGGGAGGAATTTCAAGATGGTTGCTGCAACCGCAGTCCCACGGCCGGGAGACGCGGCACGGCCGATGACCTCGGCCGAGAAGCGCGTGATCTTCGCGTCGTCCCTCGGCACCGTGTTCGAGTGGTACGACTTCTACCTCTACGGCTCGCTCGCCGCGATCATCGGGGCGCAGTTCTTCTCGGCCTACCCGCCGGCCACGCGCGACATCTTCGCGTTGCTCGCCTTCGCCGCCGGCTTCATCGTCCGCCCGTTCGGCGCCCTGGTGTTCGGCCGCGTCGGCGACCTCGTCGGCCGCAAGTACACCTTCCTCGTCACCATCCTGATCATGGGCCTGTCGACCTTCATCGTCGGCATCCTGCCCAACGCCGAGACCATCGGCATCGCGGCGCCGATCATCCTGATCGTGCTGCGCCTCGCGCAGGGCCTCGCGCTCGGCGGCGAGTACGGCGGTGCCGCGACCTACGTCGCCGAACACGCCCCGAACGGACGGCGCGGCTTCTACACGAGCTGGATCCAGACCACCGCGACGCTCGGCCTGTTCCTGTCGCTGCTGGTGATCCTGGCGACCCGCTCGTTCACCGGCGAGGAGGCGTTCAAGGCTTGGGGCTGGCGCATCCCGTTCCTGGTCTCGGTGCTGCTGCTCGGCATCTCGGTCTGGATCCGCCTGCAGCTCTCCGAGTCGCCGGCCTTCAAGAAGATGAAGGAGGAAGGCACCACCTCCAAGGCGCCGCTGACGGAGGCCTTCGGCCAGTGGAAGAACGCCAGAATCGCGCTCATCGCCCTGTTCGGCCTCGTCGCGGGCCAGGGCGTGGTCTGGTACACGGGCCAGTTCTACGCGCTGTTCTTCCTGCAATCGATCCTGAAGGTGGACGGCTACACCGCGAACCTGCTGATCGCCTGGTCGCTCCTGCTCGGGACCGGCTTCTTCGTGTTCTTCGGATGGCTCTCGGACAAGATCGGCCGCAAGCCAATCATCCTGGCCGGCTGCGCGATCGCCGCCGCGAGCTTCTTTCCGCTGTTCCACGGGCTCACCTCGGTGGCGAACCCGGCGCTCGAGCGGGCGATTGACCAGGTGAAGGTCACGGTGGTGGCCGACCCAAAGGAGTGTGGGAACCTGTTCAACCCGGTGGGCACCCGCGTGTTCTCGGCGCCGTGCGACCTCGCCCGCGACTTCCTCTCGAAGTCGTCGGTGAAGTACGCCACCGAAGCCGGCCCCGCCGGCCAGCCGACCGTGGTCAAGGTCAACGACACCGCCGTGCCGTTCCCCGCCGGCAGCCCGGCCGCGGACTTCAACAAGGCCGCCACCGCGGCCCTGCAGGCGGCGGGCTACCCGAAGGCGAACGACGCCGGCATCGTGAAGATGTCGAATCCGTTCGACATCTTCCGGCCGCAGGTGGCGAGCGTGATCGGGCTGCTGTTCGTCCTCGTCCTGTTCGTGACGATGGTCTACGGGCCGATCGCGGCGATGCTGGTCGAGCTGTTCCCGACCCGGATCCGCTACACCTCGATGTCCCTGCCCTACCACATCGGCAACGGCTGGTTCGGCGGCCTGCTCCCGGCCACCGCCTTCGCGATGGTCGCCCAGACCGGCGATATCTATTACGGCCTCTGGTATCCGATCGTCATCGCCGTCGCGACGGTGATCATCGGCCTGTTCCTGGTGCCCGAGACCAAGGACCGCGACATCTACGCCGACGCCGACGCGGACGCCCCGGCCCCGCGCCGCTGAGCGACGAGATCGTCACCACGCACGGATCGGCACGACAACGAGAAGGCCCCGCCGGTCGGCGGGGCCTTCTCTTTTTCGGGGGGGCTGCGACGCCGCTCAGTGCCGGAAGTGGCGCACCCCCGTGAACACCATCGCCAGCCCGGCCGCGTCGGCGGCGCGGATCACGTCGTCGTCCCGCATCGAGCCGCCGGGCTGGATCACGGCGGTGGCGCCGGCCTCGGCCGCCGCCATCAGACCGTCGGCGAAGGGGAAGAACGCGTCGGAGGCCACCACCGCGCCGACCGCGAGGCTGTCCGGGAGGCCGAGGCGCTGGGCACCCTCGGCGGCCTTCCAGGCGGCGATCCGTGAAGAATCGACCCGCGACATCTGCCCGGCGCCGATGCCGACGGTGGCCCCGGCCTTGGCGTAGACGATGGCGTTCGACTTCACGTGCTTGGCGACCCGGTAGGCGAAGCGCAGGTCGGCGAGCTCGGCTTCCGTCGGCGCCCGCCGCGTGACCACATTCAGCGCCATGTCGTCGACGACCATGGCGTCGCGGCCCTGCACCAGCAGGCCTCCGGCGAGCGTGCGCACGGTCTCGCCCGCGGCCCGCGGGTCGGGCAGGCCGCCGGCGAGCAGCAGGCGCAGGTTCTTCTTGGCGGCGACGATCGCGATCGCCTCCTCCGACGCCTCGGGAGCGATGATGACCTCGGTGAAGATCTTGACGATCTCGCGGGCGGCATCCGCGTCGAGGGGCCTGTTGAGGGCGACGATGCCGCCGAAGGCCGAGGTCGGGTCGCAGGCGAGCGCACGGGCATAGGCCTTGGTCAGGCTCGCGCCCTCGGCGACGCCGCAGGGATTGGCGTGCTTGATGATCGCCACCGCCGCCGCGCGGGCCGGATCGAACTCGGCGACGCACTCGTAGGCCGCGTCGGTGTCGTTGAGGTTGTTGTAGGACAGGTCCTTGCCCTGCACCTGCCGTGCAGTGGCGATCCCGGCCCGCGCGATCCCCGGCGCGCGGTAGAAGGCGGCCGCCTGGTGCGGGTTCTCGCCGTAGCGCAGGCCCTGCGCGAGCTGGCCGCCGAAGCTGCGGAACGGTGCCGTGCCGGCGGCCTCCACGTGGGCGGACATCCAGTTGGCGATCGCCGCATCGTAGGCCGCGGTGCGGGCATAGGCCTTCTGGGCGAGCTGCCGGCAGAAGGGCCGGGTGAGCGTGCCGCCGCCCTGCGCCAGCGCCTCCAGAACCGCGCCGTAGTCGGAGACGTCCGTCACCACCGCGACGTCGGCATGGTTCTTGGCCGCCGCGCGGATCATCGCCGGCCCGCCGATGTCGATGTTCTCGACGCAGTCGTCGTAGTCGCGTCCGGCCGCGATCGTCGCCTCGAACGGGTAGAGGTTGACCACCAGCAGGTCGATCGCGCCGATGCCGTGGGCGGCGAGCGCGGCCTGGTGCTCGGGGTTGTCGCGGATGGCGAGCAACCCGCCATGCACCGCCGGATGAAGCGTCTTCACCCGGCCGTCCATCATCTCGGGGAAGCCGGTGAGCTCGGCGACCTCGGTGACCGGCATTCCGGCCTCGGTCAGCGCCTTGTGGGTTCCGCCGGTGGAGACCAGGGCGATGCCGCGCGCGCTCAGGGCGCGGGCGAAGTCGACGAGCCCCGCCTTGTCGGAGACGGAAAGGAGCGCGCGGGCAACCCGCACCTGATCATGCGACATCGTGGGTCTTGTCGTTTCGAGGGTGTTCCGGGCGCGGTAGCACGAATGGCCGCCGCCGGGCCAGAAGGCCGGTCAGGCCGCCGCGCTCGGCGTGCGTCCGGGGGCCGAGGCGAGGCGCTGGAACGTCCAGTCGACGCGCACGTCGTCGTGGACGGCCACGTGCAGCACGATCTGGTCGGTGCGGCGCGCGCCGGTGAGGCCGGCGAAGTAGACGCTCTCCTCCAGCCGGATCTCGGCGCCGGTGGCGTGGAAGGTCCAGACCTCGCCGAGCGGCGAGGACAGCTCGAGCCCGTCCTCCTGAAGACGCACCGCGATCGCCGGGTGCAGGTGGAAGCGGATCGCCACGTCCTGCGTCCGCGGCCGGCCCTTCGTAGCGGACGAGCGCAGGAACGCGTCCTGCCCGTCGAGCCGCCCCTCGGCGCCGGCGAGCTGCCAGCGTCGCTCGTGGACGATGCCGTGGTCGCGGGCGTAGCCGTCGTGCCGGGCGGCGAGCACGGTGGAGGCGCCCTCGTCGCTGCGCTCGGCCTTCACCGCCGCCGGCCCGCGCAAAACCACGGGGCCGACGCGGCGTTCGAGCCACCGCGCCGCGACGCGCTCGCCCCACCACCCGCCGGACCCGAGGAAGCGGCAGGACGATGCGTCGGCGACGCAAGCGGTGGAGTGGGCGGCCGTGGTGCGGGCGAGCCGGCGCAGCTCCGGGCCGCTTGCGGGCAGGCCGCAATTGATCACGATCCGCTGCGGCCCGCTCGACATCTCGAACGACAGGCAGCCGGCCCCGGCATTAAGCGAGTACGGCAGCGGCGGCGGGGCGCCGACATCGGCGATGACGACGATGCGGCCGCCTTCCAGCCGCTCGTAGCCGGAATTCGGCGCGTGCATCATCGGCTGCGCCAGGGCGCCGTCGTAGATCAGCAGCGTCGCGAGGTGGTCGGCGGCCGTCGCGCCCATGCCGTTGAAATGGCTCAGCGAGGCGTCGGCGTGGCGCAGCAGGCGCAGCAGCGGCAGCATCCGGTCGATGGCGCGCAGCAGGGCCTCGGGCGGCTCGACGCTGCGGCTGAGATAGCTCTGGCGCAGGGGCAGCAGGTCGAGGAGCAGCTCCATCGCGAAGCGCGGATCGCGCGAGCGGTGGCCGCCGTCCGGCATGATCTGGCGGTCGAGCTCGCGCGACAGCACGCGGGTGGCGCGCCGCAGGATCGGCTGGATGCCCTCGCAGCACAGCCCGGCGAAGCAGAGCGCGACGGCCGCGTTCAGCCGCCATTGCGGCGGCACCCCGCGCCGCAGGTCGCGCTCGAGCTGCTGCGCCCCGCGGGCCAGCGCCCTGAGGAAGGTCTGGTAGAAGTTGTGGTCGGCCCCTTCCAGCACCAGCGGCGACTGGCTCAGGAACGAGATCAGACGGCGGGCGGCCACCGGCGTCTGGCGCGCCAGCGTCGGGTCGCCGCGCCCGGCCACGAAATCGGCCACGAAGGCGCGGGCGTTGGCGCGGGCGAGCGCGGTGTCGGCGGCGCGCAGGTGCCTGAGCCAGCCGAAGCCGTAGAGCACGTCGGCCCATTCCGGCGAGGGCGGCGTGTAGTCGAACGGCGAGCTGCCGCTCACCGCGAGCGAGCGCCCGGCGAAGACGAAGAGCCCGGCATAGATGTCGTCGGCGAAGGTGGCGTCGGAGGTGCGCAGGTCGTGCGGCGCGATCACGAGGCCGGTGACGCGGACGCGGGCGAGGATGTCCGGCGGCGCGGTGAAGCGGGCCGAGGCGGCGCGTGCGGTCCGGGCGACCTCGCGTCCGACCAGCCGATACAAGCGCCAGCGATCAGCCCCCCAACGCACGCGGTTCCCCTGAAGGCCGGTGCGCGGAGATCGGCGCCGGTCACTCTCACGATCAAGCTAGAGCGGGCGTCTTAACCATCGGTTTACGATCTGTCATTGCTGGAGGTGACGGGTGCCGCGGCGTCGGCCGACCGTTTCCCCGTGCCGGGTCGCCCGGCATGCTGCCTGATGGTCTCTGAATCCAAGGCTCCGCAAGACGCGGGCGATCGTGCCAAGCTCGTCGCCAACGAGAGCGCCAAGCTCACCGCGACCTACGTGAACGGCGTCGCCATCGCGATCCTGGCCGTGGGCGGCCTTGCCCCTGTCTTCTCCGGGCGGCTCGCCGGCATCGACTTCGGAGCTGCGCTCCTGGGCGCCAACCTTCTTCTTTGCGCGATGACGAGTGCGGCCCTACATTGGCTCGGACGCAGAATTCTCAGGACCCTCCGATGAGCGATCCGCACGTTCTGTTGATGTTCGCCTTTCCGATTTGCGGATTGATGCTCGGCCTCTGGGCGTTTTGGCTGACGCGGCGAGCGCACGACTAGACTGCACGACGAGACGGGTCGCGGGACGACGCGGCTTGGCGCCGGCCGCCGTTCCTGTGGAAACCGATGAAAGCGGGGACGATCGGGCCGATTCGACGGTTCGTTGCCGGCAAAGCCTTGAACGCCCTAAGCCGTTTACCCGCCGAGCTTTTTTCCGATGTATCGAAGAAGCATCCAGCACCTGCCGGGGGGCAGCGTCGATGCGGTTCGATATCACCGAGGATCCGAGCGGCCTTTGGCTGTGGACGCTGGTCGACGACCGCAACGGACCGGTGGTGTGCTCGCCCGTCCGGTTCCGGACCCAGGTCCAGGCCTATGCCGACGTCGCCGCCTTCAAGGCGATGGTGTCGGGCGCCGGCGTGCTGGTCGGGCGCGGCCCGAAGCGCCGCAACTCCGGTGACGGCGGCGGTCAGCTCGGCCTGCTCTGAGCGTCACGACGGCCCCAGCGCCGCGCCGAACGCGCGCAGGTTGCTCCGCATCATGTCGAGATAGGTCGATGCCGGGCCGGCCGCCCCGGACAGCGCGTCGGAATAGACCTTGTCGCCGATCCGCGCGCCGCTCTCGCGCGAGACCTGCTGCATCAGGCGCGGGTCGGCGATGGTCTCGATGAACACCGCCGGCACCTTGTCCTGGCGGACCTGCCGGATGATCCGGGCGACGTCCTGCGGGCTCGCCTCGCTGTCGGTCGAGACCCCCTGCGGCGCCAGGAAGGTCAGGCCGTAGGCGGCGCTGAAGTAGCCGAAGGCGTCGTGCGTGGTGATGACCTTGCGGTGCTCGGGGGGAATCCTGGCGAGCGTCGCGCGGATCTCGGCGTCGACCGCGTCGAGCCGGGCCAGATACGCCTCGGCGTTGCGGGCGTAGTCGGCGGCATGGCCTGGATCGACCCTCGCGAGGCCATCGCGGATGTTGGCGACGTAGACCTTGGCGTTCGGGATGCTCTGCCAGGCATGCGGGTCGGGGCTCGACGCCGGGTCGTGGCCGCCCGCGCCGCCCTGGTGATGGTCGTGCCGGCCGGGAATCGTCGCGACCCCGGCCGAGGCGACGACGACGGGCGCATTCGAGCCGGAGGCGCGGATCAGCCGGTCGAGCCAGCCCTCGAAGCCCAGGCCGTTGACGAACACGATGTCGGCGGCGGCCAGCGTCCGCGAATCGCCGGGCGCCGGGCTGTAGCCGTGGGCATCCGCATCGGGCCCGACGAGGGTGGTCACCGCGACGGCGTCGCCGCCGACCTGCCGCACGAGGTCGCCGAGGATCGAGAAGGTCGCCACCGCCCGCACGCGGTCCGCCGCGAAGGCCGGAAGCGATGCGGCGTGCAGGCACAGCGCCAGGGCCGTCGCTCGGAGGAGGCCGAGTCGCGTCGTGGTCCGGGTCGCCATCGTCGAGCACTCCTCGCAGCCGTCCGGCGTGCTGATAGTGTAATAGTGTTACATCGCCAAGCCGCGCGCGGCGACATACC
Organism: Methylobacterium sp. WL119; assembly: GCF_008039875.1. GTDB lineage: Bacteria > Pseudomonadota > Alphaproteobacteria > Rhizobiales > Beijerinckiaceae > Methylobacterium. The sequence goes on along the minus strand of NZ_VRUU01000042.1, from coordinate 6,384 downwards.
GCCGAAACACGGATGCGGTGTGATCGGTGCGGCAGCGGGCCAACCGGTCGGCTCGGCCGCGCTGCGGATCCGGCGGCACCCGATCCGGGCTCGCCGCGGAAGGAAGGGAGACCGAGATGGTCGGACGTGTGATCAAGGGTGCCCTCGTCGCCGGCCTCGCCGGCCTTGCCCTGGCCGGCGCGGTCGCGGCGCGCGACGGCGAGGACGGCCCGCCCCGCCGCTGGGGCGGCCATTGGAGCCGGCTCTCCCCCGAGGATCGCGCGGCCTTCGCCGACGCCCGCATCGCGGCGCTCCATGCGGGCCTGCGCCTCAACGCCGACCAGGAGAAGCTGTGGCCGCCGGTCGAGACGGCGATGCGCGACCTCGCCCGCCAGCGCCGCGAGCGCATGGCCGCGATGCGCGATCGCAAGCGCATGGACGAGGACGCGCCGGCGGCGTTGCGCGCCATGGCGGATGCCGCCACCGCCCGCGGCGCGGCTTTGGGCAAGCTCGCCGACGCCTCGGGGCCGCTCTACGCCACCCTCGACCCCGACCAGAAGCGCCGGGCGATGATCCTGGCCGGGCCGATGGGCGGGCATCGGCACCGCCACGGCGGCCGTGGCGAGGACGAGCAAGGCCCCCGCGACGGGCGCTGACGCAGGCGGCGCTTGATCCGCGGCGGCCGGGGCGGCACACCCGCGCCACCGCCGCCTCGGGCGACGGTGGGCCGGCGCCCTTCGCCCGGACGATCTCGGAACCCGCGATGGCGCGCCTGAAGGGCGACACGATCCCCCTGCTCCGCCGGCTCTGGCGCGAGTGGCTGTCGCCGCACCGGGGCACGCTGGCCGTGGTGCTGGTGCTCATCGCCCTGGTCGGCGCCTCGACCGGCCTGTACCCGGCGCTGATCAAGGGCGCTTTCGACGCCTTCGACCGCAAGGATGCCGGCGCGCTGGCCTACGGCCCGCTGATCGTCATCGTCGTCACCTCGGTGCGCGGTTTCGCGCTGTTCGGCCAGACGGTGCTGACCAACCGTGTCGTGACCCGGGTCGAGGCCGACATGCAGGCCGCGCTCTACGGGCACCTGATCGACGCCGACCTGGCGCAGCTCGGGCGCGAGAGCCCGGCCGCCTTCACACAGCGCTTCACCACCGACTTCGCCTTCATCAAGGAGGCGCTGACCCGGATCTCGACCGTGCTGCTGCGCGACGTCGCCATGCTCGTCGGCCTCGTCGCGGCGCTGATCTGGATGGATCCGGTGCTGACGCTGGTGGCCGCGGTCACCGTGCCCTTCGTCGCCGGGCCGATCGGGCGGATCGGCAAGAAGCTCAGGCGCGTCTCCACCACCACCCAGGAGCAGATGGGTGCCACCGCCAGCCTGATTTCCGAGAGCCTCCAGGGGGTGCGCATCGCAAAAACCTACGCGATGGAGGGCTACCTCAAGGGCCGCGCGGCCGACGCGCTCGACTCGGTCCGGCGCCTGAAGATGAAGGCCGCCAACGCCCGCGGGCGCCTCGACCCGCTGCTCGAGGTCGGCGGCGGGTTCGCCGTGGCGGCGGTGCTGATGCTGGTCGGCCAGCGGGTGATGGCGGGCGAGCGCACGGTGGGCGACTTCACCGGCTACGTCGCCGCGCTCCTGCTCGCCGCCCAGCCGGCCCGCGCGCTCGGCACCCTCAACGCGATCCTGCAGGAGGCGGCCGCCGCGCTGACCCGCTACTTCGCGCTGATGGACGAGGCGCCGACGATCCGGGAGGCGCCCGCCGCCGTCGCGCTGAGGCGGGGACCGGGCGAGATCGCCTACCGGAACCTGCACTTCCGCTACCGGCCGGACGCGCCGGCGCTGGAGGGCATCGACCTCGTCGTGCCGGCCGGCTCGACCACGGCGCTGGTCGGCCGCTCGGGCTCGGGCAAGTCCTCGCTGCTGAACCTCGTGCCCCGCCTCTACGACGCCACCGCCGGAACGGTGGCCATCGACGGGCAGGACGTGCGCGGGGTGACGCTGGCGTCGCTGCGCGCGGCCGTCGCGGTGGTGTCGCAGGAGGTGGTGCTGTTCGACGACACCATCGCCGCCAATATCGGCTTCGGCCGGCCCGGCGCCACGATGCCCGAAATCGTCGCCGCCGCGGAGGCCGCCGCCGCCCACGGCTTCGTCGCGCGGCTGCCCGAGGGCTACGACTTCCGCGTCGGGCCCGCCGGCGGGCGGCTCTCGGGCGGCGAGCGCCAGCGCATCTCGCTCGCCCGCGCCTTCCTCAAGGACGCGCCGATCCTGCTCCTCGACGAGGCGACCTCGGCCCTCGACTCGGAATCCGAGCGCCTGGTGCAGGACGCGCTGACCCGGCTGATGAAGGGCCGCACCACCCTGGTCATCGCCCACCGGCTCTCGACCGTGCGCGAGGCCGACCTGATCGTGGTGATGGAGGCCGGCCGCGTCGTCGAGACCGGGCGGCACGAAGCCCTGATCGCCCAGGGCGGCGCCTATGCCCGCCTGCACCGGATGCAGCTTTCGGACGACCCGGCACCGGCGCCGGTGTCGTGAGCCGAATCGGGTCTCGCGCGTAATCCCCGCGTCACGGGACGGGAACGGGCGATGACGGGCGAGACCTTCGGACGGACGGCGGACGGGGAGACGGTGACGCGCTTCACCCTGGTGCGCGGGCCGCTGCGCGTGCAGGTGCTCGATTACGGCGGGATCGTCACCGCGATCGAGACGCCGGATCGCGGGGGGCGCGTCGGCAGCGTCGTGCTCGGCCTCGATACGGTGGCGGGCTACGAGACCAAAAGCCCGCATTTCGGCGGCCTGATCGGGCGCTTCGCCAACCGCATCGCCAAGGGGCGCTTCACGGTCGACGGCCACGCCTACGCCCTGCCGATCAACGAGCCGCCGAACGCGATGCATGGCGGGCCGCGCGGCTTCGACCGGCGGATGTGGCGCGTCGAGTCGGTCGATGACGCGCACCTGACGCTCGCGCGCCGCTCGCCCGACGGCGAGGAGGGATTTCCGGGCAACCTCGACGTCGCGGTGACCTACGGCCTGCCCGAGGACGGGACGCTGCGGATCGACTACCGCGCGCATACCGATCGCCCGACCGTGCTCAACCTGACGAACCACGGCTACTTCAACCTGGCGGGCGAAGGCGCCGGCGACGTCATGGGTCACGTCGTCACGATCCCGGCCGACGCGGTGCTGGAGACCGACGCGACGCAGGTGCCCACCGGCACGCTGCGGCCGGTGGCCGGCACGGCGTTCGACTTCCGCACCGGCATGGCGCTCGGCCGGCGCATCCGCGACGGCAATCCGCAGCTCGCGTTCGCCAAGGGCTACGACCACTGCTTCGTCCTTCGCGATGCGGACGGACGGCTGCGGCCGGCGGCGACCTGCATCGAGCCGGGGAGCGGGCGCCGCCTCGACGTGGCGACGACGCTGCCGGGCCTGCAGCTCTACACCGGCAACAACCTCGACGGGACGCTGATCGGCCCGAGCGGCCGGATCTACCGCTCGGGCGACGCGGTCTGCTTCGAGACGCAGGCCTTCCCCGACGCCCCGAACCACCCCGGCTTCCCGCCGGCGGTGCTGCGGCCCGGCGAGCCTTTCGCGTCGGCGACGACCTACCGGCTCTCGCTCGCCTGATCGGCGTCCGCCCGCGCCGCCCGGCGTGCGGCGACCGCGTCGGCGAGCAGGCACAGGATCTCGAAGGCGAGCTGGCCGCCGGTGAGCGCGGTGAGCCCCGACGGGTCGAGGGGCGGCGCCACCTCCACGAGGTCGGCGCCGACGAGATCGAGGCCGCGCAGGCTGCGCAGCAGGGCCAGTGCCTCGCGGGTGGTCAGCCCGCCGATCTCCGGCGTGCCGGTGCCGGGCGCATAGGCCGGGTCGAGGCTGTCAATGTCGAAGCTGAGATAGGTCGGGCCGCGGCCGGCGATGGCGCGGGCCTCGGCCGCGACCTCCGGCATGCCGCGGCCGGCGGCCTCCTCCATGGTGATGACGCGGATGCCCCGGGCGCAGGCCCAGTCGCGCTCGTCCGCCGCATCCATGCTGCCGCGGATGCCGATCTGCACGCAGCGCCGCGGATCGAGCACGCCGTCCTCCACCGCGCGGCGGAACGGGGTTCCGTGGGTGAGCCGGGTGCCGCCGTACTGCGCGTCGTCGGTGTCGCTGTGGGCGTCGATGTGCACGAGGCCGAGCGGCCGGTCGCGCCCGAGCGCCCGGAGGATCGGATAGCTGATCAGGTGGTCGCCGCCGACGCCGAGCGGCACGATGCCGGCCGCTCTGAGTCCGCCCATGAACGCCTCGATCCGCCGGCAGGTCTCGCCGGCGTCGATCGGGTTCACCGGCACGTCGCCGAGGTCGGCGCAGGCCGCCAGCGCGTAGGGCGCGAGCCCGCTGGCATGGTTGATCGCCCGCGTGCCGGTCGAGGCCTCGCGCACGCCGCGCGGGCCGAGGCGGGTGCCCGGCCGGTTCGTGGTCGCCCCGTCGAACGGGATGCCGACGAGGCCAATCTCGACGCCCTCGGCGCCTCGCGGATCGCGGCAGGGCAGCCGCATGAAGCTCGCCACGCCGGCAAAGCGCGGCGTCTCCATGCCGGAGGCCGGACGGAACGCCGCGATGCGAGCCGCATCCGCCTCGCTCACCCTGTGCACCACGCTGGTCCCTCCCCGGATCGACCGGTATCATCCCGGGCCGGCCCGGCGCGATCAAGCCGGATGCGCCGATCCGCGTTGACGACGCGGCGTCCCGTGGCTATAGAGCCGGCTCTGCCGAGGGCCCGTGCGGTTGCACGCGTCGTCGGCTTCGCCATTCGCCACACCCAGCGCAGACCGATCCGAGGCTCCCCGAGCTCGAAGGTCCCCGCCCTTTGATACGAGGATGCCCATGGCCAACACCGTGTCGGCCAAGAAAATGACCCGCAAGATCGCCAAGCGCACGGCGATCAACCGCTCGCGCCGCTCCCGGATGCGTACCTTCGTCCGCAAGGTCGAGGAGGCCATCGCCGCGGGGGTGCAGTCCGACGCCCTCAGCGCGCTCCGCGCCGCCGAGCCGGAGATCATGCGGGCCGCCCAGAGCGGCATCGTTCATAAGAACAATGCCTCTCGCAAGGTTTCGCGCCTCGCCGCCCGCGTGAAGGCCCTGGCCGCCGCCGCCTGAGCGCGGCCGCCGTCGGCACCGCCCACGCGCCATCAGGTCCCGATACGAAAAAGCCCGGCCTTCGCGCCGGGCTTTTTCGTGTGCCCGAGCCATCGCGGCCATGTCCTCATTCTTCGGGACGGCGAGCGCGCTCGACGCGAGGCGCGTACCCTCCGCGATCGCCCTCCCCTGAGGCGGGCTGCTGCATCTTGCGCATGATGGCAGCCGGTGAGCCTTCGAAGGCCCGCACGGCCCCCTCCCCCGTCCGGGAGAGGGTCGGGGTCGGGGTGAGACCTGCCCGGAAGGACCTGTCCCCTCACCCTGTCCCCTCACCCTGCCCCCTTGACCCTGTCCCCCTGCCGAACGGGAGAGGGCACCGGCGCCGCGCCGGCACGACGCCGTCGTTCAGTCGCCGTCGCGGGGTCGAGCAACGCGGAGATCCGGGCGCCAGCCTGGGCGATGCGGACCGATCGTTGCCCGCGACACCGCCGTCGAGACGCGCTCCGGGAGCGCCTGAGGGCGCGGTCGATGTTCGCGCCTTGTCCGCGCTTGGCGCGTGACGAAGCGTTAACCCATTTTCAAAAATCCATTTCGTTGCGGAGTCTTCGGGGCGGGTGTAGCTTAACAAAACCTCACCACGCCCCAGCAAACCCACAGCATCTCCGCCACCAAGCCGAATCATGCGTCGAATCAAAGCCGTATCGTGCGTCGCTTCGACTCCGCTCGACTCGCCGAAGTGGCGGTCAAGGCTTTCCCCGCAAGTCCCACTGTTAAAACTACCGTAGGCAATTGTTGATAGGCTCTTCAAATCGACCAGTAGCGTCGTCGGACGGGTTGACTCCCTCCGATTTTTGCGCCCCGCCCGTGTTCACGGGGTGTTCCAGTGTGCGTGCGTACGCCCCGTCGGCGGGTCTCCCGTCCTCGGTGCGAGGAGAGTGTCAGTGATGCATGTCGACGAGAGCGTGTCGGGCGGCGGCGGAAGCGGCGGAGGAAACGGGTCCACGGAGGCCGCCGCAGCCTGGGGACGGGTGAAGCGCCGCCTGCGGGCCGAGCTCGGCGAGGACGTGTTCGCGAGCTGGTTCGCCCGCCTGGAGCTGGATTGCGTCGTCGGCGGCACCGCCCGCCTCACCGTGCCGACCCGGTTCCTGAAGAGCTGGATCGAGTCGCACTACCTCGACCGGGTGCTGAACACCTTTAAGGCCGAGGTCGAGGAGGTCGGCCGCATCGAGGTCGGCGTGCGCGGCACCACCGCCCCCGTCCGCCCGGTGGCGCCCGGCGCCCCGAAGCCC